>JAUHYL010000065.1 GCA_030426545.1 Gammaproteobacteria bacterium
GGACGCGATCGTCGCGCTGGATATCGACAGTGGCGAACTGGTGTGGAAGTTCCAGGCCACCGCGGACGATGCCTGGAATGCCGCCTGTCTCAATGGCGGCGCCAATTGCCCGGAGAACGCCGGCGGTGACTTCGACTTTGGCGCGTCGGTGATCCTCGCTGAACTGCCTTCGGGCGAGGAGATCCTGCTGGCAGGTCAGAAGTCCGGGGATGTGTTCGCGCTCGATCCGCAGTCAAACGGGCGCGTGTTGTGGCAGGCGCGCGTGAGCAACGCGGCAATCGGCCCGGATCTGCACAAGACAACAACCAACGGCGGCATACACTGGGGCATGGCGTTGTCCGGTGAGCGTCTGCTGGTTGCCGCCTCCGACCCGGAGCGCCAGCGACCCGGGTACCAACCTCGGCCCGGTCTGCACGCCCTGGACTCCGCCAGCGGCGAGGTGCTCTGGTTTCAGCCCGTTGAGCGTGGGTGCTTCATTCCCGAAGAAAACAAGCCGCTGGTCGGTCTGCAAAACATGCGTGCCGGGAAAAACATCGACCTTGAAACCCAGTACGCCTGTTCGTTCTATTACGGTTTGTCCGCAGCGCTGACCAGCACCGATCAACTGGTGTTCAGCGCCGGTTTGGACGGCAAGATACGCGCTTTCGATATCGACAGCGGTGCGCTGCTCTGGCAGGCCGAAACAGCGCGCCCCTTTAACGCGACCAATGGCGTTGAAGGGCATGGAGGCGCCATCGATGTCAGTGGCCAGGTGCTGGCGGACGGGTGGCTTTACGTGCAGTCGGGTTATTCGATGTTCGGGCAGTTACCGGGGAATATGCTGCTTGCCTATCGCGTACCGGCGGTGCAGAGCAGCCCGGGGGCTGGCGACTGAGTCAGGCGAGCAATGTCGTCACGGTGACCCTTGTGCGGCGCAGACGCTACCAGGCCAGCGGCACCTGGCTCTTGGAAAAACTCGACTCCCCAAAAAACCAGGTTTCTATGGCATAGCGCGGGCGCACGAAATCCTCGCGGTATTGCGTGCGGTGCAGGTACAGGTGATCGAAGAAGAACGCGTCGCCGGCGTGAAACACTGGCGCAACGGGTGGGTTGGTGCGGAAAGTCTGGTTGACCTGTGAATCCGCGACAGCCCAGTCAAACGAGGCGCCATCCGCCGATACGATGTCGTAGAGACGCTGCGGTACGACATCCATCCCCGGCGCGCCCGTGTCCCCGCCGCAGGTAGTCAGGGGTAACCACAGATTGATGGTATTGATGTCTGTGCCCATGAAGGCGCCGTCCTGGTGCCAGCCCGCTTTTTCGACCGGCAGCGCTGAACGCCGCACTACCCATTTCTTGACCGACAGGCAGGGTGCTTCGCCAAGGTACTCTTTGATCAGTTGTTTCAACCCTGAAGCTGCAAACGTTTCCAGCAGCGTTTCAGCCAGACTGGGCGCCTCCGCGCACATGGCTGCGCCCACGCGGGTGTTGAACACGCGCAACGCGCCCAGCTCCATCGCCCCTTCCGGCATGATGGAGGCGAGGTTGTCCGGCGGGCTGTAGTAGTGGCTGCGCAACGCACGTTTTTCCTCGCGCGGCAGGTCAACCGCCTGCAGCACCTCGTCGATGGCCTTCGGCAGGGCACTGATTACGCTTGCTGGAAAGTAATCTCTCACCAGCAGCGCGCCATGGCTGAGAATGTTTGCTTTGAGCGTCGCGGCGTCCAGTTCCGCCGCGGGCATTTCGGGGATGCCGCCGTCTTCTGCGGCGCGCGATGATTGCGCGGGATCAATGATCAGACGCGGCGCGTCCGCCGGGATCCTGTCCCGAAAAGATTCGATACGCGCGCGCATGGAGGCGGTGTCGGCCTCGATGTTCCTGGCTTCCAGGTTCTCCCTGGTGATTGCTGTTGCGTTCACGGGGTTAGCAGGCTCCGGCGCTGCACACGAAACGGGCAAATACTGTATAACCTGTGGCGGTGTAAGACCAGCCTGTCTTACGGCGGCGGCTGCCAGACAAAAGGGCGTGCCCGTGCGCTACGACAGTTGCACCCATTCGTCGGGGAGATTTTCTTCGACCAGTTGCGTGATGCTGACGTTGATAATGTTGTGTTCCTGACCCACTTCGTGTGCGAACAGGGATTCCTCGCTGGTACGCGAAATCACCATCGCGCCGGGGTATTTCTGTCGTAGCCAGAGGCCAGTGCGCAGATTTTCTTCCTCGCGGCCGGTGCCGAGGACGAACACCGTATTCTCACAGGCGAGATCTACCGCCTGTTGCACGCGATCCCAGACTTCCGGGTGGGCGATATCGCCCTCGAATAACTCCCTTCGGTAGCGTCCGGAGAATTCCATTTGTTCATCGGCCACCAGCACCCTGCGGTGTGCATCGCTATCGATGATGACCACGGTGTCCAGTTCGGCGATCGCGCTGCGTTGCAGTTCCTCCAGAACGGTCTGGCCGAATCGGCCGAAGCCGCACAGAACAACAACGTCTTTTGAGCGCGTTTCCTGAAACTGTTGCAGCATGTGGCTGCGCACAAGGCCGGCTGCCGCCAGGTGGTAGGTGTTGAATATTTCGCAGCGTTTGGCCACGGCGGTATTTTCCATCGAGCGCATAAAACGCAGGCTGGCGCAGTGGATGACCACCCGATCGCCGATACCGGGAACACGCTTGAGCAGGCTGGCTGCCGCCTCGTAACTACGCAGGCTGTTGTCTTCCAGCAGGAAGATCCTGCGCGCGTCGCGCACCTTGAGTTGTTCCAGAAAATAGTCGTGGCTGATGTCGCCGCTGGCCACGATCGCGCCAAAGTTTTCACGCATTTCATCCAGCATCAGCCGGTTGGCATTGCCGCTGACCATGACGACCGGGATTTTGCGATTGTGTCGCCGGATGGCGCGCAGGGTGCTGAGCGCAATGTCGCAGTCACCAACGATGACCACATGGCCGCGCAGACGCCGCAGGTACAGGCTCTGTGGTGCCAGCGCCCGCAACAATGCAATGATCAGCGTTGACGCCGCCAGTATCGGAGCGCCGAAGTACGCTATCCACAACAGCACCCGGCCAAACAGTGGCCCGCCCATCGGAGTACCGAGGTCAACGCCGCCAATCACGAAAAGGCTCAGGCTGTAGTAGGCCTTCGTCAGCAGGCCGGACTCTACGACGTTGGGCCGCTCAGTCAGCGAAACACCCGACTCAAAGCCGACGATGGCGCTGATGAAAAAAAACAGGGCGCCGGCGGTGCGCCACGGGAAATTGCCGTCGCCGTAGGGATGTGTCTGCATGCGCGCAGTTTATCGCTTCGAGCGCCCGCTGTGTCGGGAATAGTACGGGGTATGCACGTTACCCCAGTTCGTATTTTACTGGCAGTGACTTCAGCCCACCCACAAAATTGGCCTGTACCCACTGTGGCTCCCCCGCCAGTTCAATGTGCTTCAGGCGCGGCAGCAGTTCACGGTAGAAGCGCGCCACTTCCAATACCGCCAGGTGCATTCCCAGGCACATGTGCTCACCGTAGCCGAACGCCAGGTGCTTTTTCGGATCGCGGGTGATGTCCAGCGTATTGGGTTTGTCGAAGGCTTCCGGGTCGCGATTTGCCGCCGGGAACCACAGGGCGAGTGCGTCGCCGGCCTTGATCTGCTTGCCGCGCAGCTCAAAATCCTCCGTTGACGTGCGCAACATGTGGCGCACAGGGGATACCCAGCGCATCAGCTCTTTGCTGGCGGCGTCATCCAGATCGGGGTTGTCGCGCCACAGCGTCATTTGCTCCGGGTGCTCCAACAGGGCTTTCATGCCTGCGCCGAGAACGGCGGAAGTGGTGTCGTGTCCCGCGGTAGCAGTGATGATGAAGTAGCTCATCTGGTCCAGCTCGTTCATCGGCTCGCCGTCGACCTCGGCGTGGGCGAGTACAGTGGCCAGATCGTCAGAAGGATTCTTCTTGCGGTCCTCGACAATGTCTTTGAAAAAAGCGCCCAGCTCAAACAGCGTACCCATCTGCTCATCACTGTCACCTGCATCGCGCTGCAGGTCCGGGTCCAGCGGTCCGAATATTTCCTGGGTGAGTTTCAGCATGGTCGCTTCTGACTCGCGCGGAAGCCCGAGAATGGACATGATGATGCGTAGTGGATACAGCAGCGTGATGTCCTTGATAAAGTCGCATTCGCCGCCCATGTCCTGCATTTTATCCACGTATTCCTTGCACAGGACTTTCACTTCCTCATCCAGCTTGGCGATTGAGCGCGGTAAGAACCACTCGCGCGTGACGCGGCGCAGTTTCAGGTGCTTGGGCTTGTCCATGTGAATCAGGGTTTCGAGGCCGTTCTTCGTGCCGAACTGCTGCTCGAGCATCTCTTCCGCCTCGCTGGGAAGCAACATGGTGCGCGGTGCGTTGAGGAAGCGGTCATTCTGGCTGCCGATACGTTTGATGTCGTCGTATTTGCTCAGTGACCAGAACGGCCGGTACTCGGCATCCTCCACCCACGCCACTGGATCACTTTCGCGCAGGTGATCAAACAGGCCGTGCATGCTGCGCTCATCCCCCATGATTTCCACATCGAGTACGTCCGCTGGCTTGTACGAGTGCGCCATGTTCAATCTTTCCCTTTTTTTCGTCGAAAGTGCGGCAGTTGAGTAGTGCCGGAGGGGGTGCAGTATGTCAGATGTCGCGGTGCGTCGAAACACGCCCCGCGAGCTGTCTACTGTGTTGTAGCTGGCGAGATTTGGAGAATGCCGCCGTTCTCGGTAACGACGTAGAGCAGGCCGTCAGGGCCCTGCTTGAGGTTGCGCGCACGCAGGCTGAGCCCTTCCAGCAGGCGCTCGTCTGCGGCGTTTTTCGTCGCGGAAAAACGCACCCTGCTGACAGAAAAGGAGCGCAGTCCGGCGACGAACAGGTCGCCCGCCCAACCGGGCAGGGCGGCGCCGTCATAGTAGGTGAGACCGGCCGTGCCGATAGACGGCACGTAGTAGTGCAGCGGCTGCTGCATCCCATCGCGCTGTGTGCCCTCGCCAATCTTGCCGCCGCCGTATTCCTCGCCGTAAGTGATCACGGGCCAGCCGTAGTTCGCGCCGGCCTGCAGGAGATTGATCTCGTCGCCGCCCTGCGGGCCGTGTTCGGCGTTCCAGATACGCCCGGTAGCGCGGTCGATGGTCAGGCCCTGCGGATTGCGGTGGCCGTAACTGAAAATCTGCGGCAGGGCGCCGGGCGTTTTTACGAACGGGTTATCCGACGGGATGCTCCCATCGTCGCGGTAGCGCAGAATTTTGCCCAGTGAGTTGTCCAGTGCCTGGGCAAGATGACGCTCCTTGCGATCCCCCATCGCTATGTACAGGTAGCCGTCGTTGTCGAACAGCAGGGCGCCGCCGAAGTGGTTGTGGGAACTCACGGCCGGGGTAGCTTCGAAGATCAGCAGCGGCTCGGCCAGTGTTTGTCCCTGCAGCGTGTAGCGCGATACGCGGGTGGTGCGCCGTTCGTCATCCACGGCAACTGCCATCGCCAGGTACAGCCAGCCATTCTCCGCAAAGTTCGGGTGCAGCGTCACGCCGAGCAACCCACCCTGGCCGCGGTAGTACACGGTCGGCAGTCCGCTCACTGTCTCGGTTGCGCCCGTTTGCGGGTCGAGCAGTAACAGGTTGCCGGGCCGCTCCGTGACCAACAACCCGCCGTCGGGCAGAAAGGCGATGTCCCAGGGGAAATCCAGCTTGTCTGTCAGCGCGCGCACGCCGATGGTCTGCTCCTCGGTGGCGATGATTTCAGTGCCATCATCGACCGCAATGCCTTTTTCAACCGCCATGTAAGTCTTCAGCGCCTGTAGCTGGGCCGCTTCGCAGCCCAATGTGAGGGCCGATAGCAGCAGGATGAAGGAAAGTCGGGTGCGCATGGGTAGGGTCTCCCTCGGGAAGCAATGGGTCATCGGCAGCCAGCGGCCGCACTTTAACCCTGTTCGCGGTAATAGTTAGTCGAGAAGAAAACACCAAAAGGTATACCTTTAGCAAGGTAAACAGAATCTCAACACCGTTGTCCAAACGGTGTGAAGAATAAGAGTAGGTACGAGCTATGGAAATGGAAATGAGCGTACTGCGCGATTTCGCAGTCGGTTTTCTGGAGGTCAGCAGCCTGGTGCTGGCCTTTCTGTTCGCTATCGGCATTCTGGCCATCGCGTACATGTACATTGTCGATGTGCTTCAGACCGAGCAAACCATCCGGCGAAACTACCCGGTCATAGGCCGTTTTCGCTACTTTTTCGAACACCTTGGCGAGTTCTTCCGCCAGTATTTTTTTGCGCTGGACCGCGAGGAACTGCCTTTCAACCGCGCCCAGCGTTCGTGGGTCTACCGGGCTGCCAAGAATATCGACAATACTGTCGCCTTTGGCTCCACCAATCCGCTTAACCATGCGGGAGACTTTATCTTCCTGAACGGTGCGTTTCCGCCGCTGGACGAGGAAGTGCAGCCGCGCAGCGCCATAGAGTTTGGTCGGGGCTACGCCCGTACTCCCTACGCGACAACGTCATTCTTTAACATCTCTGCGATGAGTTTCGGCGCCCTGTCGGAGCCGGCAATACGCGCGCTGTCCCATGGCGCCAAGGCGGCGGGCGTGTGGTTGAATACCGGGGAGGGTGGATTGTCGACCCTTCATCTGGAGGGTGGCTGTGATGTCGTTTTCCAGATTGGCACCGCCAAGTATGGCGTGCGCGATGAGAACGGCCAGCTCTGCGACACTCGCCTGCGTGCTGTGGCAGAACACAAACAGGTGCGCATGTTTGAAATCAAGCTGTCCCAGGGCGCCAAACCAGGCAAGGGAGGTATTCTGCCCGGCGAGAAAGTGACCGAGGTGATCGCCAGTACGCGCGGTATTGCCGTCGGTCAGGATTCGATCAGCCCCAACCGGCACCCGGATATCGCCTCCGTCGATGATCTGCTGGACATGATTCACCGCGTGCGTGAGGTGACGGGCAAGCCCACGGGCGTCAAGGCGGTACTGGGTCAAACCGACTGGCTGGACGAACTCTGTCAGCGCATCCACGCCCGCGGCTTCGACTACGCGCCCGATTTTTTTACCGTGGACAGCGGTGACGGCGGCACCGGCGCCGCGCCGCAGAGCCTGATCGACTCCATGGGCATGCCGTTAAAGCGCAGCCTGCCGTTGGTGGTGGACAAGTTGAAACTGTATGGCCTGCGCGAGCGTATTCGCGTGGTGGCCTCGGGCAAATTGATCAACCCCACGGGCGTGGCCGCCGCGCTCTGCCTGGGCGCTGATTGTGTCAACTCGGCGCGCGGTTTCATGTTCGCGCTGGGTTGTATCCAGTCACTGCAATGCAATAAGAACACCTGCCCCACGGGCATCGCCACCCATGATCGCGACCTGCAGAAGGGCCTGGATCCGACACACAAGAGCCGCCGGGTAGCCAGTTACGCCGACAACATGATGCACGAGGTAGAGATCATCGCGCATTCCTGCGGGGTTGCCGAGCCGCGGCTCCTGCGTCGGTGCCATGTGGAAGTGATCAACGAAATGGGGGTGTCGGAGGCCATGAGCGAGCTTTACCCGGAGGTGAATACCCTGCCGCAATACCTGCCCTCGCGGGACGTTAGCGCCGCCTGAGGCAGTGTGGCCAGGGCCGCCGGGAGAGGGGAGCCGGCGGTGGTTGTGCGGGTTGATTGCCGGGTGGAATACTATTGACAATCATTCTCATTTGCACTAACTTTCAGGCTGTCAGTGAATTTCAGAGCCTGTCAGTGCCATGTACGTTTGTCTCTGCAAGCAGATTACCGATTCCCAGATTCGTGCCGCGGTGCAGGATGGCGCCACGTCCCTGAACGATGTCCGCCAGCGCCTGGGGGTTGCCAGCCAGTGCGGCAAGTGCGGCACGTTGACCAGCGAAATCGTGCGAGAAACGATGGTAGATTCGGTGGACGATGATTCCCTGTTCTACGCGGTCAGCTAGCCGGCAACTGCAAATAACACTGATTATCATTCCTATTTGTCCTTTTAAATCAACCACTTAGCTTGATTTATCACCTTGCGCTCTGCATACTGCAGGCTTCTGAACAGGAGGCAGGCTAATGAAGGGCGATTCTAAAGTCATCGAACATCTCAACACGGTTCTGGGCAATGAACTCGTGGCGATTAACCAGTATTTTTTGCACGCAAAGATGCTGCAGGACTGGGGTCTCAAGGAGCTCGGCGATTACGAGCACCACGAATCCATAGACGAGATGAAGCACGCCGACAAGCTGATCGAGCGTGTTCTGTTCCTGGAGGGGCTGCCCAACCTGCAGGATCTGGGCAAACTCCTGATTGGCGAAGATGTGCAGGAGATGTTCAAGTGTGACCTGAAGCTCGAATTCAAAGCCAGGAAAGACCTGCAGGACGCCATTGCCCATTGCGAATCTGTGGGAGACTACGTTTCACGCGAGCTGTTCGCCGATATCCTGGAGTCTGAAGAAGAGCATATCGACTGGCTGGAGACACAGCTGGGTCTCATCGACAAGGTGGGCCTGCAGAACTACCTGCAGAGCGCCATGGGCTCCGCGGAATAAGCAATGCCCTGCTGCTACGAGCCCCGGTGGCCATGCCCCCGGGGTTTTTTGTGCCCGGCGCCGATGGGCAGTACTGCCAATTGCCCGGCGTGTCCGCGGCGTTTTTCGCCCGCGCGGCGCTGACAGCGAAAACTGTGAACCCGTTCCGAGTGTAAAGATAACCAAAGATTTTCCCGCAGCGCATGACGCCTTTGTCATATAAATAACACTGCCTGGCCACTCAAATTCAAACGCAGGGAGGATGGCGCCATGGGGAGCGAATTCGTGATGGGACTACGCAGGACAATGCTGACCGGCATGCTGCTGGTGCTTACCGCATGTGGAGGCGGCGGCGGGGGTGGTTCCAGCAGTGGGAACACCGACCCTGCGGATCCGCCGCCACCGCCGCCGCCCCCTCCCGCGCCGCAGGCGCTCACCGACACGGAAGCGGCGCGCTTTCTCTCCCAGGCGACGTTCGGACCCGGTGCAGACGATGTGCAACAGGTACTGGACAGGGGGCTGGAGGACTGGTTTCTGGATCAGTTGGACAAGCCCGCTTCGCTGCACCTGGAAAATGTGCTCGCCGGCTTCCCCGAGGACGGTTCTTTCCTCGATGAAAACAACAATCCTGTCGAAGGCCTGATTTTCCTGCCGAACAACTCGGTGTGGCAGGCTATGATCGAGGGTGAAGACCAGCTCCGCCAGCGCATGGCGTTCGCGCTATCCCAGATCCTGGTGGTCTCCGCCAACAGCAATGTCGGGCTGGTACCGCAGTCGCTGGCGCACTACGCCGACATCCTGACCGAAGGCGCCTTCGGCAATTACCGCGACCTGCTGCAGAACGTGACCTATTCGCCGGCCATGTCGCTCTACCTCACTTACCTGCGCAATGTAAAAGCGGATCCCGTGACGGGCAGGGTGCCGGATGAAAATTATGCGCGGGAATTGCTGCAGCTGTTCACCGTGGGGCTGGTACAGCTCAACCCGGACGGCACACCGGTGGAAGATGCCGCGGGCAACCAGGTGGAGCTTTATGACAATGACGATGTCACTGAACTGGCCAAGGTGTTTACCGGGCTGAGCCCGGCCGGTGCCAGCTTCTTCACGCCTGTGCGGGCATTGCCGACGGAGGCTTTTCATACACCCCTGGCGGGCTTCGGAGAATTCCACTCGCTGGAGCCGAAAAACTTTATGGGTATTTCCATTGCAGCGGGTACCGGCCCGGATGCAAGCATTCAGCAGGCGCTCGACGGTATCTTTGCCCACCCCAATGTTGGGCCGTTTATCTCTCGTCAGTTAATACAGCGGTTTGTCACCAGTGCGCCGGCACCGGACTATGTGGAGCGGGTGGCGGCCGCGTTCGATGCGGGCCGTTACAGCCTGCCATCGGGCACGGCAGTGGGCGACGGACAGCGTGGCGACCTGAGTGCCGTGCTCGCAGCGATTTTATTTGACGCGCAGGCGCGCGATGCCGGGCCGCGCAATGAACCCGGCTTTGGCAAGTTGCGCGAGCCGGTTCTGCGTTTCACTCACTGGGCCCGCGCCTTCGAGGTAAATAGTGGCGACCCCAGCAACGAGGTCATTCTGCGCAACACCAGCCAGGCCGAGGCGTTGGGCCAGCATCCTTACCTGTCACCCTCGGTATTCAACTTTTATCGACCGGGTTACATCGCGCCGGGGACCCAGACCGGAGATGCGGGTCTTACCGCGCCAGAACTGCAAATTACCAATGCGACGAGCATTGTCGGCTATCCGAATGTCATGACGGCCTATGCGCTGGGGCTCACGCCTAAAGTGGACCGCAACGACCCTTCAGGTTTCATACCGGATTACAGCGATGAAATAGCGCTGGCGCAGGATACCGATGCGTTACTGGACCTGCTCGACATCAAGCTGACCCACGGCACGCTGCGCGATGATTCGCGCGAGCGAATTGCCGAGATTTTATCCAGCCTGGAGGCGCAGAGCGACGAAGGGCGTGAATTGCGCGCACAGATTGCCAGTGTCCTGGTAATGACAACGCCTGAATACATCGTATTGAAGTAAGGGAAGGGGACTCGACATGCAAAAGCGACGCGAATTTTTGAGATCGATGGCCTCCGTTCCGGTGGCAATGACAGCGGGGTCGATGGCCAGCATGCTGGCAAGCGCGCCCACCAGCGCGATGGATACCACGGGATACCGGGCGCTGGTCTGTGTTTTTCTTTTTGGCGGCATGGATTGTCACGACACGGTGATCCCCTACGATCAGGCCTCATACAATGATTTTTCCAACATACGTTCGACACTGCTGCAGTCCTATGCCGCGGTGCCTGGCGGCAACGGCCGATCGCGCGAAAGCTTGCTGCCACTGAACCCCGTGGGTGCCAATTTTGGCTCGCGAGCTTTTGGCCTGCCGCAGGAACTTGCCGGCCTGCACAGTTTGTTTGAGCAGGGAAACGCCGCCATCGTGGGCAACGTGGGGCCGCTGATCCAGCCGACTGACAGCAGCGAGTTTTTTCAGAACAGTGTGCAACTGCCTGCCCGCTTGTTTTCGCACAACGACCAGCAGTCCACCTGGATGTCGTTTGGTCCTGAGGGATCGCAGGTCGGTTGGGGTGGAGCCTTTGGCGACGTCGCCCAGCAGGCAGGGGCAAATCAGCAGGGTATCTTCTCCCAGGTGTCGCTGGGCGGAAACTCCGTTTTTCTAACCGGCAAGTCCGTATCGCCTTACCAGATCAGTGCTGACGGTGTGCCTGCGATCTCGCTGGTGGAGGAGGCGGGCGCGCGCATCTCGCCGGCAACGGGTGCCCTGGTGCGCGACCATTTCGTCACAGCCGGTAGCGATCGTAGCAATCTTTTCGAGCGCGACTTCGTGGACCTGAGCAGAATCTCTCTGGACGCCAATGATTTCCTGGATGCAGCCTTGCAATCCGGTTCCGCTTTCAGCACCCAGTTCCCGCTCAGCCCTCTCGGAGCGCAATTGCGCGCCGTTGCCGAAACCATTGCTGTACGCGATGGACTCGGCGTGCAGCGGCAGGTGTTCTTTGTCGCCCTTGGCGGCTTTGACACGCACTCTGCGCAAGCGACTGATCTGCCAGGTTTACAGCAGGACATCGGTGATTCAATCGCGGCGTTCTACGCCGCTACGCAGGAGCTCGGTGTGGCCAATGACGTTACCACGTTCACCTGTGCCGACTTCGGTCGCACACTGACCGTGAATGGCGACGGTACAGACCATGGCTGGGGTTCACACCACTTTGTTGTCGGCGGGGCGGTCAATGGGGGTGACATCTACGGTGACTTGCCGGTCGCGGCGCTGGGCCATGGCCAGGATGCCGGTAATGGCCGCCTGATCCCAACGACCTCTGTCGAACAGTTTGCCGCGCCCATGGGACGCTGGTTTGGGCTGAATGAATCTGAGATCAATACAGCCTTGCCTGGCCTGGCGCGGTTCCCGCAACCTGCGCCCGGGTTTATCTAGGCGGCGATGGACGTATGCACTATGCGACGGGTTGAATACGGCAGTGGCGTGTGCGTGCAGCAAGATCGCAGCGAGAGCGTGCAGGAGAAGGTACAATCGGGCATACACCTGAGGAGATTCTGTTTGGTGCGCCCGGAGCTTGATCAGCTGCGTGAAGACCACGGCCGCAACTTTGGCTGGGCGCTGGCCTGTTGTGGCTGGCAGCGCGACCTTGCGGAGGACGTTTTGCAGGAAGCGTATCTCAGGGTGTTGGACGGACGGGCGCAGTTCAAAGGCAAGTCGGCGCTTTCGACCTGGTTTTATGCGGTGATCAAAAACGTCGCCAGCGAATTGCGTCGTACACAGCAGCGTCGTTCGATTCTCAACCTGCGTACCGTGGGCAGCGATGGCCACGATCTGGAAGCACCCGAGGCAGACGGCGATGGCACGGGCCCGATACAGGCGCAGGAGACGGCTGCGCTGTTGCGTGCAGCCCTGATGCAGTTGTCTGTACGCCAACGGGAGGTGTTACACCTGGTGTTCTACAGCGAAATGACGGTGGAGGAAGCTGCGCTGGTCTTGGAAGTGTCTGTTGGTTCCGCTCGCACTCACTACCATCGCGGCAAGGAACGTCTGGTACAACTATTGAACCTGGATCGAGAAGATGTCTGACAAAACACCTGGCTCCGACGAACAAGTTGAGCAGTTGACGCGCATGTTTCGAGAAATGCGCGAACAGGATGCAAGGCTGGCGCCGAAGTTTCAAGCGCAACTTGCCGCGGTCGATAATCCGCCTGCCAATGAGGACGCATTGCGCCGCACCAATACCCGGGCGCCGCTGCATTGGGCCGGTGCCCTGGCAGCATTGGCGCTGGTTGCGATTGTTGTGCTGCCGCGCTCCGAGTCACCGGACGATCTCTACCTTGAGATCATGAGCGCGAATAGCTTCATTACCGAGGAGATGGTGGTAGCGTCACCCGGTACACTGCCCGAGCAGCACCTGTATCCTGATCTGTTTGGCGAAGCGGAGCCGGTAGATTTCGCGGAGTACCTGAATTGAGCGCTTTCAGCCCTAGGAAGATGACCATGACGAAGAATGTAATCGCAATCCTGTTCGCACTTTTTGTTGCGGCGCCGGGCATGGCCCAGGATGTCGGCATGGACGGCCCCAGGAACCATCGGCAGATTCTTGCGCTGGATCTCTATCCGCCGGACATCATTATGCGTTACCAGCAGCAGCTGGGCATTACCAACAACCAGCGCAAAAAAATGCTCGCCCTGGTCAGGAATTTTCAGGAGGAAGTGGGCGAACTGCAATGGGAAATGCAGAGCGAACAGCAGGTCATGCGTCAGTCCCTGCGCGAGATGAACATTGATCAGAAGGTGGTGCTGCCGCAGATAGAGCGCGTGCTGGAAATGGAGAGCCAGTTCAAGCTCGCTCACTTCAAGCTGCTGACCGCGATAAAAAATGAACTGACCGAAGAGCAGATCGGGATGATTCAGGAGCGACTGAAACAGCGACGAAACCAGCGCCAGCAGTAGCGCTGGGTGGTCTGCTGGTGGCGGGCGGCTGGTGCCGCCCTTGAAGGTAATAGGTTCTCCCGCTGCGCGATACTGGCAGGAGCCTGCGGCTTAAGGCAGGATGCGGTCTAATTGCGACGCTTGTGCACCCGCAATTATCAGTTTACAGCCCCGGTTACTCAGCTCCCAGCGTGCGCACGCGAATATTGCGGTACCACACCGGGTCACCGTGATCCTGCAACACAATATAACCCGCTTGCGCTTTACCAAACCGCGGCATGTCGGCGAATTTGCTTGCCGCTACCAGCTCGTTCCATCGTGGAGAGCCCCGGGTAACCTCTACGACTTTTACACCGTTTAACCAGTGTTCGATTCGGTTGTTTTCTATGCGTATGCGAGCCTCGTTCCACTGGCCTGGCGGTTTCACGGTTTCCGGGCTGGCCGCAATCAGGTCGTACAGATCACCGGCGCGGTGTGTTTCAATCTTTCCGTCAGCGTGGCCCTCGTTGTGTAGTACCTGCATTTCAATGCCGGTCAGCCAGGGCGTGTTTTCGGTTTCATCAGCAACGAGATAAAAGATGCCACTGTTTCCGTTTTCAGAAATCATCCATTCCAGACTAAGCTCGAAGTTTCTGAAAGATTCTTTGTAGTAGATAAGGTCATTGCTGCCACCACCCAGGATCACGCTCTTGATGAGACTCCACATCGGGAATGCGCCTTCCTGCTTGAGAGTCAGTGCGCCGTTCTCGACGGTCCACTTTTGCACCTCGCCCGCGTCGCCCCCGTAGTTGCGCCAGCCCTCCAGTGTTGCGCCGTCAAACAGGTTGCGCCAGGCGGAAGGGGCGGAGGCAGGAACAGGCGTTTGAGTTTTCTCGCCGTCCGGGATGTTGTTCAGCGTGTACCAGGCCTCGGCGGTCCACAGGGTGCTGCTGTTTGCGGAGCGCAGTCGGTCGTTGAGACGCAGGTAAACCACGTAGCCTTCCTTCAGGCCCGGAATGGATGCGCTGAGTGTCTGGCGGTCATCGCTAAGCGTCAGGGCGGTCACCGGCAAAGTGCTCTCGTTGTACTTCGGGCCACCGTATTGTTCATTGGGATGATAGAACCACTGTTTTACCAATAGATCGGCGGTGCTGAGCGAAATGTCCTGGCCCAGCGGTTGCGTCAGTTGCAGATCAAAACCATTGGCGGTAGCGCGCACCTGCAGTATCTCGAAGGCCTTGTTGCCCTTCCAACTCAACTTCTCGAAGCCGTGCCAGGGTTTACCGAATTCGCCCCAGTTAGGTGGATTACCAACCTCGCCGACATAGATCGCGCCATCGGGGCCTCGCTCAAGGCGGTTGACTGCCCCCTGGAATCCCGCGCTGAAGTGGAAGACGGCGCCCTGGGCCGCGTCGTCCACGTAGTCGATGAACACCCGCTTAATGCCACCATTGTAGACGTCGCCGTGAATGAGTTGCCCGGCGTAGGGGCCCTCTGTCAGCAGCAGCGGCTGCGTGGGCGAGTTGCCTACCTCATCCTGCGGCAGCCACACCACCGGTGGTATTTCTTCCAGCGCCATGACGCCTTCGTCGGGCACGGCCCGCGAGCCGTAGAAGCCGCCCTCCTTGATGACCACTAACTTGCTGGCCGGTAGCCAGTCGCCCTGGTTGTCGGTGACGAAGATTTCACCCTGGGCACCCCTACCCATGCCATTGGGTGTGCGGAACCCGGCTGCATAGAAGTCGGCATTGCCTTCCATGTCCACGCGCAACAGCTTGCCCTGCGAGGGAAATTGCTCGGGGCAACTCGCTCCGCCCGGTAAAACACAGATAGAGAGCAGGAAGTGAAATGCGTTGTCCTGGTGCAGCAAGCCAAAGGCGAAGGAGTGAAAGTTCGGATTGGCCTCCCAGTCATCACTGACTGTGCGGTAATAGTCGATGATCTCGTCGCCATCGCGATCGATCAGTTCGGTGAGTTCCTGTTTTTGCAGTACAAAGATACGGTCGTCCACCACGGTCAGGCCAAGTGGTTCATGCAGGCCCTCGGCAATGCGCTTAACTCGCTGCGTTTCCGGTGCCGTGGGATCGACGAGGTACGCGGCGCCATCCAGATCCCAGCTCGCCAGCACCATCTTTCCGTCGCTGCGAAAATCCATGCCGCCCACCTTGGGTTCGAAACCCTCAGGCGCAGCGTTTTCCAGCAGGAACGATGGGTGAACCGAGCTCAGGCGCGGCAGGATGTCGAACTCGTGGCTGGCGACATAGGGCTCTCCAGCAGGGTTGAGGGGTGGATCATTCTCTTCCGCCGGCTCGCCGGTACTGAGAATGTAGACAACTGCTTCACGCGCCTCCTGTTCGCTCATGCCCGGGTGCGGCGGCATGGGTATCTGGCCCCAGTTGCCAACGCTGCCCTGCAGAACGTTCCGCGCCAGGGCACTGACGACCTCATCCTGTATCTTGCCGCGAAACTTGCCGGAGATTTGTGACCACGAAGGGCCGGCTACCTTGTGCTGAGGCGCGTGGCACCCCAGGCAGTCGCTGCCGGCAATGACCGCCTCGCCGCGTTCCAGCTCGGTGCCCTCCGCGTCGCGGCCGCGGGTGGGACCTTCTGCGGTGGCGATGGGCGTGGTCTCTCCCAACAGAATTTCCACCGTGCCTTCGGCCATCACGCGTTCGCCGGCGCCGTTATAGAAGCCTGCCTGGGCAGTGCTTCCCTCGGTCGCTGCAAAACGCCGTTGCAAGTAGCGCGCCTCGCCTCGCTCAACCAATTCCGGCTGTTCGGTCAACTGTACGGTCTGGTCACCTGCCACAACGTCAAAACGCATGGCGGCGGTTTGCATGCCCTGGCCGTACTCGTGACCGCGGTAGATCACAGTGGCCGGTTGTTCGCTGCCCGCTAACACCAGGAACCATCTTGCAGCCGTCTCGTCGCGAAGATACCAGGCGCCCTGGCTGGCAGGTTGTGGGCCATGTTGGTAGTTGTAGGCCGCGCCAGCGAACAGGACGTCCCCTTCCCACACCTGATAAAGGGAGAGCGACTGCACATCGTAGGCCGCCCATAGACCGGGCGCCAACGCAAACTTGAGCATGCGCGGGCGGCCATCAAGATTGCCACGCACCACCCAGGGCGCATTGCCGCGACCTTCGATTTGTTGGCGTCCGTAGGAGGGGTCGGACGCATTGGACAGGTCGACGCCGTAGAGCTCGGTGCGGATGATCGACACAACGGCGCCTATGCCCTCGCGCTTGCCGAGATCGACCAGAAACGCCAGATCAGACCGGGAAAGGGTTTGTGTCTGCAGTCCAACGACAATCACCACGACGAGCAGCAGGGCAGTGACGGCGGTAAGTCCGAATAGTGCTACAAGAAGCTTCTTCATTATTTAGTCAGGTACGGGGCAAGAGAAAGGCACCATCATATACGTGGGCGTGTCCGGCGCAAGGGGTTCCATGCCAGAAGCCGCTGCCGTGGACGCTGCTTTTTCAAGACAGTTGTCCTATGATACTGAGCCTTGCCTGGCAAAGCCTGTCGTACGATACGGAACAGAATCATGACGAACTTCTATTATGAGAACGACGCTGACCTGGCCGATCTGCGGGAATTAACGCTGGCCATCGTTGGCTATGGTAACCAGGGTCGCCCATGGGCACTGAACCTGCGCGATTCAGGTCTGTCACCGATGGTGTGCGTGCGCAACGATGACTCGGGGGCACTGGCGGAAGCGGACGGCTTCAGTGTGGGCGAGATTTCCGAGGCGGACAACGCTGACATCGTTTGCATCCTGGTGCCTGACGATGCCATCCCGCAATTGGGATTGAAGCGCGGTGAAGACAAGTTGACCATTGTTGCCAGCGGCTACTGCTTCGCATTCAAGCGCTTTTTGCCGGCGGGCGATTTATCCATGGTCGCACCGCGCATGCTGGGACCTGAAGTACGCAGCTGTTATACCGAGGGCAAAGGTTTCATCACCGCGTTGGGTATTGAACGAAACGCGTCCGGCAAAGCGCTGGCGCGTACGCTGGCAGTGGCGAAGGCGCTGGGCGGTCTGCGCGAGGGTGCTATCGAAATGACGCCTCACCAGGAAGCGTTGCTGGACCTCGCCGTTGAGCAGGTACTCTCTCCTGCGCTCACACACGTGAACGCCTCGTTTGTTACCACCATGCTTGAGTTTGGTATTCCACTGGAGGCGGTATTGACGGAACTGTTTCTGTCCGGCGAAGTTGAGCGCAACTACGGGTTGTTGCGCACCGAAGGGTTTGTAGCGCAGTTGGAGCACCATTCCCCTGCAAGTCAGTACGGCCAGTTATCGCGGCGCGGTCGCTATGATGGCCTGGATATCGCTGCGGTGATGAAGGACATCACGCGGCACATTGAGAACGGTGCCTTTGCAGATGAGTGGGACGCTGAATCGGCCGCGGGATACGCGCAGCTCAGGGCGTTGAAAGAGGTGCATGCGGGCGAGGGGGTGCAGGCCATGGAGCGGGATCTGATGTCGCGTCTGGGCCCCGGTGTCGTCGCGCAACGCGATTAATGCGAGCCACTGGCAGATAATTCGTGGAATTCCTTGGCGGCCTGTTCAACAGCCTTGTCGACAACTATGCCGACTACGAGTACTTCGTAGCGACGGCCCAGCTTTTCCTCGCCATGTTGGGTATGGGCGCGCTATTGGCGCCGCGCGATTTTCTGCTGGAGATAAAGCGTCCCCAGGGGCTTCTCATGGGGTTGGGTATGCAGTGGCTGCTGGTACCACTGGTGGCATTTATACTGGGATTGCTTTTGCCGGTACCGGCAGGTATTGGAATTGGCCTGGTGTTGATTGCCGTGGTGCCGGGCGGCACGCTTTCGAACATCCTCACACTGTTTGGCCGCGGCAATATCGCACTGTCGGTTTCGCTGACTTCGATCACCACTGTGGCGGCGCTGGTGACCACGCCCCTGTTACTGGGTGTTCTCGCCGATCAATACCTCCCGGATAACTTTCGCATGCCGGCCGGGCGGATAGCGCTGGATATTCTGGTAGCGCTGATCATCCCGCTGCTGATCGGCATGCTGGTGCACTATCGGCTGGGCGGGGCGTTCGCCGCGCGTTTCTCCAAAATCACTATCCGCGTCAGCCTGCTGCTCATCGTAATCATGACGATAGGCGCCGGGGGTAGTGGGCGTCTCGATCCGCAGACCTACGGGCCATGGGCGTTGGTGGGGCTTTTCCTGTTCTGTCTCGGTATTCAGTTGGTGGCCTTGATTGCGGGTTTATTGACGAAGCTTCGCGCGGCGGATATCACGGCGATTGTTATAGAAGGGGGCTTTCGCAACATTTCGCTCGCGGTAGCAGTGAAGGCCACCGTTTTCCCCGCCAAGCCGGGCGAACTGGACCCTATCGGCGACGCCGCGCTGTTTGTGTTACTGCTGTACGGCGGCGTGAGTCTGTTGATGTGCCTGATCCCGGTTTTTTTGAATCGCCGAATCAGTGCCGCCCGCGACGGAAACACAGCCAGCACGGCAGATTGACGGGCTGTCCGAAAGGCGGTGCCGGCCCTCTCTGTGCTAGGCTAATGGCCGTAATCGGTGCGGCGCTAACAAGCCGGTAGCCTGTTCTGACGCGCAGAATAAATTGACGTGGACGATGCAGGGTCGGCAACAGTGGAGAACAGAGCATGACGTTAAGAGCCATTGACCCGTGGGTGAATGTGAGTATGGGCGCTGTGGCGGATCTTCCCTTCATGCAGAAAGTGAAGGAGGAATACTTCAAGGCGGGCGAGGATTTTTTCCGCAACATCGAGTCGGAAGAGTTGTTGGCGCTAATGGACTCCATCGGGGTAGAGAAAGCGTTCCTCACCTGCGACCCGTACCGCCCGGAGCAGCGCCTGCTGGATTTCGCCAGCGACCACCCCGGCCGCTTCTATATAGCCGCACAGCCTCGCCTGAAAAAGGGAATGAAGGCGTTGTGGGCGCTGGAGGACCTGGCGCGCAATTATCCCGTTGTGATGGCGCGAGTAACGCCGTTCGAACTGGATCTTCCCCCTTCCGACCCCATCTACTACCCGCTGTATGCCAAGTGCATTGAAATGGATATACCCGTCGGGGTGAATACCGGCCTGCCCGGCCCACCGGTGCCCGGCGAATGTCAGCACCCCATGCATCTCGATCGTGTGTGTCTGCACTTCCCTGAACTCAAGCTGATAATGCAGCACGGGGCAGATCCCTGGTGGGATATCGCCATTCGGTTGATGATCAAGTACCGCAATCTTTACCTGATGACGTCAGCCTATGCGCCACGCTATTTGCCCGAGTCACTGATTCACTACATGAATACGCGGGGTAAGCACAAAATCATGTTTGCCTCGGATCACCCGGTGCTGGCGATGGACCGCTGCCTGGAAGAAGCGCAGGCACTGGATTTACGCGAGGGTGTGTTGCAGCGCTACCTGTATGACAACGCCAACGCCGTCCTGTTTGGAGAGCGCAGTCCGCGCCACGGCGAATTCAAGTCATTTTGAGGCTTGCGCGGTAGCCACACGACGTATGTGTGCTCCGATGTCCACGCACGCAGGTGAGCAGGCGCGGCAAACCAGGACAACAGCAGGTGGGGGATGTAAGTCGTGACAACGAATTCCAGTGCCCAGGCGGCAGTTTCCGGCAAGGTGGCCCTGGTAACAGGCGCTTCGTCTGGAATAGGCCGCGCGACAGCGCTATCCCTCGCCAGGGCGGGGGCGATCGTGGTCTGTACCGCACGCCGCGAAGCACTGCTGGCCGAGGTCACAGAACAGTGCCAGATGCACTCGCCCGAGAGTAGTTATATCGCCGGTGACATCGGGCAGCGTGAGTTCGCCGAGGGCGTGGTGGAGCAAACCATTGCTCGCTACGGACAGCTCGATATACTCATCAACAATGCAGCGGTCCCCATGCATCGCAATCTTTATGAAATTTCAGCGCACGAAGCGGAAGCGGTAATGCGCATTAATTTTTTATCCTGCCTGTGGACAACATTCGCTGCACTGCCCCAGATGCTGCTACAGGGAGAGGAGCGCGCGGGCGGGAAAGAAAAAGTGCGAGGTGAGGCGGGTGTCATTGTAAACGTCTCCTCGTTCGCCGCCACGGTGACACCCACGTTCGAGACAGTCTATGCCGCGTCAAAGGCCGCTATGAATGGTTTTTCCCAGGGTCTCTGGAACGATCTTGGGGGTTCCGGCGTACACTGTGCCCTGGTAGTTCCCGGGCCTATCGATACGGAGATATGGCACAAGTTTGACGACGCCGGTGCCTACTCGGGCAAAAAATACCCGGCGCAACTGGTAGCGGACGAGATACTGGTTTCTATTCACAAGCGTCGCTACGAGGTAACCGTGCCGCGGCGGAATCCCTCACTGGTCAGTGCCCGCGTTGTCGCCACGTTTTTCCCGGCGATGATTCGCAAAGGCGTTGCGCGCATGAATCCCGTGGCGGCAAAGTTGATAGATGAGGCCGTTGCCCGGGCACGTGCGTCCCGTAAGCCGGTAAACCGATAGTACGATGCGGGATCGCATATAAGGAATCGGAGTTTGAGTTTCAAAATGCTATTGTCCGGCCTGGCGCTGGCAACGTTTTTTTGCAGTGTGTTCTCTGTTGCCCGGGCTGAGGTCGTAGCGTCCGACACGCCGGCGCAATCGTTCATTCGTACCGAGCAGCGTGTGCCTTGCGCGAACGTTTCAGCCACACGTCGGCCCTATTTCGGCGACCTGCATGTGCATACCGCCTGGTCTTTCGATGCCTCGGGGCAGGATACGCGCAGCACACCGACAGATGCCTACCTATTTGCACGCGGCGAAACGATAGCGATTCAGCCCTACGATGAGCAGGGCAATGGTCTGCGCCAGATCACTATCGACAGGCCACTGGATTTTGCGGCGGTTACCGATCACGCAGAATTTCTGGGCGAGATGAAACTGTGTCGGGAGGAGGGCTCAGCCGGCTACAGGCACCCGGTGTGCTGGATACATCGCAATATGCCGCAGTTTACGCAGTTGGCCTTTGGCGGCGTGGGCCTGAGTATGAAACGGCGGTGGGGCTTCTGTGGCGAAAACGATACCATTTGCCTTGGTGAGGCCGCGAGCAGTTGGGTGGGCATACAGGAAGCCGCGGAGGCCGCCTATGACCGCAGTTCGGACTGCAGTTTCACCAGCTTTGTCGGCTATGAGTGGACGGCGACCGTTGGGCGCGGGAGCAACCTGCACCACAACGTGATCTTTCGCAATGACCGGGTGCCCGATTACCCATTGAGCTGGATTGAATCGCCTTCCCAGGTGCAATTGTGGGATTACCTGGAGTTTCAGTGTGTGCAGGGCATGCCGGGGTGTGACGGTATCGCGATTCCGCACAATTCCAACCTGAGTAGCGGCCTGCAATTTGAGACTGCGCGCCTGGAAAGCGCGCAGATTCCAGAGGCGCCTGTCACGCGCGCTGAAGCACTTCGGCGAGCGCACTGGACGCCGTTAATCGAAATCATGCAGCACAAGGGCTCGTCAGAATGCGACAACCGGCTGCCGCCGTGGTCTGCCGATGAATTTTGCGCCTTCGAAAAACTGCCCTACAACAGCTTCGGCACCAAGAACACCGGGGAAGACGGCAGCGGTGTGTTGTTCTGGCTGAAGTTGCTTTTCGGCGGCCCGGAGTTCCGGGATGTTCAACCGCCCGGCGAAAAAGCGTACCTGCGCTACGCGCTGAAAAAGGGTCTGCGTCAGCAGGAGGAACTGGGCGCCAATGGATTCAGGTACGGCCTGATCGCCAGCACCGACACCCATATCGCAGCGCCCGGGCTGGCCATGGAAAAAAATCACCCCGGCCACGGCGGCGCGGGGTTGGGATCGCGTGAGGACATTCTGCTATTGCCCGATGAACTGGAGTTCAATCCCGGCGGACTGGCTGTGCTGTATGCGCAGGAAAACAGCCGGGACGCGTTGTTCGACGCGATGCGTCGCCGCGAAGCCTATGCCACCAGCGGTACCCGTCCCACGCTGCGCTTTTTTGGGGGGTGGGATTTCGATACGCCGTTGTGCGCGGCGGATGACATGCTCGAGCAGGCCTACGCCCGCGGTGTGCCCATGGGCAGCGATCTTCCGGCACTGCCGCAGGAGGCGGGCGCGACACCGCGTTTTCTGTTGGCCGCGCAAGCGGACAGCGGTACGCCGGCCTATCCCGGTAGTCCCCTGCAGCGTATACAGCTGGTAAAGGGCTGGTACGAAGCCGGCGAATTGAGGGAGCAGGTACTGGATGTCGCGGGGGGAGACAACGGCGCCAGCGTTGACATCAACACCTGTGAACAGAGCGGCCCCGGTCATGCCAGTTTGTGCACCGTGTGGGAAGACGTTGATTTCAACCCGGACGCGCAGGCATTTTACTACGCGCGTTTGCTGGAAAACCCCAGCTGTCGCTGGAGTCAGCAGGTGTGCTCAACGGCTGGGGTACGCTGTGATGATCCGCAGGCCGTACCGGAGGGATTGCAGGCGTGTTGCGCGGCGGAGCATCGCAAGACGATACAGGAGCGCGCCTGGAGTTCACCGATCTGGTACATCCCACGCGTCGATCGCGGCGTCGCTCCGAACTAGCCGGCGTTCACTGCTTTTTTTCACCGCCGCCATGGGCGGCAATAATGCCTCGATTATCGGGCAGCGCCTTCACCGCCCGCTGTAACTCGGGTGCGAAGGGCGCGGCAAAGCGCTGCTGGTACCAGTCGCAGTACTGGTTCAGTTTCATTGCCAGGTTGTGATAACCCGGATAGGTAGAGGATTTCAGGCATTGACCACAAAGGTCGGCGGGGTAGTGGCCGGTCAGTGCCTGCTGCTGAATCGTGCTGGCGCGTTCACCGGCCCAGATTGCCGCGCCAGTGGTGTTGTTCAAATCACCCAGCGGTGCACCCTTGTCATTCTTGAAACAGCAGGGGTAGACCTTGCCGTTAAAGCTGGCGTAGAGCGTTTTGAAAGGTTCCAGGCACGGTGTCCCCGCGTGGCGCATGAAGTGCGCAGTGGTGTCGCCCGTTGCGCTGTCTTCCCTGGCGGCGGCCTCGCGCTGCTCGGTTTTCTTGTCGCGCGAGCGCGCTATCGTTTTCAGTTCCGCAATGGGCACGGTTTCGTCTGACATGGCCCCGCGTCCCTTATGCCGGGAGCGCAGCGGGTTATCGGGAAAGCTATCCAGCGCAGCCGCGGTTTGTTCATACGGGTCACTGGCCAGGCGCAGCCCGTACCGGGCTGCAATGGCCTTGGCTTGTTCGAGAATGGGGCCTTCGATTTCGGGGCGCATGACCGAAGTGTGGCCGTGCAGTTCCCGCACTTCGTCGTAGGTTTGCAATGGTTTGAGGTGAATCAGGTTGACGCCGTTCTCACCCATCAGCTGCACGAACGCGGGCAGCTTGTCGATGTGGTGGCGAAAGCCTAGGCTGTTGATTTCAATAATGGGGTAGTTTGATTGCGCACGCTCTTTCGCGGCACGCAGCGCGCGAATGCCGCGTAACACGCGTTCAAAATCGCCGCCCAGGTAAACGTTCTCGTACTCTTCCCGCGTTGCGCCGGAGAAACTGATACTGATGCGTACCACACCGCTGGCCACCAGGAACTCGCACATGGCCTCGTCCAGGTGCATCCCGTGCGTGAAAAAGTCCACCATGACCTCAAACTGCGACAGGTACTGTATAAACTCGCGAAACTGCGGGTGAATGGTCGGCTCGCCATAGCCGAACGCGTGCACGATCAGCGCGTGCTCGAGCACGGTTTGCAACGGGGTCGTCGCCTGCTCGTAGGCAATCAGGCCGCGATCGTTGTTTTTAAGGATATTGAAGCGATTGGGGTTCAGTGCGGAGAAGGTGGGGCACATTGCGCACTGCAGGTCGCAGATATTGCTGACCTCCAGGAATACCTCCAGGGGCCATTCCGGCAGTGCCCCGCCCCCGGCAAAGTCCACGAAGGAGGAAACTGCGCTGCGCTTGGCGGGAGCGTGTGATGAAGCGCGCTCGGCGCTTTGTGCGGGCTGTGTTGTGGGTTCGCTGCTCATAGTGCCGGCCATGGTACTGCAGCCCTCGCCCGGGTAACAGCGTGTTGGCGGGGAATACGCCCTATTCGAAGTGGTAACTGACGTCCACACCGTAGCTGCGCCCATCGCCCCAGATCACGGCGCGCTCCGCCTGGGGCAGGTTGTCCAGCGTGAACGCTTCGTAGTCACTGTCCTGCAGGTTCTTGCCCCAGAGGGCGATACTCCACTGGCCCTGCAGGGCATTGATCTGTGAGAGTGATATCCGCCCGTGCCACAGCGAGTATTCCGGGCGAAAATTTGTCGGGCTTTGCTGTTCTCTGTCGTCAACAAAATTGTAGCTGGTATTGATGTTGAACAGACCGATGTCGCCCAACTGACGGCTGTAG
>JAUHYL010000066.1 GCA_030426545.1 Gammaproteobacteria bacterium
GAGGTGATCCGACCTCTGGAATCAGTTCACAAAAACAGAAAAGCCCAGCTAAATTAGCTGGGCTTCCTGATTTGGGCCACTGGAGTGTGTTTTTACACACTCTCCATGGGTCGCCCTTTTTTTATGGCCGCCTTCCGGGCTGAACGCCCGACATGAAACGTCGTTGAGGGGCCTGACGGTGCCAGGGTTGCGGGGCTCGGAAGGCAAAGATACTCACCCCGCAACCCTGGCACCGTCAGGCCCCGCGCAAATTGATTTAGCTACCCGAGCGTTACCCCCGGGCAGAATCGGGCACCCAGACACCGTGAAAGCCCACCGGCACTCTCACGGGCAATAGCACGCTGGCAATCGGCCCGGAAGAGACGCGCGTCGCGTCAAACAGAGAAAAGGCGCTGGTGTCGGTATTGCGGTCATACAGGAAGCTGGCAAGATAACCTTCGTCTTCGCCGCCGCCACTTTCGCGAGCGGGAATGAAAACAGCCTCGCCCGGCACCAGGCTGGGGCCAGGTAGATAGCTGTCCGAAGTGCCGGTTTGCAGATCGTACTTCCGAATACCTCCCTCTGCCTGTTCGATTAGCTCGGGCGAATCGTTTTCTTCATCAACCACCAGGCCGTAGCCATAGCGGTAGGGCTTGGTCCACCGTTCTCGGTTCACCTGGGGGAACTCCATTGCGCCGTCAAAAACCTGCTCTACAGAGGCCTTGCCGGTTTTCATGTTCATGCTGAAACGGGACAAACGCGCCGGGTGGAAGAAATCGTGCGAGCTTTTCACCCAAAGGTGATCGTAGCGGGCCGCATCAATAATCACGTCATCGCCCTGCTCAAAAGAATTCATAATGTGAAAGACGAAGAAGGCGGGTACATCGAACCATTTGACGTCGGCGTTGGTACCGGTGCGCGGCATAACCCCGATGCGACTGGGCACGTCCGCGTCCCACTTGAAGGGCAGGCCGCTGCCGGTAATTGCCATAAGCCAGGAGAAGCGTACCGGCATATCCATAAAGACAACATAGTTCTTCGTCACAGCAAAGTCGTGGACCATGCTCGGGCCACTCATCTGGATCGGCTCCACCTGCAGCATTTTGCCCTGCGCATCCGCGCGCATGTAAGTGACGTAGGGCTCGATGACGTTGTAGCCGAAAAACAGCAACTCTCCGGTATCCGGATCAATGCGCGGGTGGGCCGTCATGTTGCCCGGCAATTTGCCCTCGTAGTTGAACGTGCCCTTGGTGGAAAGATTGTCCGGATCAATGAGGTACGGGTAGCCAAACTCTCCCAGCGACATCAACTCACCGCCGTGGTAAAGCAGTGATACGGCGCTGGTTGTATTTTCCGGCTTGGGTGCGCCGAAGCCGCCGTCTTCCTTGCGGTAGACGGGCGTATCAACGTAGCGATTGCGATACCAGAGCGCCTTGCCGCCCTCCAGGCGCACGCCATGCAGCATACCGTCGCCGCCAAAAAAATGCTCCGCCACGCCGCTGGAAGAGTTGGTGCCGTTACGTACGTACAGACCGTTCAGCTCCGGGGGGATACTGCCCTGCACCTTCAGTTCAGTAACTGTCACCTCGTCGGACACCGGTCGATAATTGCCGTGTTGCCAGAACTTCACCGCCGGTTCTTCCTCGGCGCAACCTCCCACTGAGGCCGCGGTGGCTGCGCCCAGCGCGCCAACGCCGGTGTATTGCAGGAAATCTCTACGCTTCATTATTTTTCTCCTGGTTCAAGCCGGTATAGTTTAGCTCACTTTTGCCTGTGATCGGGCCATCATTCCCGCGACTTCCCGGATCTTTCTTCGTAGCAACTTCCCTTTCGTTGCACACGGCTTTAGCATGGCCTCGCAGACAGACAACAAGCTCGATTCGCAGCAACAACTCGACAACGGGCGCACCACTACTGACGAAGCAACCGACAACGCGTCACTCAACGCATACTGCGACAGGACACCACCATGGCATTGCTGGACAAGTTTCGACTGGACAACAAAGTAGCGATTATCACCGGCGCCGGTAAAGGCATCGGTGCCGCGATCACCCGCGCATTTGCCGAGGCGGGAGCGGATGTGGTCATCGGCGCCCGCACGGAGGCAGACCTGCAACAGGTCGCAGCCGACGTGGAGGCATTTGGTCGCAAGGCACTGATAGTCCCGACAGATGTGCTGGAATTCGAGCAGTTGCAAACGCTGGCGGAGCGCGCCATGGACACCTTCGGCCGCATCGACATCGTGGTCAACAACGCCGGCGGCTTTCCTCCCAAACCAGCCCTGGATACCACCGCGCGCGAGTTGGAGGGTGCGTTTCGCTTCAACGTGACGACGGCATTCGAACTGTCGCGGATCTGCGCTCCGCTGATGGTTGAATCCGCCGGTGGCGGCGCCATTCTTAACATCTCTTCCATCGCCGGCCACAAACCCACTCCATGGTTCGCCGCCTACGGCACCGCCAAAGGTGCACTGTCGCTATTGACGCAGGAGTTGGCGCAGGAGTTCGCTCCCAAAGTTCGCGTGAATGCCATTGCGGTAGGATCAACCAGGACCGATGCGCTGAACACGGTTCTCACCCCTGAAGTGGAGAAGACCATGGTTGAACTGACACCCATGGCGAGGCTGGGGGAGGTAGAAGATATCGCGCTGGGAGCACTTTATCTCTGCTCGCCTGCGGCAGACTACGTGACCGGCGACATCCTCGGCGTCAATGGCGGACTCGAGCGGCTCAATATGCAAATGCCGCGCGCCTGGGGCGGCGGAATGGGCTGATCCCATTGCTATAACGTTTTTTTGGCCACTTTTGACCGGGTCAGGTGCCGATCGAGGCATTAAACTCGATTAGACGTGGTAACCGAGGAGTGGCCTCCCATGTCACAGCCCCTGTCGAACGATAATCCGTCACTCGCACAGCTTGCGGAGCCCGGCCCTGGGACGACAGCCCCCGGGGAGACCTCACCGCAACTATCCAATACACCCCTCGATGTGCCCATCCAGCCGCGCAATCGGGAGTATGAAATCTCGGAATCGCTGGGGCGGGACTGGTTCGACAACCACCCCTTCAAGACAGCCTGGTTCAACGCGATGTCTATCACCTTCCCGCTGGGGGAGAAGTTTTTTATCGACAGCGTGCGCCATTTCGCCGACCGCATTGACGATCCAAAATTGCTTGAGGACATACGCGGCTTCTGCGGGCAGGAAGGTTTTCACCGGCGCGAGCACCAGCGTTACAACGAATCACTGTGTAACCAGCGCGGGTACGACCTCGTCGCACTGGAGGGCAGACTGGAGCGCAACATCGAACTCGGCAAAAAGTGGATGTCGCCACTGGAGTGCCTGGCCGCCACCGCCGCCATGGAGCACATCACCGCCATCCTTGCAGAGTCAGCATTAAGTGATGACGACCCAATGATTGGAGCCGCCGAGCCCGTTATGCGCGATTTATGGAACTGGCATGCCGCGGAAGAGATGGAGCACAAGTCGGTCGCCTTCGATGTTTATCGCGCCGTCGGCGGCACGGAGAAAATGCGCAAGCGCAATATGCGCGCCTCCTCATTCTTTTTGATGGTCGACATCATGATGGGCCTGATTCACATGCTGCGCAGAGATGGCAACCTGTGGCGTTTCAGCGTGTGGGCCGACGGCTATAGATTTCTATTTGCCCGCGGCGGTATTTTGCGCCGTGTATGGCCGGCTTATAAGGAATATTTCCGCGAGGACTTCCACCCCTGGCAACGCGATACTCGTGATCTGCTTGAGGGCTGGAAACAAACGGACACCGCATCCGCACCGGCCTGAGTTTTCGTAATTACGCATAGCTGCCGTGACGGCATGTGCAGCAGGCCCGCTAACGCGCCGCCTGCTGTGTAAGGCAATTAAGTGAAGTGTGCTATTACATCGTCGGCGTAGCGTTTCACGCCGTCGATTTTCTTGTCCAATTCGTCCGTTTCGCCGTGATAAAACGCCCAGGGCATCGTCATGATGTGCGTAACCCCCATATCCTGAAGGCGCTTGTAGCCATCAATATCCCAGGCATCCGAGGGCGTGGCCATGATATCGAACGGGCGATCGTCGCGCCCGTATTCGCGTCGCCAACTCTGGATGCGCTCGATACTCTCCACGATCTCGGCACTGGTCTGTAGATCCGTTACCCAGCCATCGCCCAGCCGTGCCGCGCGCTTCATGGCCGGGTCTGAAATGCCGCCGATCCAGATGGGGATGTACTCCGACGGCGCCGGATTCATCTCCAACGCATCAAACGCGTAATGTTTGCCGCGGTATTCCACCATTTCTCCTGTCCACAACAGGCGCATGATTTCCAGCATCTCGTCGGTGCGCTTGCCGCGTGTTTTGAAGTCGGCCTGCATCAGGGCGAATTCGTCGGAAGACCAGCCCACGCCGATGGCCGGGATCACCCGATTGTCGGAGACGATAGCCGCAGTGCTGATCGCCTTGGCGACCAGGAACGGGTTGCGCATGGGCAATACGAAAATGTTGTTGGTGAAACGCAGGTTCTTCGTAATGGTGGCCAGCGCGCCGATCATCACCCACGGGTCCGGCCAGTCGGTGAAGGGCTGCCATCGCCGCGAGCCATCCTCGGTGTAGGGATAAGGCGTACTAATTTTTTCCGGATTGACGACGTGGTCGGAGAATGACATGGCAAACCAGCCGCACTCGTCCGCGACCGGGGCAAGCTGCGTCAGGTGTCCCACGCTGCTAAACGAGGTTGAGAGCACAAATTTCATTCGATGCAGAACCGGCTGGCTATTTACAGGGTCGGTTCTTTGGAGATATTGATCAGGTCGCTGGGTACGACATGAATCAGGGACAGGCACTGCCCTTCTTCAGCATTGAACATGTCAATGGCGCTGCCGATCGTGCAGTGTTCTGCATCGTGCACACGCACCCACCGAATCTCGTGGCAACCGATACCATTAAATTGCAGGCGTCGGTATTGATCGCGGCCGGGCTTGATCGAGGTGAAGGAAACAGACTTGTGATCGAAAACAATGTTTTCCTCGTTGTAAACCGTCAGGCGCGGCGTCAGGCTGCGTATCTTGTGGCCGGTATTATTTTGCAGGTGTAACTGCATACCGCAGGCTTCCTGCATTTCCTTAAGCTCCGTCACCACAAGTACTGCACTGCTCTTGGGGTCACCGTGTTCTACTTCTACGAACTCCCAATGATGGTTCTCATAGAGCACGACCATACGACCATCACTGGTGATCGCCTCCAGTTTCGGATCAACGTGGTCCGCCAGGGCAGGTTGCGCCATAACGGCCGCTAACAGCGCCAGGGTGGCGACTCGAATTCTTGCGAGCTTATGCATCGTGCTTTCCGGTTAATTTCTAAAGAAAGGCCATGGGTGCAGAGGGTAGCTTCAGACTCGCGCAGATTGCAATAGCCCGGGTCCGCAATTGCTTGGACAACGCCTTTCGGCCCAGGTTTCGTAGAACCAGGTCACAATCCGGGGTTTGGAACCCCCGCTTCCGGCAGCGCCTGCCTGTTACCGAAAATGAGCTTCCCGCGCTACAGGCAGCCCGATTCGGCTATTCCGTCTGATCATCGTAGTGATTGGCAGACGCAATCGTGGCACCGCTGTCGTAGGCTAACTGTACGGTGCGCATACCGTCTCTCGCTGCAGCCGTTCGCACGACCGACTGAAAAACTTCCTGCTCATTCCGCAGAGCGTCATTCAGCGGCATGTCCTGCCCCGCATTGAGAATGCGTTTGAGACCGCATAGCGCCTCAGGTGACTGCCGCGCAATGCGCGCAGCCAACGCCAGTGCAACGCTCAAAGCGGCGCCCTGTTCGACCAGCTCATTGAGCGCGCCCACTTCGTATAATCGCCGCGCCGTCAGTGGTCTGCCACCCAGAACCAGTTCTGCGGTAACGGTGCGCCCGGCGATACGCATAAGCCGACTACACCCGCCGATACCCGTGGTCAGCCCCATATTGATTTCCGGCTGGGCAAAGCGCACCTGCTCCTCTGCTATACGCAGGTCACAGGCCCAGCCAAACTCCGCGCCACCGCCCGAACAATCGCCGTTTATCGCCGCGATGCTGACGACGGCGTCGTGCGTGAGTTCCTGCTGTACCGTGAACCAGCCCTCACCGCTGGCCGTCGTTGCACTGCCGTCGACGCCGGCTTCCAGATCGCGCAGCCAGGCGTGTTGTAACCAGTGTCCAGGCAAGCTCGAAGACAGCACGATGACCCTGGCGCCGCGCTCACGGCTCTCACGCATCCGCTGCCCCAACTCATCGACCGCTGCCCAGCACAGCTGGTTTTCCCGGGCAGAATCCGCGAAGCACAACAGCGCGACGTTTTCGACCGGCTCACTCACATCTATCCGGAAAGACATATCCACCTCTTCAATTTCGCCCCTCAAGGCTCCACCTACACCTGGGCAAGACGAAGCAGACCCTGCCCATGTTTTGCATGCGCGCGGTGCCGGCCAGCATGGCAAACCCGGAGCGTTTGGGCTATGTTACTCCGTCCAAATCAAACGCCCAAAGACCCTACTATGAGCACTCCCCGATTGATCGTCGGCGCACTGGCACTCAGCCTGCTCGCCGCCTGCAGCGATAGCAACAACGATTCCTCCCCCACCGCACCCGTGCTGACCCTGGACTTCTCGGAACCGCCTATCGCGTTACCCGGTATTGCCGCCAATTATGCAGCGGACGTCGCCTATGGCCCAAAGGAACGCAACCTGTTCGACATCTACCTGCCCCAGGATTGCGACGGGCCTACCCCGCTGGTGATCTACATTCACGGGGGTGGATTCACCGGTGGCGACAAGGCGAACAACGTCAGCGCCGAGCGTGTTAACGCGTTGTTGCAGAACTGCATTGCCCACGCTGCCATTAACTACACGCTGCTTGACGTTCCATCGGAAGAAGAAGGCACAGACTCCATTGCCGCCCAGGGCGGTGTCCTTACCTCACTACAGGATGCCGCGCGTGCACTGCAGTTCATGCGCTACCACCACGACAGTCTGAATCTCGACAAGGAAAACGTCGCGCTTTACGGCGGCTCTGCAGGTGCCGGCGCCAGCCTCTGGCTGGGCACCCATGACGACATGGCAGACCCGGGCAACGCTGACCCGGTGCTACGCGAATCCACGCGCATCAAGGCGGCGGGCGCGCTGGCCACCCAGTCAACCTACGACATACTGGCCTGGTCTGACATTCTGCTGCCCATCACCGAACCCGTAGCCGATATTCTGGGTGGTACCGATGTGGAAACGATCGCCGCCGCCCTGGGCTCAACCAACTACCTGCTGACCTTCCTCGGCGTGGCCAGCGCGGAGGCGTTTACCAGCGCCGAAAACCAGGCCTACCGTGCCAACATCGACATGCTGGCGTTGATGGACGCGGGCGACGCCCCGATCTATGTGCACAATTTTGAAACCAGCTTCGCCAATCCGCTGGATATGTTCCTGCACCACGGCGTACACGCGCTTGCCGTCAAGGCGCGTGCGGATGAAGTAGGCCTGCACAGCGTGGCCTACGTGGACGATCCCGCCTTCGAACTACAGGATCCTTCCGGCGAAGACCTCACCTCGTTCATGATTCGACACATTCGATAAACACGCGCGCCCCGCCTGTCGGGGCGCCTGCTACACCCTGCCGTTCTGCGTTGCCGATATGTCCGGCGACCTGCCTCAACCGTTTGCCGCTACCTTGAGGTAACTGTCGGTGCTTTGCAGCAGCGCCTCCAGCTGCTGCAGCAGAGACGCTCGCTCCTGTTCCGTTTCACGGGTATGTGGCAGTACATGCGTGGGATGCGGCTCCCTGTCCAACCAGAATTCGCCGCTGACATCTCCCGCTTCCGTGGCCGCGGCGAGCCAGACGATGGTGTCTGCGCCCTCTTCAGGACTGCGCAGAATCTGCCGCGTCAATTTGTAGAACCCAGGCAGCGCCGACCGCACACCCGGTGTATCAGCCCAGCCGGGGTGCATGGCATTCACTGCGATGCCATCTTCCTGCCAGCGCTGCGCCCATTCCTCAGTCAGGATGACCAGTGCGCGTTTTGCGCGCGCGTAGGCAACCGAACCCGAATAGTTGCCCTTTTCAAACTGCAGGTCTTCCACCTGAATCTTCTGCGAATACATGCCACCGGAGGACACGTTGATCACCCGCGCGTCGCCCGCAGCTGCAAGCAAGGGATGCAAACGCTCCGTCAGCACATAGGGCCCAAGCAGCAACAGCGCAAAACTTTTTTCAAAACCCTCGTCGGTTACCTGGCGCGGATTGAATAATGCGCCTGCGTTATTGATCAACACGTCCAGCGGCTCGTCGGCACCGAGAAGCCGATCACACAGCGCGTGCACCTGTGCTACCTGCGCCATGTCGCACAGCTCGAGCGCAATGTCGGTATTGCCGGTGTCGCGCGCCAGCGATTCGATAACGCCCTCACACTTGGCCTCATCCCGTGCCACCAGTGTCAGTCGCGCACCCATGGCGGCAAGTTCCCGGGCACACGCCAGCCCGATTCCCGAGGTTGCACCGGTAATCAGCACATGCCTGCCCCGCAGGCTCGCTGAAACGGGGTGCCACTGCTTGCGGCTTACACGATAGCCTAGCCGCGAGAAGCGCCACACGCCCGGCACGATCAGCTTGTCAGCCAACGCGATGCCCGCTGATGGTCGGGGCGATTCAAATTCGTCCTCCAGCGCCGCCTGCAGGCCTGCCATCGCGCTCTTGCCCACCTTGTCCATCGCGCGGGGATAGAGGCCTGTCACCGCTGACATCAGCCCACCAAACTCAAATTCGGCGATGTAGCGAACGCGTGTGGCGCCGCTGGCCACTTCCTCGAACTGAATCTCCTCGCGGGCAGTGAACAGTCGGCTATCTACCTCCATGCGCATATTGCGCCCTGGCGCGAACTCAACAACGCGGTAGTGCAGGGAGAAGCCCGCTTTCATATCGATACGGTACTCGGACCCAACCCCCGGGGGGCCAGCGGTGAGCTTTTCAGCGCTGGCAACGGCGGGGTCCCACTGCTCGATGTGGGAAAACTCGGACACATAGGCGAAAACCTCTTCCAGGGGGCGGTCTACTTCTATGCTTTCGTCCAGAATGACGGGCTTACTCATCTCTCCAACCTTCGAATAGTTTAAATCCATCCTCTTTTACGCGGCGCCAGCTGGATCGGTTCAGAAAGCGTAGGGGACGTATTTTCGGTAAACTGGCCCACTTTTAGAAAACAGGCCCACCCAATCATGAGTAGCGACCACCCCTCCGCCGAGAGCAACCCCTTCGCCTCAGAGGAGATTACCCCGCCTTTCAACGACGAATGGGAGGCGAAGCGGCGCGTGTCAGACGCCCTTAAGCAACTGACGGAGGTGCTCGTAACGAGCAGTCCCAGCATCGATAAGATGCACGAGATCGCCGCTCAACTGGAAACAACGGCCACTGAATTCAGCCAGTCGCCACGCATCTACGGCCGACGCAACTGGTCAAAGAGCGGCGAACACGGCAGCTACGGGCAGATTTCCCACGAGTTGAACCCCCTCGCGGGGCTCAGCAACCCGCTGGCGCCCCCCGTGAATATGTGGTTTGAAGGTGAGATAGCCCATGCCCGCTGCACCTGTGGCTGGGCCTATGAGGGTCCTCCCGGCAGTGTACATGGGGGTATCGTGGCGGCGATTTTCGATCAGTTCCTGGGGATGGCGCAGCTTCTGGGTAAACAGCCGGGCATGACTGGCTACCTCCACGTGAATTACCACAACCGCACACCGCTCAACACGGAGCTGAAATTGGTTGGAGAGTACGTCAGCGTTGAGGGACGGAAAACCGTTATTCGCGGTGAAATGTTCGCCGACGATGTCAAGACAGCCAGCGCTGAAGCGCTGTTCGTGCAACCCAGGGGCGGCATGTATGCGCTGCGCTCGCAGGTAGACGACCACACTTCAGAGAAAGGCGCCTGAGGCACCGCCGGGCAGGCCGGCACCCACCGTAGCTTTACTTCTCCAAGCCACCCGTTTCCGGAGCGGGCCGCGCACGCTGATTGTAGAGCAGCGCGACCACCCGCTTTAATTCCTCGTCAGACATCGTGGAATAGCTCTGGGTCTTGTCCGCGCCCACGTCCATCCCGCGCTGCAACGCCGGGCGCTCGCTCAGTTCATTGAGCCAGCGCCTGAAATACTTGAACTCGTTGATATCAATGCCCTGGGCCTCCCAGCCAACCACCCACGGATAACACGCCATGTCGGCGATCGTGTAGTTGTCACCCGCGAGGTAGCGCCGATCGTACAGGCGATTGTTCATCACGCCATAAAGGCGATGAAGCTCGTCGTCGAAGCGGCGCATGGCGTAGGACTGGTCGCCCTGGGAATCCTTGAGCCTGGCAAAATGACCCCGTTCGCCGAACTTGGGGCCCTGGTTGGCCATTTGCCACATCAACCACTGACACACTTCCCATTTCTCGCGCCCGGTATCGCCACCGAACTGGCCGAACTTGTCCGCCAGGTAAAGCATGCAGGCGCCCGATTCAAATACCGATAACGGCCCCTCGCCATCGGCGGGTTCGTGGTCGACGATGGCGGGCATGCGATTATTGGGGCTGATGCTCAAAAACGCCTCTTCAAATTGCGCACCGCGCCCGATCTCGCAGTCAACCACATTGTATTTGACCCCCATCTCCTCAAGCTGAATGGTGAGTTTCTTGCCGTTGGGCGTCGGCCAGTAATGAACGTCTATCATGTCAATTCTCTCGCTGTATCCACCGGGAACCTGACATTACACACTAAAACGCACGGCGACCATGGCCACTTACCCTCGCGCGTTCATCCCCACAACGCGGTCGGGAGCACGGCGCGGCTGTGACGCACCGCACAGGATACCGGGTCTGTTGGCGCTGCAAGTCCACTGGACGTTATATACTGGGGGCCTTGAATCGGGCCCAGCAAACCGAGAGCCGGGACGGTGCTGGTCACGGCACGCCAGAAGTGATCAGTCACACAGAGCGCACTGAAGGGCCAGCCAGGGGAGTGATGTAAAACCGCCATGGAAAGAGACCTGCAAACGCTGGAGCGTGGAACCGAGGTCCCGTTCTACCCAACAACAGAGCCGGAGCCACCGCTGAGCGGATCGGTCAGGGCGAAGCTGTTCGTGCTGGTTTTCCTGGTAGCACTTGTCATCGGCCTGGTCGTCACCTTCGCGCAACCCGCACAGTATCGTTCCAGCGCCACCGTGCTGATGTCGGCCCCGGTGGCCATCGACGACGATGAGCAGGAAGCCAACATCCAGAGCGTGGCGATACAGCGCCGCGTACTGCTGGGGGGAGAAGTCACGCAGCATCTGGCACGGTCGCTGTCTGAAGCTGGCTATGAGTCTGTCGACACCGCCTACCTGCGCCGCGTCCTCAGCGTGGAACCGGTGCCCGAAACCAACCTGGTAGAGATGACTGCCCGGGGGGCCGACGGCGACATCCTGCCGGCACTGGTCAACAACTGGATCGATGTCTACCTGGAAGTGCGGGCGGTCGGTATACAGGAGAGCCAGCAACAAACGCTGCGCCTGGTGCGCGACCAGCTGGCCGGACTGGAAGTTAAGCTGGAGGAGGCGCGGCTGGCGCTGGCACAGTACCGTGAAGAACACGAGATTACCTCGGCAGAACGCCAGGAGAACGAGGTAATGGCGCGACTGGAGGGCCTCAACAAGGCGCTGAACAACGCCCTGGAAGCAGAAGTTCAGTCCAGGGCGAAGCTGCAGGCCTCGCGCCGGGCTATCGCACAGGGCGAGAGAATTGCCCCACCCAATGAAAGTGAGCGCGTGGAGGCCATGGAAGCAGAGTTGGCCAAACTCAAACAACAGCTTGCGCGCATTACCAAAACGTACACGCTGTCCTACGTCCGCAGGGAACCGCGCTACCGCAACATCCCGGAAAAAATTGATCAGCTGGAAAGCGATCTCGACAAAATCTACGCCAAGGGCGAGGCCAAGCAGCTGGCCAAACTGCGGCGAGAATATGAAACAGCGGGAAAAACCGCCGAGGAACTGCAGGCACGACTGGACGCACACGAAAAGGACGCAGCGCAGTTCACCACCATCTATGCCACGCACCAGGCCCTGGTCGAGGATCTCGCCCGGCTGGAAGACCTCAATCGTGACGCACAGGCACGCCTGATCGGTGTGCAGGTGAACCCGGTGGACAAGTATCCCCAGGTATCGGTCATCGACAGGCCTGCGCCAGACAGCGAACGCACCGGGCCGGACTACCGCCTCTGGCTGGGCGGCTCGGTACTGGCGGCGCTGGTGCTGGGTGTGCTGAGCGTCTGGTTGTACGGATTCCTCGCACCGCGCAGGAACCAGCCCGCCTTTGTTACCCTGTCCGGCGTACACATGTATCCGCAGGACATCAACGGACAGCTGGGCTACAGCACCGCCCCCAACCCACAACTTGCACAGGATGCCAGCAAACTCCTTGGCACCGAGCGCCCCGAGGACGATACCCGCTCGGATCCGGGCGCAGATTCCGACTCAGCGAACCCGCCCGACAAGCCCCCAACGGGCAACACACCCGAGAAGTAAGATCGGCGCGGACAGCGTCACACTCCTCCAGACTTGCTATGCTGTCACTCCAACAGTCGTTATCAGATCGGGAGTGACCCATGACCGTCGCAGGTACTGTGAAAAAACTGATCGGGTATTTCGCCCTGGGTTTTCTGCTGACCATTGCCGCCTTCAATATCTGGGGGCGGGCCACACTGGGCGAACTGACGCCAGCGGAAGATGCCTACCGCGACGCAACAGCGAACCGCGTGGTGATGGTGTTTGGCGCCACCGGTTCGGTGGGCGATGCACTGCTGAAAGCCGCGATGGAGGCGCCTGAAGTCGAGGAAATCCACGCCGTTACACGCCGCATGTCGCCACGTCTGGAGGCAGGACAACAATCCGGCCGGGTGCAGGTGCACATGCACAAGGACTTCGAAAACTACGACAGCCTGCGCAATGTACTGGCCAGGGTAAATACGGTGATGTGGGCGCTGGGCACCTCTTCCCTGCAGGTCGATGATGCCACCTACAGCTGGATTCATGTGAACTTTCCGCTCGCGTTTGTGAAAACCTGGTTATCAGAACGCACTGACGGGCCCATGTCCTTTCACAATGTCACCGGTATGGGTACTGATCCCGAGGGTGCGCAACACTGGGCGCGCGAAAAGGGCAGCACTGAACTTAAAGTGGCCGAGATGGCGAACGGCACCGGTTTGCGCGCTTTCGCGTATCGTTCTGCGTATCTGCGGCCGGCTTCAGACACCACCCACATCTTCCATCACATCGGTGAATGGTTATTGAAGCCAGGGTACCTCGCGATGCCCGCGGAGGACCTGGGCAAAGCGATGTTAGAGATCAGTGCACGTACCGAGGAGCTACCCAACGGCACGCTTATCGATGCGGCGGATACCGTTGCATACGCCCGGGCCTATCGCGAGTAGTTGCGGCAGACCCGGGCAAGCGGCGGTCAAGGCACCTGGCTGACGCGCACCCCGCTGCCGGGAGGCGAACAGGTATAGGTAACCGGCTCACCCGTGGTTGCCACGCGGTTGCGAATAAACGCATCTGTGACCGTGGGATTCCCGGGCGTGGACAGTTTGAAACCGCCACCGGGTAACAGGCGCGCGCTGACCACACCGTTGGTCGCGGTGCTCGACCACAGGGTCAGGTCACAATCGCCCACCAGGCTGCGCGCAATCAGCACATTGATACGACTATTCACCGCTGCGGCATTGGTCTGCGTGAGGGTAACCTGCTGGCCCACGATGGGTTTGAAGTTACTGTCCATCACCATATTGAACTCACCCACCTTGCGCGGATCATTGACCGGGTCGACAAAGTTAAAGGCGCTGGAGCCAAGGAAGTTATCCAGCGTGTCGATGGAACCGTCATGCAGGAAGCCAAAGCCCTTGATTTGCGGCCCGCCGCTGTAGGTCACCGATGGGCTGTTGAAGCTGGTGCCGAACATCCCGACCTTCTGGTACATGTTGCGCAGGTGAGGCACCTTGAACTCCTGGGAAATCATCGCGCCCTCGGACGTGGAAAGACCCGAGGTGCCGAAGAAGTTCTGGCTAACGTCCACTGTATGACAACCGTCACAGGTGCGACCGCCATCAACCACGTCGTTGAAGTAAATGGTTTCGCCCTGTGCCTGAGTGGCGGTGAGCGAATTACCCAGGTTGCGAATCGGATTGGGCGGCGGCAGAAGCTGCAGCGCAAAGTCGGTAAATGCCTGCAAATCGGGCGCGCTCAGTTCGGTAGAGCGACCCACCAGGCCGACGAAGGCCGGGTTGAACTGCTTGAACGCCTGCGACTCGATGGTTTCGCCGGAAACGGGGTTGCCCGCAGCATCGCGCCCGGTGCGATCACCTCGCCAGTGCATCGGCCCGCTGTCAACGATACCGCGCAGCGTCTGCGTGGTCATCGGGCCCTTCATCGGATGGAAGGTCGGGCTGGGCGGTCCGCTCAGGAATGGGTTGGTGTTGTTCGCCACGTGGCCTTCGGGCTCGCCCAGGTCCCAGGCCAGGCCATCGAAGTCCGCAAAGATATGGCAGGAGCCACAACTCGCGGTGCCGTTACCCGAGGTGAGCTGCGCGTCGTAGAGGAACTTGCGTCCATCTTTTACCGAGGCCGGTTCGGGGGTGAACAGGTTCACCGAGTTGATCACAAACTTCAGGTCGGTACTGACCACATGTAGCTGATGGTCATAGCGGGTATACACATACGCCCGGCCGCGGTAGTCCTGCACCGCGATGCCCGCAGGGCCGCCGTCGGGCAACTCCAGGCCTACACGTCCGGCCCAGGGCTCGTCGAACCATGCCGGGGTCGTCAGGTAGTCAGGATCGGGGTATATCTGCACCTTGCTTGAGCCGAAGGGGAGCACCCAGAGCTCGTTGTTGATATAGGCCATGGCACCAGGTTGCGCGATGGCCTTCTGCTTGTCGTTGGCGCTGACCTGCTGTCCGAAGGGCAGGTTAAAATCGATGTGGTGGTTCAACAGGTAGGGTGTCACCGTACCGCCATCGACGATCGTCACGCGGTTCTGCGCAATGTTACCGCGCACCGTCGTTCCCAGAACGCCTTCGCCTTCAAAGCGCACGTGATTACGCGCCTCAGTGTTGGACACGAACAATTTGCCGTCGGGCGCCGTGGTCATATTGAACAGCGTGGTGCCCACGCCCGAAAAGCTGTCTGCCAGCGCCGGTACCGGCAGGCTGGCGTCAATCTCGAATACGTCGAGATCGGGTAGCGAAAAGTTGACCTGCGAATCCCAGATGGTGCCGTCTTCATCCACCCAATTCACGCCATCAAACTTGACTATCAGGCCCGTTTCCGGGGCAGTAATTCCATCGATGTTTTGTGTTGGGTCCGGCGCGCCGCCACCCTGATCCACACTTCTCTCGTCGATCGCCGTGGTCAGGTTGCCGGTGAAGAAACCCGCTGCGTAAACGGTGTTGCCGTCGTCGCTAACCGCCAGCGCGCGCGGCGCATCGGTAAACAGGTTGATAATGGTCAGCGGTGTTCCGCCCAACCCGGTGCCGGGGTTGGCGCCGTCAAATACCCAAACGTCGGCACGGCCCAGCGCCTCGGTGAACAGGTCATCAATATCGAAGGTCGGGTGATTCTGCCCGCGGTAGGCCGCCGTGATGTAGGCGCGACCGGAACCGTCGAACACGATGTCACGCGGCTCGTCGCCCACCAGCAGTGTACGCTCGACGTGTGGACGATCGCGGATATCCACAATGCTGACCGAGTCCGACAGACCGTTGACCACCCAGATTTCCGTATCGGAACGCGCCGCAACCGCGACGGGGCGCATACCAACCGCCACGCTGCTGATCAGTTCCGGTGTGTCGGTTTCTACGTTGTAAATTTCCAGGCAGTTAGCGGGTGTATTGGCCACAAACAGGTAGCGCCCATTGGGTGACATGGCCAGTGGTCGTGACTGACCAAACTCGAACAGGTTGTAGCTCCCGAGAAGTGTGTCGCCGGTTTCTGTCTCCACGCCGGTGCCACAGGCAAATACCGGGTTGTCGGGCATGGTCACCACCAGGCCAAAGCGCGTGCTGCTGGCGTGGCCGCCGGCCACGTTGGCGAAGACTTCGATCTCCGCGTTGCCAAACTCGTCGGTTAACGGCGCAATATCGATCAGCCCCGTGCCAGCATTGATGGTCACATCAACCGCGTCGGGGCGCGTATTGGTCACACTCCAGGTGATGGGGCCAGCGGAAGAACTGCCGGTGGCAGTCAGCGTGAAGGCCGAGAAATTCTGATTTACCTGCTGATCTGCAATGGGATCTACCGTGACCTGCGCAAAATCAAATAGCGCTTCGGTTTCGAACCAGCTGGTCAGCGTTACCGGGAGCGTACACACGGCACCCTGGCCGGCACAGTCGCCGCTCCAACCGGTAAACACGTAGCCCGGCTCGGGCGTCGCGGTTAACGTCTCGGTATCCGGCCCGTAGTAGCGCCTTGTACAGACACTTCCCCCCACACCGCAATCGAGCAGGGCGATGGGGCCCTGCACCAGCGAACTGGTGACCTTGCCACCGGTATCGCCATCGTTGAAGACCTCGATCCAACATCCAGTCAGGCCGCCCAGGGCCAGGGTAACCAGAGCCGGTCGCAACAGAGTGAGTACAGCGACGCGCAGATAAGAAAACATAACTTTGCAACCTTCCAACTATTATTGTTTACAGATTTGGCAGACCTTGGTGCCACCGTGAGTTAAGTGGCTACCAGAAAAGGGCTATATGACAGTATAGGTAAAAAAATTTGGCTGCTGCCGAAAATTCCGGAACCAGGGCACACTGCGCGCCAGAAATCACGGTACAAACTCTGTGCGGTGACCGAATTCAGCCGCTGCGACGCCCGAGCGCAGCAGCGCCTGCGGTTGCGGGCAATTCAGTGGGCCGCAAGCACGTTACGGTGGGCAGTTCAGTCTCTGTCCTGCGCTGCAAATTCAGCATAGGCCTGGGCAGTGCCCGCCGCCATTTTGTCGCCGTCAAACGGAATGGACATCTCGGGCGTAAATTCGAGCACAATACGCTCGGGGGTATCCAGGAAGCGCACGAACATCTCCGGATCGAGTCCAGCAGTAAAGGCGTTGCCCTCATCGCGCTGGCCATCTGTGGACATGCCCGATGCCAGTAATCTGTACATCCACAGTTTGGTTTCGCGGTCGTCGCGAATGACCGTGTGCCCCTTGTAAGTCACAGTCTTGCCGCCACCCATGGGCGTGCCTTTGCTGGAAATCACCAACGAGGAGCGCCCGTCGCGCGCAATCGCCTTGATTCGCACTCTTTCACGGGTGGCGGTCATCCATATCTTGCCATCGTGGGGAACATAGGCCGTTGTCACGCCGATAGGATGGCCAGACTTGTTGGCCCAGATAAAGGTGCATTCACCGCCCGTGCGCACCAGTTCCTGTTCGCGCTCCGGGTCCAGCCTGTAGCGTTTTACATCATCGTAGTTGACGGCCTGGTCTGCCATGCCTTGCGTTCCTCCGTTGTGTTGCAACAATAGCGACTCTGGATTTCTGTGTAGAACTTCTACTTCAGCCCGGATTGAAACATAATGAAACCCTGTTTGTTCACCTCAATTTTGCGGGCTACCAAGCGCCCCCGGGGATCGCCACAATCCATGCTGAAACGACTAACCGCACTTCCCGCTGCCCTGCTGCTTTTTCCCCTGCTGACTCTGAACGGCTGCACCTGCGGTTTCGACTGCAGCGACGGCGATGACGATGATGGCAATACACCGACCACCTCCCTGTTCAGCTTGAGCCTGTCGGATGCGCTGCCGGAGGAACTCGAGGAGGTTGTTATCGAGATTACCAGCGTCACGCTGCGACGCAGCGGCGCGGATGATGTCGTTATCAGCACGTTTATCGATCCCGAAGATCCCAACGCTCCCCGGTCGGAGAGTGTCGACGTGGACCTGCTCCAATATCCAGGCGCCAATCAATTCAAACTGATAGAGGGCCTGACACTGGATCACGGTGACTATAACGACCTTGTATTGGAGATAGTCTCGGGCGATCTCAACCGCTCCTACGTGCTGGAATCATCAGGCCAGCAACTGCCAATCGAAGTCACCAACGGTGCCTTGATTCTTGAAGGTATCGCAATATCTGAAGAACTCGAAGCCTACACGGTGGAGTTCGAACTCGCTCGATCTCTGGACTTCGAGGTAGACAACAACGTGTACCGGCTTGGCACCGAAGGGGTTCGCGTGGTCGAAGATGCCAGAGCGGTGACCTTGCGCGGTACGGTCGATGAAGATCTTTTTGATACCGACCCACTGTGCGACGAGAAGAACGACCCGCTGACGGGCAATCGCGTGTACCTGTACGAGGGCAATAGTCTGAACACGTCTGACCTGGCCGACGTATTCAACGCATCGGGCGGTGGAGAACCGCCGAGCAGCGCAATCGCTCCCTATGCAGTGACAGAGGTCATCCGCAACGAAACCGCAGGCGCCTGGGAGTACTATTTTGGTTTCCTCCCACGGGGCGATTACACCGTGGCGTTCGCCTGCGATACCGAAGATGACGACCCGGCGGACTACGACGGGCTGGCCATTCCACTGCCCGAGGGCCAGGTGCGCGAGGTGGTACTGAGTTCCAGCAATGACTCGGAGCAGTGCGACTTCAAAGAGGACAGCAGCGGCTGTTAATCAGCCGGGTTCCCTGTCACGCGCACTGCGCGCCATCGGTTTCGCAGGGCACGAATCACACTGCACTTTTCACGATTGTGCTGTTCACCAATATGCAGTAGGTTAAATCCAACTCTGAGAGTGGCTGAACATGCAAACCATTCTGCGTCTGGACCTCGCGGGCCAGCCCAGAGGCTGGATAACCCTGCACGAGGCGATCACTGCCTATGCCAAGGGCGATGTTGTCTACGGCATTGGCGACACCCTGCCACCTGTACTCGGTGGCACGCAACGTGACGGCTGTCGTTCCCGCATAGACCTGCAACCCATTGTCGCCATTCAGGGCCGCATCGTGCAGGGCTTTACCCCTCCCCTGTGCAATCGCACCCTGTTCCGTCGCGATGATCATCGCTGCCTGTACTGCGGCGGTCAGTTCACCCGCAGTGAACTCACGCGCGACCACGTGTTGCCCACTTCGCGCGGCGGCACAGATCGCTGGGAAAACGTGGTAGCGGCCTGCAAGCGCTGCAACTGGCAGAAAGACAACAGCACACCGGAAGAGGCGCACATGCCGCTGCTGGCCGTTCCCTTCCGCCCCAACCCCTTCGAGTGGCACTTCCTGGCCAAGGATAGAATCCTCGCGGACCAGATGGACTATCTGTCACAGCAGTTTCGCGCCAAGCGCGACTGGGCCGCCTGACGCGCCCCTGTTGCGCCGGGCCGTTACCGACCAACAAGGCAAAAAATCGAAAGGCTCCGATCAACACGCCGCACTGACGTCCACGCTGGTTTATAATCTCCCGCGCACACCTAAAGAGGAAACCAACGTGTCCAGTGACGATCTCCGGGCCCTACAGGCCATGATGCAACAGATGGCGCAATCCGTAATCGGCCAGGAGGAAGTGGTGCGCACACTGACGCTGGCCCTGTTGTGCAACGGCAATGTGCTGCTGGAAGGATTGCCTGGCACGGCCAAGACGCGCTCCATCAAAACGCTCGCCCAGGTGCTGGAAGCGGGCCTGGGACGCATCCAGTTCACCCCTGACCTCTTGCCGTCGGACGTGACCGGCAGCGAGGTCTATCGCGACAACCAGGGCACCTCGGAGCTTACCTTTGAGCCGGGGCCAATCTTCAACGAACTGGTGCTGGCCGACGAGATCAACCGCGCGCCAGCCAAAGTGCAATCTGCACTGCTGGAGGCGATGGAAGAGCGGCAGATCACCGTGGCGGGTAAAACCTATCCCCTGCCGGAGCTGTTCATGGTGCTGGCCACGCAGAACCCCATCGAACAGGAAGGCACCTACCCGCTGCCAGAGGCGCAAATGGACCGCTTCCTGATGAAGATTGCTGTGGACTACCCGGACAGCGAAGGCGAACTCGGCATTGTTCGTCTGCTGCAGGCGGAGGAAGGCCATGCCGGACCTACCCTGGAAAAAATTTCCCAGTCTCACATCCACAACGCACGACAAACTATCCAACAGATGACCGTGGCGCCCGCCGTCGAGCAGTACCTCGTCGATCTGGTGGTAGCGACCCGCCAGCCCGACAAGTTTTCAGCCGAACTTGCCCAGTGGGTGGATACCGGCTCCAGCCCGCGCGCCAGTATATCCCTGCACCGCGCCAGCCGTGCCAGCGCGTGGCTGAACGGGCGCGACCATGTAACACCCGAGGACGTGCAGTCTGTGGTACACCCGATCCTGCGCCACCGCCTTATCCTTTCCTACGACGCCCACGCGGATAACATCACGGCTGATACCGTGATCGACGAAATTGTAAAGCTCGTTGCCGTAGGATAATCGGCAATGGGCGAGACGCACAGCGAAGACGTCTACACCAACCTGCGGGCACTTGTCCGCCTGCGCTACACCGCACGCGGCTTCAGCTACCTCCCCGGGCAGCCCATGAGTTCCCTGCTCATCGGGCGCAAGCGTTCGCGCCTGCGCGGACGCGGGCTGGACTTCGACGAGTTGCGTCACTACAGACCGGGCGATGACGTGCGCACCATGGATTGGCGCGTTACCAACCGCACTGGCAAACCCCATGTCCGGGTATACACAGAAGAGCGGGACAGGCCGGTGATCGCCATCGTCGACCAGAGGCTGCCCATGTTCTTCGGCAGCCAGCGCAAGATGAAATCGGTGGTAGCCGCAGAGGTGGCGGCGATAACGGCCTGGCGCGTACTCTCCGTCGGCGATCGCATCGGTGCAGTGTTGTTCAACGATTCGCGCACGGTTGAAGCGCGGCCCACGCGCAGCCAGCGCAAAATACTGGGCTGGCTGGGCGACCTGACCGACATGAACAACGGTCTGTCCGTCGGCCCGGGGCACGCAAGCAACGCAGGCGCGCTGGGCGCTGCGCTGAAGGCACTGGAGAAGCAGATCGACCACGACTACCTCGTGGTACTCATTTCCGATTTTTACGGCTGGAGCGCAGACACGCTGGCTTCCATACGCCGTATCAGCCGCCACAACGACATCATTTGTGCACTGATCTACGACCCCCTGGAAAAGGACATCTCCCGCGCCAATGACCTGGTCGTCAGCGATGGTCGCTATCAGTTGCAGATAGACCCCCGCGAGCAGGGACTGGGCGAGAAATTCGAGGAGAGCTTTGAAAGTTCCTTCGCCCACGTACAGGCAGATTTGCGCAGGCACAATATCCCGATATTGCCGATAGACACGGTGACACCGGTAGGCGAGCAACTGCGCGTCATGCTCGGGGGAGGTGCCTGAAGCGATGGCCGCACCCCAACTACCCGACATTTTTGGCAACTATGTGCTGGGCGAGGATTTTGTCGAGGTTGTATCACCCGCCGGGGTGGACTGGATGCCGCAGACCGCGGGCTGGTGGTGGCTGGGCGCGATCCTTGCGCTTTTGTTGCTGCGCGCTGCCGCGCTGCGTCTGCGCCACTGGTATCGCAACCGCTACCGGCGTGAGGCCCTGGCCAGACTCGAACGCTTTGACACCGATGTCGCGCCGGAGCAGTGGCTGACCGAGCTCAATCGCCTGCTGAAACTCACTGCGCTGGCGGCCTTCCCGCGCGCTGACGTGGCACAGCTCTACGGCGAAGACTGGACACAGTTCCTCGACGCACACTGTGAAAGCTCGCCATTCTCGCCGCAGCTAAGGCAACTGCTCGGTAGCGGCATCTACACCGACGACGTGCCCGCCGAGCAAACCCGTGCTGAACTGCGCCAGGCCAGCGCCGCCTGGATCATCAACCACAACGGGCCGACGGATGTTTGAGTTTGCCTATCCCCTGGCTTTTCTGGCGCTGGCGCTACCGCTGCTGATGCGGCTCCTGCCAGCCTACAAGGAGAGTCGCGACTCGGTGAAGGTGCCGTTCTTCGACAAGCTGGTGGAACTCAGCGATCAGCGCCCCGAGGAGGGTTCGCGCATTCTGCAGCGCGACCGCGCGCAGCTGTTCCTGGTCGGGTTCATGTGGGTCTGCCTGGTACTGGCAGCGGCCAAGCCACAGTGGGTTGGCGCGCCGGTTGAGCAGCAACGCTCGGGGCGTGACCTGATGGTGGCCGTGGATCTTTCCGGTTCGATGCAGACACAGGATTTTCAGCTACCGGGCCAGGGCAATATCAACCGACTGGAGGCCGTGAAGCGGGTGCTGCGCGAACTGGCGGCGCAGCGCGATTCTGATCGTCTGGGGCTTATCGTGTTCGGCAGCGCCGCCTACCTGCAAACACCGTTTACCGACGATCACAAAGTGTGGGCGCAACTGCTGGAAGAAACCGACATCGGCATGGCCGGCCAGAGTACGGTGCTCGGAGACGCGATCGGCCTGGCGATCAAACTGTTCCGCGAGAACGATTCCGATAACCGCGTGCTGATCGTCCTTACCGACGGCAACGACACCGGTAGCCGCGTCCCGCCCGTTGACGCAGCCAAGGTAGCCGCGGCCTACGATATACGCATCTACACCATCGCCATCGGCGACCCGGCGGCAGCGGGTGAAGAAGCCCTGGACATGGAAACCATTCAGCGCCTGTCCGAAGTCACCGGTGGCCAGGACTTCCAGGCACTGGATCAGGCGCAACTGGAAGCGGCCTACGCCGCGATTGCAGAACTCGAACCCAATCTCTACGAAACGGTGAGCTTCCGGCCGCGCCGCAGCCTGCACTGGCTGCCTGTCGGCGTAGCGCTATTGTTGTACAGCGTTTATCACGGCCTGAGCACCTGGCGCGCATGGCGCTCGCTGGGCAGGGAGGAGCGCGCCGATGCTGCCTGAGCTCGCACAGCTGGAGCATTTCCATTTTCTGCGCCCGGCGTGGGGCCTGCTGGCGCTTGTGTGGCTGGCCATGGCATGGGTGCGGCGCAAGCAGCGAGCGCGCAGAGACATGTTTGGCGGCATCATCGCGCCTCACCTGCTGGAACACCTGCGCCTGCAGCGTTTCGATTCGCGCTGGTTCAACCCTTCGGTGGTGAGCGCGCTGCTCGTCGCCCTGCTGCTGATCCTGTTGATGGGCCCGAGCTGGCGACAACAGCCCTCGCCGCTAAGTGAGGACGAAGCGGCGCTGGTCATTCTGCTGGATGTATCGTCCTCGATGCGCCAGGCAGATGTGCAACCCAGCAGGCTGCAGCGCGCCAAGCAGAAAATCAGCGATCTGCTCGCCCTGCGGGAGGACAAAAAGGCCGCCCTTGTGGTGTATTCGGGCACTGCGCACACTGTGCTATCCCTCACGCCGGATCGGGAGATCCTGAACCAGTACCTCGCGGCGGTGAAACCGGCGATTATGCCGCGCAGCGGCAAGTTCCCCGAGTACAGCTTGCCGCTGGTCGACAACATCCTGAAAGACAGCAGTGCCCCGGCCACCCTTGTGTTGTTCAGCGACGGGCTCGGCGCGGCCAGTCACCAGCGCTTTGTCGATTGGTTTGCAACGCGGCCCCACCAGTTGCTGGTAGTGGGCATGGGTTCTGAGTCTGTCGGCGAAGGCGGGATTGCCCTGGAACGCGACGCACTGGAAGACCTGGCGGAGGAAACCGGTGGAACATACATCGCGTTGGCGGTCGACGACAGCGATATGCGCCGCGCGAACCGGCGCATCAACAGCCACTACGTCATCATTGAAGACTCCGCCCTGCCCTGGCTGGACAGCGGCTACTGGCTGGTCTTTCCCGCCATGCTGCTGTTCCTGCTGTGGTTCCGCCGCGGCTGGACGCTGACCTGGATGTGGATTGCCCTGCCGCTGGCGCTGCAACTACCCGCGCAACCTGCGTACGCGGATGACGCGGCCTCACAGGGGGGCGGCGCGGTCGTACAGACCTTACAGTCAGCAGAACAGGCCGACGGGCAGACAAGTGTGAAAACAACCGAACAATCCCTGTCGCCGCTGCTGCAGTGGTTTACCGACCTGTGGCTGACAGCGGATCAGCAGGGCCGCATTCTTATGCAGATGGGACGTTACAGCGAAGCGGCGCAGCACTTCACCGACCCCATGTGGAAAGGGTTGGCCTACTACTACGATGAGCAGTTCATGCTCGCCGCAGAGTACTTCTCGCGCACCGACAGCGACGCGGCACTCTTCAACGAAGCCAACGCCCGCGCCCAGGGACGTGACTACGTGCGCGCGGTTAGCCGCTATGATCGTCTGCTGGCGCACGACGCCGATTTCCCTGGCGCCGCCAGCAACCGCGCCCGTGTGCAGGACATCATCGACGAGATCAATCGCATCAGCGCCAGTCAGCAACAGGAGGCCGGCGTCGGCAGCGATGAGAAAACGCTGGACTCAGAAGATGC
>JAUHYL010000067.1 GCA_030426545.1 Gammaproteobacteria bacterium
CCGCGGCCGCTGGGCATCCGTGGTTTTATCAACAGGGTGACGGCGTTTGTGGAGGCCAGGGGAAATGCGCTGCTGCTGTTTGGTTTTGTGTTGGTTGTCAGCACGGGTGCCATGCTGCCACTGAACAAGGTCGACTTCACTGAGTTCAGTTTTATCGACAAGGAATCAGACTTCCATAAGGTTTTCACTGCGCTGTCAGAAAAGATCGGTAACGATCAGAGCCTCGTCTACAGCATTAACAGCGGCCAGTACTACGGCATTGCCGAGCCAGCGTTTCTCAAAGCGGTAGAGGGTTTTTCAGACTGGCTGGAAACGCAGCCAGAGGCCAACCACGTCAGCAGTTTTGTCGACTTCCTGAAAATCCAGAACATGGCGGAGAACGACGATGACGAGGCGTTCAAAGTGTTGCCGGAAGATAATCTGCAGGTGATTGATTATCTTGTCAGCTACCAGCTGGTGCAGGAGATTGAGCCGAACCTGGAGCCGATGTTCAATCCCGATTACTCCGCGATCAAGGTCGTGGTGGGGACGTCCAATCTCACCAACGTGCAGTTACTGCAGTTTAATGAGCGTATCGAGCAGTGGCTGGATGCGAACTTTGACCCTAAGTACCGCGTGATGCACGGGGATAACAATATTCTTTACGCACGCCTGGAAAACACCATTTCCGTGCAACTGCTGGAGGGTTTTGTCGTCAGCTTCCTGCTGATTACGCTGACCATGATCGTCGGTCTGCGCAGTTTGCGGTATGGCCTGATCAGCATGATGCCAAACCTGTTTCCGGCCACCATCGTGTTCGGTTTCTGGGGTTTGTTCGTCGGCGAACTGAGCCCGTATATCCTGATGCTGTTTTCGATCAGTATCGGGCTGGTGGTGGATGATTCCGTGCACGTGTTAAGCAAGTACATTCACGCCCGCCGCCAGGGTGAGGCGCCGCAGGGCGCGGTGCGGGAATCCCTGGACAAGGCTGGCTCGGCCATCACGATCACCACGCTTTCACTGGCCGTGGGAACGATGATACTGGTGTTTTCCAATACCTATTATTATCAAAACGTCGCGCTGCTGCTGACGCCGATCATCATCGTCGCGTGGCTGCTGGACCTGCTGATCCTGCCACCGCTGCTGGTGAAGTTCGACAACTGGCGCGAGCGCGGCCAGCGGGGCGAGGTCAGTGCTGTTGCGGGCGGCTAGTTGAGCTGCCCGGGACTGTGATTTTCAACGACGAGTTTGTTTTCATTCACATCGGCAAGACCGGCGGCATGAGCTGCGCCAGTTACCTGTTGCAAGGCCTGAAACTGCCCCTCTATAACTGTCATGCCGAGGCCGCAGAAGAGGTCGAAGCACTGGGCAGGGACGGCATCATCCCGGTGGTAACGGTGAATCGTCATTGCACGCTGCGCGCCGCCAACGAGCACATACTCCGTCTGACCCGGCGGTCCGCCCTGGACCGGCAAGCAATCATTGCGGTGATCAGAAACCCGTACGAGTTGGAATATTCCTTTTATCGTCACCTCAAAAAGCCGGAAGTCATTGCGCGCAGACGAACGAAAGCGCCGGCGCTGCTGGCCCTGGCGCAGGGCGGTTTTCGGGAGTTTGCACTGCGAGCGGGGTATCACCGCGAGAACCTTAGACAAGAGGACTACTTCCTGCTGGACGGCGAAATGCCTGAACGATTACAGATTGTGCGCTATGAAAACCTGGAGAGTGCATTCACCGCCGCGGTGGCACCTTACCTGGCAGCGGGCGTAGCGGGCCGGTTTCCACGTCTCAATCGCTCAGGTGAGGGAAGTGCGCTGGAGTCAGTGCTGGATGATGAGACCCGCCAGATTATTTATCGCAAGCACCAGTACGTGTTTGATCACTTTTACCCGGAGCTGATTCCCTGAGTCGTTGCCCTGGCCTGGCCGGGCCGGGCGTCGCGAAACTTTTTAGTTAGACGTCCACAGACAATCAAGTGGGCCGGTAGCGGTTACTGCGATCATAGACGGCATCATCCTGCCGGGCACCGCGCAGGCAGTCCGGCGCCAGTTCGAAGTAGGGATCCCGCGTCGGGCGGGAATGGCTGAAGTCCACCCGTTCGCTGCGATAGGCGAACTTCCACACACCGTCGCGTTTTTCGTAGCGGTCGAGGTAGCGGCCAGCGATGATAATGTCCTCAAAGCCCTGCTCACCGGATACCTTGTGGTAGGCGTTGAAATAGACTTCGCCGAACGCCTCGTCGCCATCGATATCAATCAGCACGTTGCCGATCATGTGATGGTTGGCGGCGTGATCGGACAGCGCGTCCATGCAGTAGTCGATGAACAGCCGGGCGTCGCCGCTGGTGAAGCCGTAGTCACACCAGGCATCTTCCCAGAACACCGACTGCAACAACTCGCTGTCCAGGCGATCCAGGCCGCGCATGTATTTGCAACACAGTTCGTAGATATCCTGCTTGGCGAGGTACGGGTCGATATTGTCGCTCACGCGATGACTCCTGAATTAGTGATTGAGAAACGGATACAGTGGATCGTCCTGGCCGTGTGCGCCCTTGGCCAGTTGCTGAAAGGCATCGCTGTCGCGTTCGTCGCTGACGGGAACACGCTTGCACCAGTCCATAACGACCTGGCGATGGGAGAGCTTCCACTGGTCGCGCCGCTTGGTCAGGCGGTCGAGGTAGCGGCCGTAGAAGTGCAATTCCTCTTTGCCGCCCAGTAACAGGTGGCCCGCACTGACGCAGGTTTCCGTGCGGACACTGTCACCGTCAAATGTGTACAAGGTGTTGCTCAGGCTGTGCCGCGTGAGTTCGTACTGACCTTGCAGCGCCCCGACCACCAGCGCAGCAAAGTCTGCCGCAGGCCCTTTGAAGGCGCCGTAGTCGACTTCCGCTCCCGGCCAGTAGCAGTCAGCGATGCAGTCTGCATCGAGGCGGTCGAGGCCGCGACTGTGCAGGGCCAAAACCTCTGCGATGGCGAGCCGGTTGGCGACTCCTGCCGTTCGGGGTGTTTCACCGCTGCTGCTGGCCATGGCGTTCTCCGGGGATGGGTTCTGACCCTTGCGGTGTGAGCGGGCGAGGGTCATACTCAATAAAAAACAAGCTCGACTGATTGTATTATCGCAGCGCGCGATAAGTCCAATGATCCTTGCACTAGTGGAGCCGAAAGTGGAGCCGAAAGTGGAACAGAAAGCGGGGCCGAAAGTGGAACAGAAAGTGGAACAGAAAGTGGAACAGAAAGTGGAACCAAAGAATGACTGAACCAACACGGCTTCGACCGGGCGACGCCCGCGCTCACGGGCCTACGGTGGCCGACACCCTGCGCCAGGATCGGTACCCGCCGCCGGCGCCTTTGCTGGAGCAGTGTTACGCGTTTCTCGGCGATGCGCCTATCCCTGTCAGCCGCTATACCTCGCGTGAGTTTTTTGACCGTGAAATGCGCCAGATGTGGTCGCGGGCCTGGCAGTGGGCCTGTCGCCTGGAGCATATTCCCGATATTGGCGATCGCTACGTCTACGATATCGGGCCGTATTCAATCATCGTGGTGCGCTCCGGCGAGGGTGACATCAGTGCCTACCACAACACCTGTACCCATCGCGGCACCCGTCTGCTGGACAGCGAGGGAAGCGGCTATGGCCAGGCAATTACCTGCCCGTTCCACGGCTGGTCCTGGCACCTGGACGGCAGTATTCGGAATATTCCCGGTCGATGGGATTTTCCGCATGCCTGCGAAGCCACGCACAGTCTGCGCCCGGTGCGTTGTGAAACCTGGGGAGGGTTTGTGTTCGTAAACCTGGACCCGGCTGCGAGGCCGTTGACGGAGTCTCTCGATGTGTTGCCTGAGCACTTCAGCCATTTTCCCCTGGAGCAGCGGCGCATCAAACTGCACGTGCAGAAAAAACTGCCGGCCAACTGGAAAGCCGCGCAGGAAGCTTTCATGGAGGCCTATCACAACTTCGAGACACATGACGCGCCCAACGGCGGCAACGCCCAGTACGACATATTTGGCAAGTACGTCAGCCGCTTCATTCATAATATCGGCACTTACAGCCCGCAGTCGCTGGACGACTACCCGGGTGAGAAGTGGCGCCAACCCACGTTGAGCGAAGAAGAATTGCTGGGCATCCTCGCGGTGTTCGGTGTGCAACGTTCCAACGTGCCCGAGGGAGAAAGCGCGCGCGATATCGCCGCCGGGGATCTGCGGCGCAGCCTTGGCGAGCGGCTGGGTATCGATCTTTCTGATGCGAGCGAGAGCATGCTGCTCGACTCGATCGAGTATCACCTGTTTCCGAACATGTTTCTCTTCCCGGGGCTCGGTGTGCCGATGGTCTATCGCTTTCGTCCGGATGGCGAGCGCGTGGATCAGTGCATTTTCGACCTGCTGATTATGGAGCCCATGCCAGAAGGGCAGGAGCATCCTGAGCCGCCGGAACCCGTGCATCTCGAGGTGGACGATTCCTACACCGAGGTGCAGGAGCTACGCTGGCTGGGGCCGGTCTACGACGAGGACACGGGCAATCTGGCCCTGCAACAGCGCGGCCTGGCCAGCGGCGCTATTGAGGGCATCACGTTAGGCAATTACCAGGAAGCGCGAATCCGTCGCATGCACCTGACGCTGGATGAGTTTTTAAGCGCGAGCGAGGCAGGGAATGACTGACGAATACGTGCATATCGCCAATGCAGACGAAGTGGCCCAGGGGAAAACCCTGGTTGCACAGGTGGGCGACCGGGAGGTGTTGCTCTGCCACACCAGTGAGGGCTACTTCGCCGTTGACAATCAATGCAGCCACGCGGCCGCGCGGCTCTGTGAGGGCAAGCTCAAGGGTCACAAGATTTTATGTCCTTTGCACGGAGCGGCGTTCGACGTGCGCAACGGCAGCGCGCTAAGCCGTCCCGCGAGCCAGCCCATCGCCACTTATCCCGTGCGCGTGGATGATGCGGGTATTGCCGTGCTGGTGGGAGAAGTGGATTAACCCGCCGCGGATCACGGTGGAGGATGGCGCTTGCCAGACCCCTGCCGGGTCCGGCAGTGGTCAGGTTGCCAACACCTGATTCAACTGGCGATGCATGTTCTGTACGCCGGGCTCATTGCGCCCGATCAACACCTTGCGATCAATGCCTGACTGCAGGCCGCGGTGTACCTTGTCCACCAGCGAGTAGTCTTCGGTCACCGCCACGTCGTTGATCATCTGGAAGTACGCTTCAAACTCCTGCCTTTCTTCGTCATTGGCCGGCTCGTGGGGCAGAAACATGCTGTGATAGACCACTGAACGATCCGGCGCAATCGGGTACACACGCCAGGTCTGGAAGTGATCGTTGACGATGAAGATCACAGTGTTGGGGAATATATAGTTCACGTAGGAGCTGTACTCGCGTGGCTGCCACTGCTCCTCCGGCACCTTTTTCAGTTCGTTGATTTCCAGTGTGGGGGAACCCATGGAGTGATTGCGCCCGTACTGCTTGTAGTGGGCGACGTTCGAGTATGCCATCTGCGCGATGGTTTCCGGGTGCAGGAACTCGAAGTGGTAGTACTCGTGAAACGTATCCATATTCAGCTTCCAGCTGAAATCAGTGAACACTTTTTTGGCACCAAGATAATAGTGATCTTCAAAGCCGAAGCCCTGTATGCGCTCCTGAATGCCACCGAGTACCTCGTCGATATCGAAGCTGCGGTTGGGGTTGGGCATCACGAAAATCATGCCGTGCTTTTCCTGCACGTCGAGGTGGCGGAGGCCGAGTGAATCGCGGTCTATTCCGGTAAAGCCATCTTTCGCAAACGGCACGCCGATCAGCTTGCCATCAAGGTCGTAAGCCCAGCCGTGGTATGGGCAGGTAAACATTCGGCCCTTTTTCGCCTGCCCGTGATCACACTCGTTGAGTGGCGCGCCACGGTGGGAGCAGATATTCACCAGTGCATTGAGGCCGCCGTCCTCGCGCCGCACGATAAGAATGGGCACGCCAGTGTCGTCGAAGGCGAAGTAGTCGCCGGGGTTGGGAACAATGCAACTGGGGCCGACGAACTGCGGGTAGTTGCGGATCAGCTCCTTTTCGCGATCGAAGAGCGCCGGGTCAGTGTACTCGCTGACGTCGATTTCCATGACCTCATCCGCCAGCGAGGTGGTGTTGCGCTCCACCAGGTCCATGAGGACCTTGATTTCTTCCACCAGTTGTTCCTGTTGCATGGGGCGTATCTCCGGTTCGACTAAAGGCCGAGCACCATCTTGGCGATGATATTGCGTTGAATTTCCTGCGAGCCGCCAAAGATCGAGGCGGCGCGGTTGTTCAGGTAACGCGGCACAATGGAGCTGGTGTAGTCATCGCGCACGGGATTGCCGCCCTCGATCGGGTTCATTTCAAACCCGGTGTAGCCCAGCACGTCTACCATCAGCTCGTTCACGGCCTGTTCCAGGCGAACCGTGGTGACCTTGAGGATGGAGGATTCCGGCCCCGGGTTGCCGCCGTCGTTCAGCGAGGAGAGCAGGCGCAGTTCGGTTATTTCCAGCGCTTTGAGGTCAATCTCGATGCGCGCGAGCCTGCGCGCGACGATGCCGTCCTTGTCAAAGGCGGGATTGTCCTGTCGCGCCTCCTTCATCAGGCGTTTCAGGTTACTGATCTCATGGTGGATGCGGTGTGCGCTGAAGCCACCGCCGCGTTCAAACTCCAGCAGGTACTTGGCGTAACGCCAGCCCTGGTTTTCTTCGCCGATGCGGTTGCTGACCGGTACGCGCACGTCGTCGAAAAACACCTGGTTGACTTCGTGATCACCCGCCATGGTGATAATGGGCTCCACCGTGACGCCGGGCGTGTTCATATCAATCAGCAGAAAGCTGATGCCGGCCTGCGGCTTGCCTTCACTGTTGGTGCGCACCAGGCAGAATATGTGGTCTGCCAGATGTGCATGGGTCGTCCAGATCTTGGAGCCGTTGACGATGTAGTGCTCACCATCGCGTGCCGCTTTCAGCTTGAGGCTCGCCAGGTCCGAGCCCGCGCCCGGTTCAGAATAACCCTGACACCAGTAGTGCTCGCCGCTGAGAATTTTGGGCAGGTATTCCTGTTTCTGCTCTTCGGTGCCAAAGGCCATGATGACCGGCGCGAGCATGAGCAATCCGAGGGGGATCAGCATGGGTGCACCGGCGTGGTAGCACTCCCTGCTGAAAATGTATTTCTGCGCGGGCGTCCAGTCGGTGCCGCCATGCTCTGTCGGCCACTGGGGAACGGCCCAGCCTTTTTTCACCAGTATCGCCTGCCATTCCAGTGCAATGTCTTTTTCTACAAACACGCTGGAGTTGTTGGCAGTGCCCTCAACAATATGGGGGGGTAAGTTCTCGGCGAGGAACTGCCTGACTTCCTGCTGGAAGGCCAGTTCTTCTTCACTAAAATTCAGGTTCATACCGGCGGCTGCTTCGTGGGTTCGAGTGCGGGTGGGTGGGGTATAGAGACGATCATTGCTACTGACATCCGGTTACACGCTGACAGCGGCCGTCATGCTGAATCCATGGCCCAGCGAATGCCACGGCGCAATACTTCATAGTATTCCTTTGTTTTCCAGGCGCCTTCTTCGGGGGCGGGGTATTCCTCGATCAGCGGCTGCATATCGTATTTGCCGCGACAGTGCCCGAGTGTGAAGTACAACACCTGGCCATCGCCGTAGGGATGAATGTAAAGCACCGGCTGCACATTGCTGCCCTGTTGCCAGTCGTCGCGCACAAACTCCACGACGTCGTCCTCCCACAGGCAGTGCAACAGTGTCTGGTGCTCTCCGTGCATTTTGCACAGGTACAGTTCGTCGTCCACGGTGAAGGTTGGAATCCCTTTTACCAGTTCGTGATCCGGTTCCGTGGCATAGACCTCGTAGGGCTGGATGGGCGGGTGGGCCATAAACTGGCTACCCAGAACCTCCATGAAGGGCACATTCTCTTCCGGACAGTCCACGCGCAGGCTGCCGTCAGCGGCGGGTTCCAGAAAACGCAGAATGGAATTCGTGCCGTGCAGCGCGAACCACTTCTTGCCGCTTCTGACGTAGTCGACAAGTCGCTGCGTCTGATCCTCGGTGGGTACCACGTCGCAGGTGTAGGTGATGAGAAAATCGCACTCGCAAATGGCGTCTATCGCGCTGAAATCGGCACCCACCTGCACCTTGATACGCGGTTGCTCCGCCAACAGCTTGAGCAACTCAAGCCGGGCGAAATCGATATTGTGGTATTTGCCGCCGGCGACCAGGTAGACGTCGATGCGATCCGACTTGCTCATGCTTATAGCTGCACGCGCTTGGTGAAGCCGCCGTCGGCCACGAGGTTCACGCCGGTGATCAGACTGGCCGCTGGGCTGGCCAGGAACGCAACCGCGTTAGCCACTTCCTCGGCGCTGCCGTAACTGCCGCGGGGGATGTCATTCAGCGTCGCCTCGTACAGTTCCGGCATGTTGTTCTTGATGAAATCCCAGGCGCCGCCCTCGATGAAGATCGGCCCGGGCGATACGCAGTTCACGCGAATACCCTGTGGTGCCAGCGCCTGGCTGAGTTGCTTGCCGTGCACCACCAACGCTGCTTTCAGTGCGTTGTACGGCTGTGGGCCAAGGAAGGTTTCCACGCCGGCGGTGCTGGAAATAATCACGATGGACGCAGCAGGGGATTTCTCCAGGAAGGGCATGGCTGCCTCGATACCCCGGGTAGTGCCCAGCACGTCAACGTTGAGGCCGTTCTGCCAGCCCTGTTCGGACATGTCGCCGCCACCGGCGCTGACGTTGGGGATGAAGATGTCGATGCCGCCCAGTTCCTCGCCGGCGCTGGTCACCCAGCCCTGGTAGGCCTCCTTGTCGGAGACATCCACCACGGCACCGGTTACCTTCACGCCTTTTGCGCCCAGATCGGCCACTGCACTGTCCACCTCTTCCTGGTTGCGCGCGCAGACGGCGAGGTTGACGCCCTCATCCGCCAGCAGGTTGGCGATAGCGCGACCGATGCCGCGGGTAGAGCCGGTGATAACCGCATTTTTGCCCGATAATCCGAGATCCATTGTTGTCTCCTGAGTGCCTGAATAGGTCGTTGTGGGCGCGAGCGGGCAGGGTGCTGCAGTGCTCTTAAACGCCTGATAATTCGCCTGAATGAAGCTAGCAAAACACCCTCAAAAAAACAATCAGATTTGACTGTTTATTTTCTATCGGCTAGCTTTGCCATGCAACGCCACCATAAATGCAGCGCCCGGCGCTGGACCACGCCTGACAGGGGAACCCCACGCATGAAAGCCGCCATCTTTAAAGAAGTAGGTCAGCCCCTGGCCGTCGAAAACGTGGAAGACCCGACGCCCGAGCCAGGGGAACTGGTGATGAAGGTAGGCTTCTGCGGCATCTGTGGTACGGATTTACACGCCACCCGCGAAGGACTGACCACCGCATGCTGTGGCCAGATTCTCGGCCACGAGTACGTGGGTGAGATTGTTGAAGTGGGCAGGGAGGCCGATGGCAACTGGCAGGTGGGCGATCGCGTGTGCGCCATGCCGTTTATCGCTTGCGGGAATTGCCTGCCCTGTGCCGCGGGCCGATTCTTTGAGTGCGAATCGAAAAAGGTGTCTGGCGTGGACGACCCCGGCGGTTTCGCCGAATACGTCACTACCGGCTCGCGCGAAACACTGCTATTGCCCGACAACCTGGAACTGACAACCGCCGCACTGGTAGAGCCGCTCGCGGTCGGCATTCACGCGGTCCGCGTGGCGAACGTCAAGGCGGGAAGTCGCATCCTGATTATCGGCGCCGGCCCCATCGGCCTGACCACGGCATTGTGGTGCAACTTTTTCGGCGCCAGGGAAGTGGTGGTCAGCGAACTGGCCGAGACGCGCGCGCAACTGGCCAGGCAGATGGGCGCCACCGCCGTTATTCAGCCGAACATCGAAAAGGGCGCTGAGGACCTGCTGGAACAGTACATCGACATCGCCGGCGGCCCGCCCGATGTTATTTTCGAATGCGTAGGGGCCCCCGGGCTGCTGCAGCAATGTATTGAGATCGCCCCCTACGGCAGTCGCATCGTACCCGTGGGCGTGTGCGAACAACCCGATGCCATCATGCCGTTCTTCGGCCTGGTGAAGGAACTGAATATCCAGTTCGCCATGGCCTACACCAAAGACGATTTTGAAACCTGCGTCGCCATGCTGGGGGAGGGGCGCATCGACGTCAGCCCGATGATCACCGACGTTGTGCCGCTGGACGAACTACCCGAGGCCTTCGAGGCCCTGCGCACCCCCAGCCACCAGTGTAAAGTACTGACAAGCATGCCCTGACCACACCAAAAAGCGTGCCCACACCCACGCCAACAAAGGAAAAAACTCAAAGAACGAATCAGAAAAATCAGGCAGCACGCATGCAATCCAGAATGGCCTGACGGTGCCAGGGTTGCGAAGCGAGTATCTTAGCCTTCCGAGCGCAGCAACCCTGGCACCGTCAGGCCTCTACCACCCGATCCCCCCAACTGCACCACAGCAACAGTACAAATCCACCAGACACGCGGCAGGCGAAACAAGCTACTCGCGATAATAATCCGTCCCCACCAACTCCAGCCACCGATCGTAATAATCCTCACCACGCAAACACATGGCCGCCATCCACTCATTCTCCGAAACACTCTCCCGGGCAGCCACAATCTCCCGCGCATCCGTACCCACCGGGTAACGGAACTGTGGTTTCTCCGCGGTAATCGCCTCTTCAATCACCGCGGCAACATCCGCCGGCATCGCCGGTGCACGCAGACCGAACTCGAAAAAGCGCACCAGTCGGCCAACCGTCTCCGGATAGAGCGGCGGCGCGTCCGAGGGTTCTCCCTTGGTCCACATCGGGGTGGCCACGCAGCCAGGCTCGACGATGGAGACGTTGACACCAAACTCCGCCATTTCCTGCGCCAGCGCCTCGCACAGACCCTCCATGGCCCACTTCGAGGCAGAGTAGTGCGCATGACACCCCGCCACGTAGCGGCCGGCCAGTGACCCCACCACCACGATGCTGCCCGCGCCCTGTTCGCGCATGACGGGTGTGACGGCCCTCAATAGTGCAACGTTACCGAAGTAGTTTGTTTCAAAAATGTCCCGGGCCACCTCCAGCGGTGTTTCTTCCACAGACGAGCCAGCGCCGATACCGGCATTGGCCACGAGCGCATCGAGACGCCCGTTGTCTGCGGTGATCTGTGCAACAGCCGCGTCAATGGAGCCACTGTCGACCAGATCCAGCCGAATGATTTTCGCCGACAGATCTTCCGCTGCGATTTTCTCTTTCAGTTCATCGGCGCCGTCGGGATTGCGTACGGACGCGTAGACCTGGTGCCCCTGCCGTGCCATGTGGAGGGCGGTTTCCTGGCCGATGCCTGTGCTGCAGCCGGTGACGAGTATGACGGACATGGGAGTTCCTCGATCAAGTGTTGTATGAAGTTAGTCTGCGTAAGTGGCGGGTTAGCCGTCCGGTGGGTCGGATTGTCCTTCCAGTACCGGTGCCTCGCCTTGGCGTTGCTTGTAGTCGAGACGGTACTCGCAGGTGACGCAGCGGCGCATACCCTGTCGCATGCTCGCGTTTTTTTCGCGCAGGTCCGCGTTCTCCGCACGCAGGGCGTTTACCTCGCTGCGCAAACGCAGCAGGGTTTTCTGAGCGCTGAGGAAATCGGTGAGTTTCAGCGCCGGCTCCGATTCAGTGGGTTTGCCAGCTCATGCGCACCGTGCAGGACGTCTCGGGCAGGTGCGGTTCAAATTCCATCTTCAGGCCACCGCCCTCGCCGTTGAACAGGGCTTCAAAGGGGCCTTTGCAGATGTGCAGGCAGCCTTCCTCCGGCAGTGCATTGGGATTGGGCAGGCGGTCAGCCGGGCCGCAGGTATGCCAGCCGCAGTCCGGTATGTGCATGACCGTCAGCCCGTTGGCCGGGTCGTACTCGGTGATCGTCGACGGACCAGTCAGCCAGTGTGCCGGGTTGAAGGTTTCAAACAAAAAGGTACTCCACCGGCTCGGTTTAGTAGAGCCATCGGCCCTGGCTTTGGGCTTCTTGTTTTTGTTCTTCTCCGACATGCTGTTCATCATCTTGAGAAAGTCAGCGGAGGTTTCGTAGGACAGTGCGACGGATGTGCCTATGACGATCTCTTCAAACTGTTTCGGGCTGTAGTACTTGCGCAATTCCAGTAGCGCCCACTCGGCCTCGCGCACAAAATTGCCGTAGCGCTTGCGCCACTTCTCGCGTGGCGAGTCCGACCAGCGCAGTACCTCGCGCCTGGATTTGATCTCGTCGTAGTCGCGATCCACCTGTTCTTTATCGCCGGACAGACGCAGTATGGGGACAAAGGTATGGCTGACGATGGGCATGGCCTTTTTGACCAACATCGAGTTGGACATCCACATGTCAATCCAGGCCTGTGGGCCCCAGTTGTAGTAAAACCCTGAGCGTTGTGTTGGCGCCACGCGACCGGTGCCCTGGTCGCTGCCTATGATGGTGTCATCTGCCATGCTGTTCACCTCGTCCAGAACAGTACAATTCGTTCATCCTTGCCGCAACCGGTTGCCGTGGCCAGACAGTCAGGCAGTGCGCTAGCGCCGCAGGCGCAGGGTGATGCCGTAAACCGCGCCCGGCGCCGGTACCGCGGCGTAACCGCCGAGTACCGGGATATCGATACCAAACACATTGTACTCTTCATCCAGCAGGTTGCGTCCCCACACGGCCGCTTCCCAGCTGTTTTCGGTGTTTGTCACCGTGAAGCGGAAGTTGATGAGATTGACCTCATCGTTTTTCAACTTTGGATCGAGATCCTGGTCCAGGAAAAACTCGTCGATGTAGCTGTGCTCCAGTCGCGCCACGCCGACAAGGTTGTCGCTCAACTGCATGTCGTACTGCGCAAAGGAACTCAGCGTCCATTCTGGCGCGTTATCGATCGCTTCACCGGCCAGGTCTTTCACGCAGCCGCCGCCCAGGGTGGGGTTGCCGCCCTGCGCGCCATCGCGCACATAATAGTTGTACACCGTTTCGTCGATGGTGCACTGGGCATTGTCGAACTCCTTGTACTCGGCTTTGTTATAGCCCAGCGCGGCGCTCACCGTGAGGTTGGCAAGCGGCACGAAAACAAGCTCTATCTCTGTACCGTAGCTCTCCATTGAGCCGGCGTTGGTCACTTCCAGCGTGGTGCCGTCAAATGTCTGTGACTGGAAGTCCTCGTATTCCACAAAGTAGAACGTACCGTTGAGCTGCAGGCGGCGATCTTCGGTGGAGCCCTTCCAGCCGATCTCGTAGCTGGTAGCGATTTCCTCGTCGAACTCTGCGCTATCGCCGGCCAACTCACGACGTTGGTTGAAACCGCCGGATTTGAAGCCGCGACTGACGCTGGCATAGCCCATCAGGTCTGGACGGAAGAAATAGCGCACGTTCACCGAGGGTGAAATATCGTCATCGTCGCGGTCTTCGTCGTAGAACAGGTCGGGGCCTGCGACCGGCGGAATATCCAGCACGGACTCAGGGTCAGTCAGCTGGGATCCGACACGCTCTTTCTTTTCATAGGTGTAGCGCAGACCCAGTGTGGCGCTCAATTGCTCCGAAATATTCCACACGGCCTGACCAAAGGCAGCGTAGCTGGTGGTCTTGTAGTTATTCAGATCGGTATTGAGCGTGCCATCGGGGAAAAACGCGTCGATGGCCATGTTGCGTACCAGTTCCTGCGACTGCTCGAAGGTGCCCACCGAATCGAGTTCCGAGTAGTAGAGGTAGATGCCCCCCTGGTAGTCGATGGTTTCGCCGCCGGGGGATGTAATGCGCAGTTCCGAAGAGTATTGATCCAGCTCTACCTCGGTGGTGCCGATTACCGCGTTATACGCGGTAAAATCGCCGTCGTAGGCGCTGTCCGATTCGTAATGACGCCAGGCGTTAATGAAGGTCAGCGTGTTGTCCTCCAGGATGTCCCGGTTCCACTCCAGCGCAATGCCACCGACATCGACCTTGTTGAACACGGCAGCGTCAACCCAGTAGTCATCGCCGAAGGGATCTGCATTGGGTGGCGAGAAGCCCGAGGAATCCTCAAAAGAGTTGAACTGCAGTATGCGTTCACCCTGTGCATTCAGTCCCAGTTCATCCGAAAACTCCTGTGTGGGAGAGTTCGTGCCCGGGGCGTTGAGCGTGGAAAAGCCGGAGTAGTCCAGCACGGCCAGGGCGCAGCAATCAGTGTCTTCGCGCGTGTAGTCCACGGTGAGTAAAAACTCTCCTAAACCTGCGCCATCCTTGTCGCCGTCGAACAACGTCCGTGACTTGAAGCCCCACTTGTTGGCGTCGTTGAGGCCTTCACCGTTGTACGTGTTCTCGTACAGGTGGTCGCCATTGATCAGGAAGCCGGTCAGTCGCGTGGCATGACCGGAATCACCCAGCGGCAGATTGACCATGCCGCGCAGCTCCACGCGGTCATCGCTGTTGTAGGTAATTTCCGCCTCGCTCTCGTATTGATCGACAGGCTTGCGCGTAATGATGCTGATTGCACCGGCCGCGGTGTTTTTGCCATACAGTGTACCCTGTGGGCCGCGCAGTACTTCCACGCGCTCGATGTCGATCAGGTCCGACACACTCATTCCTGCGCGACCCTGGTAGACGCCGTCGATGAACATGCCCACGCTGGGATCGATGCCGACGTTGGTGCCCACCGAGCCGATGCCGCGTATCCGTATGGAGGTGGATCGGGAATCTGTGCCAGGGGTGATCTTCAGGCTGGGGGTGTACTGGTCGAGGCCGGCGAGGTCGCGAACGCCGGCATCCTCGAAGAAATCGCCGGTGAAAGCCGAGACGGACATGGGGACTTCCTGCAGGCTCTGTTCACGCCGGGTCGCGGTGACCACCACTTCCTCCAGCCTCAGCGCCTCGTTGCGTCCACTCCCCGCGGACGATCCGTCATCCTGCGCAACGGCGATGGGAGAGAGAAGGCTGGCCACGAGGGTAAGGGCCGGATAAAACTGCGGTCTCAGCATGCTTGTCACCTGTTAAAACTTATGCTTATCAACTACTTGGGGAGGCCACAAGTCAGCGCTGTGGCAGTCGCTTGCGGCAATTTTCACAAGGTAGCAAATGTCCATTTTAAAAACAAACAGAATTGACTGATTTTATTTTTACCGATAGGGTAACCGTCACTGCTTCCCAGTCCGTACGAGGTTTTTTTGCATGTCCGCACCGATGTCTTCGACCAATCCGTTTCTTAATTTTCCCTATGGCTCCATTCAGATGGAGTGTGATGCGCACGATCTTATTGTCGAGGGCGAGGTGCCGCAGGAACTGTCCGGCACGCTGTATCGTGCCGGCCCCAACCAGCGCTTTGCACCGCGCGGCGATTACCACCTGTTCGCGGGTGACGGCATGGTCCACGCCTTTCATATCCAGGACGGCAAAGTGGATTACAACAATCGCTGGGTGCGCACCGCCAAGTGGAATATCGAGGACAAGGAAGGCAGGGCGGTCGTCAACGCGATGAACCCGTTCGATTGCGAACCGGAGTACTCTGATTTTGTGCTGACCGATAAAGAAGGCCTCGCCAACACTGCCACGGTCTGGCATGGCGGGCGCATGCTGGTAATGGAGGAGGGACACCGTCCCTACGAGATCGACCCGGTCACGCTGGAATCCATCGGCAGCTGGGACTTTCGCGGCAAACTGCAAACGGCGATGACCGCGCACCCGAAGATTGACCCGCAAACCGGCGAGATGATCATGTTCGCCTACATGGCGACGGGCCCGTTTTCAGCGGATGTGATGGTGCACAAGGTCAACGCCGAGGGCATTCTGACCGAGAGCATTCACGTACCAACGCCTTACTCTGCCATGGTGCACGACTTTGTCGTCACCGAAAATTACATCGTCATACCCATTATGCCGATTACCGGCAGCCTGGAGCGGGCAATGGAAGGTGGTCCGCCCTTTGCCTGGGAAGCCGACAAAGGCGTGCACATCGGCATCCTGCCGCGCAACGGCGGCACGGCGGAAGACATCCGCTGGATCGAGATGGATTTGTGCTTCGTGTTTCATTTCATGAATGGTTTTGACGTCGATGATGTCATCACGATCGATGGCTGCCAGTTCAATGCGCCGCCGTTGTTTGCCACACCGGATGGCAAGATTACCGGCAAGAAACAGCCTTTTCTCACCCGCTGGACGATTGATCTGAAGGACGATAATGCACGCGGCACGTTTGAGCAGATAGACCAGCACGAGGGCGAGTTCCCGCAGTGCGATCCGCGTTACATGGGCAAGCCCTACCGACACGGCTGGTACGCATCCTGCGACGGTGAACTGAGCAGCCCGCTCTGGGAAAACGAAAGTTACTACAACGTCGTGGGACATTTCGACCACGAGACGCGCAAGGACGATCGCTTTTCCTGCGGCCAGGCAATGACGTCCGAGCCCATCTTTGTGCCCACGGCCGGTGGTGCGGAAGGCGAGGGCTACCTGATGTCGGTGGTTACCAGCTTCGAAACCCGCACCAGCAGCCTGTATATTTTCAATGCGCTGCAGGTGGCCGAGGGGCCCGTGGCAAAAGTGCACTTGTCACACAGGGTACCGGCCGGTTTTCACGGTAGCTGGCGCCCGGCGGCCTGAGCCATTCCCACGGACCCAACCCCGGGGATCAGCGCTGCCGTCAATCCTTCCCTTGTCCGCGCAGCCTTTGCTGCGCGGGCTCGCCGCCCCTGAGCGGTTACCTGTAGTGAGCGTGTCATAACCAGCACCGAGGTACTGCGATGAAGCCGATGCCCGACAATCCCTTCCTGCAGGGCTATTACGAACCCCTGACCTTCGAGGCAACTGCGCCAGACCTGGTGATAGAGGGCGAGATTCCCGCGGAGTTAAACGGCACGTTCTACCGCAACGGCCCCAATCCCCAGGTGCCCCCGGCGAACGAGTACCATTTCTTTACCGGCGACGGCATGATCCACGCATTCCGTTTCGATAACGGCCGCGTCAGTCACATGAATCGCTGGGCGCGTACCGCGCGTTTCAAAATCGAAAGGGAGGCACAGCGTTCCCTGTTCAGCGGCATGAATCCGTTGGAGACACCCCCGGAATATCTCGATTTCGTGCTTAACGACAAGGAGGGTGTGGCCAATACGTCGGTGGTGTACCACGGTGGCAGGCTCTTGTTGCTGGAGGAGGGCCATCTCCCTTTCGAGATGGATCCGGACACGCTGGACTCTCACGGCGCATGGAATTTCTACGGCAAGCTGAACACCACGATGTCGGCCCATCCCAAGGTGGATCCGGCTAACGGCGACCTGCTGTTCCACGCCTACATGGCCAGCGGCCCGTTCAGTGATGACCTTGGGTACTACCGCGTGAACCGCGATGGTTTCATGGTTGAGTCACACATCTTCAAGGCGCCCTACGCGTCCATGGTGCACGATTTTGTCGTCACTGAGAATTACATCCTGTTCCCGGTGATGCCCATTACCGGTGACATGAATCGCGCGATGGAAGGCAAGCCGCCGTTCGCCTGGCAGCCCGACGTGGCGACGCAGGTTGGCGTTATGCCGCGCAACGGCACGCCCGACGATATCCAGTGGTACGAGGGCGATGCCTGTTACGTGTTTCACTTTATGAATGCCAGCGATAACAACGGCGTGATCACTTTCGAGGCCTGCCACTTCGACTCGCCGCCGTTGTTCCCGATGGCGGACGGCACACCGACGCCGCCAAACGTTCATCCCTATCTCTGTCGCTGGACGCTGGACCTGAACGCAGCCAGTCCGCGTGTGAAGTTTACCCAGCTCGCCGGGCACGGTGCCGAGTTTCCCGTGGTTGACCCGCGGTACGCCATGCGCGATTACACGCATGGGTGGTACACCTCAACCGACGGCAAGATACCGGCGCTGATCCCGGACTCCGATGCGGTGTACAACACGATCATGCATTTCAATGTGAAAACAGGCGCGGAGGATGCCTACGCCTTCGACTCGGGCTACGTGTCTGAACCGATGTTCGTGCCCCGGGATGGCGCCCCGGAAGGAGAGGGTTGGGTGCTGAGTTGTGTCTACGATTTCAGCACTAACACCAGCGCGCTGTGTGTTTTTGACGCACTGAATATCGCGGCAGGGCCGATCGGTCGGGCCAACGTGGCGCATCGCGTGCCGGTCTGTTTTCACGGCACCTGGAAGCCCGCAGGTTAGCAGCCGTTAGTGCCGGGCATCAGTGTTCGCGCTCCGGCTGATGTTCCAGTCGCGGTACTCCCCAGGGCTTGTTCAGCCGGTCTTCCAGCCAGCCCGGGAGGTTGATCGCCAGGCGGGCAAGCAGCATGACCTGCCACGGAAACGTAATTCGCGCTTTGTTCCTGGCAAGCCCGCGGGCAATGATAGTGGCCGCTTTGTCCGCATCGACCAGAAAAGGCATGTCACGCTTGATCATGCCACTGGACACGTAGCCCGGACAGATGACGGAGACGCCGATACCCATCCCTCGAACGGCGCCACGCAGGGCCTGACCGTAGTGCTTTACCGCGGCCTTGGAAGCCGAGTAGGCGGGAGAGCGGGCGGTACCCATATAGCCCATCACCGAGGCCATGACGGCGATCTGGGCGTTGTTGACGGGGTAGGGACGTCGCCCGGACATTATCTCCAGCGCCGGATGAATCGTATTGAATACGCCATTGACGTTGACGTCGAACGAGTCGACCGCTGCCCGGTGCAGGCCGTGAACATCGGCGCTTCCCAGGGCGATGCCCGCATTGGCGATCACGAGGTTCAGCGGGCGCAGTCGGTCGCTGTCGCGAATCCAGTTGCCGATGCCGGCTTCATCGGTCACGTCACCCACCCAGGTATGTGCGACGGCGCCGCGCTCCCGGCATTGCTGTGCCACCGTTTCCAGGCGCTCGCGATCGCGTCCGCTGATGAACAGGGTCACGCCGGCGCTGGCGTAGTGCAGCGCCAGGGCGCTGCCGATACCGCTGGAGGCGCCGGTGATGAGAATAGATTCTGGCTTCGCTGGCATGGCGTTGTATTCTGTCGTTGTTAGCGGAGATGCATCGATCATGCTGACCGGTTCGAACATGAGCGTCGGAATAGCAACGCACGGCGGCATCGGAGTGCTATAGATAACACAGCCCGGTATGTGCATAAACAGACAGCGCAACTCATGTAGTCTACTGTAGGTATAGCGGGCGTTTGATGTTTGACGGAGGTGTTGGATAGTGTGGCGTAAGCTCGGTTTGCTGTTGCTGGCGGTGCTGGTGGGTCTGGGTATCTGGTTGTCACAAAACTGGCTGGAGTTGCTCCGCGCGGGAGCCGATCCGTGGCAGCCCCCGGTTGCAGCCGCGCCCGAGGTGCCGCAGGCGTCACGTGAGCCGTGTGCACAGCGCGATACACTAAAGCAGCCGTTTTTCGGCGACCTGCACGTGCACACAGCCTACTCCTTCGACGCCCGCAGCCGCGATATGCTGGGCACGCCGGACGATGCTTACCGCTATGCGCGCGGCGAGGAAATCGGTCCCGTTTGATGAAAACCGGGTGGGCCAGCGTCGTATCCAACTGCAGCGGCCACTGGATTTCGCGGCGGTTACCGATCACGCCGAGTGGATCGGCGAGATCAATGTCTGCTCCAGCCCGGCGCTGGACGGCTACGACAGTGAGTCCTGCCAGGCCTTTCGAGGTGAGATCGACATGCCCGATTCCCTGGTATCGCGCATCGGTGGCAAGACGCGCTTTCTCAGCATCGTCGGTTTCGGTGGCCGCAAGGCGGATGTCTGCGGGCCTGGCGACAGCTGGTGCCGCGCCGCGCTGAAAAGCGCCTGGGCGCAAACGGGCGCGGCTGCCGAGCACTACTATGATCGCAGCGAGGACTGCGCCTTCACCACCTTTCACGGCTATGAGTACAGCAACTCCTACGGCCGTTCGAAAATCCATCGCAATGTCATTTTCCGCAATGAGCGGGTGCCGGAGCTGCCGGTGTCCTCACTCGAACAACCGGATCCCGTCGGGCTGTGGGATACCCTGGATGCACTGTGCCGTGATGTTGATGGCGATTGCGAAGCAATTTCCATTCCCCACAACCCCAATGTGTCCAACGGGCGCAGCTTTGGCATCTTCTGGCGCGACGAACCTCTCGATGAACAGCGCCGACAGGCCAGTCTGCGCGCCCGCTACGAGCCTGTGGTGGAGATGATGCAGGTCAAGGGGGAGTCCGAGTGTAAGCCGGGTTTGTGGCAGGTTTTCGGCGAGGATGAATTGTGTGATTTCGAAAAAATTCGCGGGTTGGACGAATTGGCCCCCGAGGACTGCAAGGACGGATACGGCGCCGGTGCGATCATGGGGCTGGGCTGCCAGTCGCGCCTGGATTTTGCGCGCTACGCGATTATCGAAGGCATGGCGGAGGAAGCGCGAATCGGCGTTAACCCCTACCGTTTCGGTTTTGCGGGCAGCACTGATACGCACAATGCGAGCCCCGGCGATGTAGATGAGGATTCCTTCGACGGTTGCTGCGCGGTGCGCGATGCTACCGTGGAAGCGAGACTGGGCGGCAAGGATGACGCTGTGAAAAAAGGCTTTGCCGGCAGAAGCAATGCCGCGCGCAACCCCGGCGGCCTGATGGGTGTCTGGGCCGAGGAAAACTCGCGCGACTCTCTGTTTGACGCGATGCAGCGCCGCGAGGTATTCGCCACCAGCGGGCCGCGCATGGTACCGCGGTTTTTCGCGGGCCCTTCGCTCCCGGACAGTATTTGCGCCGACGAGTTGGCATCGCAGGGTTACCGGCACGGCGTACCGATGGGCGGCGTGCTGGACGGGCGCCTGGAAACCTCGCCGCTATTTGCCGCCGCCGTATGGGCGGATTCTGCGGGCGGCCTGCTGCAGCGACTGCAGGTGATCAAGGTATGGCATGACGGGGAGGGCGGCTTTAACCAGGCGGTTCACGACGTGGCCGGAAATGCCGACAACGGCGCGAGTGTCAACCTTAACAACTGTTCGGTGAGCGGACCCGGCGAGACGCAACTGTGCGCAACGTGGCGCGACCCGGCATTTGATCCCGATCAGCCGGCCGCGTATTACCTGCGCGCGCTGGAAAATCCTTCCTGCCGCTGGAGTTGGCGCCAGTGCCTGTCTCTGCCGGAGGGCGAGCGACCCGATGCCTGTTCCGACCCCCAGATTCCCCGCGAGATTCAGGAGCGCGTGTGGAGCTCACCGGTGTGGTACTCACCGTGAAGACGCCCGGCTAGTAGCCCCGTCGCAGATCGACCACGTTAAGTAGTGGCTCTCCGGCGACATAGCGGCGCAGGTTTTCCGCTGCGATGACCAGGGTGCGTCGCCTGCTGTCCACACCGGCGGCGGAAACGTGCGGCGTAATAATGACATTGTCCATCTTCCACAGCGGGCTGTCCGCCGGCAGTGGCTCAGGATCGGTGACGTCCAGCCCGGCGCCATACAGTGTTCCCGATTCCAGTGCCGCGATCAGGTCCTGTGTCACGGTGCTCTGGCCGCGGCCAACGCTGAGAAAAATAGCACCCGGTTTTACCGCCTTGAAAAAATCCACATCGAACAGCGCCCGTGTTTTTTCGGTCAGCGGTAACGCGTTGACGACAACGTCGGCCTGCGCGGCGAGCGCGTGCAATTCGTTCGACAGTCCGACGTAGTCAACAAAGTCAGGCCCCTTGCGGCTGCTGTTGCGGGTAGCGATCACGCGCATGCCCAGGCCATGTGCGCGACGCGCGATTTCCGTACCGATGCCGCCCAGTCCTGCGACCAACAGCGTCTTGCCGCGCAGTTCGCCGAAGGACACCTTTGCACTGAGCGCCGGTTTCCAGGTCTGCATCGCCTGTGCCTCGGCGTAGGCGGGCAGGTTGCGCGTCAGCGCGAGCAGCATGGCAATGCTGTGTTCTGCGATGGCGGGGCCGGAGAGCCGTTGATTGTTGGTGAACACCACCTGTTCCAACTGCGGCTCTGTTACTCCCTTGCAGCGGTCCATGCCGACGCTGTAGTTGTGTATCCAGCGCAGTTCGGGGCCGGCAGATTGAAGGATTTTCGGCAGACACAGCCCGATAACGGCATCCACACCGGCCATGGATTCAGCGCTGAGTTTGAACACACCACCCTCGGGGATGAACAGCTCTACGTCGCCGGCAACTGCCTGCAGCCTGGACTTGTAAGCCGCCGTCAGTTCTTTGTTACCCGGTGCCATCAGTACCATGACCTTGCGGGGTGCCCAGCCCGGATGGTCGGACATGGGTATGCCGCCCTCGCGCAGGCCGAGTTCGCTGATCAGCGGTGCCGGATCGAATGCGTCGGCCAGCGCCAGGGGTGAGGTGATGAGGCAGGTAGCGAGTAGGAATAGCCTGGTGATCATTCTGTTGTACACGGTTGCTCCCGTCCTGAAAAATGGTGCCATTCAGCTGGCCTGGACTGCCACTGTGGCGTTTCCCTCCAGCAGTACACCGCGTTCAGCGTGTTCCAGCCGGATGATGCAGTCTACCAGCCGCTTCTGCTGTTCGTCGCGTACAGCCGTGACCTCGCCCCGGGCCACAACCCGCTCACCGTCGAGCACAACCTGTGGAAAGCGCATGACGATGCGCCTGATGGAGCCGGGGCCAGTCCAGGCGTGCAGCATGTTGACCATGTAGGAGAGTCCCAGTGGCCCCTGGTTGATCGTTCGTCTGCCCAGGCCCAGCGGCAACGCGCCAACCGCGGCCCTGTCCCAGTGAATGGGGTTGGGGTCACGCAGGATTGCCGCCATGGTGCGCATACGCTCGGGGCACACGCTCTCCATCACCCACTCAGGAATGGTGTCACCCACGGCGACGTTCACAGCGTGTTCCTTGTGTAGTGCCAGGTGATGGTCGTGCGCGCCACCAGAGCCTGCTGCGGACTGAATACTTCGAACTGAAAAACCAGCCGATCATACAGCGCGCCGTTTTCCTGGCTGCAGCGCTGGGCGGAAACTATTTCGCCGGAGATGTGATAGCTGACCGCTTCATACAGTTCATCAAAGAGCTCCCAGTCGTAGCTCTCGATCATGATAGACAGGTCAGATTCCGCCTGCCCGAGCGCGAACATCTCGGCAATGGACGTGCCGGCGCCGGCGATGGGCAGGTGAAACAGGGCCACAGGGTGCACCATGCCGCCAGGCAGCAATTCCGCACCGGTGCAGCCGGTCAGGAGAACGTTCTCCCAGTGCGCCACTGTGTATTCGCCGCCGGGAAAGCGGTGGCCCGCCAGCGCGGTGATGTCTTCCTCAGGTGGGATCGGGTGCACGGTATCGATTAGAAGAATTCCCCGAAGAAATTCAACATGGACTGCCAGGAGCGGCGGTCTGCCGCGGCGTTGTAGACAGCGCCGAAATCCGGGTTATTGGCCGCGGGCCGGGTAAAGGCGTGCACGGTGTGTCCGTAGGCGTGCAGTTGCCAGTCGGCCTGCTTCTCTGTCATCTCCCGTTTGAACGCCGTCACCTGCTCCGGTGGTACCAGCGGGTCGGCGTCGCCGTGCAGGACCAGCACCCTGGCGGAAATCGTCTGCGGATTGTCGAGGTCGTTGCCGTCGAGTCCGCCGTGGAAGGACACGACGCCTTTGATGTCTTCGCCGCCTCCGCGTGCGAGGTCAAGTACGGCGGTGCCACCGAAACAGTAACCCATGGCACCCATGCGGTCGGTATCTGCGCCCGGGATGGTTTTGGCTGCGGCGACAGCGGCGCGCATCCGCGCCAGCAGCAGGGCGCGGTTCTCCAGGTAGGGTCCCAGTGTTTCCCCCAGCCTGGAGAAGTCATCCTCGGTGTGGCCGTTGCCGTACACGTCGATGGCGAACGCGATGTATCCCTCGTCAGCAAGTGCCTGCGCCTTGTCGTGCACCTCCTGCAGCAAACCGTCCCACGCGTGACAGACCAGCACAACCGGCAGTGGGCCGTCGGCTTCTGCGGGCGTGTAGTACACGCCTTTGCAGATGGTCTCGCCGTCCCCGGCGGGGTAGTCAATGGGGGTGGCTATCGATGCCATAGTGCGTTTCCTCTTAACGTTTGTGCCGGTGAAGCGCCCAGCCACCAGCGCTCGGCTGGCCCGGATGGCGTCTGACCGGGATTGGCTCGCAAACTTACCACGTGTCGATGTGCAGTACGCCCTCCAGCGACTTGCGCGGCGCCGGTTTGAAATCTGTGCCTAAAGTGTGCGCGACGGGAATGAGTGCCACCTGCGCAAATTCGGCAGGGATGCCGAGCAGTTCACCAATTTCCCGCTCGTAGGTCAG
>JAUHYL010000068.1 GCA_030426545.1 Gammaproteobacteria bacterium
CGGGCTCGTCAAGCGCCGTCGCTATGCGAATTTTGTCCCAACCGCGATCGATTCGAATCTCGGGGTCAATAGGCTGCAGCACCGCGCGCAGATTGTCGCTGAGCTGTCGGAGAAGCTGACGTCGTACGGGTTTGCTCTTGATGGCTATTTCGGAGAAAAACTTGACAACGTACAGCATTGCAGCCATAAACCATGCGTCTGTTCGGGGCGGCCATTATACGGACTTACTCAACACTTGGCCCCGACGATGTGCAGTTTGGCCGCCCAATCCAAAGCGCCTTGCCGATTGCACCATATTAGTGCATTACTGCTTCATATTGGTGCATATATCTCGCACCCTGTTTAAAGGCCTACATAAAACGCCATTAATTCAACGAGTTACTGCTAGCACCCTTTTGGCACAGCTCTTGCTATCTTGCAGGTAGTTCGAGATTGCAATCGCTCATGCCAATCAGCCTTTCGCCGATAGCGCCATCGCGGTCCAAACGCAACGGCGTGAATCGCTGCAAAGGCTTAGCGGTTTTAGCTGCCTGACAATTAACCTTTACGGAGAACCCGAGATGTCAAAATCGACCCTTAACCTGATCAAAGAAAGTGAAGCGCGCTGGGTAGATCTGCGCTTTACCGACACCCGCGGTAAGGAGCAGCATGTCACCATCCCAGCCAGCGAAGTCGACGAGGATTTCTTCGAAGCTGGCAAGATGTTTGACGGCTCTTCCATTTCAGGCTGGAAGGGCATCAACGAATCGGACATGATCCTGATGCCCGACGATGCGACTTCACTGCTGGACCCTTTCACTGACGATTCCACCGTTATCCTGCGCTGTGACGTCGTAGAGCCCTCTACCATGCAGGGCTACGAGCGCGACCCGCGCTCAGTGGCCAAGCGCGCTGAGGAATACCTCCAGGCAACCGGCCTGGGCGATCGCGCGTTCTTCGGCAACGAACCCGAATTCTTCGTTTTTGACGACGTGAAGTGGCACGCCGATATGTCGGGCGCCGGCTACAGCATTGGTTCAGAGGAAGCTGCATGGTCTTCGAACCACGCCTTCGAAGATGGCAACATCGGCCACCGTCCCGGCATTAAAGGCGGCTACTTCCCGGTACCCCCGGTAGACAGCCTGCACGATATCCGTGCCGCCATGTGTACCGCGATGGAGCAGATGGGCCTGCCAATCGAAGTTCACCACCACGAGGTGGGCACCGCCGGACAATGTGAAATCGGTGTGCGTTTTGACACGCTGGTAGCAAAAGCCGACGCCACGCAGGTGCTGAAGTACTGCGTACATAACGTCGCACACGCCTACGGCAAAACGGCAACCTTTATGCCCAAGCCCCTGGTTGGCGACAACGGCTCTGGCATGCACGTGCACCAGTCCATCGCCAAAGGCGACGAGAACACCTTTGCCGGCGACGGCTATGCAGGCTTGTCTGACACTGCCCTTTTCTACATCGGCGGCATCATCAAGCACGCGCGCGCGCTGAATGCCTTCACCAATGCCTCTACCAACAGCTACAAGCGCCTGGTTCCTGGCTTTGAGGCACCGGTGATGCTGGCCTATTCTGCACGCAACCGCTCGGCTTCAATCCGTATTCCCTACGAGCCCAGCCCGCGCGGCAAGCGGATCGAGGTTCGCTTCCCGGATCCCACCGGCAACCCCTACCTGGCGTTTGCCGCCATGTTGATGGCTGGTATCGACGGCATCCAGAACAAGATCCACCCCGGCGACGCCGCGGACAAGGATCTGTATGACCTGCCGCCAGAAGAAGGCAAGGCGATTCCCACGGTTGCCTCCAGCCTGAGCATGGCACTGGAAGCGCTGGACGCGGATCGCGAGTTCCTCACCGCCGGTGGCGTGTTCACCGACGACATGATCGATGGCTACATCGAACTGAAGCAGGAAGAAGTAGAGAAACTCGACATGACCACGCACCCGGTTGAGTTCGCGATGTACTACTCTCTGTAATTCGCGGATTCACCCGCGCATTCCTGAAAGGCCCGCAATTGCGGGCCTTTTTTTTGGTTCCCCGCCCACCTGAAAGGGCCTGCCCATGACGGCACACGCGATAAGGAATCGCCGGCCACTTCTGCACGGCCGTCGCCAGGGGAACTCTCGGCAGCGGGGATTTTCTGATAGGGTATAGCTGACGCAACGTGTTGGGGTAACCACCGTGACCAGACTTCTGCAGTTTTGCCTGTTAATCATGCCGCTGGCGATCATCCCCATGAACTCAGTGGCCCAATCCGAGATCTATCGCACCGTCGATAAGCACGGTAACGTCGTTTTCACCGATACCCCACCGGCGAGCGGCGTCAGCAGCGAAACGGTGGATATGCAGCCGGTAAACACGGCGGCACCCCCTCCGACTATCCCGCCCAGGGAGCCCCCGAAGGAAAAAGAGGAGGCCTCTTCCGCAACGGTCAGCATCACCGCCCCCGCCAATGAAAGCACCATTCCCATGGGGCCCGGCAACTTTGAAGTCGCGGCGAGCGTAACGCCCGCCCTGGGTGTAAAGCAGAAACTGCAGCTAATGATGGACGGCGAGCCCCAGGGTGAGCCGCAGGGCAGCCGTAACTGGGCGCTGACCAATGTGTTTCGCGGTCAGCATGATCTAACCGTGCAATTGCTCAACGCCGACGGTGAGGTGGTGACGACTTCAGAGCCCGTGCGGGTTTATGTGCAACGCCCGTCGGTTATCAACAACCCCGCTATCAACCCGGGTGCCGCCGCACCTGGGGGCCCGGCCCGGCCCCTGGCCCGCTAGGCGCCTGGACAAAACTCTTCCAGTGCACCATAATGGTGCACACATTCGCTGATCGGTGCTCCGCGCGGCCCCCGCGCCCGGCACACGTTGGTCGATTCGCACGCAATACGCTGACAGTTAGTGCCTGCTAACCGCCTACGCCAGTCTGTTCATAATATGTTACGACTTTCAGCAGTGTGCCCCATTTTGGCCCCGTTTTTGCAACCTGTTCAGTAATCTGTCTGGCCACAGCTGAGTCGCACAAGCGGCTACCCGGCCTGACGCTTCAGCGGTCATTCATAGCGAGGAAAAAATGCAGCAGGACCTGGCGCTCCTGGACAGTCTCAGTACCGGCATTCTCCTGCTGGACAGCAATCTTTGCGTCACGTCACTGAATGCGGCAGGGCAGGCAATGCTGGAAACGTCCGAAGCGCGCTGTACCGGCCAGCACGCCAGCAAACTGGTCCTGCAACCGCGCGAGTGGCTGGACAACCTGGAACAGGCGCTGGCCAGCAACAGCCCCCATGCCAGCCGCAGCATGTCGCTGGTGCTGGTCTCGGGCCAGGAAATCCATGTTGATGTCATCATCACACCGATCAGCGACTCACCCGGCAAGACAGCACTCATCGTCGAACTCATGGCCATTGACCGCCTGCTGAAAATCAGTCGCGAAGAGAGTCTGATGCACGCGCAGGAAACCACCCGCGCCGTAATTCGCGGGCTGGCCCACGAAATAAAAAACCCCCTGGGAGGCGTGCGCGGCGCGGCCCAATTGCTGGCGCGGGAACTGCCCGACGAAAGCCTGGCCGAGTACACCAGCATTATCATCAGCGAAGCGGATCGCCTGCGCGATCTGGTTGACCGCCTGCTGGGCCCCAACCGACAACTCGAATTTGAGCCGATCAATATCCACGAGGTCCTGGAACACGTCCAGGAACTGATTGCCGCGGAGTCGGGCTACCAGGTCAGCCTGGATCGCGACTACGATCCCAGCCTGCCCGCCCTGCCAGGAGATCGCGCGCAACTGGTGCAGGCGGCACTCAACATCATGCGCAACGCGGTTCAAGCGGCGGAGAACGTCGCCGATTGCGTGATCACAGTGCGTACACGCTGCCAACGCAACTTCACCATTGGCAGTCGGCGTCACCGCCTGGTTTGCCACATCGACATCCTGGACAACGGCCCCGGTGTACCGGAAGACCTGATGCACTCAATGTTCGCGCCAATGATCACCGGGCGCGCAGACGGCACCGGTATGGGCCTTTCAATCGCACAATCTATCGTCAGCCGGCACGGCGGTGTGCTGAATTGCGACAGCATTCCGGGAAAAACCTGTTTTTCAATTTATCTACCCATGGAATCAGATCATGCAGACTCACCCTAAAGTCTGGGTTGCGGACGACGACAGCTCGATACGCTGGGTTCTGGAGCGCGCCCTGAGTCAGGCGGGCATCGCCAATGAAAGCTTCGCCGACGCCGATGAGCTACTCAAACAGATCGCCAGCGAGAAACCCGACGTCATCATCAGCGACATTCGCATGCCCGGCACCGACGGGCTTGAACTACTGGCGCAAATCAACGAGAAGTATCCCGACCTGCCGGTGATCATTACAACCGCGCACTCTGACCTGGACAGCGCGGTGACCTCCTACCAGAAGGGTGCCTTCGAGTACCTGCCCAAGCCGTTCGACCTCGACGAGGTCATCGCCATTACAGAACGCGCGCTGGCACACAGTAAGGAAAGACGCGGTGTAGCGCCGGAAATCGAGGTGCTACCGCAAACCGAAATTATCGGTGAGGCGCCCGCGATGCAGGAAGTGTTTCGCGCCATTGGCCGCCTGGCCCACAGCAATATTACTGTGCTGATCAACGGCGAATCCGGCACCGGTAAGGAACTGGTCGCCCAGGCATTGCACCGTCACAGTCCAAGAGCTGCACAACCCTTTATTGCCCTTAACATGGCGGCGATACCGCGGGACCTCATGGAATCAGAGTTGTTCGGCCACGAAAAAGGTGCTTTTACCGGCGCCAACAGCAAACGCGAAGGCCGCTTTGAGCAGGCGGATGGCGGCACCCTGTTCCTCGACGAGATCGGCGACATGCCGGCGGAGACGCAAACCCGGCTGCTGCGTGTGCTGGCTGACGGCGAATTCTATCGCGTGGGCGGACACATGCCGGTCAAAGTCGATGTGCGTATCATCGCCGCCACTCACCAGAACCTGGAAGAACTGGTGCGCCGTGGTGATTTTCGCGAAGACCTGTTTCACCGCTTGAACGTTATTCGCATACACATACCCAAGCTTTCCGAGCGGCGCGAGGACATACCGAGACTGATGCAGCACTTTTTCCAGAAAGCTGCGCAAGAGCTGGGTGGTGAGCAAAAGGTGCTACTACCAGAGACAGAAACGTTCCTGTGCAGCCTGGACTGGCCCGGCAACGTGCGCCAACTGGAAAACACCTGTCGCTGGATCACCGTGATGGCATCGGGCCGCGAAGTACATCGCAATGACCTGCCACCCGAGTTGGGCAGCGAGGCCCCACCCGCGCCGGACCTGCAACAGTCTGACTGGCGCGACATGCTGCAACACTGGGCGCGCAATGAACTGGTGATGGGCAAACAACAGATTCTCGAGGACGCGGTTCCCGATTTCGAACGCGTAATGATTAAAGTCGCGCTGGGCCACACGCATGGCCGCAAACGCGACGCCGCTGCACTACTCGGCTGGGGCCGCAACACGCTCACCCGGAAAATGAAAGATCTGGAAATGTAATGGGGCCGCAGACAGGATCAGCGGCGTGTTAAACGTGGTGTTGTACCAGCCTGAAATTCCGCCAAATACAGGCAATATCATAAGGCTGTGCGCCAACACCGGTTGCGCACTGCACCTGATAGCGCCACTTGGATTTGATCTGGAGGATAAAAAGCTGCGCCGCGCGGGGCTCGATTACCGCGAATTTGCCGATTTGCGTGTGCACGAAAGTCTGCAGGACTATCTGCGCGCTGCCAACCACCCGCGATTGTTTGCCGCCACAACAAAGGGGGCGGTGGGTTATCACGAAGTGAGTTACGCCAGCGGCGATGCGCTGCTATTTGGGCCGGAGACCCGCGGCCTCCCTGCTCAGGTGCTTGACACCCTGCCCCCGCAACAGCGTATTCGAATCCCCATGCAGGACGGAAGCCGCAGCCTCAACCTGAGCAATGCGGCAGCCTTGATTGTCTATGAGGCCCTGCGACAGATGAACTTTCCGGGACTGAACTAGAACTTCCGAGGGGGAGGTTAAACCGGGGCGGCTCACCGCCCCGAACGCGCTATCAGTGAGTCGCTTCCTGCTCGCCGGACGCCGCCTGTTGCAGCGCTTGCTGGTAAAGCGCTTCAAAATTAACCGGCGCGAGCATAACGGCAGGGAAACTGCCCTTCAGGCACAGTGAGTCAAGTGCTTCGCGCGCATAGGGGAACAGGATGTTCGGCCCTGCAATGCCCAGCACACGGCGTAGGTCTTCGCCCTCTATACCCTTTACGAGGAAGATACCTGCCTGCTGCACCTCGCAGAGGAAGGCGGGCTTATCATCGATCTTCGCGGTGATGGTAATCGTCAACACCACCTCAAAATTGCCGTCGTCATCAATCTTGTTGCTACGTGAATTGAGGTCAACGTTAACCTGCGGCGTCCACTTCTGCTTGAATACCGCAGGGCTCTGCGGAGATTCGAAGGAAATATCCTTCACATAGATGCGCTGCATCGCGAACTGTTGTTGTGGTTGCTCCTGGCTTGCCGCCTGCTCTTCGGCCATTTAGCCGTCCTCCGGTTGTTTTACGGGTTGTATTAATAATTCTCTAACTGCCTGGCTAACTAGGCACCCGGGGCTGACTGCGCCAGCAGTGCATCGAGCTCACCTTGCCGTTCCAGCTGGTAAAGTTCGTCGCAGCCACCTATGTGCTGCTCACCGATCCATATTTGCGGCACCGTGCGTCTGCCACTCAACTGCATCATCTCGAGCCGAAGTTCCGGCTCGCTATCCACAGCAATTTCGCGGTAGGCCACCTGCTTGCTATCCAGCAACTGCTTCGCGCGCACACAGAAGGGACAGAACTGCGTGGTATACAGGGTGGCCGCAGCCATCAGGCGACCGTCGGCAGTTGCAGGTTGCCCCACTCCATCATGCCGCCCGACATTTTGTATACCTGTTCGAATTCCGCTTCTTTCAGCTGCTTGCCCGCGGCACTGGACTGCTGGCCCATCTTGCACACCAGCACCACCGGCTTGCTCTTGTATTTATCGAGTTCAACCATCCGCTCAGGCAACTTGCTGGCGGGGATATTCACGGCGCCGACGATATGGCCCTGTTTGAAATCAGACGCATCGCGAAGATCGACGAATACGCCATCGTTCTGGTTCACCAGGTTGATTGCCTGCTGTGGCGTAACGGACGGCCCGGACTTACTCAACTCGTGCCGAAACAGCATTATGATGACGACCAGCAGGGCGGTCGCTAACAGCCACTGCTCCGCAAGAAATTCCAAAAACATCGCCATGATATGTTCCGCGAGTACCTACCGGGGGCCAGACCAGCCAACTGTCGGGCGACGACTCACATCCGGCCGCCCGCAAAAGGGCGCAAGTATACAGGGTCTGCGGTAGCGCAACCAGCCTCGACCCGGTCGCCACGCACACTGTCGTAAACCGTCTCGCTGGCGCTCAAAGCCCGTGATTTACCGTGCATTGATCCCAGTTCATCGCACTGGTTTGCCTGCGCCGGGTGCGCCGTCAACCGGCAGGGGTTAAAATGACCGCCGACTACCTATCTGAATACCCCTTGTTTGAACTGGATATTTCATGAGCGAAAGCAGCAAAGCACCCACTGTGCTGATCGTACTGGACGGCTGGGGCCACCGCGAGGACACGCGCGACAACGCCATCGCCAATGGCCACACCCCGGTCTGGGACAGGCTCTGGCAGGAAGCGCCGCACACCCTGGTTTCCGCATCGGGCACCGACGTGGGCCTGCCAGGGGGCCAAATGGGCAACTCCGAGGTGGGTCATATGAGCCTCGGCGCCGGCCGGGTTATCTACCAGAGTATTTCACGCATCGACAAGGCCATCGCCGATGGCAGCTTTGACGAGAACCCCGCGTACACCGGCGCTATCGACAAGGCAGTGCAAGCCGGTGGCGCCGTCCACGTGTTCGGCCTGTTGTCGCCGGGCGGCGTGCACAGCCACGAGGAACAGATTTTTGCGTCCATTCGACTGGCCGCCCGTCGCGGCGCCAAACGGGTATACCTGCACGCTTTCCTCGACGGACGCGATACCCTTCCGCGCAGCGCCGGGCCATCACTGGAAAAAGCCGATGCCCTGTTTGCCGAGCTGGGCTGCGGGCGCACAGCAACCGTGTGTGGGCGCTATTACGCCATGGACAGGGACAACCGCTGGGAGCGTATAGAGCAGGCCTACCGTCTGTTGACCGAAGGCGTCGCACCACACCGCTACAGCACCGCCGCGGCCGCGCTAGAAGCCGCCTACGCGCGCGATGAAAGCGACGAATTCGTATTGCCGACCGTGCTCGCCGCAGAGGGCGAGGAGCCAGCGCTTGTAGCAGACAACGACGCAGTGCTGTTCATGAATTTCCGTTCGGACAGGGCTCGCCAGCTTACACGCGCATTCGTGGACAAGAACTTCAACGAATTTGACCGGGCCAGGGTTCCTGCGCTGGCAGATTTTGTCATGACCACGGAATACGCGGCAGATATCGAGGCCAGCTGCGCATTCCCCCCCGAAACACTGGACAACGTGCTCGGTGACTACCTCGCACAGCACGACATGACGCAACTACGCATTGCCGAAACTGAAAAGTACGCACACGTGACGTTTTTCTTCAGCGGCGGCCGCGAAGCGCTGTTTCCCGGCGAGGATCGCGAGCTGATCGCCTCTCCGGATGTACCGACGTATGACCTGAAGCCGGAGATGAGTGCGGCTGAAGTCACGGACAAGCTGGTCGAAGCGATACGTTCGCGCAAGTACGACCTGATCGTCTGCAACTATGCCAATGGCGATATGGTTGGGCATACCGGCGTCTATGACGCGGCGCTGAAAGCCGTGGCAACCCTGGACGAGTGCCTCGGCAGAGTTGAAGCGGCGCTGATGGAGGTGGGCGGGCAGGCGCTGATCACCGCCGACCACGGCAACTGTGAGCAGATGCTCGACTATGGCTCCGGTCAGAATCATACGCAACACACCACGGAGTTGGTGCCCCTGGTTTACATAGGGCCGCGCAACATCGAACTGAATCCTTCAGGCGGCATTCTCGCCGACATAGCACCCACGCTGCTTGGCCTGATGGACATGCGCCAGCCGGACGAAATGACCGGGCACAGCCTGCTCAACCGGCCCGCATAACCGCTGCTGGTGCCCGCTTCCAGCCAACACGGCAACCGCTTTATAGCCCGGGCGAAGCACTTGAAACGGGCCGCGATCCTGCTGACCTGCCTGGCGCTCCCGGGGCTGCCCGATTCAGCGCTGGCGCAATCCGACGAGGAAAAAGCCCGCGAGCAATTGCAACAGCTTGAAAAAAGCATCAAGCGGGTCACCTGGGAACTGTCCAACGCCACCAGCAAGCGCGGCGAACTGCAACGCGAATTGCGCGAAGCAGAGGTACAGTTGGGTGAGCTGAACCGCGATATCACCAACACCCGCAACGCAATCGAGCAGGATGAAGCCGAGCAGCAGGTGTTGCAGGAACGTGTCTCCGTACTTGAAGCCGCGCGCGACGAACAACAGGCGCGCATTGCCCTGGAGCTGCGCTCGGCATGGCGCACCGGCAACCAGGGCCAGTTGAAGATCCTGCTCAATCAGGAACAACCCGATACCATCGCCCGGGCCATGGCCTACTACCGCTACCTCTACGGCGCGCGTGAGGATTTACTGACGGGCTACCGCGAAACCCTGACGGAGCTGCAGCAGGTACAGTCCGAACTGGACGCGACGCTTGCCAAGCTCATCGCGCAGCGCGAGCAACTGGAATCGCAACAACAGTCACTGGCTACGGCGCAGGCGGAGCGCAAACGGGCGGTGGCCAATCTCAATAGCAGCATTCGTAGCAAGGGCGAGCAGCTTGAAAAGCTCAAGGCAGACCGGCGCGAACTGGAAAAACTGCTGCAGGCTATTGAAGAGGCGATCGTCAACCTGAAGGTGCCCGATAACTACCAGCCCTTCGCCAGTGCGCGGGGGAAAATGCCCTGGCCGGTGGCTGAAAAAATCAGCAATCACTTTGGCAAGTCCCGCAATGCCGGCAAAATGCGCTGGCAGGGCGTGACCATTCCGGCAAAGGAAGGCACCACCGTGCGTGCTATCCACCACGGGCGAGTGGTCTACGCTGACTGGCTGCGCGGCTCCGGGCTGCTGCTCATCATCGACCACGGCGATGGCTACATGAGCCTGTACGCCCATAACCAGAGCCTGCTGAGAGACGTGGGCGAATGGGTCAACGCCGGCACACCGATAGCCACCGTGGGCAGCACCGGAGGCCGGGAAAAATCCGGCCTCTACTTCGAGGTACGCCGCCAGGGGAAACCGATAGATCCTGCGAAATGGTGCACGAATTGAAGCGCTCACTATCGGTACACGGCGCCGTGAATGGGGTAAACTCTCAGGCATTATTTCGATTTTACGCCGGTTCCGGCTGACACTATGCGCCACATCCTGAAGCTTTCCCCGCAAACCCTTACTCGCAAGCTGAGTACGGCGCTTGCTGCCCTGACCCTGTTCACGCCACTGGCCGCGTCCGCTGTAGAGGAGGACAGCCGCCTGCCGCTGGAAGAACTGCGCACCTTTGCAGATGTGTATCACCAGATTCGCACTGGCTACGTCGAGGAGATTGACGACAGCAAACTGCTGGAATACGCGATCCAGGGCATGCTGATGAACCTCGATCCGCACTCTGTGTACCTGACCGAAGATGCGTTTGAGAATTTGCAGGCCACCACCGCGGGCGAATTTACCGGCCTCGGGCTGGAAGTGGGCATGGAAGACGGTTACGTAAAAATCATTTCTCCGATCGATGGCTCACCCGCAGCCGCGGCCGGGCTGCAGAGCGGTGACGTCATCCTCAAACTGGACAAAACCTCGGTCAAGGGCATGAGCCTGAACGAGGCCATCGACGTAATGCGCGGCCCCAAGGGCAGCAAGATCAAGCTCACGGTGGGACGGCCCGGCGAAAGCCAGCCCTTTGATGTCACCATCACCCGCGATGTCATCGAGGTGGCAAGCGTGCGCCAGCGCTGGCTGGAGCCCGGTTACGGCTATATACGCGTGGCGCAATTCCAGAGCCGCACGGGCAGGGATGTGCGTCAATCGTTGCAGAAGCTAATGGACGAGCAGGAACTGAAGGGTCTGGTGCTGGATCTGCGCAACAACCCCGGCGGCATACTTCGCGCCAGCGTTGATGTCGCCGGCCTGTTCATGGATGGCGGCAAAGTCGTTTACACCGAGGGACGAGTGCAGGATTCAGAGGCAAGTTACCACGCCGACCCGGAAGACATGTTGCAGGGCACACCGCTGATCGTATTGATCAACAGCGGCTCTGCCAGCGCCTCCGAAATCGTTGCAGGCGCACTGCAGGATCACGGTCGCGCTGTCGTCATGGGGACGCAGAGCTTTGGTAAAGGGTCTGTACAGACGATTCTGCCCATATCGGAATCGCGTGCGGTGAAGTTAACCACCGCCCTGTACTTCACGCCCAATGGTCGCTCTATCCAGGCGGAAGGTATCCAGCCAGATGTTTACGTGGAGCGCGCCAGTGTTACCGCTTACGATAGTCGCGATGCCATGACAGAGGCAGACCTGTCGCGCCACCTGGATAACACCACCAGCAATGGCGACAATGACGCCAACGAAAAGAAGAGCGTTGCAAACAAACTGCTTGCAAGGGACAACCAGTTATACGAAGCCCTCACATTATTGAAAGGGCTGAACATTTTGGGGATGCGTGAAAAAAACAATGAAAAGGTGGAACAGGGGAAAACCGGGAGCGCGGCCGGCTAAACACCAGCGAGGCTTTGCAGCCCTGGCACTGGGGGCGGTATTCGGTATCGTTGCGGCCTTCCCATCGGCAGCGGAGGAATCTGGCACCGACTGCCTGGCTGCCGCAACGGCTGCGGGCAGCGCAAGCTACGATAAGCTGGTTATCATCATCGATGATCTGGGGCATAACCTGCACAGCGGGCGCAAGGCATTGGCCCTGCCCGGCAAGATCACCTACGCGGTTATTCCCTTCACACCCCACGGCAAGAAACTCGCGCGCACGGCGGACGCGGTGGGCAAGGAAGTCATGGTGCACGCACCGATGGCCACACAGGACGGCGCCCCGCTGGGCGTGGGCGGCCTGACAGCCGATCTCTCCCGGGAGGAGTTTCGCACCTTGTTACTGGCGGCCATTGAAGAGTTTCCCCAGGCACGCGGCATCAACAACCACATGGGTTCAGACCTCACCGAGCGACGCAGGCAAATGGCCTGGACAATGCAGGAGTTGCGCTGGCGCGACCTGTACTTCGTAGACTCGCGCACTTCAGAAAATACCGTGGCGGCCACTGTTGCCGCGGAATTTCGCGTTCCGAATCTATCACGGCAGGTGTTCCTGGATAACGACCCCGATCGAGCGGCCATCGATGAACGCTTTGAAGAACTGCTCGCCAAGGTTCGCGAACGCGGCATGGCGGTGGGCATAGGCCACCCGTATCCCGAGACGATCGACTACCTGCGTGAGGCACTGCCCCAACTGGAGGCCCAGGGCATTCGGCTGGCGTTTGTTTCCGAAGCCATCGACGCGCAGGCACAGATTGCCGCCCGTCGCCTGCAACGAAACAATCTGCATGAGCATCCGGAGACAGACAGTGAACAACTTGCGGACGGCTGCGGGCAAACCGAAGATCGCGTTGCAGACAGCTCGGTGCGCATGCATACCACCGGTTCCTGATTCACAGACCCGTGGCGAGTAGGCGACGCCTACAAACGGGAAGCCTCAGACTTTCTCGCTAGCCCGACGGGTACCTTGAAAGCGCCCGTTATCGCGGGCAAACAAAACCCGGCAGCAGCGCTAAGAGCAGCCGGCTAGCGACGCACCTCTATGCCACGCTCGGCCATGTAGGCCTTCGCTTCCGGCACAGTATGCTCGCCAAAGTGGAAAATACTCGCCGCGAGTACGGCATCGGCCCCGCCCTCGATGATTCCTTCCACCAGGTGATCGAGGTTGCCCACGCCGCCGGAGGCAATTACCGGGATCTGCACTGCATCACTGATCGCGCGCGTTACGCCCAGTTCAAAGCCGTTCCTCGTGCCGTCCCTGTCCATGCTGGTCAGTAGTATTTCACCGGCACCGAGGTCCGCCATTTTCTGCGCCCACTCCACCGCATCAATACCGGTGGGTTTACGCCCGCCATGCGTAAATATTTCGTAGCGGGGCTGACCGTCCACATCGTCAACGCGCTTGGCGTCAATCGCTACCACGATGCACTGTGAACCAAACCGCTGTGCAGATTCGCGCACCAGTTCCGGGTTGTGAATGGCCGCGGTATTGATACTCACCTTGTCCGCGCCGGCATTCAGCATGGTGCGAATATCTTCAATGGAGCGTATACCGCCACCGACGGTGAGAGGGATGAACACATGTTCTGCGATCTGTTCCACCGTGTGCACAGTAGTTTCGCGACCTTCGTGGCTGGCCGTAATGTCCAGGAAGGTCACCTCGTCGGCGCCCTGTTCGTTATAGCGCATGGCGATTTCAACCGGGTCGCCGGCGTCGCGAATTCCGACGAAGTTCACGCCCTTTACCACGCGACCATTGTCGACATCGAGGCAGGGGATGATGCGCTTGGCAAGCCCCATATCAGGCAGACGCCTCCGCGCTCGATGCATCGCACAGCTGCTGTGCCTCGGCAACGTCCAGCGTACCTTCATAGATGGCGCGGCCAGTAATGGCGCCGACGATGCCCGATTGCGCCACCGCGTTGAGCGCGCGAATGTCGTCGAGGTTGGTGATACCACCGGAGGCGATCACGGGTATGCCGGAGGCCTGCGCCATGGTCACCGTCGCTTCCACGTTGACGCCCTGCATCATGCCATCGCGCGCGATATCGGTGTAGACAATGGCGGATACGCCGTCCGATTCAAAGCGCCGCGCGAGATCCGTCGCTTTCACTTCCGACACTTCGGCCCAGCCATCCGTGGCTACCAGACCGTCTTTGGCGTCGAGGCCCACAATCACTTTGCCGGGAAACGCCTTGCAGGCTTCGCCGACAAATTCCGGTTCCTTTACCGCCCGCGTGCCGATGATCACCCAGCTCACACCGGCACTGACGTAGTGCTCGATGGTATCGAGATCGCGAATGCCACCGCCTATCTGTATGGGCAAGTCCGGAAACGCGGCGGCAATGGCAGTCACCACGTCACCGTTCACCGGTTCCCCCGCGAAAGCGCCGTTGAGATCCACCAGGTGCAGGCGGCGACAGCCGGCCTCAACCCAGCGCGCGGCCATGGCCACCGGATCATCCGAAAATACCGTGCTGTCATCCATCAGCCCCTGGCGCAGACGTACACACTGCCCGTCTTTCAGATCGATTGCGGGAATTATCAACATTGGCCGTTCCAGTGAATAAAGTTTTTCAATAACTGCAAACCCGCGGCCGCGCTTTTTTCCGGGTGAAACTGCACGGCAAACAAATTGTCGCGTGCCAGGGCTGCGTCCACGTTGACACCGTAGTCCACACTGCCAGCCACTAGGTCGCGTTCCGCCGCATGTACGTAATAGCTATGCACGAAATAAAAGCGCGCACCGTCTTCGATGCCCTGCCAGAGCGGATGGCTGCGTACCTGTGCCACCTGGTTCCAGCCCATATGCGGCACCTTGAGGCGCCCGCCATCGGCGTCGAGCAGCGGGTTGCCAAAGTAACGCACCTCGCCATCTATCATGTTCAGGCAATCCACGCCGCCATTTTCCTCAGAGCGGGTCATCATCGCCTGCAGGCCAACGCATATTGCCAGCACGGGTACGTGTTGTTCAGTTAAGGCCTGCTGCAACAGCTCATCGCACTTCAATCGGCGTATCTCCGCCATGCAGTCACGAATTGCACCGACACCGGGAAACACCACCCTATCTGCCCTGCGGATTTCTTCTGCGTCGTGGGTTACAACCACGCGCTCAGCGCCCACATGCTCGAGGGCGCTGGCCACGGAGTGAAGGTTACCCATGCCGTAATCGATGACGGCAACAACACCAGTCATGCGGAAAATCCTGCTTAGAGAACGCCTTTGGTGGAAGGTGTTACTCCGGCCATGCGCGCATCGGGCGCAAGCGCCATGCGCACAGCGCGGCCGAATGCCTTGAACACCGTTTCGGCCTGATGGTGTGTGTTGTCACCACGCAGGTTGTCGATGTGCAGCGTTACTTGCGCGTGATTGACGAAGCCCTGGAAGAATTCCATAAAGAGATCAACGTCGAAGCCACCCACGGCGGCGCGTGTGTAATCCACCTCGTACACCAGACCGGGACGCCCGGAAAAATCGATGACCACGCGCGACAGCGCCTCATCGAGCGGCACGTAGGCGTGGCCGTAGCGGACGATACCTTTTTTGTCGCCCGCGGCCTGTGCCACTGCCTGCCCGAGGGTTATACCGATGTCTTCCACCGTGTGGTGATCGTCGATGTGCAGATCGCCCCTGGCGTTGATTTCGATATCGATCAGGCCATGGCGAGCGATCTGGTCCAACATGTGCTCAAGAAAAGGAATGCCGGTATTGAAATTGGATGTGCCACTGCCGTCCAGGTTCACCGTGACAGTGATCTGGGTCTCCAATGTATCTCGCGTTACCGTGGCCCTGCGTTCAGCCATCGTCCTCTCCCGTGGGGTCAGCCCCAGAAACGGCGGCCATTATAAGGTAAGAAGGCGTTGAATTCATTGGCATTATGGCGGGCTTCCGCCCGACCGCACCGGATGCCGCGTGGGCACCAGGGCGAGCATATCGAGCTGGAACAAGCCCGACCAAGGTATTAGGCTGCACCTCTCGCGCGCTACAAATGCTGCACTCTATGTCCAAGGCCGACAATTTCAGCAACGCTGTACTCGACTGGTACGACCGTCACGGCCGCAAGGACCTGCCCTGGCAGCGCGACACCAGCCCCTACCGGGTGTGGGTGTCGGAAATCATGTTGCAGCAGACTCAGGTGAAGACTGTCATCCCGTACTTCGAGTCGTTTATGACGGCCTTTCCCGACGTGCACAGCCTCGCTGCCGCACCCGAAGACGAGGTGCTGCATCTGTGGACAGGCCTGGGCTACTACGCGAGAGCACGCAACCTGCACCGGGCAGCAAAGAAGATCGTGGATGAATTCGCGGGTGTTTTCCCGGACACGCTGGAGGGACTGGAAGCGTTGTCCGGCATCGGCCGCTCCACCGCCGGCGCCATACTGAGTATCGCTTTCGGGCAGCGCGCCAGTATCCTGGATGGCAACGTGAAGCGTGTGCTGGCGCGCTATCATCGGGTCGCCGGCTGGCCCGGACAGAGCGCCGTGCACAAGCAGCTCTGGCAAATTGCCGAGCAGTACACGCCACAGGAACGCTGCGCTGACTATACCCAGGCCATGATGGACCTGGGCGCCACACTGTGCACCCGTTCAGCGCCTGCCTGTCACTTGTGTCCGATAGGTTCCGGCTGCGCAGCCAACGCGGCAGGTGACCCGCTGACGTACCCGGGGAAAAAACCCAAGAAGACGTTGCCAGTGCGCGCCACGCACTTTCTGGTGGCGCGCAACCGTGACGGCGAAGTGTGGCTCGAAAAGCGCCCGGCCAGGGGTATCTGGGGGGGCCTGTGGTGCTTCCCACAGGCTCAAGACGAACGCGATGCAGCCGATCTCTGCCTGGATCTGTGGGGAGAATCGGCACAAAAACTGGACGAGTGGCGCGCCTTCCGCCACACATTCAGCCACTACCACCTGGATATCACGCCCGTCATCGTCCAGGTGGACGCCGCACCGGGCGCAGTAATGGCAGCGTCGGACCGCCTCTGGTATAACCTGCGCTCAGCGCCAACTATTGGCCTGGCGGCACCGGTTGTCTCGCTGCTCGCGAGGCTCGCCGAGACTTACCCAAGTAAGGAAACTACACGATGACCCGCACCGTCTTTTGCAAAAAGCACCAGCAGGATCTGGAGGGCCTGGAAGCCCCGCCCTTCCCCGGCCCCAAGGGCCAGGAGATTTTTGAAACTGTCTCGAAGCAGGCCTGGGGAGAATGGCAGACTCACCAGACCATGCTCATCAACGAAAAGCACCTCAGCCTGGTGGATCCCGAAGCACGCAAATACCTGCAGGAGGAGATGGACAAGTTTTTTGCCGGCGAGGACTACGACAAGGCCGAGGGCTACGTTCCACCTGCCGAATGACTGGAATCCCGGGGTGCGCCCCACCGCACGATTCCCCGGCGTGATGGGTAAAACGAACTATACTTAGGTCATATTCTGCCATGATGGGACGTGTATCCCCGACGCTATGAAACCCAAGACTCTCACCCGCATTGCATTTCTATTCATTCTTACCGCTTCAGCATCCACTTTCGCGGGCCCCATGCAGTTCTCGTTCAGCTATTTGTTCGATTCGGGCGCCTCGCTAAAGGGAACCCTGGTGGGAGAGCTGCAGGCCGACCTGAATACCATCCTCGTGCAGGACTTCGAGCTGAACTACAACAACCTGCTGATGCCCATTCCGGCCGGGCCGCTACCGGAGCCACAGATTGCTTCGCTGGACGGAGCAGTGATGTCGCTCACCGGGCTGGGCGACCACTTTATCTATCCGATATCACTGGCGTTCGAACTCTCCAGCCAGACGGGCCGCGCCTGGGTCGATTTAACCGAGGTGAGCTCGAATTTCGCGCTGGAGCGCGATAGTTACGATCCCGGTCGCCTGCAGATACAGCGTGTACCCGTGCCTGCCACAATGGCGCTGGTACTGCTGGGCTTGATCCAGCTCCGGACCCGCAAAGCATTGGCAAGCTAGGCCACCAATCCCAGAACACCTCAGCATCTTGACTCAATTGCGCCAGGCAGGTTTAATACGCGCCTCTGCGGTTCCGCAGAACTTCTCGACTACGCCCAGATAGCTCAGTCGGTAGAGCAGGGGATTGAAAATCCCCGTGTCGGCAGTTCGATTCTGTCTCTGGGCACCATACACCCGATCACCCCCCCCCTTTAGTGAACGGCTCGATAGAGAATCGCCTTCATTGAATCTATCGGCCAAATACAATCTTTCTGCCCTTTGACATGGCACGGCCGGTTCGACAGCCAGGCAGAGGTGCTGTACGGCAGCAAATCACTGACGTTTGTTCGCTCATACCATAACTGATGCTCTACATCACCTGCTAACTGGTTGAGCGTTCCCGTGACAGAACGGTCAAGTGGGTGATCAAACTTTAACGGTTCTATAGAGTTCGCCGCTCGCGTTATTGTCTCCTCAGGCATACCTGTCTTTAACAAAGTATTCATTAGCACGTCCTCAAAGTGCCAATCCAGGGAGGCGAAATCTGGTTTCTTCAAACACGGAATGATTAAGGCGAAACGGCTATGGTTATGAACAAACATCACGCATTGGCGGCGCTGAAGCGTTATCAAATGAGCATGCCAGCCATTCAGAGGATTATAGGCCAAAGGCGCCTTTGCGGGCCGAGCTGTCGGTAATACATTATCTTGCCCAAGCGGTAATTTGCTCCTGAGCTTTTTTGTAGCGTATACACTAATCACTGGACGGAACTTCAGGCCCGCAGCGCTTGCAATGCATGCTCCGGGTCAGCCTCAACAATTTTCAGGAGTGAGCGCGCCGCCCCTGTCGGATGTCGCCGCCCCTGCTCCCAGTTCTCGACTGTACGTTTGCTTACGCCCAGGATCATCGCGAACTTGTCCTGAGATACTCCCAGACGTTCACGAATCACTTTCACCTCGGGATCAGGAAAATCAAACTTCCTGGATGCTCTCTTTTTACCTTTCGCGATGTCATCCATCTGTTTGACGCTTTTCAGCAATTCATCAAAGGATTCCTTGTCCATAATTACCACCTCTCGACTATTACTCTAAGCTGTTTCAGTTGATCCGGTGTCAGGTTGTCCTGCTTGCCTTTAGGATAAACGTACAGCATATAAATCTGGTCATCCCGAACTACCCAGTAGTAGATAGCCCGCACGCCGCCACTTTTGCCTTTTCCCTCAATGCTCCATCGAATTTTCCGCAACCCGCCGGAGCCTCTGATCAGGTCTCCAACATCAGGCCGCGTCAGTAACACCTCCTGAAGCGCCCGGTAATCTTCATCGCTCATCAGCTCTTTGATGAGCCGGGTAAAAGTGGGAGTCTCTATAATGACCATATCGACGAAGTATACGCCATTGGCGTATATACGTCATGTGAGTTCGCAGTGGATTTTATGGCTCCCCGCTATACACTTTTGGGCGAGGAATTCTGTAAAAATGGGCCAAAAAACTGTAAACCAAAGTGTATACCGGCCTCACAACCTATTAATTAATAAAGAAAATAAATTTCGACACGGGTCTTGAAAATCCCCGTGTCGGCACAGCAGCGGCTGCCGGATCTATTCTGTCTCTGGGCACCATCTTATTCTGCATGTCTCAATTGGTTGCATCCATCCCGAGACACTAGAAAGTGTTTACTTGCGAATCCCTTCAGACCGGACCATGCGTCCCGCATTGACAACAAGGTAGAGGGCGGCCGCAAAATAGGGGGTGGCGGCCAAAAAACGATCCTTTCGTCCTCTCTCCCTGGAGCCCGGAACCGCGATCAATTGGATCTGTCTCCACTGTTACCAATCCCGGGCACACAAGGATTTCCGGGTGTTCCCAGCTTGAAAAGCTGTCAGGAATCGGGCAACCTCGGAATAGAATTCCTCGTTTGATTTGTGCATCGTATGGCGATAAAAGCAGGAACCAAGCTCGGCATCGTCGCATTGGCCCTCGCGCTGGGCACGGCAGTGCTCTGGTTCTATCTGGCTGGTATCGTCCGCCTTCCCGAAGACCGCACACTCTTCGTAGTTGCATTTCTCTCTGCCGCTTTCCTGGGTATAACCGCCTATATCAAGGGCACCAGTGTTCTGGGCGGCATTCCGCCGGCAGTCGCCATACTCATCGGCGTTTTTCTACCACTGACTATCTATATAAGCCCCCAGACGCTGGATACCGCCAGGTCCATCAAGGTGGGAGATACCATTCCCCATTTCGTTGCCGTTGATGGCAAAGGCGAGACCTTCGATTCCGTCACCCTTAATGGACATCTCGTCCTGATCAAGTTTTTCCGGGCGCATTGGTGACCCTACTGTGTCGGCGAGTTGCGTCGACTGGAAGAGTTGCGCGCTGAATTCGATCAGCGTGGTGTGCAGGTAATTACTGTAAGTACCGATTGGCCCGAAGAAATCGCGGCAGACAGGCACTTGCACGGACTGCAGGCACGCATGTTGTCTGACCCGAAACTGATTGTTACAGATGCATTCGGCCTGCGAAATACTGCTATTCATTCGGCGCCGCCCGGTGACGACAGCGAGGCCCTGCCCGTCCCGGCCACGCTTTTGGTGGACAGGGCAGGTAAGGTACTCTGGATGGATATTTCAGAGGACTATCAACGCCGCTCCGACCCATCCGTGGTGCTTGCGGCCATGCGGCACTACTTCGATGCGTCTAATCCCTGATTTCTGAGCCGCCTGCGGGCGGCAAACTTCACCCGTAGGTGCTTCAGCCGATCACAACGCAGTCGCTGCAGATTAATCGTAGTCTGCCCCGCATACGCCTGGCTTCACCACGTGTCATGTGGCGCCCTATTCACAAGTACAGGACACAGGCGCCGAGCTAAGCTGCGTCGCGAATTCCTCGAGCATGCAGGCTGACTCCGAGAATGGCAGCACAGGCGCGGCAAACTCCGAGCAAGCGTGACAACATACATAGGAATCGCCACACTCACCCGAACCGCAAATGCGCGAACAAATGCCGGGGCCACTGTCGTCGCTGAGGCAGAACCCAATACCCACACAATCAGCATCACTGGTACAAATTGTGCCCACACCGGTTTCAGTTACCGGCGGGAGTAATGGAGGCGCTTCGGCGTTATCACTACCGTCGGGTATGTTGTTAATGAATGGGTAGGTAATCATCGAATAGTTATTGGCAAGTGCGGCGAGGCGGTGGTAGCGCCCCGCTTGTCGCGTTTCGTCATTGAGCAGAGCTTGAAATCCAGCCATGCTCGGCATGTGAACGATATAGGCCTGGTCCCAACTGCGATCGTTATCGCCAACAATCGCACCCTGGATATCGAGAATTGCTGTCGAACGGGAACCGATGGCGTTAGCGGCTGAACGCCCTCCGGCCAGGTATTCCGCCCACGCCTCCGCCCCGGTACGCTCGGGCTCGTTCGCGCCTTCTTCGTACTGGGCAATGTCATGGAAATCCATGACGTGAATTATCTCGAAAGACGGATCGTCCACAGTCGGTGGATGACTGGGAGGTGGGAACTCGAAGCCCTCTGGTACGGGAGAGGGTTGGAGGTGGGTGACCATGACGATGGTCTTCTCTACGCCCGCATCCTTGTGAATTGCGCGCGCCTGAAAATCAGGGTCGGTGATCATGGCGAAAAAGCCTGCCGGACAGGGATACTCAACCAGAGCAACGTCCTCCCAGAGGTAATCACTGCCATCGACCTGGTTTTCTACCGGGGCATAGAACACAGGACCCGCCCCAATCGCTGCCAGGAATTCGGTGGGCGAGTAAAGTGCGTTGGCCTCGCGCCCGGTCAAGTTTGTTTCGCGCCCGTCAGCGTACTCGGCAAGTTCGCGATACCGAATCAGGTTCAGCATGTAGAACGGCCCCCGGGTCGGCTCCGCGACCATGCGCGCAACCTGGTCGGGATTCAGCCCACTCGACTCCATTAGCCCGCGCCAGCGAATGGAATCCTGGATGACGGACATGTTGCTCGCGTCTTCACAGATATCTTGTGTCAGTACCAGCGGAGCCACTTCAGCCGGGTGTGGAACTTCACCGCTCGCGATAAGGTCCTCGATAATAACGGGGCCCTGAAAAGAATCCTGGTTATCGGAACGGATAACGGTATTGCGGGGCGCTAGATTGAAGACCAGGTTTGTCGGTGTTGTGTATTCCATCACCCGCCAATCAGCTGGAATGGTCGGTTCATCAGTCTGACGATTGGCGTCTCTCCCGATACGGAAATACACCAGACCCTCCGGCGAAACTAGTAGCACCAGAGTTTTTCCCGCATCAAAGGTTAGCTCATGAAATTTCCTGACGCTGGAGCCTGTGAGGATGCCCTCCTCATCCATTGGCCTGCCCGCCTGAACAACTGTCGCGGAGTGCCGCCAGTTGAAACCGAAAAATTCCTGGTCGAGAAACTCCCCGTCTTCACTGGCATCCGGGGAGCGTAGAAAACGACCACTACTAGGGCCATCCACATTGCCGCCACCCTCGCGCGGCTGGTTCTTGATCCAACCGGCAGGCAACTCGAGTGCTTCGAATTCTTCACGCGTAATGTCCTGGCTTATCCAGGCGCGTAGGGAGTTCGGACTCTGAATCTCGATAATCTCAAAACCGACATTCCGGGCTTCTGTGCTGGAATCATTGCCATCGCTGCAGCCTGCCAGGCAAACGAGCAGGAGTACCAGCAACCAGTGCAAGCCAAATACCGTTCTACTCATTTACTACTCCATCTTTTGATACGTATTCGACAGGTCATCGGTAATCACCCTGGCAATGCCGTTCGCCACCAGTGTGAGTTCCTCTTGCAGTATTCGGGTATTGAAAGTCCAGCCACTCGGTAAATCCAGGGCATCATCAAGAGAGATCAGATCGTGAAGTTGCAACTCTGGGTTGGTCATCTGACTCATTGACTGCATCACGTATACGCCGCCATCGGGATCTTCGAGCTCAAAGATGCGACGCCCGGCGACGAAGGTAAAGATCGTATTACGCATAACTTCGTTGATCACGTACGGTTGGTTCTCTCCCGATACGCCCGACGACAACTCGACAGTAGCCACAAGTCGCATCTCGAGCTCACCGAACACGGTGGTTTCGCCAAATCCCGGGATGAGCGTCGTGCCTTCAGTATTTATCGGTGTAATCTGGTCCAGCACCCAGTACCTGGGACCGTTCCTGGCTGCGAGTAGTGCTCCCTGCTGCGTCGTGATTGCGCCAAGGTCGAGTGCGTCCCACAGCGACTGGGGGCAATCGTTGAGACCCAAGGTGTTGTATACCTGGGCTTCGAGAATCTCGCCAGCCTCCGACAGAAGAAGAATCTCGCAATAGCGCAGATTAAACAATGGCCCCACAATCGGAATGGGGTTGGACTGCATGAACTCCACTACCTGGGCCGCAATCTCCTCACCCACGTCCTCCTGAATAAAATGCCCGGCCTGGTATCGCGTGTGGTTTTGCCCCTGAGACCCTGGCACGCGCGCAATCCAGCTGTTCTGCGTGGCCTGCGAACCCAGACCCAGATCGAACTCCCCCGCCAACGCCAGAAAGGGCTTGTCGAACATACTCCATGCGTCGAGCGCTGGTAGTTGCTGACCAACGACTCCCGCGATCATGGAGGGAAAAGCACGCGGGCCGGCGCGGTAGATTTCTGCCGGGAAAGGCGCATCGTAGGCAGCTACTTCGCCCTCGGTAAGCTCCACTCGGGACGCCATCTGCAACAGCTCCCCCATGAACGCGTGCGGCGCGCTCGCTGCCCAGTCGATCCATTGTTGGAACTGATCCTGCCTGTCGCCAGTGCGCCCCAGAAAAAACTCAACGGTAGGCAACGCGTTTTCATCGATCTCGAATACCGGGGGCGAGAACGGGTTGATCGCTCCCGTGATCGGCGGCAGGTCGCCATTGGCAATCACGACGCGGGCAAACAGCTCGGGCGATTCACCTGCAATGCGCAGCCCGATCAGACTGCCCCAGTCCTGCACGAACAAGGTGATGTTCGCAAGCCCGAGCGCATCGATGAATGCTTTATTCCACTGCACCTGCTGGTCGTACTGGTGCACCCGCGGATCGACTGGCTTATCGGATCGCCCCATGCCGATATGGTCCGGGGCAATCACCCGGTAACCCGCCTCTGTCAGTACCGGGATCATCTTGCGATACAGGTAGGACCAGGTGGGCTGGCCATGCAGCATTAGTATCACTTCACCGTCGCCAGGCCCTTCGTCTACGTAGT
>JAUHYL010000069.1 GCA_030426545.1 Gammaproteobacteria bacterium
AGCACCAATCGCCAATTGGACTGACGCTTCAGGGGTGCCAGGGTGAGTATCTCAGCCTTCCGAACCCTGGCACCCCTGAAGCGTCAGTCCCACCCCCAATCCGGCAAACCAGCAAACCAAAAAAAACGCGCGACCCAAAACAGATCGCGCGTTCCTGATTCAAGCAGTTGATCAACAACCCAAGGGGAATCCCTCACAGGCATCACCGCGGCCATTGTTGTTAGTGTCAGTCTGCGCCGGGTTAGGAATCAGCGGACAGTTGTCGACCTCATCATCGATACCGTCGCCATCACTGTCGACGAAAGGATCACAGGCATCGCCCTTGCCGTCGTTGTCACTGTCGGCCTGACCCGGGTTGTCCGCATTGGGACAGTTGTCATTGCCGTCGAGCAAGCCGTCTTCATCGCGGTCTATACCCATGCGCTCGCCCGATCCGGGAGGTGCGCAGGTATAGGTCAGCGGCCCCTCAGAGATAGCCAGTGCCCGCAGGGGTGCGTCGGCAATCAGGGTGTTGACGTCCGAACGGAACATGCCGCTGGACTCCCGTACCCATCCGCGCTCAACACCGCCCACGCTGCCCTTGACCACAACATCACACTCAGTGACAGTGCCGCCGAGCAACAGCGAATCAAAGCTGGTGCTGGCGCGCTGGATCATGAGATCGATACGCGGGTTAACCACGGTGGCGTTGGTGCTCGTCAGGGTGACCTGCTGACCGACAATCGGCGCCAGGTCAGACGGGAACTCCATGCCGAACGCTTCAGATTGGCGCTCCTGCGTGTTGTTCACGTTGAATACGCCTGCTTCGAGGAAGTGATCCACCGTGTCAATGGAACCGTCGTGCAGGAAGCCGAAGCCACGCACCTGGTCACCGGTAAAGGTGTTGCCGGTTGACTGCCCGAACATGCCCACCTTGTCGTACAGGTTACGCATGTGGGGCACCTTGAAGTGCTGGGTTTCACCCTCAAAGGTCTGCTCACCGCCACTGCCGTAGAAGCCGTTCAATGGATCAAGGGTATGGCATCCATTACAGGTAGACACCGTATCGGTGATCAGGTTGAAGAAGATATTCCGTCCCGCGGTCGCGTCAGCAGACAGGCTGTTGTCCAGGGCGCGGATCGGGTTGGGCGGAATCATCAGCTCCAGCGCAAAGTCAGCAAACTGCTGCATCTCTGGTGCGGTGATGGTGCCATGCATACCCACCAGCCCTTCGAAGGCAACGATAAAGTTCCTGAACGCCGGATCCTCCGCACAGGGTGCACCGGTCGGTTCCGTACACGGATCGGTGCCAAAGAAACCGTCCACGCGATCACCACGCCAGTGCAGGGCACCGTGCGTCGCCATGCCACGCAGGGTCTGGGTGGTCATCGGACCCTTCATCGGGTGGAAACTGGTGGAGTTCGGCAGTACCGGAATTGCTTTAGGCTGTGTGTTGGTCGTTACGTGGTCGTCCGGGTTACCGAGGTTCCAGGCCAGTTGATCCATGTCGCCGAAAATGTGGCAGCTGGAACACGAGGCTTCGCCATTACCGGAGGTATTCACCGCGTCGTACAGGAACGGACGGCCGTCAACCACGTGCTGCGGTTCGGGATTGTGCAGGCTGTGTGTCGCCACGACTGCCTTGGTTCCCGGGTTGATCACTTCGATCTGGTTGTTGAAGCGCGTCATCACGTAGATGCGGTTGTTGGCCTCATCCAGCACCAGCCCACTGGGGCCGCCGCTGGTAGGAATATAGTTGGCGCTCTCTACGGTGGGATCGAAATCCGCTTCGAAGTTGCCGTTCTCGATATCGGCCACGTCGAACACGCCGATACGCGCGGAGCCAAAGGCGGGCACATACAGCTTGGTGCCGTCACTGGACACCACCGGCTGCAGAGGTGTCGCCAGGCTGTGCTGCTTCTGCGCTTCGATAGCAGCGTGGTTTGCGCCGGCATCGGTGTGCAACTGGTTGTAGTCGATGTGCTGGTTCAGGTGCTGCGGGTCAACACCGCCATTGGTCGGGTTGAGCACGGTAATCCGGGACTCAGACAGACGACCCTGCACTGTGCTGCCGCCGTAAACACCCGGCCCTTCAAAATCCACGTGGTTCGGCAACTCGGTGTTGGTGACATAGACTTTGCCGGTGACGGGGTTAACCACCAGGTTAAACAACACGGTACCAACGTGGTCGTATTCCACGATTGAACCCGAGGCCAGTGTGTTGGCGTTGATGGAGAACACATCGTGGTCAGGCAGGTTGAAATTCACCAGGCTGTTGGCGTTGGCGCCCTGGGACGAAAGCCAGTCAGTGCCGTCGAATTTCACGATAACGCCTACTTCCGGCGCAGAAGCACCCTGGAAGTTATCGTCCGGGCCGGGAACGCCGTTGAATCCAAAACCGTCGGGAACGACCGTTTCGTTGATCACCGTGGTCTGGTTACCTGAACGGAACGCGCCCACGTATACCGTATTGCCATCGGGAGTCACCGCAAGACCGCGCGGCGTATCGGCGAAGAAGCTGAGAATCTCCAGCGGCGTGCCACCAATAGTCGCACCCAGGTTGGTTGCGTCATACACCCAGACATCTGCACGGCCCACACCCTCGGTGCGAATCTGCGCATCGCCGGAGCCGGGCACACCAGAGATTGAAGCGTGATCGCGGTGCTGACCACGGTGCGCTGTGGTAATAAAGGCGCGGTTAAAGCCAGTGCCGGCAAACACGATATCGCGCGGCTCGTCACCCACCAGCAGCGTACGCACTACCTTGGCCGGTGAAGCGCTGAGGTCGATAACGCTCACGCTATCTGACAGGTGGTTAACCACCCACACCTCATTGTTATCCCGCGCGGCGACAGCCACTGGCTCCATGCCGACCGGAATGGAATCAATGTGCTTGAGGATACCGGTGATCGTTACTGAGAAAACTTCCAGCGTGTTGTCCGGCGTATTCACCGCCAACAACCTCGTGCCGTCGGGCGTCATCGCCAGCGGCCGCACGTGGCCACTCTCAAAGGTGATAAAGGAAGGCTGGGCCTTTACCGGCGCAGCGAGCAGCAGAAGCGAGCAAAACAGCCCGACCATCCGCACAAAGTAATGCGACAAGGCGGAACCCCGCCTAGAGTTGCTACAACTGACCATGGAGATTGACCTCTGTCGTTTTCTAATCGTTATGTAGTAGATACGTGACTGCAATCTACGTTTTATAGCTCTAGCGCGGCGTTTACTGCCGCGCATGGGCAGACTGTGTTGCAAGTTGTGCTGGCCGCGACCTGTTCGTAACACTTTGCGCGGCGTCACACTCCAGTGTGCGGACAGCCGTCCGCGGGAGGTTCGGCGCACCGTTTACGCCCCGGGCCGACAGCCGCAGGGAAGAAACGCACAGCAGGTACTTTTAAAGCACCTGCTGTATTCTGCCCTACAGACACTTTGCCAACCAGTATTCAACCACCGGCCAGCTCGTCACCAGATTAATCACGCTATAGAGGCAATGTTCGTACCATACGCCTCTAAGGCCCTAATACTCCTCAGATATTAGGCGGTTAGCAATCACGCCCGGCGCTATTTTGTAAAAAATGTCGACGCTACCGGGGCAAAGGGAGGTCTCTTTAGTATGTTTAATTGAACCATGAACAATCCGTGCCAGGCGCGCACCGGCGCTAGCCCTCGTCACAGAGCCGCCCGTACCGGCCGAGGTAGTCAGCGAACCGCTCCCGCTCCTGCGCCTCTGTCAGCCCGAATTCTGCGGCGCTGTAGCGGTGCACCCCGTACAGGTTTCGCGGATGGTTGCGCAGGTAATCGCGCATGGCGCCCTCGGCCTCGGGCCGTAACGCCCAGCCGTAGTGCCGGTAGATGCCATCGATAACGGCGATGGGATCACGGCAGATATCGGCGAAGCTCACATCAAAAAAGCGCTCTGCCGCCAGTTCATCGCGCGCCGCCATGCCGCGACTGACAATCCTGGCACAGTGGGCCATTTCGAAGGCTCCCGCCGCCTGCAGGTCAACGGCATCACTGAAGCCCGAGCGCAGGGTCGTGGTCAAGCTGGTAAACGAGGCTACAGCCTGCAGCGGCCGGCGATGGGTCCACACGATCGCCGCATCCGGATAGCGCGCATGCAGCGCCGGCAGGTAGGCGAGGTGTGCAGGGGTTTTCAGCACCCAGCGCGCGGCACGATAGTCCACCTGCAGGTGCTGCAGAAATTGCGCATGCCACTGGTAAGTGGCGGACATGTCCTGCTCCAGCGCCCAGCTGCGATAGGCGGGCACGTTGTACATGTAGCCAAACTGTTCGCTGACAAAGTTGGATGCCATCAGGTAGACACACTCCTGCGGCAGTTGCGCGCCCAGCGCGTGAATAACCCGAAAGCCGGGCGCGAGTTTTTCCATCAGCGCGAGCAAGCGGTCCACCGAACGAATGCGTGGATCCGTGTTGTAGTCCGATTCGCGTGGTGGTGGCAGCGGCCGGGAGACTTCCCAACTGGCCGGTGAGCGAAACGCAGGATCCTGTGCAATGAGCTCGAACAGTATGGTGGTGCCCGTGCGCGGCAACCCCAGGATGAACAGCGGCTGTTCGATGGTCTGCCCGGCTATCTCGGCTCGTTGCTTGCGCGCTTCGATCAGCCGCAGTCGCACACACAGGTGATCAAGTGTATTCAGGTAGGCAACCAGGCGACCCGTTTGCGACAGCTCAGCGCTGCGGTTCAACTCTTCGATGAGCTTGCGCAAGCCGGCAAGAAAAGACTCGTCACCGAAGTCAGCCAGTTTTGTTCTGCGCGTCGCGTGCGCCAGCAGTGCCTCGACCTCCAGCTGCGGCCTATCCAGGCCCAATCGCGCAAGCGCCCTGCCCAGCGCATTAAATGCACGCAGGTACGCCGGCTGCGAAGGCAAACCATTGCGCGAGATTTCAACGGAACGCGGCATAGGGTTTTCTGCTGGCGATTGACCAACACGCCTGCATCAGAACGCGGTCAACCAGGTGACGGGAAGGCGGCCCCGGGTCAGCGCCCATTGTGCCCGCAGCGCTGCCCCGCTAGCAACAGCTCAACGAAACTCCAGGCCCTCAAAGCTGCCCGCCTCACGCCAGCCGTGAATAAACTTGAAGAACGCCGGGGCGCCCTGCGGGTAGCCGGCGTAGGAATGCGCTTCCTCGGGGATGGGCTGGCCCTCGTTGTTGTAGTAACCCGGTGTGCAATCCGCGTTGGGCAAGGTCAGACCCGCACCGCTGTTAATCAGTTCAACCCAGGCGTCTTCAGCCTCCAGCGCAGGCTCAACCTGCGCACTGCCGGTGTCGAGGGCGCGCTCAACGATCGTCGCAATGCTCAGCGCGGCCTCGACAATGTTGTGCGGGATATTGGAAATAAGATTGGCAGCCTGCGACGGCTGCACAAAAAAGGCATTGGGGAAATTGCGCACCGTTAAACCGTGCAGGCTGCGCATTCCCGCGTCCCAGTAATCAGTGAGCGACAGGCCATCCCGGCCATACACTTCAAAGCCGGTTCGACTGAGACGCTCTGTGCCCACCTCGAACCCACTGCCATAAATGATGCAATCAACGGGATACTCCACACCCGCTACCACAACACCGTTGGCTGTCACACGCTCTACGCCTTTGCCGTCAGTATCCAGCAGCGTCGTCGACGGCTGATTAAACGCCTCGAGGTAATCGTCGTGGAAGCAGGGCCGCTTGCAAAGCTGGTTGTACCAGGCCTTCAGTTTGGCGGCCGTTGCGGTATCCTCCACCACGCTGTCCACACGCGCGCGAATGGCCTCCATCTTTTCCATATCCGCATTTTCCCAGGCCTCGGCCCACTTGGCGGGATTACTCTGGTCTGCCTCGGGCAGCGCCGCGATATTGCGGTGAAAGCGGTGGGTGATATCGGTCCAGCCGTCATCGACAAGGTCAACGTCCACCGCACCCCCGGTCTGGTTGATGGCGAAGTTCTCCATCCAGCGCTGCTGCCAGCCGGGTGTGGCGACCTCGGCAAACCAGTCCGGATCCAGTGGCTGGTTCGCGCGCTGATCCACAGAGGAAGGTGTTCGCTGGCAGACGTAAAAGGTGTCGCATATCGCCGCCAGGTGGGGCACGCACTGCACCGCCGTCGCGCCAGTGCCGATTAGCGCGACGCGTTTGTCCGCCAGGTGCTCCAGCGGCGCGCCCTCCGGGTTGCCGCCGGTATAGTCATAGTCCCAGCGACTGGTGTGGAAGGAATGACCCTCGAAATCTTCTATGCCCGGCACGCCGGGGAGTTTGGGCATATGCAACGGCCCGGTACCCATGCAGAGAAACTGCGCGGTAAAGTCATCGCCGCGGTTGGTTCGAATGTGCCAGCGGGCGTTGTCGTCGTCCCACCGCACCTCGGTTACCTGGGTGTGGAACAGTGTGTCCCGGTAAAGATTGTAGTGCTTTGCGATGCGCTGGCAGTGTTCAAGGATTTCCGGTGCGTGGGCGTACTTCTCCGTCGGCACGTAGCCGGTTTCTTCCAGCAGGGGCAGGTAAATCATCGACGCGGTATCGCACTGCGCACCCGGGTACCGATTCCAGTACCAGGTGCCGCCAAAATCACCCGCCTTGTCGATGATGCGAATATCGGTAATACCGCGCTCAACCAGCCGCGCCCCGGTCACCAGGCCGGCGTAACCGCCGCCGACGAACGCCACCGTCACATGGTCCGTTTTGGGTTCGCGCTCGACAATCGGCAGGTAGGGGTCTTCAAGGTAATACGACAACTGCCCTTCAAGCTTGATGTACTGATCTTTGCCGTCGGGCCGCAGGCGTTTGTCGCGTTCCTCGGCATACTTTTGCTTCAGCGCACGCTTGTCGATCTTGTCAGTCATACCCGGCTCCTCTGATGCGCCGCTCACGCTACACCCGCCAGCTCCCGCAGGTAGTGCGGCTGTTCCAGCGAGGGAAAATGGTTGGTGTTCTCGGTGTGCAACACGCTGACACCCGGGTAACTCTCCTGCGCGACCGAAGCGCTGACCAACATACTGGCGTTATCCAGCACATCGTCGCGCTCGCCCATCACCACGGTTACCCGCTCAAAGTTTCGGTAAAGGTCAAACCCATGCTGCCGTTGCCAGCGCCGGATACTCTTCACATTTTCAACACAGGTCGCGTAGGAACGCGCGTTGGTGTAAATGGTCTGGCATATCTGTTCTTTCAGTGGGTTGGAAGGTTGCATCATCGGTTGCTTGAGCAGCTGCGCCGGGCTGGCATTGCGCGACAGGCCGAGCACCACCGGCAGGAAATAGCGAATCAGGTAGTGCGGCAGTGTGTCACTGCCATTGCCCACCATACGGCCCTGTGGCAGCACGGGCGCCTCCAGGATCGCACTGACGGCAGGATCGCCCTGCTTCATCAGCCTGGGAAACTGCCGCCCCGCCTCCAGCACTACCGCTCCGCCGCGCGAATGGCCGTGCAGGATCACCTCAGAACCACTGGCTAATTCCCGGATGACCTGTGCAAGGTAGTATCCATCGTGCTCGATCGTGCCGACGGCAAAGGGATTCTCCGGCCAATCGAGTCGTTGCACGTCCTGTTGATCGAACGGGCAGTGGTAATTGGCGTTGTTGACCAGGATCAGTTCGCAATCAGCGTTTTCATACAGCGCGGTGAAATAACGTATGTCCTCCAGAAAACCGGGGAAACAGACAATGGTCTTCGTACTGCCGTTGCGCGCCGCTCGCCGGGCGATAAACGTTTCGCCCACGCGCAGCAGTTCGCCAGCAAAGGGCTGCGACCCTACCGCGGGCAGCGAGCGACGCGCCCAGTACGTTCGATAGAGATGCGCGGCCAGCAGTAGCGCCGCAAGAATCCATAAGAATGTCGACATAGAAAAGACTACCCCTGTCTGGTTTGCTCGCGTTCAGGACGGAACTGCCTGCGGGCTAAAGCAACCTGCCCGTCACTCGGGGCCGGGTGTCAAACCGCAGCCTAGAGAAAACGCAGCGCCGTACGCGTCAGGGAACTGAAGCGCAGGCTGATAATATCGAGGAAATAGTTCTGATACACCCGCCAGGGCGTTTCGGTACCCTGCCGCGGGAACTGGTTGATGGCGCGAGTAATATAACCGGAGGTAAAGTCCAGCATCGGCTCCTCGCGCACAGAGCCGGCGTTACACACCGGCACCGCGATTTTCTTTTGCTTGCGCTGCATGTAATTCAACACGCGGCACACATACTGCGCCGTGAGATCCGCCTTCAGGGTCCAGGAGGAGTTGGTATAGCCGAACGCCTGCGCCAGATTGGGCACGTCAGACAGCATCATGCCGCGAAACACAAAGTGGTCGGCAACGTCGACCTTTCTGCCGTCCACGCTCAAGTCCACGCCACCCATAAACAACAGGTTCAGCCCCGTCGCCAGTACAATGATATCCGCGTCCAGATGCTGGCCCGACTTCAACGCAATGCCGTTTTCGGTGAAGTGGTCGATATGATCAGTAACTACCTCGGCACGTTTCTCGCGGATGGAGGCAAACAGATCACCGTCTGGCACCGCACACAGGCGTTCGTCCCAGGGGTTATAGTGGGGCGTAAAGTGCGTGTCGACGTCGTAATCACGGCCCAGTTCCCGGCGCACCATGCCGAGCAAAAACTTCCTGGCTTTCTCCGGGCGCTTGCGCGCGAAGTTGAACGTCACCATCTGCAGCAACACTTTCTTCCAGCGGGTCAGGTGGTAAACCACCATCTCCGGCAACCACTTGCGCAGACCGATCGCCATTCTGTCTTCACCCGGTAGCGAGGCGACATAGCTGGGCGAGCGCTGCAGCATGGTTGTCATCGCGGTTTTCTTGGCCAGCTCCGGCACCAGGGTAACCGCCGTGGCGCCACTGCCGATAACCACCACACGCTTGTTGTCGTAGTCCAGGTCTTCCGGCCAGTGCTGGGCGTGAATGATCGGCCCCTTGAAACTCTCCTGACCCGCGAAGTGCGGTGTGTAGCCCTGATCGTAGCGGTAGTAGCCGGTGCAACTGTACAGAAAGTTACAGGTGAGCAGACGCTGCTCGCCGGTGTCCGTGGACTCAACCGTTACCGTCCACAGTGCCGTATCCGTATCCCAGGCGGCGCTGATGACTTTCTGCTGGTAGCGGATGTGGCGCTCCACATCGTTTTCCTTCGCGGTTTCGCGGATGTAGTTACGAATGGAGGGGCCGTCGGCGAGGGATTTCGTGTCAGTCCAAGGCTTGAAGGCGTAACCCAGCGTAAACATATCGCTGTCGGAACGAATACCCGGGTAGCGGAACAGATCCCAGGTGCCACCCATGTCCTCGCGCGCTTCCAGCAGCATGATGCTGCGCCCGGGACAACGTTCCTTTATATAGCTGGCGGCGCCAATGCCGGACAGGCCGGCGCCAATAATCAGCACATCGACGTATTCCAGTTCCTGCGCAACGGTCATGTTTCTCTCTCCATGGGCGATAGCAGGGGTGATTGATGCGGCAGCCCCAGTACTGCAAAGCTGAGTTCGGTGACCTGCTCAGCAGCGGCGGCGGGATCGAAGCCGTCCTCCCGTGTGAGCAGGTGGGCGATGGTTTCGGTGACCACACCGAAGTACGCGGCATAGGCCAGGTGGGTATCAATGTGGCTCAGGCTTCCCAGGGCCATACCCTCGGACAAGCGACCCGCAAGTACGGTGCGCAACATGCGATCGACGGCGCCGCCCTGCGCCGGGGGGCCGGCCTGCAATAACAGCCGACAGGCGCCGGTATCCGACAACAGCGTATAGAAGGCCATGCGCGAACGCGCCAGCGCGAACGCCAGCGGATCGTCGAAGTCCGGTTCGAAGGCCTCGTACTTTGCAAGCAGATTCGCCACCGTGAGCTCGATCAACTCCTCGAATAGCGCGTCGCGCGATTCGAAGTGGTTGTAGAAGCTCCCCTTGGCCACGCCGGCGCGCGCCGTGATACGCTCTATGGAGACCTGCTCTACCTGACGCTCAATGAATAACGCACGTCCGGCGTCCATCAACAAACGGCGGGTTTCCCGCCGGCGCCGCTGGTAGCCGTTCTCCTTGTCGTCCCGCTTGCGGGCAATTTCTGACTGTTCGGTCATAATGTTGTCCACTGTAGAACAAACCCCGCCCTACGACAACCGCTAACGGGCTCGACCTGCCTGCCCAAATCCCGCCGCAGCAAAATACAATCAGTCTTGACTGTTTTATTTGCGCCCCCCATACTTTCCCGCTCACACCGAGGAAGGGAATCGCCGTGACTGCCCCCACCGCCCAAGACAACCGCGAACTCGCGGACATGCCCCTGTTCGATACCGAAACGCTGAAGTGCCCCTACCATTTCGACCGCACCCTGCGCGAAAACGCCCCGGTCTACCAGGACCCCGGCTCCGGGGTGTTCGTCGTCTCCACCTACGAGCTGGTGCGCGAGGCACACAAGAACGACGCCGTGTTCTCCAACGACTTCACCCTCGCCGTGGGCTCGCAACGCGAGCTTGACGCCGATGTCGTGGCCGCCATGAAAAACACCTATAACCTCGGCAAGGGCACGCTGCTCACCGTGGACAAGCCGGAGCACACCCTGTACCGCAATACGGTGCGGGACTTTTTCCTCAAGGATAACCTCGAGCGCTACCGCCCATGGATCAGCGAGCTGGCCAGGGACAAGGTGGCCGCACTACCGGACGGTGAGACCTTTGATTTCATCGAAGACTTCTCCCGCCCCTATCCGCTGTCAGTCATCATGCACGTGCTGGGCATCCCGCTGGACATGATCGACCAGGCGTTCAACTGGACCGTGGCCAACGTCACCGTGCTGTCGCAGGTGGCAGACAAGGACACCCTGCTGCAGGCACAGGCAACGCTTAAAGAAGAGTACGACTGGTTTGTCGAGGCGCTGGACGAACGACGCGAGTCGCCGCGTGATGACCTGCTCAGCCACGTCGCGCAGCTGGAGGTGGAAGGCCGCCCGATGACCATCGAAGAACAGCTGTCGCACTGCACGCAGTTCCTGGTTGCCGGCAACGAAACCACAACGGCAACACTGGCCGAGGGCATTCGCCAGCTGGCACTCAACCCCGAGCAGGAAGCGCTGGTGCGCGCTGACCGTTCGCTGATTCCCAACCTGGTGGAAGAAACCCTGCGCCTGGCCACGCCAACCTCGAACATGTGGCGCCTCGCCAAGTCCGATTACGAACTGGGCGGCGTCACCATCCCCGCCGGCAGCATGGTGCTGCTCAAGTACTTCTCCTCCAACCACGACGAAAGCCTGTTCGAGAAACCGCTGGAGTTTGATGTGAGCCGCGCCAACGCCAAGCGCCATGTCGCGTTTGGTTTCGGTACGCACGTGTGCATCGGCCAGCACCTGTCGCGGCTGGAGATGATTCTCGCCTGGGAACAACTCTTCGAAACCTTCAGCCGCTTCCAACTGGCCTGCGCGCCGGAAGAGCTGGAATACATGCCGAACATCCTGCTGCGTGGGCTGGAATCCCTGCCGGTCATCTTTGAGCGGTAAACAACCGGCGCTCTGGCAGCGAGGAGCACAGCGCCGTGCCGCCAGCGTGCTACGGCAGCGCCGCCACGCCTACTCTGCGGCAGATTCCCCCAGGGCGGGGAAGTCGATATAGCCCTTGTCACCGCCGTCGCCATAATAGTCAACGGCTTCTGCCGGCGCGTTAAGTGCCGCACCCGCCGCCAGCCTTTCAGCGAGATCGGGGTTGGAGAGGTAGTCGCGTCCGAAACTCACCGCCACGGCGTAGCCGCTCTGCAGCGCCTCCTCGGCACCCTCCCGGCTGTAGCTGCCATTGGCAATGTAGTTGCCGCTGAACGCCGCCCGAATGGCCGCCACGCCGGCCTCGTTGCTATCCGCGTCGATATCATCGCTAACTGCCATCGGTGCATCGTTGCGCTCGATAAGATCGAGAAACGCCAGCTCGCGCCGGCTCAATTCGCGCACGAAGTGCGTGAACAGGGGCACCGGGTCGCTGTCGCTGCAGTCCCAGGTTTCCAGCATCGGTGAAATGCGAATGCCGGTGCGACCGGCGCCAATCGCCTGCACAACCGCATCCACTACCTGCAGCGCAAAGCGGCAGCGGTTTTCAATAGAACCGCCGTACGCATCCGTGCGCCGGTTGGTGCCATCACGCAGAAACTGGTCCAGCAGGTAACCGCTGCCGCAGTGGATTTCCACCGCATCAAAGCCCGCCGCCATGGCGTTTTGCGCGGCGTCTGCAAACTGCTGGACCACGTCCGGAATCTCCTCGAGGGCGAGGGCGCGCGGCGGTGTCGTCGGTTCAAATCCATTGGTGGTAAACGTCACCACCTCCCCCGCCACGTCCGATGCCGATACCGGCGCGCCGCCGCCGGGTTGGAAACTTGCGTGGGAAACGCGCCCGGTGTGCCACAACTGGCAGGCGATGCGACCGCCGCGCTCATGCACCGCCGCCGTCACGCGCTGCCAGCCCGCCACCTGTTGCGGCGTGTAAATGCCCGGTGTGGAGATCGAACCATCGCCCTGCTGCGACACGGTGGTCGCCTCGGTGACGATCATGCCCGCGCCTGCCCGCTGGGCGTAGTAAGTCACCACCGAATCGGTAGGGATACGCTCGGGACAGCGCGCCCGCGTCATGGGTGACATCAGGATGCGGTTTTTCAATTCCACATCACCCAGGGTAATGGGTTGAAACAATAGCGGCTTGGTCATGGCGTTGTTCTCAAGTCAGAATCAGGAGGGATCGGGACGGCGCGGCAGCGCTGCGGCGCGCAGGCCCGCCCTGCGACCGGTAAAGGTGGCGTCACCCACCGACATACCACTGGCGTAACCGGCGCTGGTGCGCGGAATACCCGCCGCCGTGCGGCCGGCGGCGAACAACCCGGGAACGATCTCGCGATCCGCCGTCAGCACTTCCCCTGTAGGCAGTGTGTCGAGACCACCCAGCGTGAACGTCGCCGGTCGCAGCGTCGGCAGGCTGTAGTCCACCAGCGCGTAAGGTGGTGTATCAAACGGCTGCAGCCAGTTGGCCGCCTTGTGGAACAGCGGGTCCTCGCCTTTGGCCGCGTATTGATTGTACACCTGCACCGTGTGCTGCAGGCTGCCCTCGGGCAGGCCGCTGTCGCGCTCCACTTCCTCAACGGTTTCCCCCACGGCGACGATCTCCGCGAGTTCCTGGTAGTCCGGGCGCGCAAAGTGTCGGTTGTCGATAAACATGAAGCCGCGCTGGTTGCGCTGGCGCAACACCGCGTCTGCCATGCGCGCCAGGTAGGAATCTTCATTGATGAAGCGCTGGCCCTGTTCGTTAACGAAGATACCATAGGTGAGCTGCGCCGGCGGGTAGTGCGCCACGCAGAGAAAGGCCTCGCCCATGTTGATCGCGTTACCGCCGGCGGCGACCCCGAGCAGAATACCGTCGCCCATATCACCCGGGTTGCCGTGCCGGGTGGCAAAGCCATCGAGGGCAGCGATGTGCTGCCGCGTCATGCGCTCGTTCATAATGAAACCGCCGGCGGTTAACACCACACCCTGGCGAGCGAAGAAATACTGCACCCGGTTGTCGATCTTCACCCCCACGCCGCAGACCGCGCCCGCATCATCGACGATCAGCGCCTGCACCCGCGCGTCACAGCGAATGTCGATGCGCTCGTGCGCCGCGGCATTTTTCTTCAGCACCCCCATCAGCACCTTGCCACCATCGTGGCCGGCATCGGCGGGCAGGTGCCCGCGGGGAATCGGCGTCGATGCCTCGGTATACGGCCACACACGTTCGTTGCCGGTGTACTGCAGGGAATCGCCCGTCAGCGCGACCACGTCGCGGCCATCGAAGTAGGCGCGTTTGTAGGGCACACCCTGCGACTCCATCCAGTCGAAGTGGGCGGCGGCGCCCTCGACATAGGCGCGCACCTTGTCCTCATCGGCGTGGTCGCCGAGGCAGGCCATCAAATAGTTGTGAAAGTTCTCGCTGCTGTCCTCAAACCCGAGATCGCGCTGCAGCGACGTACCCCCGCTGCCGCCGAGGTACATTTCACAGGCGGACATTTCTGTTGAACCGCCACCGGCGCTGAAGCGCTCGAACAACAGTACCGACGAACCGGCATCGCCGGCCTCTAGGGCGGCGCAAACCCCCGCGCCGCCAAATCCGCAAACGATGACATCAGCCACGCCGTCAAAGCTGTCGACACTGGCGCGCGGGATAATTCGTGACATGGGGAGTTCCTCACCTCAAAAGAGCTGCGCAGGCAACGAGGTACGCCAACGCAACCACCAGACTAGAGGTTTTTGCCGTCGCCGGTTAGGCGCGTGGACGAATTTCCACGGCTGGTTTGGCATGGCAACCCGGACGCATCTATCCAACCACTGCCTATACTGAAATACTGGCGCCCCTGCTGAATCGTGACGGAGAGACCTCATGCGCACCAATATCGGACTACTGCTGAAGAAACGCGCAGAGATCTGCCCATCGCGGGAAGCCTTCGTTGAATACGAGCGCGACCGCAGGTTCACCTTTGCCGAGCTCAACCAGCGCTGTAACCGCGTGGCCAACGCCCTGGCAAAACGCGGTGTGCAGCCGGGTGACCGCGTCGCCGCGCTGCTGAAAAACAGCGCCGAATTCGTGGAAACCTACTTCGCTATCGCCAAGCTGGGCGCCATCATGGTACCGGTGAACTGGCGCCTGGTAGCGGCGGAGATCGGCTACATACTGGCGGATTCCGGCAGTGTGGCGCTGGTCTACGACTCGGACTTCGACGCCACCGTCGAGGCGCTGCACAACACCGACAACGACGGGCCAACGGTGAACCACTGGCTGCGCCGGGACAATGACCACGGCGCCGCGCCGGACTGGGCCGAGGATTACGACGCCGTGCTGCAGGCATCTTCCGCAGACGAGCCCGAGATCGGCGCCTGGGACGACGACACCCTGTTCATCATGTACACCTCGGGCACCACCGGCCACCCCAAGGGCGCCGTGCACAGCCACGACGGCATGCTCTGGTCGCAGCTAACCAGCATGTCCACGTCCGACATGCGCAGCGATGACCGCTGGCTGCTCGCCCTGCCGATGTTTCACGTGGGCTGCCTCAACCCGACCTCACTGCTGGTGCACCGCGGCGCCACGGGCATCATCATGCGCGAACTGGACATGGCCGCCATGTTCCGCTGCATCGAGCAGGAGAAAGTCACCATCTTCATGGCGGTCCCGGCGCTGATGCAGTTTATGTTGATGGCGCCGGAGCGCGAACAGCACGACATCTCATCCGTGCGCTGGATAGCGACCGGCGCCGCGCCGGTACCCGTCTCGCTGCTGCACGACTACGAGAAACTCGGCGTGCGTATTTTCCAGGCCTACGGGCTGACCGAGTCCTGCGGCCCGGGCACGCTGCTGCTGCACGAGGACGCGGAATCCAGGGTCGGCTCCTGCGGCAAACCGCAGATGCACACCGAGATCAAAATCATCGACGGCCGCGGCAACAGCATTCCCAGGGGATCGCAGGAAGCCGGTGAACTGCTGCTCGCGGGGCGCCACATCATGAAAGCGTACTGGAACAAGCCCGAGGCGACGGCCGAAACCCTGCGCGACGGCTGGCTGCATACCGGCGACATCGCCACCTGGGACAGCGAGGGCTTCGTCACCATCTGCGACCGCATGAAAGACATGATTATCTCCGGCGGCGAAAACATCTACCCGGCGGAACTGGAAAACGTCCTGGCCGCCTGCCCGGAAGTCCAGGAAGCCGCGGTCATCGGTGTCGCCTCCGACAAATGGGGCGAAACACCGCTTGCCATCGTGGTACCCGCGCCCGGCAGCGAGCCGACGGTGGATTCGCTGAAAGCCTACTGCAAGCAGAACCTGGCGGGGTACAAGGTGCCGCAACTTTACGAGATCGTCGAGTCGCTGCCGCGCAACCCGTCGGGCAAACTGCTCAAGCCGCAGCTGCGAAAGCAGTTCCCGGGCCCGGCCCCCTTCTGACGCTGTAGAGACAAGTCAAGGCGCCCCGTTTATCATTGGGCGAAATAACAAGAGTGCCGGTATGCGCGCCTTTCACTTCTCTGCTCCGTGCACCGCCCTCCTGCTCCCCGCTCTGCTGTGCATCGCGCTGCTGGCTGCCTGCGATCAACCGCGCCCGCAGGGCGTCAGCCGTGAATCCGCGGCCAGCCTCGCCGCGCTGCGCGCGACGGCGCCTCCTGCAGACAGTGAATGGCGTCACTACCTGGGCGACCAGGCGAGCAACCAGTACAGCCCACTCGACACAATCAATCGGCAGAACGTCGCCCAACTGCGTGAAGCCTGGCGCTACGACCCCGAGGACGCCGACCGCAGCGGATTCGGTACCCTGATCCCCACCAACCCCCTGGTGGTCAACGGCGTGCTCTACGGCCTGTCCGCCCGCAAAAACCTGTTCGCGCTGAACGCGGCCACCGGCGAGGAACTGTGGCGCTACCCCTTCGAGCAACCGCACGAGGGCGGCAAGGGCGCCGGACGCGGGCTGGTGTACTGGGAGGGAACCACACCCGATGGCCGCAGCGCCGCGTGGATCCTGGTCGGGCTGCGCCATGAATTGTTCGCCGTCGATACGCTGACCGGTGAACTCGCCACGGCGTTTGGCGACGCCGGCGTCGTCGACCTGCGGGTCGGCCTGGACAGGCCGGTGGAGGGTTTGAACGTCAACGTCATCGCACCCGGCACCCTTTACGAAGACCTGCTGATACAGGGGTTTGGCACGTCCGAGTTCCACGATGCGGCGCCGGGTTATATCCGCGCCTATCACCTGCCCAGCGGCGAGCTGCGCTGGACTTTCCGCACCGTTCCCGCCGCCGGCGAGTTCGGTGCCGACACCTGGCCAGAGGAGAACAGGGGCGCGCTCGGTGGCGCCAATTCCTGGGGCGGTATCACCGTCGATGCCGGGCGCGGCATCGCGTTTGTGCCTACCGGCTCTGCCGCCTACGACTACTACGGCGCCGATCGCGCGGGCGACAACCTGTTTGCCAACTCCCTGGTTGCGCTGAATGCGAACACGGGTGAGCGCCTGTGGCACTACCAGTTCGTGCGGCACGATTTGTGGGATCGCGATCTGCCCACGCCGCCCAATCTCGTCACGGTGCAGCGCGACGGCAGGTCGATTCCCGCCGTGTCCCAGGCGACCAAGTCCGGTCACCTGTTTGTCTTCCACCGCGAGACAGGTGAGCCGCTGTTCCCGATGACTGAAGTCCCCGTAACTGGCGCGGCGCTGCCCGGGGAACACCCCGCCGACACCCAGCCCCTGCCGCTGTGGCCGCCGGCGTTTGCACAACAGCGCTTTCAGGTCACAGACCTCAGCCCCGAGAGCACCGAGTATGTCAGCCAGATCATCGATGGCATGGCGATTTCAACCCCGTATCACCTGCCCTCGGAGAACGGCCTGGTGTTCTATCCCGGCCTCGACGGCGGCGCCGAGTGGGGAGGACAGGCCTACGATGCCGGCAGCAATCTGCTGTATATCAACACCAACGAGGTACCCTGGTTTTTCCGCATGGTGCCCACCACGGAACTGGCGTTTGAGGTGGGCAACCTGGAATTCGCCTACATGCATTTCTGCGGCTCCTGTCACGGCGCCAACCGGGAAGGCGTCGGCTCCATTTTCCCTTCACTGAAAAACATCGGCGATCGCTTCTGGCCCTGGGAGGTCTACCAGATCGCGCGGCACGGCCGCGGACGCATGCCGGGCTACACCGACCTGCCGTGGTACTTCCTGGCGGCGCCCATCCTGTACCTGTATACCGCGGGCGACGAGGCAGTCGCGGCCCAGTCCACCGAGGGCGAGGTGAAGGGCTACCGCAATGACGGCTTCAACGTACTGCGCGACGAATTCGGCCTGCCCGGGTCGCGCCCCCCGTGGGGCAGCCTGGTCGCACTTGACGTGAGCGAGGGCGAAATCGCGTGGAAGATTCCGCTGGGCGACTACCCCAACGCACTGGCGCGCGGGCTGAGCGGCCTGGGCGCAGAAAATTACGGCGGGCCAGTGGTGACAGCCGGCGGCCTGCTCTTTATCGCGGCAACGCCGGACAAAAAAATCCGCGCCTTCGACAAGCTCAGCGGCGAACTGCTGTGGCAGGCGGAGCTCCCTGCGGCAGGCTTTGCCACGCCGTCCGTGTACGAAGCGGATGGACGGCAGTTTGTTGTTATCGCCGCCGGTGGCGGTAAAGTTGAGCAGCCGCCCGGCTCCGCGTATATCGCTTTCGCCCTGCCAGACGCACCGCAACCCTCACTGGAAACCAAGCCATGAAGACACTGCCTGCCCGCCTGTTCACGCTGCTTTTTCTCACCGCCGTGCCGCTCTCCCTTACCGCGGACACGCTGAAAGGCTTGTTGCTGACCAGTCCCGGCATCTACCACGACTACGCTTACCAGTCCGAGGCGATCAGCGCTGCCCTGGCCAGCGAGTTGAACATCAGCTTCGATGTATCGCTGCATGAACTCGAGCGCTGGAAGACCACAGATTACGGCGCGGGCTACGACCTGCTGGTGTACAACCTTTGCGAAGCAGACAACACCGACGCCGCACTGATTGCCAACATGCGGCGCCAGACGGAAACGCTGCGCACACCCACCGTTGTGCTGCACTGCGCCATGCACTCCTTTCGCAAAACGGAGGACTGGTGGCCGCTGTACGGACTGAAAACCGTGCGCCACGAACCCATCGGCAGGGTGCGGCAGTCACATGCCGGCGATCACCCGGTGCTGAAGGACGTGCCCACGCCATGGACACTGGACAACGACGAGCTGTACACCAACCTCGCCTTCGACGCACAAGCGCTGCTCACGGCAAAAGGTGAAGACGGCGCCGAGCACGTGACCGCCTGGGTCAGGGAGACAGACAACGTGCGCATCTTCGGCACCACGCTGGGACACAGTGTCGAGACGATTGATCACCCGGTGTATCAGCGGTTGCTGGTCAACGCCGTGCTCTGGGTCACGGGAAATCTGCAGCCCGACGGCAGCGCCAAAGACGGCCTGGCACCGAACGCCGACGTCCCGGCCATCGGCAAGGTTTCCCGGGGGCCGGGCGTGGATTACCTGCAAGCGCACGAACGGGACTGCATGATTTCCGAAATTCTGTGGGAAGTGGGACCGTGCTACGTGCGCTGTATGCTGCACCCATTCAAGTGGGGTGATGCCGCACAAGCCTGCAAAAAGGGGTGCGAAGATGAGGTGCCCAGTTCAGACGTGTTGATGCAGAGTTGCCGCGCCCAGCCATAGTCTGGCAGATCAGCCTGTCAGAATCGCCGGCAAGTCAGGACAGTCCGTCAGGACGCCCTGCTCACCTGCACCACCACACCGTTCATGTGCGACATACCGGACAGCGGCTCCAGTGACTGCGGTCCATCCGGAATGATTTCATTCACGTTCGCACCCCGCGTGTGGCGCGCCACCGACAGACCGTCCGCCCGCTGATGGCCCCAACCGTGAGGGACGGCAACACTGCCCGGTAACATGTTTTCATCCAGCCGCACCGGCACCTGGATGGCGTTACCGCCCACCGACACACTGGCGGTATCGCCGTCACCCAGCGCACGCGGCCCGGCGTCGTCCGGGTGAATGTACAGGTAGTTGGTATCGCGCCCGCCCTGCACAAACGCCTCGGCATTGTGCGCCCAGCTATTGTGCGTATAGCGCTCGCGCTTCTGGATGAGTTTCAGCGAGTCACGCTCCTCAAGGTGACGGGCAAACACGGCTTCCAGCGACTGCGCGCGCGCCAGCAGGTCCGGCGGCGCCAGTTCCACGCGCCCCGAGGCAGTCTGCACGCGTTTACCCAGGTAGTCACCCGGTTCATTGGGCTGCAGCAGAACGCCATCGGGCGCTTTGCGCAGCTTGTTCAGGCCGCCCAGTTTCGCCGCGCGTGACAGCAGCGAGAAAAACCACCGGTCCAGTCCGCTGCGACCGCCTATGCCGGGCAGCGCGTCGAGCATTTGCGCCACGTTGCTAAGCGACTGCACTGCGCGCTGACCCGCAAACGGTCTGCCCGCCGCCCGGCAAAGCTGGCGATAGATCAAACCTTCATCGCGCGCATCCCCCGCCGGCGCCAGCACCGCATCGGTATAACTGAAACTGCGCGTCGGCATCAGGCCCATGATGGAAAAAAAGTAAAAGGGAATGTCGGCCCGTTCCAGGCTGTGCAGGCCGGGCAGAATGTAATCCGCGTACGCCGCTGTTTCGTTGCGCACGATGTCGATGCACACGAACAGCTCCAGCGCGCCAAACGCCTCGGCCAGGCGGGTGCTGCCGGCGCAGGTCAGCAGCGGATTACCCGACATGTTGATCATTGCCCGCACCTGGCCACTGCCCGGCGTCAGGATTTCATCGGCCAGGATGCCGGCCGGTACGGTGCTGTTCACATAGGGAATATCGTTGATCCTGGAGCGCGGCGTCTCACCCGCCTGCGCCTGCCGCGGCAGCGCGCCCTTACCTGCCAGCACACCGCCGCGCCGGTCGAGGTTGCCGCTGACCGCGTTGATCGCTTCCTGTATCCAGTACACCAGCAACCCCTGGCTGCCCTGGTTCACACCGGTGGAGGAATACAGTGCGGCGCCGTCTGCGGCGAGATAGGCACTGACCATCTCGCGCAACCGCGCAGCGGGAATGGCGGTCACCGCCTCTACCCGTTCCGGCGTCCAGGGCCGGGCGACGTCCGCCAGCGCGTCGAAACCGTTCATGTACTGCGCCACCCGCGCGTGATCCACCGCATCGCGCGCAATCACTTCGTTGAGAAACGCGAGCATGAAAAACAGGTCGGCGTCCGGGCGTATCGGCACATGCTCGCCCACCCGCTTCGCCGACTCGGTGCGACGGGGATTCACCCAGTAAACTTTGCCACCGCGCGCTTCAATGGCCTCGATGCGCCGCATCGGGTGCGGCAGCGAGATGAAGCTCATCTTCGAGATCACCGGGTTGGTGCCCACGGCAATCAGCAACTGGGTGTGATCGATATCCGGGAAGACCTGGTCGCCCGGTCCCCCGAACAGGCGCTCTCCCCCGGCAAACTTGTTCGCGCAATCCTGTGTGCCCGGCGTGAACAGCTTGTCGGCACCGAAGGCGCGCAGAAAAAACGTCAGTGCCGTGGTGGGCCAGAGACTGAAGCCAATGGGATTCCCCATGTAGGCCGCGATGGCACTGCCGCCGTGACGGGCGTGAATCGCACGCAACTTCGCGCCGATCTCTGCGATGGCCTGGTCCCAGTCGATGGGCACGAACTGGCCATCCACTTTTTTCAGGGGCGTGGTGAGCCTGTCAGGGTTATGCACGAAGTCGCCCATGCGCAGGCCCTTGATGCAGGCATAGCCCTTGCTGGCAACGTGGTCGGTGTTAGGTTCTATGGCAACTACGCGATTGTTCTCGGTGGTCACCGCCAGGCCACACTGCGCTTCGCAGATGCGACAAAACGTCTTCTGCGTTTTGCGTGCGGCCGTCCCGGGCATCAGCGCATCCCGAACAGGTCGTCGCGCTCACCCACCAGCACCTCGGCGCAATAGCCGAAATCAACGGGTACATTCAAACCGCTGACAAAGCTGGCCAGCCGGCTGTTCAACAGCACCAGGGGTTCGCCCATCTCGGCACCGGTGGCGTAACGTCCGTTGGAGGGCAGGAACATGTCGATGAGTTCCGCGGGCATTTCGCCCTCGCCTTTCAGCTTCTCCATGAAGCCGCTGTCGGTGGGCGACGGCGAGATGCAGTTGATGCGCACGCCCCGCTGCGCCAACTCGCGCGCCTTGCTCATGGTGTAGACAATGATGCACTGCTTGGCGAAGCCGTAAGCATCTGCGCAGACATCCGGGTGCGCTTCAAACCAGGCCGCTGCCGTGGCGGTGGAGTTGTCCTGCGCTAGGAGACCCTTGATCGTGTCCAGATTGGCTTTCCAGCCCATGCCGGCGGTGGAGGCAATCGAGGCAATCGCGCCGCCCTCCGGTATACGCGGGAGGAGCGTGTCGGTCAGGTAGCGCAGGCCGACAAAATTAATCATCAGTGTGTCTTCGTTGGAGAACGGCGGGCAGGGTACGCCGGCGCAATTGAACAGGCCGTGTACCTGCTGCGGCAGCTGCGAGACGGCGGTATCCAGCGTCTCGGTGTCTTTCATGTCCACCTTGAGGACCATTTCCACCGGCGCGCTGACGTCTGCAATGTCCAGCGCAAACACGCGCGCGCCCAGGTCGGACAGCAGCCAGGCCGCCGCCTGCCCCATACCGGAGGCCGCCCCGGTGACCACCACGTTTTTACCTTCGTACCCGAGTATGTTCTTCATAGCTGCCAGCTCTGCTCCTTGTGCCTGGTCGCCGCCGTTGTATGACTGGCGCCGCAAATACGGCGTCAGCACAGATTAGGGCGCTCCCCCGGATTGTCAATTTGTACGGATGATTGCCCGGGCGTGGTCGAAGATGTTGAATCCCCGCGCCGGCGCAGGCGTCGCTCCCTGCGCAGTGCCGCTCAACGACGGGTAACTCGGGCCAGTAGCCCTGTTAACGCAAAACCCGGCTAGCGGGATTCGTCGCGCAGGCGGCCGCGGTAGCGGGTGCGTGCCAGCTCCTGCATATCGGCCACCTCGTCGGACTCATCCATGATTTCGCGCCCGAGCAGTGTTTCCACCGCGTCTTCCAGCGTGACAATCCCCGATGTCTGCCCGTATTCATCCTCCACCAGGAAAAGGTGCTCGCGGCGTTTGATAAACAGGTCCAGCAGGCGCAGTACGGGCAGCCCCTCGGACACGCGATGAATCGGCACCAGCACTTCACTGAGTGGCTGGTCGCCACGCCCCTCGCGCTCGGCGATCATGAGTTCGGGCCGCAGTACCAGGCCGATCACCGTATCGAGGTCGTTTTCATACACCGGCAGTCGGGTAAAGCGCACCTCCTGTACTTGCTCCAGTGCCTCGCTCACCTTCAGCGTGGCATCCAGCGCACTGACCACGGTGCGCGGCGTAAGTATCTCCCCGGTACGGGCGGAGCGCAGTTGCAGGATATTCTCCAGCAGCTCGCTCTCCTGCGACCCCAGCGAACCGTGGCGCGCGCCCAGTTTGGCCATCGCCGCCAACTCGTCACGGCTGACGCCGGTAATGCGATCCGCGCTGGAGATCAGCTCGGTCAGGCGGCCGGAAATCCACACCAGCGGAAACAGCAGCTTCACCAGCCAGCGGATCACCTGTGCCGAGGGGATGGCAAGCTGTTTCCAGTACGTGGCGCCGATGGTTTTCGGAATGATCTCCGACAGGTACAGGATGGCCAGCGTGAGCAGGATGGCGATGAGCGTTTCCCAGCGCACGCCGAACACCTTGGTGGCCTGCGCGCCAACGCCGGCCGCGCCCATGGTGTGGGCGAAAGTATTCAGAATGAGGATCGCCGAGATGGAATGGTCGAGGTCTTCTTTCACCTCTTTCAGCGCCTGTGCCCTGACGGGCTTGGTCTCAAGCTGACTCTCGACGTAGCTGGGCGCCACCGATAACAGTACCGCCTCCAGAATGGAGCAGAGAAAAGAGACGCCAATGGCGATGCAAAGATAAACGACCAGGAGGGTCATAGGGTTTGAAAGTAACTCTCAGCGTGAATGACGTACGATTATACGTGAGCGACGACGCTCCACCACAGGTAATTCAGGGCTTATTCGGGTGGCACAGCCCCGCGGCGGCCTGCCGGCATCACTTCTGCGCGGGCAATTCCCGAATGCGGATGTTGCGGTACCACACCTTGTCCCAGTGATCCTGGAAGCCGATATGCCCTTTGAACAGGGTGCCGTAGCGCGGACGCTCAGTGAATTTGCTTTGCGCGTACAGCGCCTGCCACTCGGGGCTGCCCTGCTCGAATTTTGCCGTGAGTCGCCCGTTCAGCCAGAACTCCACGTGCGGGCCATCGGCAATAATGTGCACGCTGTTCCAGAAACCCACCGGTTGGGTGGTGTCGTGATCCGGCGCGATCAGGTCGTACAGCGCGCCGGAGCGATGGGTCGGGTTGCTGGAGTCGGAGTGGCCGACGTTGTCCAGCACCTGCATCTCGTAGCCGGTGTAGTGAATGGTGCG
>JAUHYL010000070.1 GCA_030426545.1 Gammaproteobacteria bacterium
TGATTGCGCTCAGCGGAGTGGTTGTTAACGACAGCCTGATCATGGTGGACTTCGTGAACAAGGCCCTCGCCGAGGGCAAAGACCTTTATACCGCCGTGGTGGAATCAGGCATGCGTCGCTTTCGCGCGATCCTGCTCACTTCGCTCACCACTTTCTTCGGGCTGGTCCCAATGCTGACGGAGCGGTCACTGCAGGCAGAGCAGATGATACCGATGGCGATTTCACTGGCCTTCGGCATCGTGTTCGCCACAGTCATAACGCTGCTATTGATTCCCAGCCTGTACATGATACTCGATGATCTGAACCGCTTTTGGTCGCGCCGTGCGGGCGATCACGCCATCGCGGCGCATCACTAAACAGGGCGTTCAGCGAACGCGCTGTCAGCGCACGTTAGGACAGGCGAAGCAGCGCAGGTAAAGATTGGCCGGATCCTGCAGGAACTGGAGCTCAAGCGCCGCATCGCGCACCGGTGCTGCCAGCCGCTGCACCAGACCACTCAACCCGAAACTGTCGATGACACCCAGGCTGGCACCTCGATTGGCCAGTTCCTTCAGCAGTTGATCGCGCGCAGACAGGGGTAGCTCCACGTAATCGGTAACATAGTCTTTGACGCCGGCCAGCTCTGCAGCGGACGCTACGGCCTCCTCCAGCGTGCCCACCCGATCAACCAGGCCTGCGGCAAGCGCATCGCCAGCACTCCACACTCTACCTTCGGCCAACTCCCGTACGTCTTCCAGTGGTATTTCCCGCTCTGTCGCTACCAGATCAAGAAAACTGCGATAGGCAAATTGAACACTGCTGTCGATAGCCTCCTTCAGCAGCGGGTTCAACGGGCGATCAGCGCGCAGCGAGCCTGCCAGCGAGGTTGTGCCGACACCGTCGGCATGCACGCCTAGCCGCTCCAGCAGGTTTTCGAAGGTTGGAATAACCGCAAATACACCGATACTACCGGTCAACGTACTGGGCGTTGCCCAGATTTCATCGGCCGGCGCCGCAATGTAGTAGCCGCCAGAAGCCGCGACCGCTCCCATGGAAACAACGACCGGCAGACCCTGCTCACGCGCGTAGTCGATCTGTTCGCGAATTATCTCTGAGGCAAACATGCTGCCGCCGCCGCTGTTCACACGCAGCACAATGGCTTTTACATCTTCCTCCTCCGCGGTACTGCGGATGAGACGCCCGAGAGAATCGCCGCCGATAGCGCCAGGCGGCTGCTCGCCCGGGAGGATATTGCCCTGCGCGGTAATCACCGCGATGCGATCTCCCTGCGGCGCGGTGAGCGCAAGGGGGCGTTTGCGCGCCACGTAGCGCTCGAACACGATTGCCTCGTACAGCCCCTCATCCGTGCTGGCACCCACTACATCAGCCAGATAATCGTTGGCCTGCGTGCGCGTCATCAGCTTGTCGACCATGCCCATTGCCAGCGCTGTCGCTGCGGTGTCACCGCCCTGCGCGGCGAGATGTTCGTGAAAGCTATTGACGTATTCATCCACCGCCCCGGGCGGCAGCTGGCGGCGCAGCTCCACCGTATTGGCGTACTGCGTCCACAGATCGTCCAGCCAACGACCGGTGACCAGCTTTTCAGCGGCAGACATATCGTCCCGGATAAAGGGTTCCACTGCAGACTTGTGTTCGCCCGCGCGAAAAACGTGCACGCTTACCGATAGCTTGTCCAGCGCTTCGCGGAAGTAGTTGTTGTAGCTGCCGTAGCCCTCCAGCGCAACGCCGCCCAGGGGGTGCACGATAATCTCGTCGGCCTGACTGGCAAGCAGGTACTGATCCTGGGTGTAAAAATCACCCACGGCGATAATACGCTTGCCGGTGGCGCGGAAACGTTCAAGCGCGTCGACAATTTCCTGTGTTCTGCTGATACCCACGTATACAAGTGCATCCAGCTCCATCACCAGCGAATTGATAGCGGGATCATCCACCGCGTAGTCAATCGCGTCCAACACGTCGCGCAGCAGCACTTCATGATCCATGGGCGTTGGTTCGGTGAGCAGGGCCTGCAATGGATCGACCGGCGAGCGTTGATCGACCACCGTACCGGACATATTGAGCAGCAGTGCCGCCCGCTCAGGAAGAGGCTCCGGTGCTCCGCCGATATAGAACACGTAAATAAGCACCAGCAGAACAATGAACAGCAGATTTGATAGCGCCATTCGGATACGCGTTATCGCGTTCCAGATGGCCGAAAATATTCGGCGCGGCAACGAAGGTTTGCTCATGACTTACTCTCTCCAACAAGCTGCGAGCGCTCCCGCTGCTCACGTAATTCACGCGCGCGCCATCGTACATAGAACATCGCGCCGATAAACAGTAGCACAACCGCCACCATCCCGATGATCAACAGCGGGGAGGCCGGTTCGACGAACAGGCGTTGCACCAGAATCATAAAATAGCCGAGGCAGACGAAACACAGCCAGATGTAGCTGCGTAAATTGTCCCGGCGCATGCCCGGCAAAAACAGGGCGAGTGGCAGCAACTTGACCAACCAGATAAACCAGGGAGCGCCATGCAGGGCAGCATCCAGAGCCTGCTGCAGAAACAACAACCACCAGCAAAGCCAGGTGACAATTCCAGCGCGGGCGCGCAACACGGTAAGCCTGCTCACATTGCCGTCCTCAGTTGCCGGGTTCGAGCCGGGTTGCCAGTTGAGCAACCCGTTTACCCAGCGCGCGGCACAGGCTGGCCTCACTCTCGTCAAGCTCTCGATCGTTACCCTCCCCCGCCCAGTGGGAGGCGCCGTAGGGTGTGCCGCCAGAGGTGGAACTCATCAGTCCCGGCTCACTGTAGGGCAACCCGGCGAGCAGCATGCCATGGTGTAGCAGCGGAAGCTGCATTGAGAGCAAGGTACTCTCCTGACCACCGTGCAGGCTGGACGTGGACGTGAATACCGCTGCCGGCTTATCGATAAGAGCGCCACTGAGCCAAAGGGAGGAACTCTGGTCCAGGAAATACTTTAACGGTGCGGCCATATTGCCAAAGCGCGTCGGGCTTCCCAGGGCCAGGCCTGCGCAATCGCGCAAGTCATCGAGTTTACAGTACAGCGGGCCGGAATCGGGTATATCGTCCTCGCTTTGCTGCGTCACAGCGGAAATGGCCGGCACGGTGCGCAAACGGGCACGCATACCGGCGACAAGCTCTACACCGCGCGCTACCTGTTCCGCCATGGCTGCCGTGGCACCGCCGCGCGAATAGTAAAGTACCAGTACATACGCTGGTGACATCAGATCAGATCCAGCACGTTCTCCGGCGGACGGCCCAGCACAGCCCTGTTACCTTTCACAACGACTGGTCGCTCGATAAGCCGGGGATGCGCCGCCATGGCGGCGATAATGTCGCTCTCGCTGGAATCTGCAGTGAGGCCACAGGTCTTGAACTCCTCCTCACCCTTGCGCACCAGCTCGTGCGCGCCGATGCCCAGTTTTTTCAGCAAGCTGCGGATCTCAGCGGCATCCGGTTGCGTCTCAAGGTAGAGCACCACCTCAGGCGTGACGCCGTTTTCCTCCAGCAATGCCAGCGTGTTGCGCGACTTTGAGCAGCGCGGGTTATGGAAGATGGTCACGTCAGCCATGTGAGAATACCTCAAGTGCAAAGCGCTGCAGGTTACAACAATTAGCTGCAAGCTAAAACCTGGAGCTGCACGCCACCCGGACACTTTCTGTAAGCGGTCAGCCTGTGCAGCCCGGCGAGCAATCGTGCCATAATCACGCCATGGGATTGATCATGCAGGCTTTGCGAGAATTCTGGTATCGCGCGCGTTACCTCGCCTCGCGCTACGCCGCCGACCGCTGCTCGGAAAATGCGGCGGCGCTCACCTACATGAGCCTGTTCGCCCTGGTGCCGTTCATCACCGTGTTGTATACGGTCGCTTCCGCGATTCCCAACTTTCAGGGCCTGGAAGCACAGCTGCAGGCCATGCTGTATGAGAACCTCGTGCCCGAATCCAGCACCGATATCCAGCAATACCTGAACGACTTCTCCGCGCAGGCCAAACAACTGACCGGCCCCGGTGTCGCCTTCCTGCTGGTGACGGCGGTGCTGATGCTGCGCAATATCGAAAAGGCGTTCAATCTGATCTGGCGCGCGCGCAAGAATCGCAATCCGGTGTCCAGCTTCCTGCTGTACTGGGCGGTGCTGACGCTGGCGCCTATTTCTATCGGTGTGGCCCTGGGCATGAGCACTTATCTTGCCTCCTTTGCTCACACCATGGCGGACTACGACATCATCGGTATCCAGGCGACCCTGCTGCGCCTGGCGCCACTGCTACTCAGCACCGCCGGGTTCAGCCTGATCTATGTGGCGGTACCCAATTGCCATGTGCCCTACCGCCACGCCCTGATCGGCGGATTGCTGGCGGCGATTGCCTTCAACGTGGCGCGCTTCGTGTTCACACAATTTGTCGAAAAATCCAGCATTACCTTTATCTTCGGCGCCTTCGCTGCCGTGCCACTGTTCCTGTTGTGGATCTATATTTCGTGGATCATCGTTCTCACAGGCTGCATCCTGGTGCACAGCCTGTCGGCCTATCAGAACGAATCGCAGGCCAGCCGCCCGCTGATCCTGAAAGCGCTGGACGTGCTGCACGTGTTCTGGGAAACACAGCAACGCGGCGGCACCGTGCGCGAAAAAGACCTGCTGGGCAAAAAACACCTCAGTGTGCGCGGCCTGGACAGCCAGAGTTGGGGTGAACTGCGGGATATTTTGCTCAACCACCAGGTCATATCCCAGAGCGACGAGGGCAATTACCTGCTGTGCCGTGACTTGCACTCGGTGCGCCTGTGGCAACTACAGTCCTGGATCAAGCATGAGCTGCCGCTGGACAGGCCCGAGCTGGCGGGCAGTGACGGCTGGCAAAAGACAGCCCTCGAACTGATGAGCCAGGCGCGGCGAGAACAGCGCGAGCTACTCAATATCAGCCTGGCGGAGTTATACGAGGAATGAGGTTATTACTGTACGCATCCCTGGCGCTACTGCTGCTTGCCTGCAGTGAGCGTCAACCGGCCGAGCAAGTGAGCTCGCTGAAACAGGCCAGGGGGCAGTGGGTGCTGGTAAATTACTGGGCGCAGTGGTGCAAACCGTGCATCGAGGAAATCCCGGAACTGAACCGCTTCGGCAGCGAGCGCTCGGACGTGACCGTGCTGGGCGTCAACTTTGAGGGGGCCACCGGGCCCGCCCTGGCCGAGCAGGAAGAAAAACTGGGTGTGGCGTTCACTACCGTGGCTGACCCCTCTGCCGAACTGGGCATCGCGCGGCCGGTGGTCCTCCCCACGACCTTGCTGGTGGATCCCGCAGGGAACTACGTTGACAGCCTGATCGGCCCGCAGACCGCAGAATCCCTGGCGCAGGCCATCGCTGCGGCCGAAGGCGGTGGCGAGTAAGCCGCTCAACGCGGCCCGAGCAGCGCCATCGCACTGTTCATTGCACTGAATTGACGCCCATAAAAAAGCCGGCCAGAGGCCGGCGCACAAGGGATGAACCCTCAGGAGATTGTGGACCTGGACAGATATCCAGAGCTGTTGCAACGGTGGGAGATAGGGGCCTAGGAGCCTTCCACACCATCCGTACATATATGACCGGCCTGATTCGCGCGGGTTCCCCTCCCTGCAGATTTTTTTTCATCCGCTTCGCGAGCGTGTCAGCACCATCAGCACGCAGGTCAATACGCACGCGCATTGCGCCGCCAATGGACAGCCCGGCGCCCGGCGTCTAACCTTGGGTTGCTGATCGAGCCACCGGCATTCACGCCGGTACGGATCCAGCTGCAGACGGTCCCAGCACTTACCCACCAGGCAAAACTGGCATTGACGAGGAATGAGCCATGAGCAGGATTTTCGATAACAACGCCAAAACGATTGGCGGCACACCCCTGGTAAAAATCAACCGGATTTCCGACGGCAAGATTTACGTAAAGCTGGAAAATCGCAATCCCGCGATGTCAGTGAAATGTCGCATCGGCGCCAGCATGGTGGAAGCCGCGGAGCAGGACGGCAGCCTTAAGCCCGGCATGACCATCGTCGAGCCCACCAGCGGGAATACCGGTATCGCGCTCGCGTTTGTCGCCGCGGCCAAGGGCTATGGCTGTATCCTCACCATGCCCAACAGCATGAGTCTGGAGAGGCGCATGTTGATGAAGGCACTCGGAGCCGAGATCATTCCTACCGACGCCAGCAAAGGTATTCCCGAAGCGATCCGGCGCGCCGAGGAGATCATCGCTTCAGATACCGACAAGTACTGGGGCCCACACCAGTTTGAGAACCCCGCAAATCCCGCCATCCACGAGCAGACGACCGGGCCCGAAATATGGGATGACAGTAACGGCGATATCGACGTGCTTATCTCCGGTGTCGGCACCGGTGGCACGCTGACCGGTGTGTCCCGCTACATCAAGAACACCCGGGGCAAGGCCATCACCACCGTCGCCGTCGAGCCGGACACCAGTACCGTGGTTACCGCCGCCAAGGCAGGCGAGGAAGCAACGCACGCACCGCATAAAATCCAGGGCATCGGCGCCGGTATCCTGCCCCAGAACCTGGACCTGGATATGATCGACCAGGTCGAACGTGTATCCAGTGAGGAGGCCATGGCGTGGGCGCACCGCCTGATGCAGGAAGAAGGTATTCTCGCCGGAATCTCCAGCGGCGCGGCGATGGCCATTGCCCATCGCGTCTCGCAGCAGCCAGAGCACAAGGGCAAGACAATCGTCGCGGTACTACCAGATTCGGGCGAGCGTTATCTGAGCTCACCCTTATTCGAAGGGCGTTTTTCGGAGAACGAAACGGTGCAGAGCAGCATCAGCTGAGCGTGAAGCCGACAGTCCAGCGCGATGCCTCATCCTCAGTCTGACAGCATCGCCTCCAGGTGCGCTTTTACGCTCGGCCACTCCTGGCGGACGATACTAAAGTACACTGAATCGCGCACGTAGCCGCCCTGTACAACCATGTGCTGTCGTCGCACGCCCTCCCGCGCGGCGCCGATGCGTGCCAGCGCTGCCTGGGAGCGCTCATTACGCGCGTCTGTTTTGAACTCCACCCGATAACAACCCAGCCGCTCGAAAGCATGACGTAACAGCAGTAGCTTGACCTCGGTATTCACCGGCGTGCGCTGCCACTCCTGCCCTAACCAGGTCCAGCCGATTTCAACGCCACGGTGTTCCGCGCGGGCATTCAGGTAACTGGTGCTGCCAACCACTTTATTTTTGCGGGTTTCGATGATGGCGAAAGACAAACTCGCCGAGCGCTGGCGCATTTCGTCAATCCACTGCCGTGTATCCGGCATGTCGACGAAACAGGCGCGCGGCATATAGGCCCAGTCAGACGCCGTGCGCCCACGGTTATACAGTCCCTGCGCGTGCTCCTGCGCCAGGGGCTCCAGCCGCACGCCCTGCCCCTGCAGTACCAGCGGCTTGATCCACTCAGACATCGACGTTCTCCAGTGCTCTACGATAGTGCTTGAGGCCCAGGAAGATAAGCAGGGCGGCGGCGGGACAAACCACCAGGGGCAACACACTCAGCGAACTGGCCAGCGCGACGTCGCTGCCAAACACGAAGTCCGTCAGTGCCGCCACCGCGCTGGGACCCAGCGCGAGCCCAAACAGGTTAGTCATGAACAGCATCAGCGCGGAAATCTGCGCGCGCATGCGATTGGGTGTGATGCCCTGCAAGGCGGCAATCGCCAGCGCGAAATAGCTATTGAGAAAGAACACGATCGGCGCGGCAGCCCACAGCGCCCATTGCCCCTCGGCTGCGCGCGGCCCCAGCGTCGCTGGCAGCAACCAGAGCAGCGCAATCCACATGACCAGGCGCATGGAAGCATCGCGGTACCCCCGTTCATACAGGGGCCGGGCACTGAAACCACCCAGCAGGGTACCGGCACTCCCGGCAACAATAAAAATCAGCCCGAACTGGCTCCCAGCCTCGGCGCGACTCATTCCATGGCTGCGCACCAGGAATTCGGGGTACCAGGCCATCGTGCCGTAGCCGAGTATAGACAGCAGCGAAACGCCCAGAATTAGACTGCCATAGGCCTGCCAGTGCAGCTTCAACTGCGCACCCACTTCGCCCAGGCTGTAGCCATCATCACGGTCTAGCACAACGCCGCGACGAGCAGGCTCGCGCATAAAGGCCAGCAACACCACCAGGAGAAAGCCGGGCAGCCCCACTATCACGAACGTGGTTTGCCACGGGCGAAGCTCGCCAACCAGGGGCAGCACCAGCGCGCCATGCAGGGTGAAGTACTCATATACCGCCCCGCCGATGATATAGGCCAGCCCACCGCCGATGGTGATACCCAGCGTATACACCGCCATGGCCCGGGGTAGATCCTGCTCGCTGAAGTAATCGCTAAGCAGACTATAGGCGGGTGGCGACAGGGCCGCCTCCCCCACCCCGACGCCGATGCGCGCGAAAAAAAGGCCGGCAAAACTGCGCGTCAGGCCACAGAGGCAGGTCATCAGGCTCCAGAAAAAAACGCCTGCTGTTACCACCCACTTACGATTACCCCGGTCCGCCAGGCGCGCGATAGGCAGGCCGAGAAAGATATAGAACATGGAAAACGCAAAACCATGCAACAGGCTGTACTGAAAATCGCTGATGGAGAAGTCCTCGCGGATCGGCCCGATCAGCACCGCCATCACATTGCGATCGACAAACGACAGGATGTACGCCAGCAGCAGCATCAACAGCGCATAAAACGCGGCGCCGCGCGTCGGCTCGTTAGCCACCTGGTCTAGTGCTGCACCGTCTGTCTTCGACATGGAATTTGGTGCCCCGCTCAGGGGATCAGCAGCGTCGAGCCGCTGGTGGCGCGGGCTTCCAGGTCACGGTGCGCCTGCCGGACCTCCGCCAAAGGGTAGCGTTGTTTGATTTCCACCTTGAGATCACCGGCCAGCACCCGCTCGAACACGGCGTCGGCAGAGGCCTGCAGTTCCTCGCGGCTGGCGGTATAGGTGAATAAGGTAGGTCGCGTGATAAACAGCGAACCCTTGGCAGACAGTACCTGCAGATCGAGCGGATCGGGGGCACCAGAGGCATTACCGAAACTGACCATCAAGCCTCGCGGGCGCAGGCAGTCCAGCGAGGTTTCAAAGGTGTCCCGGCCGACGCCGTCGTAAACCACGGGCACCCGCGCGCCAGCGGTAATTTCCAGCACGCGCTCAACCACGTTTTCCTCGCGATAATTGATCACATGCTCGTAGCCATGCGCCAGCGCAAGCTGCGCCTTTTCGCCGGTACTGACAGTACCTATCACATGGGCGCCGATGCTGGCCGCCCACTGGCCAAAGAGCAGGCCGACACCGCCCGCTGCAGCATGGAACAGGCAGGTCTCGCCCGCCTGCAGGGGATAGGTGCGTCGCAACAGGTATTCGGTGGTCTGCCCTTTCAGTAAGCAAGCCGCGGCCACGTCAAAATCAATGCCATCGGGAATTTTTACCAGCCGCTCCGCGGGCAGGTTCACTGCCTCTGCATAGGCCCCGAAGCCGGCAGAGCAGTAGGCCACCCTGTCTCCGATCGCCAGGTCGACACCCTCCCCCCTCGCCTGCACTTCCCCGGCAGCCTCAAGGCCGATCCCGGTGGGCAGGGGCAGCGGATAGAGGCCACTGCGGTGGTAGGTATCGATAAAGTTCAGGCCGATGGCGAAATTTCGCACCGTCACCATCCCCGGCCCCGGTGCTTCCAGTTCCAGCTCTTCCAGGGTAAGAACCTCTGGACCACCCACTTCGTGAATTCGTACTGCCTGCACCATGGGGTGCCTCCTGCGGTTATCCACTGCTGAACACTTCAGTCTATGGCGCGACAGTGTGCACCAGCTGTCGGGTAGCAGGCAATCGCAGAACCCGGCGGATAACGCCGGCGCACACCCAAATCGGTTACACTGCACGGCTGAATCACTCGCTCACGGGAAATGTCTCAGCGTGCTCGACAATCTACCGCTTGATCGCCGCCTGCGTCTGGGCCTCGAAGGTCTGGGGCACCCCCACGCCACCGAAGTACAGAAAGTGGTCGTACCCGCCGCTCTCCGCGGCGCGGACCTGCTGGTGAGCGCTGAAACAGGGAGCGGCAAAACCCTGTCTTACCTCATTCCCATCGCGCAGCGAATTCTCGAGAAGAACCAAGCGACTACCAGCGGAACACTGGCTCTCATCCTGGTGCCAACGCGTGAACTGGCAAGGCAGGTAGTGCGCCACGCACGCCACCTGCTGCAGAAGTCGCAGATAAAGGTACAGGGCATTACCGGCGGCGCCGATACCCGCTACCAGAAGTCGCTGTTGCGCAAGGACCCAGAGATAGTTGTAGCCACGCCGGGCCGTCTGCGGGAACTGTGCAACCAGGGTGCGACAGCACTGGAAGGGCTGCAGACACTGGTGCTGGATGAGGCGGATCGCATGCTGGACATGGGCTTGCGGGACGATGTCATGGCGATCGCCGCGCGCTGCAATCCACAGCGCCAGACGCTAATGCTGTCGGCAACCCTTAAACACAAGGGTGTCGAAGCGGTGGCGCAGGACCTGCTGAATGCCGCGCAACCTATCAGCATCGGCGAGGTTCGGCAGGCGCACAGCGCAATTTTTCACCAAATGATTCTGGCCGACGGGCGGGAGCATAAAGACAAACTGCTTCCGGCACTGCTGGGCCAGGGCGAGTTCGCAAAGGCGCTGGTATTTGCCAACAAACGCCTCACCGCGGATCGCCTGGCGTCGCTGCTCATACACCAAGGCCTGCGCTGCGCCTCGCTGCACGGTGAAATGAGCACCGAGGCACGCAAGAAAGTCGTAGAACAGTTCCAGCAGGGAAAAATCCACGTGTTGTGCGCCAGCGACGTCGCTGCGCGTGGCCTGGACGTGGCGGATATCGACCTTGTAGTGAACTATGACGTACCGCACTCCGGCGATGACTACCTGCACCGCACGGGCAGAACCGGGCGCGCCGGCAGGCAGGGCATGGCCGTTTCGCTGGTGAGCGCAGCGGAGTGGAACCTGAGCATCAGTATCCAGCGCTATCTCAACCTGACGTTTGAGCGGCGCACACTTGCCGGCCTCAAGGCGCGCTTCAACGGTCCGAAAAAACTGAAATCTTCCGGCAAGGCCGCCGGACCCAAAAAGAAGAAGACAGGGAGCGCGCAGGAGAAGGCCCGTTCGCGCAAGCGCAACCAGAAAAATGTCGGGAAGCCGAAGAAATCATCGCGCAGGGGAGTCGACAAGCCCGCCGCGGACAACGACGGATTCGCACCGCTCACCCGTAAAAAACCCGGCTCACAGTAGTGGCACAACGACGCCTGTTCTTTGCGCTGCCGCCCAGCGCCACCACGGCCATGCAGATTGCCGATTGGCGTGATCGTGTGATGAATTGCTCGGGCGCAGCGGTGCCGGCGGCAAATTTTCACATCACGCTGGCCTTCCTGGGCCCGGTGGAAGAGGACGGAATCGAAACGCTGTGCGCTGCGGCAGACGACGCATGCAACAACAGCGCGGCCCTGTGCAGCTCCCTGAACCTCAATCAAATCGGCTACTGGCCCCGGCCTGGCATTCTCTGGCTGGGTCCCCGGGAATGGCCGGCAGCGCTCACCGAACTGGCGACCCGACTCCGCCAGACAGCGGCCAGCTGCGGGGCGCGACGAGAGCGTAACCGTTTTCAGCCCCACATCACCCTGTTTCGGCGCTGTCCGTCTCCCCCTGCAATGCCCGCGGAACTACCGCTCATTGCGTTCGACCATGAGGGCCTCACATTGTTCGAATCGAGGCAGGGTCGAAACGGGGTCAGCTATCACCCGTTGTGTGAATGGGATCTGACTGATTCACACGCATCCAACCTTCGGTAGAATTTACCTCGACACTCAGATCCGGAAGCAACCACCATGGTTAACCCGCTACTTGCGCAACACGAATTACCCGTTTTTTCGGCGATCAAACCCGCCGATATTGAGCCTGCCATCCGTGAACTCATAGAGCGCAACAAGCGGAAACTGGAGACTCTGCTTGCTGCGCGGGACGACCACGACTGGGACAGTCTGCTGCAACCACTGGAAGCCATGGAGGATGAACTGGCCCAGGCATGGTCACCGGTATCACACCTGAACAGTGTGTGTAATAGCGAAGCGCTGCGCGAGGCTTACAACGCCTGCCTGCCTCTGCTATCCGAGTACAACACATGGCTTGGCCAGAACGAAAAGCTGCACTCGGCTTACCAGACCATCGCAGACAGTACCGGCTTCAATCAATTGTCGCGCGCGCAACAAACGTCCATCGAACACGCCCTGCGCGATTTCCGCCTCTCGGGTGTCGCGCTGCCGGCGGCGGAAAAAGCGCGCTACGCCAGCCTGCGTCAGCGGCTGTCTGAACTGGGCAGCAAGTTCGGCGAGAATGTGCTCGATGCGACCAACGCCTGGTCTAAAGAAGTCACCGCACAGGAATTGACAGGCCTGCCCGAAACAGCCCTGGCCAGTGCCAGGCAGGCAGCGGAGCAAGCGGGTATGAGCGGGTACAGGATCAACCTGGAGTTCCCATCCTACCTGCCACTGATGACCTACTGCGACAATCGCGCCCTGCGCGAGGAGGTCTACACCGCTTTCAGCACACGCGCGTCGGACAAGGGGCCACACGCTGGCAAATGGGACAACAGCGCGCTGATAGAAGAGACGCTGGCTTTACGTCAGGAACTCGCGCAGCTACTTGGCTTCGACAACTATGCGCAGTACTCGCTGGCAACCAAGATGGCGGACAGCCCGGAGCAGGTGCTGGGATTCCTGCACGAACTGGCCGAAAAGTCCCGCCCCCAGGCCCTGGACGAATGGCGCGCTCTGTGTGACTTCGCCCAGGAAGAGGGCGCGGATAAGCTTGAGGCGTGGGACGTCACCTACTATGCCGAGAAGCTGCGGCAGAAGCGCTACCAGGTCTCGCAGGAAGACATTCGCCCCTACCTGCCGGTAAGTCGGGTACTGCCGGGTTTGTTCGAAGTGGTGCGGCGCCTGTACGGTCTGGAAGTGCGCGAACTGGCAGATTTTGATCGCTACCACGAGGATTTGCGCCTGTTCGACATTCTGCAAGACGGCGTTCCGGTAGCACGTTTCTATCTCGACCTTTACGCCCGCGCCAAAAAACGCGGAGGCGCATGGATGGACGACTGCCGCGTGCGCCGTTTCAATGCCGATGCCCTGCAACTGCCCGTGGCCTACCTGGTGTGCAACTTCACCGCTCCCGTCGGCGACCAACCCGCCCTGCTGACGCATGACGAGTTGACCACCCTTTTCCATGAATTCGGCCACGGTCTGCACCACATGTTGACACAGCAGACCGTTGCGGCGGTATCGGGCATCAACGGCGTACCCTGGGATGCGGTGGAACTGCCCAGCCAGTTCCTTGAGAACTGGTGCTGGGAGCGGGAAGCACTGGCCTTCATCTCCGGCCATCACGAATCCGGCGAGCCCCTACCCCTGTCACTGCTGGACCGACTGCTCGAGGCGCGCAACTTCCAGGCAGCGATGACCATGGTGAGACAACTCGAGTTCGCGCTGTTTGATTTCCGCCTGCACCTGGAATGGGGAACTGACGAATTCAGGGGCGTGCAGCAACTACTGGATGAAGTGCGTTCACAGGTAGCCGTGGTCACACCGCCCGACTTCAATCGCTTCCAGAACAGTTTTTCGCACATCTTCGCCGGCGGCTATGCCGCGGGCTATTACAGCTACAAATGGGCCGAGGTGTTATCGGCGGATGCTTTCTCGCGCTTCGAGGAGGACGGCATTTTCAACAGGCAAACCGGTACAGATTTCCGCAGCCACATACTGGAAGCGGGCGGCTCCGAAGCGCCGATGAAATTGTTCGTCGCCTTTCGGGGGCGCGAACCGAGCATAGAACCACTGCTCCGGCACAGCGGTATCCAGTAAGCCATCGTCGGCGCCATCGGTGAAGGAAGCGATCAGCTCCGCTGATCGCACGTCAAACTGACAAGATGCCTGGCGAAAGGCCGTTAATCCTCGCTGCCAAGCCAGTTGTACACCAGACCGGCGAGCGCGGCGCCTACAATCGGCGCCACCCAGAACAGCCAGAGCTGGGAAATAGCCCAACCACCCTCGAATAATGCGACTCCCGTGCTACGGGCAGGGTTCACAGAGGTGTTGGTCACTGGAATGCTGATCAGGTGTATCAGGGTCAGGCCCAGGCCAATGGCAACGGGCGCCAGGGCAGCCGGGGCGCGCGCATCGGTTGCTCCCAGGATGATAATCAGAAACATAAATGTCATCACCACCTCGGTCACCAGCGCTGCCGTGAGCGAATAGCCGCCGGGAGAATGCTCACCAAAGCCGTTGGAGGCAAAACCCGCCGTTTCGAAGCCCGCCTGCCCGCTGGCTATCACAAACAGCACGGCGGCACCCGCAATGCCGCCGAGCACCTGAACCACCACGTAGGGAATCAACTCGGAAGCGGGAAAACGCCCGCCCGTCACCAACCCCACCGACACGGCCGGATTCAGGTGGCAACCGGACAGGTGTCCGACGGCGTAAGCCATGGTCAACACTGTCAAACCAAAAGCCAGGGAAACACCCAGCAGGCCAATGCCGACATCCGGGAACGCCGCCGCCAATACCGCGCTGCCGCAACCGCCCAGCACCAACCAGAAGGTTCCTATGAATTCTGCGCCAAGTTTTTTGCCCATGCTCGTGCTCATGAACTCTCTCCTGCCATTTATTGTTAGTTAGTGGATAGAGGCGCGGTGCAAGGGCGCAGCGCGCCTGATACTGCATCCGCCGGGTCTGCAGCAGACTAGCACAGGGCGCGCGAGGTGCACCCGGCAACTGTAAAAGAAACGCAAGGATATTCTCGATACGCAGGTGAAAGCGCAGTTCCCTGAGACACAGGGCAGGTCAGGCACGCCAGATACTACAGCCTCTCTGGCCCGGCCCGGAGGCAACGCAAAGCTCGATTTCACGCAGATCATCGCCGACGGAGTCCTCCACCAGCCGCTGCAGCAGATAGCGTGAAAATTCCTCTACCGTGGCATTGCGCAGCGGTAACACCTGCGTATCTGCCTGCAGAAAAAGCATTTGCTGACCGTCAAATTCCACCCTGTAATAGTCGCCGTCCGTTGTAATGCGCTGGTGGGGGCTATCCCCGGCCAGCAGCATGTACTCGTCCAGGCTATCGCACAGCCTGGCCAGACGTGACTTGTAGACGTTGTAATCTGCCGAGAAGCCATTGTCTCCCATGGGAGCAACGATGCGCGCCGAGACGGAATAGTTATGCCCGTGCAGCCGCTCGCGCTCCGTGGCAGAGAAAATCGTGTAGTGAGCGGCGGAAAACTTGTGGCTTTCCTTATCAATATACAGGGTAGTGAAATTATCCATGGGCCCAGTGTAGCGCAACTGTCGCGGGACAGGCTGTACCGCGTGATAAATCTACGTATCTGGCGACGAAACCGATCAATCCGTCGCCGTGCACTGAGCGCTGGTATACTGTTGGACCTGCTTCACAGGGCAACAGCGGCCACTTTATGAACACAGCAATTATCACTGGTGCCAGTGTCGGCATCGGCAGAGCCACGGCAGTGGCGTTCCTCGCGGAAGGCTTCACCGTCTTCAATCTCTCCCGGCGCCCCTGCCCGGTAAAAGGGGTAGTCAATATCGCCTGTGACCTGTCCCAGCCCGATTCAGTCACCGACGCCACTGCCGCACTGACGGATGCGGTGCAAAGATCAACGTCAGTCGCGCTGGTCTATAACGCAGCGCAGATGCGCAAGGACAGCGCACCGAACTGTGCCGACGACAGTCTGCGCGAGGTTCTGGAGATCAATGTAGTAGGGCTTAACAGCCTGAATCAGCGCCTGCTACCCCTGCTTCCGGAAAGTTCCAGCGTGCTCTACATTGGTTCTACCCTGTCGGAAAAAGCGGTGGGGAATTCATTCAGTTACGTCGTCAGCAAGCACGCACAACTGGGCATGATGCGCGCCACCTGCCAGGACCTGATGGGCAGTGGCGTCCACACTGCGCTGATCTGTCCGGGCTTCACCGACACCGAGATGCTGCGCACGCACATAGGCACCGACCCCGACATCGAAGCCTCCATCGCCGGCATGAACAGTTTCGCGCGGCTGATCGACCCCGGTGAGATAGCGGAGCTGATTCGCTGGGCGCACCACAACCCCGTTATCAATGGCGCTGTGCTGCACGCCAATCTGGGCCAGAAAGAAAGTTGATGGTAGTCAGTGCAACGTTGAGAGAGCGACGCGAGCGAACCTTCCTCGTGCTGGCGGGAATCTTCCTCTGCGCGATGACGCTGCTCAACGTTATCGGCATCACGCGCTTCGTGCAGTTAGGCCCCATGGCGCTGGCCGTGGGCGTACTGCCGTACCCGCTAACGTTTCTGTGCACCGACCTGATCTGCGAGCTATACGGCAAGGCCCGCGCCAATTTTCTGGTGACCGTGGGTCTGGGCCTCAATTTTTTCATTCTACTCGTGTTGGTGTTGGGCAACTCTATTCCCTCGGTACCGGCCGACAGCATGCCGCCGTGGCAGATTCTGCAGCTGGCAGCACCGGTGGCACTCCCCAACGGCGAGATCGCACAGGAAAGTATCGGCCTGTACCAACTCATCTACGCCACCACTTCCGGGGCCGTCTTCGCCTCGATGATCGCCTACGTGGCTGCACAGTATTGTGATGTGCAGTTATTCCACTTCTGGAAGCGGGTCACCAAAGGCAAACACCTGTGGATTCGCAATAACTTCAGCACGCTGATGAGCCAGATGGTCGATTCTGTGATGGTCATTGCCGTCACCTTTGGCGCGGCTTTTATGCGCGATGAAATGGACCTGCAGACCCTTCTTGTATTGATAGGCAGCAACTACCTGTTCAAAGCAACCGTCGCCCTGCTCGATACCGGCCCGCTGTACCTCGCGGTTCACTACCTGCGGCCGTATCTGGGCCTGGCCCCGGGACAGACGGCCACCTACAGCGATACGGACTATGCCGATTCCAATAGCCAGTAAACTGCCCAAGGTCGGCACCACTATCTTCTCGCGCATGTCTGCGTTGGCTGAAGAGCACAGCGCGATCAACCTGTCCCAGGGATTCCCCGATTTCGATGCGCACCCGGCGCTGTGTGAGGGCATGGCACGGCACGTGCGCGCAGGCAACAACCAGTACGCGCCCATGCCAGGCGTCCTGCGGCTGCGGGAACTGATCGCTGCGCAGATCCAACACTACCGCCGTGTAAGCTGCGACCCCGAATCGGAAATAACGGTGGTACCGGGCGCCACGGAAGGATTGTTCTGCGCCATTATGGCCCTCGTCTGCAAGGGCGACGAGGTGATCGTGCTGGATCCCTGTTACGACAGCTATGAACCGGCGGTAGAACTGGCCGGGGGCCGCGCCGTTCACGTGCCGCTGACTGCGGGCAGTTTTGCGCTGGATTGGGAAAGACTGACAGCGGCAGTAAACGCCAGCACGCGCATGATCATTATCAACTCACCGCACAATCCCAGTGGGGCAACCCTGACGGCCGAAGATCTGCGCCAACTGGAACACCTGGCAGAGCAGCACGATCTACTGATTCTCAGCGATGAGGTCTACGAACACTTGGTATTTGATGACCGCGAGCACCACAGCGTGCTGCAGTTTCCGGCATTGAGGGCACGCAGTATCGCCGTCTTTTCCTTTGGCAAAACCTACAGTGTCACCGGCTGGAAAACAGGTTACTGCGTGGCGCCCCCTGCCCTGACCGCCGAGTTACGCAAGGTGCACCAGTTCGTCAGTTTCGTTGCCGTAACGCCAGTGCAGCTCGCTATAGCGGACTTCATGCAGGAGTATCCCGACTATCCGGCCACCCTGCCGGCGTTTTACCAGGCCAAGCGCGATTTGTTCTGCAGCGCGCTGCAAACCTCGCGTTTTGGGCTCACACCCAGCGCCGGCACCTACTTCCAACTATTGGACTACAGTGCTATTACGCAGCAACCGGACACGGCGCTGGCCGAACAGTGGACGCGAGATCACCACATTGCCGCAATCCCGGTATCGGTATTCTATGCAGCACCGCCCGCACAACACGTGTTGCGCTTTTGTTTCGCCAAGAATGACGACGTCTTGCTGCAAGCAGCGGAGGTACTATGCGCGATCTAGAGGTTTCCCTGATGCAGTGCGAACTGGCCTGGGAGCAACCGGAAGACAATCGGGCGCAGATGGCTGCGGCGCTCGAAACCATGGAAACAGCCGGCGATCTGGTGGTGCTACCCGAAATGTTCACCACCGGATTTTCAATGAACGCGGTGGCCAACTCGGAGAAACCCGGTGGCGCCACCGAGCAGTGGATGAGAGAACTGGCACGGCAGCATGACTGCGCGATAACCGGCAGTATCGCCACACGCGTCGGTGACCAGGTCTACAATCGCATGTTGTTCGCTACACCCGACAAAGTCACGTACTACGACAAACGCCACCTGTTTCGTATGGCAGGGGAGCACAAACGCTACGCAGCGGGTAATGAGCGGGTCATCGTGAGCTGGAGTGGGTGGCGTATCCTGCTGCAGGTATGCTACGACCTGCGCTTTCCGGTGTTCAGCCGCAATCGAGAAGACTACGACCTGATCCTGTACGTAGCGAACTGGCCAGCGGCACGACGCGATCACTGGCGCGCGCTGTTACTTGCACGCGCAATCGAGAACCTGGCCTGTGTGGTGGGTGTCAACCGAATCGGCAGCGATGCCAACGGTCTGGAGTACAGCGGCGACAGCCTGGCGATTGCCGCGGATGGCAAACTGTTGTTGGACGCCGCAAACGAAAACGGCGCCGCCCAGGTTACCCTGGACGGCGCCGCTTTAACTCAGTATCGGGAATCCTTTCCCTGCCAACTCGATGCAGATAGCTTCCAGCTGGACTGATCGCCTTACTACTCTTCGTATTCCACTTCCAGAGTAGCCATCACGCGACGGTTCTCCGCGCGACCTGCTTCGGTGTCATTGCTCGCAACCGGGCTACTCTCACCGTAGCCTTTCGCCTCGAGACGGCCGGCGTCAATACCGTGGGTCTTGACCAGGTAGTCGACCACTGCCTCGGCGCGGCGCTGCGACAGACCCATGTTGTATTCCTCTGGGCCAGTGCTATCGGTGTGACCTTCAACGTCAACCTGCAGATCGCTGAAGCGCTTCAGGAACTCAGCCAGTTCGGCCAGATCGGAGAAGTACTGCTCGCTGACCTTGGTAGAGTCAAACCCGAAGTTAACCTTCAACTTAACCGAGGCCACTTTGGCCACAGCCAGCGGACAACCATCGGCGTCGACACGCGTCCCGACCGGTGTGTTAGGGCAGCGATCACGATCATCGGTCACGCCATCACCGTCAGAATCAACCGGTGCGGCCATCGCCTCAGGCTCAGGATCTACGTTGCCAAGGTAAAAGTTCAGGCCAGCGCTGGTCAGGATGTCTGTCTCACTTTCGTCAAGGCTGTATATGGCGCGAGCTTCGAGGCGCAATCCGACGCGGCTGCTCAGCATCCAGCGGATACCGCCACCGGCGTTCAGGGTTGTCTCAACCGTGTCAGCCGTGCCTGCGTCCAGATCAATCTCACCGGCACCAAATGCGGCGTAGGGACGAACGCGCATGCCCTCACCGATGTAGCTGCCGGCGTAGTACAGCATGCTCAGCTGCCAGGTGGTGACATCGATGTCGGCACCGCCGTTCTTGAAATCAGTCTCATCGTCGGCGTACAGGATTTCTGTCGCCCAGTTGTCATTAAACGCCCATTCTGCGCTGACATAAGGGGTCCAGGCATCATCGATTCCCTGGCCGCCGAAATCGCGATCAAAAAACCAGTAGGCTGCGCCGGCGTTGAGGGTAACTGGCACGTCTGCCGCCGCGGGCAGAGCTGTTCCCGCGAGGGCCAGGCAAGCCGCTGCGGAAGCGTTCATCAATTGTTTTTTCATTTCTCCTGGGTCTCCAGTATCTTGGTTTGCGGGTTCCGGGTGAAGAATAGCATTCCTTGGTGCAACACCAACACACAATATATGGTGAAATTTCCGCTACTGTAAAGGCGTTACCAGCCCAGCACCTCCTTGACAAAAGGCCGTGATACAGCCCTTTTTTGCGCCAGGGAAGCCTGGTCCAAGCGATCCAACAATGCCAGAAGCTCAGCCATCTGCCGCGGCGCACGGCTGATAATGTAACGGGCCACACCATCGGGCATGGCCAGTCCACGACGTGCAGCGCGAAATTGTAAAATCGCCAGCTTATCGGCATCCTCCAGGCGAGGCAGCTGGAACACAGCGCCCCAACCCAGCCGGGACTGCAAATCCGGCAGTGTTACCGGGAGCGCGCGGGGGGCGGCCGTCGCGGCGAACACCAGCCTGCAGCCGGACTCCCGGGCGCGATTGACCAGGTTGAACAGCGCCAGCTCCCAGGCGTCATCACCTGCCACCGCCTGCAGATCGTCAAGGCAGATGCGCTGCAATGACTCCATCCCCTGCAAAATGTCCACCGGGTCGGCCTCGGCGAATTCCGCCAGCGGCAAATACAGCGCTTCGCCCTCGGCGTCCTGGCAACTCGCCTGCAGCAAGTGTGACTTACCACTGCCGGAACTGCCCCAAACGTACAACTGGGCCTCACCGCTATCCAACGACTGAGCGCGCAGCGAATCGATCAGTGGTTTGACGGGCGGAGGTACCAGGTAGTTGGCGAAGGTCGCGTCGTCGCGCAGGTTTACCGCGAGTATCAGCTGATGCTGCTCGCGCTTGCCGGCGGTCATGGTCACTCCTGCAAGGCGAAATAGAGCTGCAGCGCCGGATCGCCTGACGGCACCGGTTGCAGGCGGCGGTTCAGTGCGATCAACGCTGACAATTGCGCAGGGTCTACACCCGCATAAAGGCGCAGTTCCAGGCGGTCCCCGGCAACGCGCTCGACCGCGGCCCGTTCCAACAACTCAATCGAAGCCAGCCAGCGCACTACAGCGGCATAATCTGCATAGCCGCCCACTCCGGTCACAACCATCGGTACGCCCTGACCGTTGGTTGCCACCGGCGCGACCGCGTAGCGGGCGGCCATATCATCGGCTACCACCGCCACCCCCTGACGAAAAAAATCCTCCAGGGACTCGGCGGAAAGCGAGCGTCGTACGTTGCCAGCAGGGCTGAAATAGACCCAATCTCCCACGAAACTGCCCTCGCTGAGCATCGCGACTCGCGCCGCCACCACATCGGCCAGTTTATAACGCGCCGAGGCCGACTTGATTGCGCTGCCGTCGAGCCGCCAGGCGTCGGCAGGGCTGAGCGCCGAGGCGTCAACAAGATCAAACAGGGGCAGGCGCTGCGGCACGCCGCGGCGGTCAAATGCCCGACCTAACGTGCCTGCTGCGCTGGCGCCGGATTCACCACTGACGAACTGACGTCCCTCAGGGCCTTCCAGCACTACCCACACCAGTACTTCTGGCCGATTTGCCGTCCACAGGGCCGCGCCGCTGTCCGCCAGGAGACGGGTCACATACGTCGGATCAAACTCGTAGCGCGCCCAAAGCCCCTCTTCGCCAGCCGAATTTTGCTCGTAGGCATATTGCTGAACGTGCGATCTGGCATCTTTCAATGCCGCCAGAATCGCCTCGTTCTGCAGCACATCATAGGATCCCGATGCCTTCACCAGCACCTCTGCCAACGCATCGCGCGCCCCCCCTGCCAGCGCTTCCGCACCCTGCATGGGCACCGCCACCCGCGCGGTGTAGAGATTATCGACGACCGTCGCGTTTGCGCCAGGGTGGGCCAGCGTACAGCAGACGAATACAGCCATCAGCAAGGAAAATTTTGGCACGGAAAATTCCAGTAATGCGAGAGGCGGCATTGTAGCAGCACTTGGCGTCTGTCATGAATACGGGAGGTGGCCCCGGTGGCTCTGGCTGGCCGCGTTGCCGACGGACTAACAACGCTCATGGACGCCAGCACAGGGACCAACACTCTCACGGCGACAGCGCCGTGCTGATTGATAATGCGCACCCGCGGCAAGCGCGCTAGAATACCCACCCTGCGGCGCGCCCCGGCACCCACCACGCCCGCGGAACGCACCGGCTCGCACAATAGGCCGGTGATCGCCCTTCAACACAATGATCGGAACCTCCGCCATGAGCGATGACAAGCGCAATACCGCCCTGAGCTACAAGGATGCGGGAGTGGATATCGATGCGGGTAACGCCCTGGTCGAGCGCATCAAGGGCGTCAGCAAGCGCACGACACGGCCTGAGGTTCTTGGCGGGCTGGGCGGCTTCGGCGCGCTTTGCGAAATACCGGCGGGCTACCGCGAGCCGGTTCTGGTCTCCGGCACAGACGGAGTAGGCACCAAGCTCCGCCTGGCCATGGATCTGGGCATTCACGACACCATCGGCATCGACCTGGTGGCGATGTGCGTCAATGACCTCGTCGTCGCGGGCGCAGAACCGCTTTTTTTCCTCGACTACTACGCGACCGGCGCACTCAACATCGACACCGCCGCAGACGTGGTCACCGGTATAGGCGCGGGCTGCGAATTGGCCGGTTGCGCGCTGGTGGGGGGCGAAACGGCCGAGATGCCGGGCATGTACGAGGGCGAGGATTACGACCTGGCGGGATTTTGCGTCGGCGTTGTGGAAAAGTCCCGAATCATTGACGGTAGTACCGTGGCCGAGGGCGACACGCTGCTGGGAGTCGCCAGCAGTGGCCCCCACTCCAACGGTTACTCACTCATACGCAAGATACTCGAGGTGAGCGGCGCAGATCTGGGCGACACACTGGGCAACAGCACGCTGGGACAACAGCTGCTGGCGCCAACGACCATCTACGTGAAAGCGATCCTCAAACTGCTGCAGGAAATGGATATAAAGGCCCTCTCGCATATCACCGGCGGTGGACTGCTGGAAAACCTTCCCCGGGTTTTACCGGCGGGCACCAACGCCGCTATCGACACCACAAGCTGGGACTGGCCGCAGGTTTTCAACTGGCTACAGGACAATGGCAACGTCGAAACACGCGAAATGTACCGGACATTTAACTGTGGCGTAGGCATGGTCGCATGCGTTGATGCCGCCGATGCAGACCGTGCCATCGACGTTTTTCGGGAAAGCGGCCACCACGCTTGGCGCATCGGCTCCATCACCGCGGGTGACAACAGCGTTACACTGGGGTGAGCCACAGCCAGTCACCAGCTCGCCTCGCCGTCCTGATCTCCGGCAGAGGCTCCAATCTGCAGGCATTTATAGACGCCTGCAACAGCAATGCGCTGCCAGCCCGCATCAGCGTGGTCATCAGCAATAATCCTGGCGCGGCGGGTCTGCAACGTGCGTCCGAAGCCGGCATAGAGAGCCGGGTGATCAACCACCGTGACTACAGCAGTCGGGAGGCGTTCGACGAGGCGCTGGTCGCCCAACTACAGCCCTTTGACGTCGACGTCGTGGTACTTGCCGGCTTCATGCGCATTCTGAGCGCAGCCTTTATTGAGCCGTTTGCCGGCCGCCTGTTTAACATTCACCCGTCACTGCTGCCCAAATACCCCGGCTTGAACACCCACCAGCGCGCAATGGACGCGGGGGACGGTGAAACCGGCGCCACCGTGCACTTCGTGACGCAGGAACTGGACGGAGGCCCGCCGATCCTTCAGGCAGCAGAGCAGATTCGCACGGGCGATAGCGCGGAAGATCTCGCTGAACGCGTGCGCACGCTGGAGCACACTATCTATCCCATGGCGGTGCGCTGGTTTTT
>JAUHYL010000071.1 GCA_030426545.1 Gammaproteobacteria bacterium
CAACTTCAGCTGGCCGCTGATCGTCTGCGGTGTAATGTGCAAGACCTCGGCGGCGCGCGCAATACTCCCCTCGCAGGCAACCGTCCAGAAATAGTGCAGGTGGCTATAGTTCAGATGGCGCACTGGCGTCTCTCCTCGGAGGCTATCGATTACTTCGGTATTTACGAATCATAATCCATAAAAGATCGAATGGAACTGATGATTACAATCCCTATATTAGGAACCTGGAACGCTACGCAACCGGGAGAATCGCATGGACAAGGAAAGCATCAGGGTAATTGCCCTACCCGCAGAACACATGGCTGAGCAGGGCCTCGGTATCGCGCCCCAGGCCAGCCGTGTTCTGTCCAATACGTATCGCCTGTTGGCGATGACCCTCGCCTTCAGCGCGCTCACGGCGGCCACCAGCGCCAGCCTGAAGCTACCGCACCCGGGACTGCTGCTGACACTGGGTGGGTACTTTGGACTACTGTTTCTTACCTCTTACCTGCGCAATAGCGCCTGGGGCCTGCTATCGGTATTCGCACTGACCGGCTTCATGGGCTATACATTGGGGCCCCTGCTGTCCGCCTACCTGTCGCTGCCCGGCGGTGGCGGGATCGTCACCACGGCTTTCGCGACAACAGCAGTGGTATTCACCGTTCTGAGTTGGTATTCAACGCGGGAAAGCGCGGTGGACATGAGCCGCTACGGAAACTTCCTGATGATGGGCATTCTCACCGCGTTTTGCCTGGGGTTGGCGGCCTACTTTTTCGCCCTACCCGGCCTTGCGCTGGCGGTTTCCGGCCTGTTCGTACTGCTGATGAGTGGTCTGATCATGTACCAGACGCAGGAAATCGTGCGCGGCGGTGAAACCAACTACATCATGGCAACCGTGACGCTCTTTGTCGCAATCTATAACCTGTTTGCCAGTCTGCTGCAGTTGCTTGGTGTGTTTGGCAGCGACGAGTAGTGAACAGCCGCAGAGCGCGCCCTGCATTCAGCGGCGCGCTTGTTTTTTTGGACCTGGGCTGGCGGTCAGCCAGATCGTTGTGGGAAAGGTTGCCCCGCACTCTTCAGAAACCCGACGGGTTGAGCCAAAGGGCAAGCAGAAAAACTTGCCGCATCCCAGCGTAGCTGCACCGCGTCCTTCCGCACTCAGATCATCTTTTCCCAGGCGACACTCCCGACAAGCGCCACCCTTTCAATAACCGTTGGCGTGTTCTCCAGTCGATGCTATCGTCGCGTTCGAATTTTCCGATCGAGATCCGTCATGCGCAACTGTCTACTGCTCATCCTCTTCCTGCCAGCCTTGTTTTCCTGCAGCGACAGTCAGGATTCAGTCGCCAGCGACGCCCCCCTGCCCTTCCTCTCCTACAGCGCGGAACCACAACCGAGGGGCGGAGACTGTAACGACAAGATTGACGTCGAGGCCCCCTTGATCGTGCAGGGCTTTGGCTTCAACCATGCCAACACGCGCAATCAACCTTCACTACTCAGCAGCGGGAATGTGCATGAACTCAGCGTCAATTTCATGCATACACGGCCCGGTTCAAACGAAAAGCGCGGTGCACCAGCGGTAACCGCGCAGGCGATTTTCCTGACATCCGGGCGCGAACTGATGGCCATCAACCGGCTGTCAGGCTGCCAGTACTGGTCGTTCACTACACCTGGGGAGGGCGCCGCGTTCCGCTCCGCCTCGATTCTGTTTACCCGTGGCAGTGAAACCTCCCCCGCCACTGTCTTCGCCGCAGACTACAACGGTATCGTGTACGCTCTGGATGCGCGTACGGGCGAGGCACTGTGGCAGCGCTTTGTAGGCACCATAGCGTTCTACCACTTTGTCACCGGCGGCCTGCAGTACCACAACGGCAAACTTTTCGTACCGGTTTCCAGCAAGGAGGTTCTGGCCGCCACCATCAGCCCACTACCCTGCTGCATCAGTCACGGCATGCTGGTGGCGCTGGACGCGAGGTCCGGCGAGGTATTGTGGGAGTACCACACTACGGCCGACGCCACCGAGACAGTGATACCCGGCGAACAGATCGGCCCCAACGGCGCGACCGTATGGGCCACACCCACGCTGGATATTGCGCGCAACGCCATTTACATCGGCACCGGCCAAAATTACAGCAATCCGGCAACCGCTACCTCCGACGCCATCATCTCCCTGGACATGGACAGCGGTGCAGTCAACTGGATGTTCCAGGCGCGCGAGAACGACACCTGGAACGGCAACTGCGCCATCCCGAATTCATTGCGCTGCACGGACCCACCCGGCTATGACTTCGATTTCGGCGCTGCGCCCATTCTGCTGAAGGGTAGCGCGACGCTTATCGCCGGAGACAAAGGCGGCGTGGTGTATTCCATTCGCGCGGACACGGGAGAACTGAACTGGTCACACAAGGTCAGCAAGGGTTCTACCCTGGGCGGTATTCACTGGGGCATGGCGGTGGATGATGAGCGGGTTTACGTTGCCGCAACCGACTTCAATATCGACAAGGCCAGCGGCGGACGCGCCGACCTCGTTCCCGGCGCCAGGCCCGGCATCTATGCACTGGATATAGCGAGCGGTGAACTGGCGTGGGAAATTCACCCCACGCACGAGTTCCAGGGATTAAGCAGCCCTTCTCTCTTCTCCGCCTCCCTGTCGCTGAGTAACGACCTGTTGTTCGCGGGCTCACTGGACGGCGTGGTGCGCGCATTCGATACCACTGACGGCCGTGAGTTATGGTCTTTCAACACCGCGCTGGACTTTACGGACATTAACGGCGTGCCAGGAAATGGCGGCACGATTGACTCGGTGGGCGTTGTGGTGGCCGGCGACAGCGTACTCGTAAACTCCGGGTACAGCACCTTTCAGGGTATCGATGGTCGCTATCAGGCAGGACCCGGCAATGCGCTGTTTGTACTGAGTTTACCCCCCCGATAGCGCGGAACCTGGCTCCCCCCGGCGCCATCCGGGGTGACAGGGGGGCAAGGGCCACCTTTTTGTGAACCTGTTCCGGTTTCGATAAATCGAAAGTACACTTTTTCAAGAAAAACTGTCCGCTAACGGGCGAGATGCCGCTAGACTCATACGGACAACATATAAACAATAACCGCACTCAAGTGTGGAACCTGGGGACAAGCGTGCTTGAGGTTCTCAAAAAGGGCATGGAAAGCCTGAATCGGGCCGTCGTTTCGGATCGTCTGCTGGAAGATTCTTTCGCCGAGGCCCGTAGGCGCACACCGATACTGGTGGGAATGCTGTCGATTTCAGCTGCCTCGGCGCTGATGATCACTGCTGCCCTGGGCTTTATCTACTGGCGCACCGGCAATCCGCTATATCTGATCGGCACACTGATCGCGTCGATCACCATGCTGGGTTACGCGGGCACGCTGTGGTATTTCAAGCGCAGTATGGCCTGGTTACCCGCGTCACACCTCTATGCACTGACCACGACCTTCAGCACCGTGGCACCATGCATGATTACCGGCGGCCTGTTTTCATCGCCCTACCTGCCCCTGGTACTGATCGTACCGGCGTTCCTGTTCCTCATCGCCGGACGCCGGTGGGGAACCTGCTGGAGCATAATCGTGGCGCTGTGCGTCGGCGCAATGTACTTCATGGAATGGCAGGGTTTCACATTTCCACAGGCCATTCCGGCGGACATGATGGCGCAGTTTCGTTTTATGGCCTGGCTTATGACACTGATGCTGCTGGTATTGGGCCTGGTGAGCTATGAAGTGAATTTCGAAAACCTGACTGAGCGCATTTCCGCGGAGCGCTCACAGTTCGCACACGATGCCATGCACGACCCGTTAACAGGGCTGTCAAACCGCAAACTGTTTTATCAGCGCGCGCGGGAAGCGGTTGAGTACGCACTGCATCACGATCACAAGGCCGCACTGATATTCATCGATCTGAACGACTTCAAGAAGGTCAATGACAGCTTTGGCCACGAGGTCGGTGACGAGGTACTCAACGAGATAGCACATCGCCTGCGCGCGAACATGCGCTCAATGGATACCGTGTCTCGTCTGGGTGGCGATGAATTCGCGGTGGTGATGCACGGCATCAATCACACGGAGGCGACAAACGTCATGCTGGAGAAATTGAGTATCGCAATACGCAAGCCGCTTGCCATGCGCGACACCATCCTCAACATCTCGGGCAGCTTCGGTGTGGCCATTGCCCCGGACGAGGGCATACGCGTCGAGGACCTGCTGCACATCGCCGACCAGGGAATGTACGAAGCAAAGCAACTACGCAAGGACTCCCAGCTGGAGGCAGGCTAAACTCGCCGCCTGTCACTGCAAAACTGACGCAACCAGGCTGCTGCAGTCTCCCTTAGCAACCCGGCGGCACCGGACACTCTGGCGCGCCCGGTACACACAGCGCAATAATCGCCGAGGGTGTATTTGCCGCAAAATCCCCAGGGCTTGAGCCACCACCGGAACGCGCGCCGATACCCGCCCCAATCACCAGCGTGCCATCGATAACCGCAGCGCCTGAGGCAATGCCCGACAGGGTTTCCGGCTCTCCGATCACCTTGTCATACAGCAGCGTGCCATTGTCGGCGTCGAACAGGCGCAAGTGTGGTGTTATCACGCTGCCGACGATGACCACGCCGGGCACCGCGCTGGTGGGCCCGTAGCTGGCATCACCGCCAGGGAAGCCGGTTTCTGTGCTCTGCCAGTAGATCGCACCGTTATCCATATCCAGGGCGTGCACCGTGGGACGCTGGGGCGCTGTCACTTCAAACCCGGGCGCAGTGGAGGCATAGATGCGTCGCTGTGCTTCGTCCACAGAAGCGGTGGCAATGATGCCGCCGATTTTGCCGCCGGGAACAACCTGTGTGGTCCAGTAGGGCAATGCAAGCGGATCGGCATCATCCCAGGCCACACCGGTGACCTCATTGATTCCGTCCCTGTCCAGCGTGTAGTAGGTACCGTCTTTCCCACCGATACCGACTACGTCCACCTGGCTGCCCTGCACGTCAATGGTAAACAGGTTGGGCACCGCGCCGAAGGCCAGATCATCCGGATCTACCTCACGTGGCCGCCAGCGCCAGGCAGGCACGCCGTCGGTACCAATCGCAACCAGCGCTTCATCATAGGGTGGCATCAGCGGCCCGGGTGCGGGTGTTTGCGGATCGTCGTCAGTGTCGCAGTTGCTGGTGCCGAAATAGAGCAGCCTGCGCACCGGGTCATGGGCCGCGGAGGACCAGACGTTGCCGCAACCCGTGGGCGCCCTGTCATGGCCGCAGCCACTGCGTGTTGTAAAAAAATCTGCAGGCAGCCCAAGCTCTTGCGCGGAGTGATAACCGTCAAAGCGGCGAACCTCATCCGATGGATCAGGGCGGCAGGTAGCACCGGTTTCCACATCGAAGTACCAGGCCAGCGTACCTTCGGTGGCATCAACAGCGTAAAAGCCACCTTTGCCGGTGGCCACGTCGTTAACGTCCATGCCAAAGTAGGCCGTGTTACCCACCACGATGGGCGTGGATTCCACCTGGTTGCGCTCGCCGCTGAAACCACAGAGGCCGGGCGGTTCCCCGGTTTGTGCATCACGGCAACCGGTACCAGCTGTGAAGCGCCAGCGCTCCTCACCCGTAGCGGCACTCAGGCCGTAGACAATTTGCCCGGCTGCAAATAGCACCAGTCGCTCGCCGTTGATATCCGCCACAGTCGCCGAGCCGGCGGCGGGAAAGGAAGCGCCCGGTTGATCCTCCCACGCGAAGCGCCAGATCTCCGCCCCGGTATTGAAGTTGAGCGCATAGAAATACCCATCCCAGGAGACGGTAAACACCAGTCGCAACACGCTCAGATCGGGCATGAGTACCGGCGCAATGGTGGGCGATGCCGTCACCACGGCATTGGTGCGAAAACGCCACTTCTCTACCAGTGTGGCAGCGCTCTCAGGCGTTAGCAGGCTCTGGGCGGGATTAAAGAACTGCCGCGCGGGGCCGCCTGCGAGTGTTGGCCAGTCCGGGATCACCGGGTCTGGCGTTTCCAGATTGCCGGGCGCAATGGCGAGGCCGTCGGGAAACGACAGCCCGTCGCGCACCACTTCCGGCGCCTGTGGTTCACCGTTCTTGTCGAAACGAATACGCCAGACACGCCCGTCCGGTCCCGGCCCGACACTGGGCAGCGTACCCACGAGATCCAGATCGGCATAGTACACAGTGCCATCCGCGCCCACGGCCAGCCCCTGGGGGTGCCCGGTCAGTATCGGCGGTGTGTCCTGTTCCGGTGCCAACAGAAGGCGTACAAGATTTCCGTCGACGTCGTACTCCGCGATACGCCCGGTCAATACGCTGGAGGCATAGAGATTGCCATTGGGCGCCAGCGCAAGGCCAGAGAACGTCAGCATCCCGTCGCCCGGTGTGGCAAACGTTTCGCGCTGCACGCTGTCTGCAACCGGAGCGCCGGTTGCGTCGACACCACCGCAGCCCCCCGCCGCATCGTCAGAGGTGGGAAACGGCGGTGAGAAACGCTCGATAGTCAGGCCCGCAGACTGGGTGACATAAACCCGGCCCGCGTCATCCACGGCTACCGCACCGGCAGTGCCGAGATCCGTCGCCAGTTTGCAGAACGAATCCAGCTCCGGGAACCACATGATCAACTGCCCATTGGCGGTGCCGAAGCCCTGGAAGCCCACCTCGCTGGTGAACAGTGTCCCGTCGGGACCGAATTCGCAGCCAAAGGGCTCGGCGCCGGACTCAAAATACGTCGCGGTGAGTTTATCCAGCTGCGTACCGTCGGCGGCGAATATTCCCCAGCCCGCTGGCGGATTGGGCTGACCGGTATCTTCCCCGGCAACGAAACGCCCCGAGGCATCGGGGAAAAAGCAGATCTCGCCATTGATGTCCCGACCCTCCGGGTCGACGGAGGCGCGCTCAACGAGAATATCCTCGGCCAGTGAACCGGTGCCAATGGTCTCAACATCGTAGCGGCGCAGGCGATTGCCTTCGGTAGAGTACAGCAGCTCGCCGGTGCCCGGCTCAGCCTGTGCGGTAACGGAGAACGGCGCAGCGCCGGCCGCAACGACGGCGAGGGCACTCAGCAGGGGAGCAAACGTGGCATGTGCAGCCCCGCGCAGAATTTGCACAGGACTGGCTTTGCGGGGTACAAACATTTTTACATGACACCTGTCTTACGAAATACCATTAAGACAGTATAGTCCAGCCTGAGCGGCGGGTCGCCGGGTGCCGCTTGCCTGTGATCCAGTTCACACCTTCACCGCGGTCAACACGGCGCGCCTCAGGGAGCGGGCGCAGACCCGGCGAAGGCGCGCTGATTGCGCCAGGCATTAAACACCTGCAGTGCTGCATTGCTGCGCACGGCGGCTCTACCCGCGCCCGTATCGATATAGCTGTTCCAGGGTGTGACGATATTGGTCACCTGCAGCGCAGCACCACTCGCTCGCTGCGCCGGCACCGTGACACGCTGGCCATCGTAATAATATTCGTCACAAACATCATTCAGCGAGCAAACGCGCTCCGTGGCCTCCAGCCAGTCCAGCCCCACCAGTTCGTTATTCGCCAGGGCGAGGTTGACGCTGGCCTGGAACTGAATGAACGCGGTACTCACCAGCGTATCAATCTGACTTGCGTTGACCGCCTGCGTAACGGGCGACGCCAGTGTGAGCAGATTGACGGGATCGAGGCAGGCCTCAGACGAGGCGGTGTCCAATTGCAGGCTCTGGGGGCGACCATCAGCGCCCTGCACATAGGTGACCCAACGGGCGCGCAATCCGCAGGGATCATCCTTGCGTGCCTCCACGCTGAGGGTCAGGAAATGGCCCGCGGCCTCGCCGTCAAACAGCGCCACGGTAGCCGGTGTATGGACACCGGGGCCCGCAGCGGCGGTCAGCAATCCCGTGGGATCAAGCAGCGGGAAGTGGTAGTGAACCGTGGGGACGGTGTCGGAAATCGTTGTCGCGCTCAGCGCAATGTTGTCACCCTGAATCGCCTCCGCGGCGATGGTCTGTACTGTCAGGGGATAGAAGTTGTTTTTGAAATTGATCAACGTCTGCAGGTAAGTGGGTGTCACATCCAGGTAGTTCGCGTCCAGGTTCCACCAGGGCGAAATGACGATTTCCTGGTTGTTCAGGTACACCACCGCGTGGACGGGCGTGTTATTCAGGAACGCATCCCAGGGCGTGTTGTCCTGGTACGTAAACTGACCGGCGGGCACAACGGCACCGTCGCGGTTTGCAGCAGTACTGTTGTAGAGCGTCTTGTCAGCCACCGCATTCCCCCAGAAAACAAAATCGTTGGCCGGCATGAAGAAACGGTCGAAGGGTACGTGCGTACTCGGCAGCTGGGGCCAGGGAATACTGGCCGAGAAATAGGTGGTCTCTATCTCGGTCTGCGGATCGACAATGCCCACGTAACTCTCGAGAAAGCCCGCCTGCAGCTCGTAGGATACTGGCTCCGGCTGGGTCAGGAGATTGACCGAATCGGCGGAGAGGTTTTCAGCTTTCGCTTCGATCACCATGAAGCGCGGCTCCGCCGTATTGGGATCGGCGACGAACACCGACCACTCAGCCCGCGCGCCTTCAACCAACCCTCCCGAGGACTGGTAGATATTGAGCACCATGAGATAACGCAGCGGGTCGTTCTCCATCATGCGGAACGGCACCAAACTGAACCCTGGCGGCAGGTGTGCTGCCTCGAACGCGGCGATTTCGGTAGGGCCGGTAAACTCGAAGTTAATGAAAATAGCCGCCGGATCCCCGCCCACTTCAAAGTTAAGCCAGGGGACATTGCCGCCGTGTACCACGGAATCGGTGTAATCGACTGCGTCCATATCCAGCACGAGAGTTTTGAGCAATGGCAGCACATCGTTGCTGACTGAGAGGCCATTGAGATTAACCAGTGAGACACCGCCGGTTGCGCCGGCCTGCGGGCCCGGGTAGCCGCTGAGCAAGGTGTTCAGCCTGCTAACGTAATCGTTCGCGTTGTTGGCGAAGAAGGCCAGCCCGCCGGTCAGGTCATCACCGTCCACGGCAAAGGCCGCCGTCACAACGCGCGCCTGGCTGAGGCTGGTGTCGCCGTCACCCGGAGCCGCCACCGGGCCATACATGGCAGGCAGGCCGTAAACAAAGCTGTTGGGCCAGCCGGTGCCAAGACCCGAGAGATAGGGTCCCAGGGGGCCACTTTGCACCGAGGGGCCGGCGCCGGTAAATGCGTCCAGGGCGCGCTGCAGCGCTGGCAACGGAGCAATCAACAGGGTCGCGTCATCCAACTTGACGAAATGCAGGTCGCTGCCGTTAATAGCCCACACGGCATAGCCCTGATGCGTACCCGCTGCGGTCAGGCTCAGGCCGGCCGTCAGGGTATCCACGTCAGTGCTGGCAAGTGCCGCCGACAGGATAAACTGCTCAGGTGCATCGCCAAGTTGGGCGAGTACGATACGACGCGCCACATTTTCAATATTCAAACCGACGCTGAGTTCCTGCAGCAGTTGCAGCGGCCCCATGCTCCAGGCGTGCATCGCAGCGCCGCTGCCCAGCGCGCCCGCCTGACCCGGAACGAGTTGCATCACGCCCCGGGTGGTGTCGGGCAACAAAGCGAGCAGGTCCAGTTCGAATACAGCCTCAAGATTTAGATCGAAGTTCTGCGCGGTGACCGAGGCAGGGATGTTTTCCAGTTCGCAGGGCGTGGTCTTGTTGTGGCAGAGGAAGGCGTAGCCGGGCTTCCAGCCGAGAAAGATGTAGCCGGGGTCCGGCACGGCGGTAAACGTATCGGAAAAAGGCACGCCCGGAATATCGATTTCGCAGGTCTGGCCGGCAGGGCAATCATTATCGCCGGTGCGCGATTCGATTGCGCCCCCTGGCGGAGCGATCAGGGTCAGTTTGCAACCCTGAACCAGGACAAGCAGCAAGGCGATGCATAGCGCCCTGGCGCGACCGGACAGGTCGGCGCTGGCAGCGAACGGGGCAGAGTTTCGGGTAATCATGGGCTTTTCTCTAGTTTGGCCAGCCGGCAGTCTCGGCGTCAGCGAGAGATTGCGGGTGCCTTATTGTTTGCGGTACTGCTTGACTAATGGTGCTATGTACTCAGGCGCCAGCTATTTTTGTTCTCCATTATTGCTGTGCCACTGATGCAACGTCGTTCGAACCTGCACCTTCCAGAACGCCTGTCCTGTTCATACAAGATCCATGCCGCTCCTTTACAATCAATAGCTTAGCGCTTCTCAGCGGGGTAGCCACCGGTATTTGTAAAACATCCTGACTGTTGTAGCCAGCCTGATCCGGCGCGGCACAATTGCGGCGCCCATCCGCTAGCCGCCAAAACCACTGACCAGTTGATTTCGTTGCAGCCCGGCTACACGATCGTGAATCACTTCTTTCCACTGCGGGTGGGTCAGGATCCAGAAGTCGTTGTTACGGATAGCGCTGACAATCATTGCAGCCACCTCTGTCGGGTCGATCCCCGCCTCGATCACCGGGCCGGCAAAACTCCGGAACACCTCCTCCGTGGCGGAAGGTACGCCGGGCGCCACACCGGCGGCCTCGCGGTTGCGGTCACTTTCACAAATGCGTGTACGCACTGATCCCGGGCAGAGCACGGAGGCGCCGATAGTCGGGTCGCCCTCGTCAAGTTCAAGGCGCAGGGTTTCCGTCAGGCCAACCACGCCGAACTTGGACACGTTATAGGGCCCAATGCCGCCCGTTGCCTGCAGACCTGCGGTGGAGGCGGTGTTGACCATGTGTCCCTCTCCCGCCTGCCTGATCAGCGGCAGAAACGCCTTGATGCCGTAGATCACGCTCCACAAATTAACGCCCAGCACCCACTGCCAGTCTTCCAGCGTGAGTTCCTCCATGGTGCCTGCGCGCAGCACACCGGCATTGTTGTGCAGGATATGCACCGCGCCGAAGGCCTCAAGGGCACGCGCGGCGAGATTCTCAACCTGATCGACCTTGCTCACATCCGCAACAACCCCGGTTACCTCGTAACCGCGCTCGCGCAGGCCCTGCACCGCGCCGTCCAGCTCCTGCGCGTGAATATCAGAGAGCACCACCCGCATACCCTCCTCGGCGAAACGTGTGGCACTGGCCAGACCAATCCCGTTGGCGGCGCCGGTGACAACGGCAACCCGCCCCTCAAAGTTCTGCATCGACTATCCCCGGGGGTTGAAGTGAGCTTGCCAGGCCGCGCTGTGCGGCCGGGGTCAGATAAAAACAGTATAGCCGGTTTTTTATCAACTTGGGAAATTCTTGTGTTCGGCCCGCACGCTCGACCTGTTGCACCGTCTACATCAACGTCGCGGCAGTTTGCAGGGCCGTTCAGATGAGCCTGCGCCGCGCCTGGTTTAGACTGGCCGCCTGATCCGCTGCAACAGGTACCCATTGTTCGTGAAACGCGCGATTTACAAACCCCTGGGCCTGGTACTTCTGGGCGTCGGGATGGCGGGCATTCTGCTTCCCGTACTGCCGAGCACCCCTTTTGTGCTATTGGCCGCATGGTGTTTCGCCCGATCCTCCGAGCGCTGGCACAGGCGCTTGCTGGAGAGCGAACTGTTTGGGCCGATCATCCGCAACTGGGAGGAGAATCGCTGCGTGTCCCGGCGCACCAAACGGGTCGCTCTGGCCAGCATGGCCCTTGCCGGTACAGCGTCCATTGTTTTCGCTATCGACGATCCCTGGCTAAAAATAGCCACGGGCTGCCTGCTACTGCTGGGCGCGGGCACCCTGCTGTCGCTGAAAACCTGTGCCGAATGCGAGGATGCCCGGACAGATGAATCCACCTGATTAACCGGGCATCACACAGGCTGGTGTCAGTCGATCCTCAAGGGCACCAATAACGCGGCGGCAAGCAGGATCACCGCACCGAACACCCACAACCCTGTTGAGTAACTGCCGGTCGCATCAAACAGTCGTCCCACGATAGCGAATGCCGGCATGATACTGAGCGTGATAATCGGACCCATTGCGCCCATGGCGCGGCCGAAACTATCAACGCTGAATACCCTGACCACCATGGCGTTCCACACCGGCAACAATCCCCCGGTCGACAGGCCAAAACACAGCGACGCCAGCAGCAGCCAGGGATAAGCGGGCTCAGCCAGCAAAATTACGAACGCGATGAGCAATAAAGCGTGTGCAGACCACAGGCCAATCTTCAGATTGATCCTGTCCGCCGCCGTACCGAACACCAGCTTACCGATGAGTCCGCCGATGGACAGCACCGCAATCATCATCGAGATAGCGGATTCCTCGGTGCCAAGGCGTGCAGCATAGGGCGCGAGGTTGGCCAGCATGGAGGAAAACGCCGCGAATACGCAGCCCATGCTGAGCCCGATTAACCAGAAGGCGCGCATACGGACGATATCCCCCATGCCCAGCGCCGGCACCGGCGCCGCGCTGGTATCCACCGGTTGCGCGCTCATCCCTTCAGCGAGCATGCCGACATCCTGCGGACGGCTGCGCACCGTGAACCAGACGAAAGGAAGGACGACAAAGGCGGCGACAAAACTCAGGTTCTGCAGCGCCGCGCGCCAGCCGTAGGCCTCAACCCACCAGGTGAGCAGAACAGGCACGATGACACCGCCCAGGGACGTTCCCATGGATGCAATGCCCAACGCCTTGCCCCGGTTTGCGGTAAACCAGCGCGACACCGCTGCACTCCCGGGCATGGAACTCACCATGCTCATGGACAGGCTCATGGTAACGCCGGTCAGCAGACTGAAGGCACCAATGGTCTGCACCCTGGAAACCGCGTACAGCCCGAGTGCTGTGAACAGGCAACCCAGCGTCATAAGATAGCGCACCGAGTACTTGTCGATGAGCATGCCCACCACCGGAGCCACGACAAGGCCGAGGAAGGTGCCCAGCGTCAGGCTGTACATCACCTGCTCCATACTGGCGCCAAACTCCTGGCGAATCGGGTTCACCAGGATGGTAAAGCCGTAGGTGAACAGGCCATTCGCCAGCAGCATGCCGACAAAAGCACCGGCGACGACGCGCCATCCGTAGAACATGCAATCGCTTCCTGGGACAAAAGCGCCATTGTGATACCAGACTGCAGCAATGTCCAAGCAAGTACCGCGTGCGTGCTGCGCTTGCACGCACAGGGGCTCCTGCGCTACACAGGTGTCGGGGGGAATTGACTGAAAGGTGCGGGAATGACGGCGACAGGACATGGCACATCAGCGGCACTCGGACTGTGCTGGGGCAGCATGGAGGGTATTCCCTTCCCCGAGTTTGCGCGACATGCCGCAGCCGCGGGTTTTGCCGCAGTCACGATCAACACGGCACTGTTTGAAGATGCCGTTGCCGAAGGGTTCAGCAACAGCGACCTAAAACGGCTACTGGACGATCTCGGCCTGGTGGTCAGCGACGTCGACCCGCTGTTCAACTGGTTACCGGATGCCGTGCAGATGCCCGGCGACGACATCATCAGCCGCTGCACCAGGGCCGGCGTCGAGGACGTATTTCACGTTGCGAAGATGCTTGGCTGCGATCTGGTCAACGCACCGCTGGGGCTGGCGTCACCGGATTCTGAACAACACATTGTCGACTGCTTTGCCGCCCTGTGCGAGCAGGCTGCTGCGCAGGAATTGCGTATCTGCCTTGAATTCATGCCGTTTACCAAAGTGCCCGACCTGCAAACTGCCGCACGCATCGTGGCCGACGCAAACTGTGACAACGGCGGCATCATGCTCGATTGCTGGCATCATCATCGCAGCGGAGGTAACCCGGACGACGTGCTGGCGGTGCCCGCAGACAGGTTCTTCGCCGTGCAGCTGGACGACGCCCTGGCAGAACCGATGGAGGACATACTGGAGGAAACGCTGAACCATCGCCTACTGCCCGGCGAGGGGTGTATTGATCTTTCGGCGCTACTGGCCAACCTGCATTCAATTGGCGCGAATCCGCGTTATGACGTGGAAGTCTTCAAGGCATCGCTGCGCGAATGCAGCGCAACCGAGCGTGCAAGCCAGCTCTTCACCCGCTCAAACAAACTGCTCAACGGCCACGATTGAAACGAGGCCGGGGGCAACGCCTGACGCGTTAAACGCGGATTTCTCCTCCCTCGTCAGTACGCCCCAACTGCAGCGGGCCAGGCTCGGTGAAGGCGGCCCAGGGACCACTGACTTCGATCGTCTTCCCGGGGTTGCGCTGACTGCTGAAATACAAGCGCGTACCGGAAGGATCAAACGCGGCACCGCAAATCTCGGAGCCGGGATTGCCTTCAATCTGCACCACAGGAAACGTCGAACCGTCAGCTCTCACCAGCACGATCTGCATGTCACCGCCGTCCTCGCACACATACACCACGCCGGCATCGGACGTCTCCACGTTGTCCACGCCCGACAGTACACCGCTGGTATTAACGGCCGCGTCATACATCACCGTGAGGCTGTTCGCGGCGGGGCTGTAGGACCAGACTCGATTGTCGCGCTTGGTTGTGAACACCACGTTCTGCCCGGAGATATCGATCCCCTCCCCGCCTTCAAAACGCTTGGTATCGGGCACCTGATCCTTACAGGGAACCGGGCTGCCACTCGGGTCAGGCACCGTCTGCCACACCAAGTTGCCCGGTTGCGGTTCTGTCATCACCTGCAACGTACCGCTGCTGAGATCGCCCCAGGTATCGGGAATAAACTTGTACAGGGCACCGTCGGGCCTGTCCTCCGTCATGTAGATGGCCTCTTCTATCGTGTGGCAGGCCGCGGCCTCGTGCTGGAACACACCCATGGCGGGTCGCCGCACGGCCGGTACTTCACCCAACGGGTGGCACTCCCACACGGAGCCTCCGGGGTATTCCTCACAACTCAGCCAGGTATCCCAGGGCGTGATACCGCCGGCGCAATTAATCAGGGTTCCATCCAGACAACGGCCTGCATCGACGATATTCCCCCCCGCATCAAAACGCAGGTAACTCACACCAGCCCCGTCTGGCGTGGTAGTAAACCACTCAGAGTTGGACACGTATGACCAGCCGCCATCCGGCAGGGCAAAGCAGCCGCCGCCATCCGGCCAGCGATGCCAGATGTAGCTCGTGCCCTCCACCGCCTCGCCAGTCGTTGCAACTACTCTGGCATCAAAAAAAGCGTGCACACGAATGCCGTTTTCATCCGCGGGCTTCAGTGTCACCGGGTCGCAGGCGGTGAGCAGGCTACTGCCACCGAATACCAGTGCACCACTACCCAGCGCACTGACGCGAAGAAAATCCCGCCGCCTCAATTCGCTCCACGCCTTCTGACTTCCTGTCTTCCTGTCCATCGCTATTCACCCTTGGCATCAGCTGGTTATTCAGTATGGTCCGACATGCAAGACCCGGCAAGTCGGGTCACCACGTAATGAGAACCACGACCCCGCCAGGCGCAGGCGTTCATGGAACAGCCGGCAGAGCCGCTGTGCCCGCACCCCACCGCGCCCTGGTTGGGGTAATATAGCGCCGAACACGCCTTCATCACGGGAATACTCAATGGTCAAACTACCCGGTCTCTGTACCTTTCTGTTGGTCAGCACAACTCTGGGCAGTGCGGTTGCGGCCGCCCAGGAAAGCAGCACGCCCTGCGAGCGCCAGGCCGAGGCGATCGTCCAGCGCCTGCAATCGGAGGTAACGGGGGCGCTGGACAACGAGCAACGCGCCGCCGCACGGCAAATTATTATCGCCGCCTGTGACGATCGAGAAAAAGCAGCCGACCTGAAGCTGCAGCAGGCCGTCGAAGATACCAGTGCCGAGGAGCAGGAAAACGCGCGCGCCTGGCTCACGGAGTCGGCAGACAAGGCAGGCAACCAGCGCCTGAAACGCAAAAGCCACTAGATTTCAGTCACCCCCAGACACAGCACGTAATAGGAAACCCATGACGAGACAACCACCGGGCACACTGCTTGCCGCACTGCTGTTAACCAGCAGTGCAACGATGGCAGATACGCAATCAGTACTGCACACACTGCAGGAATGTATGGGCAGAAGAGCCGTCGACGCGACACCCGACACAACCGTGGATCAGTTGCGCAAAGCGTGTGAGGCAGAGCAAGAGGCACTGGAGTCCACCAGTCTGCTCGCGCAACGCTTCACGCGCGAAAAACAGGCGCAGGACAACCCCTTCGTTATCACCCCGCACAAACCCAATTACATTCTCCCGGTCAGCTACGCAGAAAACATCAACGATGAAGCCTGGCAAGAGGTGACCGGCGATGACGACCCGCTGAAAGACTACGAAGCGAAGTTTCAGCTCAGCCTCAAGGTACCCATGAACAGTGACGACCTGTTCGTTGAAGGCGATGCGCTGTACTTCGGTTTCACGCTGCAGGCGTACTGGCAGGTATACAATGGCAACTACTCCGCGCCCTTTCGGGAAACCAATTACCAGCCCGAGTTGTTTTACATGATGCCACTGAACTTCCAGTTGTTCGGTGGCGACACGGCTTTCGGCGTGGGCATTGAGCACCAGTCAAATGGACGCGGCGGAAGCATCAGCCGCAGTTGGAACCGCGCCTACACTTCGCTGCTATGGTCCAACGATAATCTCGTGATGGGCCTACGCCCCTGGTACCGTTTCGAGGAAGACGAAGAAGATGATGACAACCCGGATATCGACGATTACCTGGGCCATTTCGAATATACCTTCGCCTACCGGTGGGAAGACCTCGTATTCTCAGGCATGGCGCGGCGCAACTTCGACGAGGGCAATGGCGCCTTTCAGGCAGGACTGAGTTTCCCACTGTACGGCAGGTTGAAGGGCTACATTCAGTATTTTAATGGCTACGGCGAAAGCCTGATCGACTACGATCGCGATGTTGAGCGCATCGGCGTCGGCGTGTTGCTCACAGATCTGATGTAGCCCGCCTACCGCGCGGGCGACAAACCAAATCCCCGGAGGCGCTAGAACAAATCGTCCTCGTCACAGGGGCCGTTACATGGGTTGCTCGCAATGCCCGTGTCATAGAAGCGGCGCAGCGCACCGGCGATATCGCGCAGTTCCGTCGCGCGACCGTGGGGATCGGGCGCTTCGTCCGCCCAGTGCGGAATATTGGTAATGGGCGGATTCGGATTGCCAAAGTCGATTTCCAGCATCGCCGACCCCTGGTGATCCCCCTCTACAACGTCCAACCCCCAGACATCGCGAATGGTTGGCGCCAGATTCACCACGCCGCCGATCGTACGCGCCATGATGTGTGCGCCCAGATTGGTTACCTGATGGTCGGCCTTGGAGACCTGGATAAGCACCTCGTGGGACGGGGTTCCCGGCAGGGTATTGTTACGAATGTACTTCGAGTAGCCGGTAGGTTCGGCGCGATCCCACAGACCCTGGATCAGCGCCAGGTTCATCTGCATGTCCAGCGCATTCCAGTTGTACAGCGAGTACAGCGGCGCCGCGAAAGGATCGAAATTGACGCTCCGGTTCAGGAGCAGGTTGTAGGATTGCCCGGGCACTGCCAACAGTCCGCGTTCCATATCGGTGCTCAGTGCCATCAGGGTAGCGCCGAGAATACCGCCCTGGCTACCGCCAAAGTAGTAACGCTTGTCGCCGTCCAGCGCAGCGCCACCACAATCACTGTTCAATACCTCGTTGAGATGGGTCGACGGGCCGCCATTTGCCTCCACTGACAGTGTGCGCATGGCCATGATGAAATTCAAAAAGCCCTGGTGCATGCGCTCGGGGATGGCGCGGAAATCAGACATGTCACCACCGAGGAAGGCATCGATCACGGTGGCCACGTCATCACTGGCAAAACCCTTCCAGTCCATGCCGAAGAACGCGAGGTTCTCGATGATCGCGAAAGCCTGCACACCCAGCACCTGCTCTTTCGCACCCAACTGGCCGTGACCGAACGCCACCAGGGGCGCCGCCTCGGTCTGTGCACTCATGGGAATGACCAGCGTGGCGCCATAGGAAAAGCTGCCGTTCTGTTCCGGCATGCCATCGTCACCGAGGTTAAGCAGTGCGCCTGACTCGCCCTTCGTTGTGTACAGCGGTACGTCGAAATCCACTTCCAGGCGACAGGCCATGCCACCCAGCAAGCCCTCGCTATTGACGGTGATGGTGTAAGGAACGCCCTGCGGATAATTGGCCAGCGCCTCGTCCCGTATGTGCAGCATTGCACCGGTGTTGTTTTCGCGGCTGGCGGTGGTGAAATCCCAGGCTATCTGCAACTCATCGCGCTCGATACCGTGCTCGGCAAGCGTCGTGAACAACTGTTCGAAGTGGGGCCGGCGCGAAGCGATGATCTGGTCGTCCGTGTCATTGCGGTCGCGCAGCGCTGTAAAACCGGGCGATGCCGCCAATGCCGTACCGTCTGCATCCACCACGTTGCGAATGGCGACGATGTAGCGCGTGGCGTCTTCGGGCCGCACCGCAGGGCGCAACATAAACGCCTGCTCCTGACGCAGATCGTCGATATCCCGGGCGATATTAAAATCAGGATCATCCTCGCCAGCGTCGACACGCACTTTCGCCTGTACCACGTACTCGTCGATATCCACCCAGTGCGCGAGTCGCTCACCCGTATCGGCGTTGATGATAACGGTGGGGGAGTCGGCCGCCAGCGAGGCTTCAATACTGTCGGGCGTTGCCAGGCCGGCGGTGGTTGCACCGGGCAAGTGGGTCATGGCGGCGATGCCCGGGGAAAAGCCGTCCATCTCATTGAAGGCCGTGGGATCGGAGCGCAACCCTTCGAGGTTGGTGGGCATGATGACCCCCGGCAACGCGAGGCGCATACCGGTGACCGTGGACGCATCCGGCTCGGTCCAGTAGTTATTCGGGTAGGGGAAGCCGCAATAGCTGGGCGTCAGTGGATCACAATCCAGCGGGGGCGCCGCCACTGCGGGGAAGCTGGGCCCGCTGACACTGTAGGAATCGCTGCCATCCGAACAGCCAACCGCAAGGAAGAGAACAGCACCAGGAACAATCAGGGAAGTTTTTATTTTCATCACAGGATAGTAGAACCACCCGGGACATCGGTCAAACAGGGATCATCCCGCGGCAGCATCGGTCATCAGAAATCAAATGATCGCTGCTCCTGCACTGAAAAGGGCGCGCTTGAAACGGGCGTTGCCGCCGCCGACGCAGGCGCAAGCCCGGAAAGGCTCAGGCCCAGCAGGCGCACGCCGAGCTCTGCCGGCAGCACTGTCTGCAGCAAGCTGTGCGCCGTTCGGGCAAACGCCTCCCGGTCGCCAACCAGTTCCGGCAGCGAGTGACTGCGCGTGATCTGGCGAAAATTTGCATACTTGAGTTTGAGCGTCACTGTGCGGCCACGCACACCGTTATCCTCGATGCGCTGCCAGACGCTGGCGATGATTTCATCGAGTGCGGCGCCAAGCTCAGCCTCTGCCGTTAAATCCTCGCCATAAGTACGCTCCCGGCCGACGGACTTCCGCACGCGGTTGGGCCGCACGGGGCGCTCATCAATACCGCGCGCGGCATTAAAGAGATAGCGCGCGGATTTGCCGAAGTGGCTGTGCAGGAACTCGAGATCTTGCTGTGCAAGCTCGGCACCGGAATGGATGCCCAGTTTCGCCATACGCTCCGCGGTGCGCGGCCCGACACCAAAGAAGCGTCGTACCGGCAGCCCAGCGACAAAGGCCGCGCCCTGCTCCGGCCGTATCACAAAGATACCGTCAGGCTTGTTCTGGTCGGAGGCGATCTTGGCCAGGAACTTGTTGTAACTGACGCCCGCGCTCGCAGTCAGGCCTGTCTGCTGTCGAATATCCCGCCGAATCATTTCCGCCGTGCGCTGTGCGCTGCCAAGACCCTGCCTATCGGCAGTGACATCAAGAAAGGCCTCATCGAGTGACAGGGGCTCAACAAGATCACTGTAATGCGCAAAGACCTGCCGAATCTGCTGCGATACGCTGCGGTATACATCGAAACGGGCCGGCACAAAAATCAGTCCCGGGCACTGCCGCGCCGCTGTGACAGAGGGCATCGCCGAGCGCACACCGAACTCCCTCGCCTCGTAGCTCGCCGCGGCGACCACGCCGCGTCGCTGTGAACCACCCACGGCCACGGGTTTGCCGCGCAGCTCCGGATTGTCGCGCTGTTCCACGCTGGCGAAGAACGCATCCATATCGACGTGAATAACTTTGCGCGAAACCCGTTCAACTGCCTCATCATCATTCATCTTTTCGCTACCGACGAGTGTTTACGCGCCGGTCACCGGGTTGGCAACTCGTCACAGCCGGCCTGCAAATAAATCTACTTGCCCAGATCGCTGCGTGACACACCCGGAATCTCCAGGGCCAGGTCGGCACCATACATGCCCGCCGGGGTCTGGAAACCGGCTCGCCACTGGCCGTCAAGAATTCGCCGGGCAATGATCAGCGAGCTGTGGAAAGTCAGCTTATAGGCTTCCGGGGTAATCATCTGCGCGCTGAAGGATTCTCCGCGGTTATTCGTTGCCGTCGCTATCAATTGTGTCTGACGATCAGCCTGTGCCTCAGGCGGCGGACCTTCGGGAAAATAGTTGTCCACCAGCCAGACCAGCAGCTTCTTGCCCCACTCGCGCTTGATCAGCCAGAACACCCAGCCGGGAATGTCCGCAGACTGTTGCTGGTAGACCTCTATGGTCGGCACCCCGGTAGTGACCCACGAGGTCAACATGTCGGCCCACTGAATCTGCACAAACGTACGCGCCTGCCCGTCTATGGTCTTTTCCATGACCTTGGGCTGATCAACTTCAACCATCACGCCGTCAATGCGCATCAATGTCGGGCGAGACAGCAGCTCCAGCCCCGACTTGATTGTGCCGCGGCTGGCCATGGCGCCCTCTACGGCCTTGTACTCACCGTTCATCAACAGCGTCAGGGTGACGGGATTGTCCACGCGTTGCGCGACATAGAGATTGAGACAGTCCGTGGGCACAACATCGTAACCGACGGCCGGCATGACCATGATATTCGCCGCCTTGAATGCCTCGTCGCGATCCAGCTGCGCCTGTATCACGTGATTCTCGCCGGTGAGGTCCACGTAGTGTGTACCGGCCTCGATCGCCGCATCCAGCATCGGCTCTGCCGTGTAGGTGTAAGGCCCGGCGATATGCATGACCAACTCAAAATGGCGCAACACCTCCACCAGGCGCTGGTGGTCATCCAGGTTCAACACCACATGGGGATAGCCCACTTCCGTCGCAAAGGCCGCCAGTTTCTCGGCATTGCGGCCCGCCAGCACCGGGGAGATGCCGTACTCCGCAGCCAGCCGCGCGATCCCTTTGCCGGTGAATCCATACGCGCCATAAATCAACACCTGCCCGCGGCGATCCTTGGGGAGATCGGCGGCGATGCTTGCTGCGCTGCAAATGAGGGTTATTAGAATGACGCCCGCAAGGCGCCTTAACAGAGTGAACATGGCAATATCCGCCGGTTGTTATCGTGAGGGGAATCTAAGCACTTTCCGACCCATTCCTCCAGCACGGCACGCCTGCCGGCAAGCCGCGATCAGTCCTCTATCGCCACGCCATCCCAACCGGCGGGTGCCAACAGGCGCTCCAGATTGTCGGGGCGGTAATCCGGGTCGCGCTGGTAGCGCTGCATAACGCTGCGATGGATACGTGTGGGCTTGGCTTCGGGTTGCAGGTCTCGCAACAATGCTCTGCGAAACCGGTAGATATGGCGGCGAGACCGGCTGAGGCTGGCCAGGGTGCCGTCGCTCAGGCCCTGCTCGAGATGGCGCTCGAGCTTCAAGCCACAGGACTTTGCCTCGCGCAGCATCCATGCCAGCGCCAGATCCGAGACCAGTGCACCACTGTCCCTGTCTGGCTCGCAGGCGCCACCGATATCGCCGTGCACGCCTGCGAACCAGACCTGCTTCAGGTCCGTTTCCGGGCGCGGCGTCCATACTGTCGGTTCAAAGTCGACACGGCGCTCATCAATGGCGAGCGCGTGCCGCGCGACCGCCACGTTGGGGCCCATCTTGGTGTCGTAAAATTCATCCTTCCTGTCCAGCAGCCCCAGCAGGCTGAAGGGCACACCCAGCGCGCCCACCGTATCCCAGACACCCACCAGGGCGATTTTACGACTGCGGTGCGCATGATCACGGCGAAACTCCCGGGCACACGGCCCATCCGGATGATCTTTGTCATGGGTGCTTTTGTAGATATTCCAGGCACCCGCTATCAGGCGGGCTTCGGGCCGCCTGACGATTCCGCAGTTATTGATCAGCCCACTGAGCGCCCGAACCGTATAGGCACCGCGGCTGAAACCGAACAGGTAAATGGCGTCACCAGCCGAATAGTTCTGCACAATGTACCGGTAGCCGTCGAGGATATTCTTATGTATACCGCTGCCGGTGACGCCCGCACTGAAAGCACTATGGTAAGAGCCCAGGCCCCAGTCGTAAAAAACGTGCTGCTTCAGTTCGCCATTGCCCGGCGCGATAGCCCGGGCCAGTTTGAGCACGTTGGTCGCGTGATCCTTTTCAAGGTCTTCCTCTGGCCTGTTCCAGGTGCCGTCTGCACAGATCACGATATTAGCCACTGGGTTGTTCTCCTTCCGAGCACGATCAGTTAAAGACGGAAACGCGCAGCCAGGGCTAATGCCCGCCGCATTCTCCACTCGATTTGGTCACAGCCCCCGGCAACGGTCAAGCGCCTGCTCACTCAGAGTACAATCAGTGTCGCGCCTGACACGATGCTGGAAATGTTATGACGGCGGGGTTCTAATAGGAGCCGGGCCTGCCACGCCCTTAGGCGCGACCAACAACCCAACCACCGAGAGATTCCTGACCCAAGAACATGCCGTTCATCAACTACCCGCTGGAGCCCATTGTGTTGCGCGAATCATTGCGCGCACGCACAACGGTGGTACCGGTCACCGTGCTCTCCGGCGTGCTGGTCTTCGCAACCTTTGCGCCGTTCCTCGTCAACGAAGGCGCAGATGTAATGATGGTGGTGTACTGGCTGGCGCCTGCACTGTTGCTCCTGTTTGCCAGGGGATTGATGTCGACATATTACCTGGCTCGCCTGGACGACATGTCTGAAGAACGCATGCGGCGCACGGACTGGGAACTGCGTATACAGAGCACAATAATGCAGGCTACCGTTGGCGCAGGCATCTGGCTGATTCAGTCTACCGAGAATAACTATCCGCTGATTCCGCTGTTCGTCACCATGCTCATCGGTATATGGGCACTGGCGGCGCTGGCGAACCTTTACTCCGACAGTCTCACTATCCTTCTGTCTTTACCCCC
>JAUHYL010000072.1 GCA_030426545.1 Gammaproteobacteria bacterium
TTTATTCTCGCCATATTGCACACCTACGCGAACATGTCGGGCCTCACGATTCGCGCGGTGCGAGCGCGACCGGCGTTTCCAGGGCAACAAACCGAGTTTGAATTGCTGTTATCCAAGGGCGGTCGCAGGGACCATTACGCAGTGCATGTGCGTTGGCCCGAAAGCAGCGCTGCCCTGGTGAATCTGGTAGACGAGAGCGCCGTCGCGATTCCCCTGCACATGCCCGTGCAAAAGCGCGGCTGGTTCCGTCCGGGCCGGTTGTTGCTGGAAACCACGTATCCCCTGGGCTTACTGCGCTGCTGGACATGGATAGACCTGGATCTCCACGCGCTGGTGTACCCGCGGCCGCTCCCTTCAGCAGAGCTGCCGGGCCTGTCCACGGATACCCCCGACGGAGCTGCCGCTGCGGTACTCGGCAGCGACGACTTTTACGGCATTCGCGATTATCAGCGCGGTGATTCGCTACGCGACATTCACTGGAAGGGCCTGGCCAAGGGCCACGGCCTGCAGAGCAAACAGTACACAGCCTATGCCGAGCGCAGCGTGTGGCTGGACTGGGATATGTTTGCCGGGTTCAGCGTGGAGCAGCGCCTTTCACACCTGTGCTATTGGGTGCTGGAGTTCGACGGCAGGGGAGAGGAGTACGGCCTGAAGATTCCGGGCGTGGTGATAGAGCCCGGCCTGGGTGAGCGTCACCGCGAGGGTGTGTTGCGCGCGCTTGCGCTGCACGGCGAACAGGAGCGCAGTTCATGACGCCGCTGGAGCGCATCCCGCGCAATGCGCTGGTGTGGATCGTTATCTGCATGTTTTCCCTGGTGGCGCCGCATGCGATACGCCTGCCGCTGTGGGTTCTGGCGGTGTATGTGCTTGCCGTTATCTGGCGCACACTGGTGTATCGCGGTCGCTGGTCTTTCCCGGGGCGCTGGGTGAAGGTGGCCATGACCGTCAGCTGCTTCGGCGGTATTTACCTGAGCTACAAGTCGCTGGTCAGCCTGGAGGCGACGGTCGCCTTGTTGCTGACCGCGTTTGCGTTGAAGCTGGTCGAACTGGTGCGCCGCAAAGACGCTTACGTGCTGCTTTTTCTCGGTTACTTTGTGTGTATCACCGAGTTCTTGTTCAGTCAGGATTTGCTGATCACGGTGTACACGTTTTTCAACGTTGTGCTGGTAACAGCGGCACTGGTGGCCCTGCATCAACCGGATCAGCACGAGTTCAGCCGGGTGCCTTTGCGGCAGGCGGGCATCATGCTGCTGCAGGCGGTGCCGTTGATGCTGGTGTTGTTTTTCCTGTTTCCGCGCTTCGGCCCGCTGTGGACCGTCCCCATTAAGAGCAGCGCCGCCAAGACCGGCATGAGTGACTTCATGCGCCCCGGCGATGTAGCAAAGCTCAGCCAGTCCGACGAGGTGGCCTTCCGGGTTAAATTTGACGGCGATATACCGCCGCGTTCAAAGCTCTATTGGCGCGGACTCGTGATGAGTCGGCTGGAAGAGGCGACGTGGTCGGCACTGTCGCCTTTTGAAGTCCCCGTCCAGGAGCGCCGCCCACCGCCGATGGATTTGCAGGGCACGCCGCTCAGTTACAGCATCATCATGGAGCCGACCCGGCAGAACTGGCTGTACGGCTTGCATTATGCGAAATCGGGTCACGCTGGCGTGATGCAGGCGCCCGACTACCGGCTGTTTTCACCCACACCGTTGGAAGCCGAGTTGATGTACTCGGTACGCAGTTGGACTGACGTTACCGTAGACCAAAACCTCTCGACCTGGCGGCGTAAAATAGAGACGCGCCTGCCGCCGCAGGGCGATCAGCGCACGCGCGAGCTGGCCGTTGCGATGCGTGCAGCCGCGGAATCTGATCAGGCGTTCGTGGATGCGGTGTTGCACAAGTTTCGTACCGAGGAGTACACCTACAGTCTGCAGCCGGGCGTGCTGCCATCGTCCGACGGTATGGATCATTTTCTGTTCGAAAGCCGGCGTGGCTTCTGTGAACACTACGCCTATGCGTTTGTGTTGATGATGCGCGCTGCGGGGCTCCCTGCACGCGTAGTCGCCGGCTACCATGGTGGAGAAGTTAATCCAGTCAACAAAACCGTGATCGTGCACCAGTTCGACGCTCACGCCTGGGCCGAGGTATGGCTGCCCGACAAGGGCTGGACGCGGGTAGATCCCACGGCTGCCGTGTCACCACTGCGCATCGAGGGAGGGCTGGAGCAGGCGATGGCCCAGGAGGGCAGCTTCCTGGCGGATTCGCCCCTGTCTCCGCTGCGCTATCGGGGTATACCGTTGGTGAATCTGCTGCGCTTGCGCTACGACGCACTCACTTATCGCTGGCAGAGCTGGGTGGTGGGGTTTGATAATCAGCGTCAGTTTGAGCTGTTGCACGATGTGTTCGGCGAAATCAGTACGCGCGTCTATGTAACGGTGTTCGTTGGCAGTTGGGCGCTGGTGTTCATTCCGGTGGCAATCTCTCTGTTGCGTCGCCGCGACCTGAAGCGCATGGATCCGCTGGATGAAAGTTACCTGCTGTTTTGTGACCGGCTGGGTGAAATCGGTGTTACCCGCCAGCGCGGCGAAACAGCGGGGCAGTTTGCCCGCCGGGCAATCGAGGCCCTGCCGGCGCACGAGAAGGAACTGCGGCGAATTACGCGTCTTTACACCACGCTCGCCTACGCACCGCGAGAAGACCGCGGGAGTGCTGATGCAGAGCTACTCCAGGAATTTGTGACCGCGATTAAACGGTTCCGGCCGGAACGGCGACGCGGCAATGACGGGCCCGATACCGCTTTCGCCTGAGCCGACTGAGGGGCGGGTCGGCGGAACCGCAACAGGTACGGTTCCGCAAGGGAATCAGGCGCTCAGCTCGGTAATCTCAACCGCGGCTATCCGCGCACCTTCTTCCGCTTTCTTCTGGAACTCGATCACCCGGTCGAAGTTCAAGTATCGGTAGATGTCGTCCGCCATCGAGTTGATCTTGCTGGCGTATTCCATGTACTCCTCGGGAGTGGGCACTTTGCCCAGAATTGCGCCAACAGAGGCGAGTTCCGCGGAAGTCAGGTAGACGTTGGCGCCATCGCCAAGGCGATTGGGGAAGTTTCGCGTAGAGGTGGACAGTACCGTCGAATTGGCCGCCACGCGCGCCTGGTTACCCATGCACAATGAGCAACCGGGCATCTCGGTGCGCGCACCGGCGCGACCAAAGATGTTGTAGTAGCCTTCTTCCATGAGCTGGTGCTCATCCATGCGCGTGGGCGGCACTATCCACATGCGCGTTGAGATAGTGCCCTTGTGGGCGTCGAGCAACTTGCCGGCCGCGCGGAAGTGGCCGATGTTGGTCATGCAGCTACCGATAAACACCTCGTCAACCGGGTCACCCGCCACATCCGATAACAGGCGCGCGTCATCGGGGTCGTTGGGGGCGCAGACAATCGGCTCGGTCACCTCTGCCAGGTCAATTTCGATAACTGCCGCGTATTCCGCGTCAGCATCCGCGCGCATCAGGCTGGGGTTGGCCAGCCACTCTTCCATTTTACGTGCGCGCCGCTCCAGGGTGCGGGCGTCGCCGTAGCCCTCTGCGATCATGGAGCGCAGTAAGACGATATTGGATCGCAGGTATTCGGTAACGGATTCCTCCGACAAATCGATGGTGCAACCGGCGGCAGAGCGCTCAGCCGAAGCGTCTGACAATTCGAAAGCCTGCTCAACAGTGAGGTTGGGCAGCCCCTCGATCTCCAGTACACGGCCGGAGAAGATATTCTTCTTGCCTTTCTTCTCGACGGTGAGCAGCCCCTGCTTGATGCCGTAGTACGGAATGGCATGCACCAGGTCGCGCAGGGTAATGCCGGGCTGCATTTCGCCCTTGAAGCGCACCAGTACCGACTCCGGCATGTCCAGCGGCATCACGCCAGTGGCGGCGGCGAAGGCCACCAGGCCGGAGCCTGCCGGAAAGGAAATGCCCATCGGGAAGCGTGTGTGAGAATCGCCGCCGGTGCCGACGGTGTCCGGCAGCAGCATGCGGTTCAGCCAGGAGTGGATAATGCCGTCACCGGGGCGCAGTGAGACACCGCCGCGGGTCATGATGAAATCGGGCAGCGAGTGCTGCGTGTCGATATCCACCGGCTTGGGATAAGCAGCCGTGTGGCAGAACGACTGCATGGTCAGATCGGCGGAGAAGCCTAGACAGGCCAGGTCCTTGAGCTCGTCGCGGGTCATCGGCCCGGTGGTGTCCTGCGAGCCAACAGTGGTCATTTTCGGTTCGCAGTAGGTGCCGGGACGCACCCCGTCCAGCCCGCAGGCCTGGCCGACCATTTTTTGTGCCAGGGTGTAGCCCTTGTCCGTTTCTTGCGGCTGTTCCGGCTTGCGGAACAGGTCGGATTCGCCCAGGCCCAGTGCCTCGCGGGCGCGCGCGGTGAGACCGCGGCCAATGATCAGGTTGATACGCCCGCCAGCGCGCACCTCGTCCAGCAACACCTCTGACTTCAGTTCAAACTCGGACAGCACCTCGCCACTGTTGTCGCCAGAGGCGGACAGGATTTTGCCGTCGTAGGGGCGAATTTCAATGATGTCGCCCATGCCCAGGGTGTCGACCGGCGCTTCGAACACCAGGGCACCCGCATCTTCCATCGTGTTGTAGAAGATGGGCGCGACCTTGCCGCCAATGCAGATGCCGCCGGCGCGCTTGTTCGGCACGCCTTCGATGTCGTCGCCGAAAAACCACAGTACCGAGTTGGTGGCGGACTTGCGCGAAGAGCCCGTACCGACCACATCGCCCACAAAGGCTACTGGCAGACCTTTCGCCTTGATGGCTTCAACTTGCTGCATCGGGCCGGTGACGCCGTGTTCCTCTGGCTCCAGCCCGTCGCGGGTCATCTTGTACATGGCCAGGGCATGCAGGGGGATGTCAGGGCGTGACCAGGCGTCGGGCGCCGGGGAGAGGTCGTCGGTGTTGGTTTCGCCCGTTACCTTGAAGACGGCGACCTTGATAGATTCCGGGACCGCCGGCACATCCGTGAACCACTCGCCGTCCGCCCAGGATTGCATCACGGCTGCAGCGTTCTTGTTGCCCTGTTTCGCCAGCTCTGCCACGTCGTGGAATGCTTCGAAAACCAGCAGTGTCTGCTTCAATTGCGCGGCGGCCAGCTCGCCCAGTTCTGCATCATCCAGCAGACCAATCAACGCCTCGATGTTGTAGCCGCCCAGCATCTTGCCCAGCAGGGTGACCGCGTGGGCACGATCGATCAGCGGTGACTCCGCCTCGCCCCTGACGATGGCAGACAGAAACCCCGCTTTGACATAGGCGGCTTCGTCCACGCCGGGCGGGACGCGAGTGCTGAGTAGCTCGACCAGGAATTCCTCCTCACCTGCCGGCGGCTGCTTCAGCAACTCGATCAACTCTGCCACCTGTGCGGCACTCAGCGGCTTGGGGGGAATATTCATGGCGGCTCGCTCGGCCGCGTGTTCGCGATAGGCGTCTAACAAGGTACTGCTCCTTGGGCGTCCGGCGGCTGCCCGGCGAGTGGTTCGCGGGCCGCGCTTGACGACTGCTGTGAAAACCTGGCGGTTTCGGTAAACGAAAGTGTTCGAAAATCGGCTGGGAAGTATAGCTCACGGCCCCATCAAGATAAACGAATCAGGGCCTGATATCGTGCATTCATCGGGGTGATAACATACACTCGCGGGCTCGTTCTCAAGACCCCTGGACGTCTGGTATTCGATGCTTGATCGCACGGTAAAAACGCCCTGTATCGGAGTGTGTTCCACCGGAATAGGCGATAGCGTGTGTCGTGGTTGCAAGCGTTTCAGCCACGAGGTAATCGACTGGAACAGTTATTCCCTCGAACAGAAACGCGTCATCGACGGGCGTTTGTCGGGGTTCCTCTCGCAGTGCGTAAAAAACAAACTGAAGGTGACCGATCGCGACTTGCTGAAGTGGCAGCTCGATGTGCAGCAGGTGCGCTACGTGGCGACACACGACGAATACTGCTGGGTCTTCAGCCTGCTGAAGGCCGGAGCAGGACAGATTGAGCTGACACGAGAATTCGGTTTTGAAGTGGATCTGCGCTACCGCGAAACCTCGCTCCTGGATCTGCGCGAGGCCATTGACCAGGAGTTCTATATTCTGTCGGAGGCGCACTATGATCGCTACATGCGCACGCCGGATCTGTTTCAGGAGGAGGGCAGTTGAGCAATAACCCGCTCGAGCACCTGCTGGACTTTCTCGGCTGTGCGACGCCGCAGGCCTGGATTGATGCTGCCCTGAAAAACCCCAGCCTGCTGCTCGTGGATCACGCCAATTGTGAAAAAAAGGCCGCCTCTACTGCGCTGAATCTGATGTACCGCTACGTGGAGCATCACCGGCTGCTGAACAAGCTGTCGCGCCTGGCGCGGGAGGAACTGCGCCACTTTGAACAGGTCATTGCGATTATGCAGCGGCGTGGCGTGGCCTATCCCCAGTTGGGTGCTTCCCGCTACGCGGGTGAGCTGCGCAAGCAGGTGCGTACCCACGAACCGGGACGACTGATCGATACCCTGCTGGTAGGGGCGATTATCGAGGCGCGCTCCTGTGAGCGGTTTGCGGCTCTGGCGCCGCACCTTGACGACGAGCTCGGCGATTTTTACCGCTCGCTACTGAAGTCCGAGGCTCGCCACTTTGAGGATTACCTTGCCCTTGCAGAGCAGTTGGGGTCCGCCGATGAGGTGGCCGCCCGCCTGCCCACTATGATCGCCCGAGAGGCTGAGTTGATACTCTCCGAGGACACCGAGTTTCGTTTTCACAGCGGCATTCCCGCGTGACAAGGATTTCTATTTCTCGTTTATGGGTCAGATAAGCAGCCTAACAGCATGATATTTAAAGAATATTAAACAAAGTCCACTCTTCAGAAGTTACTTTAAGTCCCGTTCCCCCTGATTCCCAGTCTCCCAACACCCAGCGCTGCCCCTCGGCCAGCGTGTGCGTTCCCGGCCGGTGCGTGTGGCCGTGAATCAGGTGCCGCACAGCGTGCTCGCGCATGGCCTGTGCCACGGCCCCGGGACTGACATCGACGATGTCCTGCGCCTTGTTACTCTTGGCCTCGTGACTCAGTTCGCGCAGTTGCAGCGCCAGTTCGCGTCGTTCAGCCAGGCTCTTTGCGCTGATCTCGGCGCGCCATGCCGGGCTGCGTACCTTTTGCCGGAAAGTTTGGTACGCGGTGTCTGCGGTGCACAGGCTGTCGCCGTGCAGCAGTAGCGTGCGCGTACCATTGAGGTCGATAACGCTGGGGTCTGGCAGTAGTTGTACGCCGGCCCGGGCGCAAAATGCCTGCCCGACCAGGAAGTCCCGGTTGCCGTGCATCAGGTAGCAGGCCGCGCCAGTGCCGGTAAAACGCGACAGGGCAGCACCGCAGGCGCCGGCCAGTTCACTGTCGTCGTCGTCGCCCACCCAGGATTCGAACAGGTCGCCGAGGATGTACAGCGTGTCTCTGTTGTGGAGGTTTGAGAGGAAGTGGTAAAACGCCCGGCTTATTTCAGGCCGGGCGGGATCGAGGTGCAGATCGGAAATAAAATAGCTGGCGGACAAGCGCTGTTGCCGCGTGGCGGTCAGTCTTCGGCGATTTCGATGGACTCGATGATGACAGGATCCGCCGGCACATCCTGGTGGCCGCCGCGACTGGTGGTGGGTACCGCGCGAATTTTGTCGAGGACGTCCTGGCCGGCTGTTACCTTGCCGAAGACCGCGTAGCCCCAACCCTGCGCATCCTTGCTGCTGTGGTTCAGGAAGTCGTTATCCTTTACGTTGATGAAGAATTGTGCAGTGGCGGAGTGCGGATCCATGGTGCGGGCCATCGCCACGGTGCCAAAATCGTTCTTCAGGCCGTTGTCAGCCTCGTTCTCAATGGGGGCCGCGGTTTCCTTCTGGTTCATATCGGCGTCGAAGCCACCGCCCTGGATCATGAAATTGTCGATTACGCGGTGGAAAATGGTGCCGTCGTAGAAGCCGTCTTTTGCATAGCTGATGAAGTTGGCGACGGTTTGCGGCGCTTTTTCTGCGTCCAGTTCCAGCGTTAGCTCTCCGAAGGTGGTGCGGATGGTGACCATGGTTTTTCCCTGCAGATTTATAAAGTTGGTAGTGTGTGGTTCCGGGTTGCCCGGTGATGCGGCCGAGGCGGCATGATAAGGCCTTTTGGCGTCCAGTAAAACCATTGGCAGCGCATTGATGTATCCCTTAGCGCGCGACCGGTTTCCGCTGCCGGGTCCGGCGCAGCTAACGCTGCCGGTCAATCGCAGCGGGTAGGCAACCCTGTCTGTCAAATATGCCTGCTTTCGGGCTGCGTTGCTGTCGGCAGGCTGTGACAGTCGCTATAATACGCGCCCTTTCAGAGCGGTACCGAAGAGCACTATGGAAAGTAAAACCAGCGCCAACTTCCTGCAGACCATCGTTGAAGAGGATCTGCGCGAGGGGCGCGTCAAAGACGTTGTCACCCGGTTTCCGCCGGAGCCCAACGGCTACCTGCATATCGGCCATGCCAAGTCGATCAGTGTGAACTTTGGTCTCGCCGAGCGGTTCGGCGGGCGCTGCAACCTGCGTTTTGACGACACCAACCCTGAAAAGGAGAGCCAGGAGTACATCGATTCCATACAGGAAGATATTCTGTGGCTGGGTTACCGCTGGGAGGGGGAGCCGCGTTTTGCCTCGTCCTACTTTGGGCAACTGTACGCGTGGGCCGAGCACCTGGTTCGCGAGTCGCTGGCTTATGTCGACGACCTGAGTGCCGAGGAAGCCCGCCAGCTGCGCGGTACGCTGACCGAGCCCGGCGTGAACTCGCCCAACCGCGAGCGCAGCGTGGAGGAAAATCTCGACCTGTTGCGCCGGATGAAGGCCGGCGAGTTTGATGAGGGCTCGCGTGTACTGCGTGCAAAAATTGATATGGCCTCGCCGAACATGAACCTGCGCGACCCTATCCTGTACCGCATTCGCAAAATCCCGCACCACCAGACGGGCACCGACTGGGTGATTTATCCCACCTACGATTTTGCGCACGGCCAGGAGGACGCCATCGAGGGGATTACCCACTCCGTGTGCACGCTGGAGTTCGAGGATCACCGGCCGCTCTACGACTGGTTCCTGGAGCACCTGCCGGTAGAGAGCCGTCCGCGACAGTACGAGTTCGGCCGCCTCAATCCCAGCTATACCGTGACCAGCAAACGCAAGCTGAAGCAACTGGTAGATGATGCCCTGGTCGCGTCCTGGGACGATCCGCGCATGCCCACGGTGTCCGGTATGCGCAGGCGAGGCTACCGTCCTGCCGCTATCAACCGCTTCTGCGAGATGGTGGGCACCACCCGTAAAGATGGCGTGGTGGACGTGGCGATGCTGGAATTCGCCGTGCGTGAGGATCTCAATGAACATGCCCCGCGCGGCATGTGTGTGCTCAACCCCCTGAAGGTGGTGCTGACGGACTACCCCGAAGGGCAGGTGGAGGAGCTGCGCCTTGCGCGCCATCCCAGCCGCGAAGAGCTCGGCGAACGCGGCGTGCCGTTCACGCGCGAGTTGTACATCGATGCCGATGACTTTCGCGCGGAGGCGAACAAGAAATACAAACGGCTGGTGCTGGGCAAGCGCGTGCGCCTGCGCGGGGCCTATGTGATAGAGGCGCGGGACGTGGTCACCGATGCCGACGGCAACCCCACCGAGGTGCACGCCGTGGTGGTGCCCGATACGGTGGGCAAGGATCCCGCGGACGGCGTAAAGCCCAAGGGCGTGATCCAGTGGGTGTCGGCCGAAAAGGGGCGTCGGGCTGAGCTGCGGCTCTATGACAGGCTGTTTAACGTGGAACAGCCGGGCAGGGGAGGTCAGGATTTTTTGGAAGACCTCAATCCGGACTCATTGCAGGTGGTGAAGGAGGCCTGGATCGAGCCCTCCCTGGCCGCGGCCAAACCCGAAGAGCACTTCCAGTTTGAGCGCGAGGGCTATTTCGTCGCCGACCGCTACGACCACAGTGAGCAGGCGCCGGTATTCAACAAAACGATTGGCCTGCGCGATACCTGGGGCGGGAGTTAGCAACATGAGTCTGACGCTGTACAACACCATGAGCGGCGAGAAGGAAGTTTTCGAGCCATTGCAGCCCGATGCGGTCAGCATGTATGTCTGCGGCCCCACTGTGTACAACCTCGCTCACATCGGGAACGCGCGCCCGGTCGTGGTGTTCGACGTTCTGTTTCGGCTGTTGCAAACGCATTACGGCACGGTGACCTATGCGCGCAACGTTACCGACATCGATGACAAGATTATCGCCGCTGCCAAACAGGACGGCACCAGTATCGATACGGTGACCGAGGAGTTTACCGAGAAGTACCGCGAGGACATGGCGCAGCTTAACGCCTTGCCGCCAACGTTGGAGCCGCGCGCCACACAGAACATCGCGCCTATGCTGGCGCTGACGCAGACGCTGATCGACAGGCAGCATGCCTACGAATCCGAAGGGCATGTGCTGTTCTCGGTGGAGTCCATGCCCGACTACGGCAAGCTGTCCAACCGCTCGCTGGACGACATGCTCGCGGGTGCGCGCGTCGAAGTGGCCGAGTACAAGCGCCATCCCGGGGATTTTGTGTTGTGGAAGCCCGCCGCCGACGACGAGCCCGGCTGGGACAGCCCCTGGGGTCGCGGCAGGCCCGGCTGGCACCTGGAATGCTCGGCCATGATCCACGAGCATCTCGGCGCCACCATCGATATCCACGGCGGCGGCCGCGATCTCATCTTCCCGCACCATGAGAACGAAATCGCCCAGAGCCGCTGCGCACACGACGGCGAGTACGTGCGCTACTGGATGCACAACGCGTACATTGATATCGACGGCGAGAAGATGTCCAAGTCGCTGGGCAACGTGCGCAGTGTGCGTGACCTACTGGCCAGCTATCGCGGCGAAGTGCTGCGTTTCGCGCTGCTCAGTGCACACTACCGGTCACCGCTGGACTTTTCCGTCGCGCTGCTCGAACAGGCGCGCAACACCCTGGACAGCCTCTATGGCACGCTGCGCGAGGTGCAGCACATCGAACTGGATGCGGACGTAGAGCTTGCCGGGGAGGCGTTCTATCAGGCGCTGAACGACGACCTGAACACGCCCATCGCCATCGCCGAGATACACGCGCTGGCAAAGGCGCTGCACAAGGCGGACGAAGCGGACAAACCCGCCCTCAAGGCGCGCATTCTCGCGGCGGGCGACCTGCTGGGCATTCTGCAGCAGGACCCTCAGCAGTGGTTACAGGGGGATGAGGGAGATGAGTCTCTGTCTGCCCAGGCGATAGAGGCGCTGATCGAGGCGCGCCAGCAGGCCAAACTGGACAAGGATTACGCCCGAGCCGATGAAATCCGCGAGGAGCTGGCGGTACAGGGCGTGATACTGGAGGACTCGCGCGAGGGTACGCGCTGGAAGCGCGGTTGAGGCGGGTAGGGTATTGGTTGGGCGGCTTTTCCAAACTTACAATTATCTCTCTGCACCACTGTTAAAGAAGCTTTTTTCATCGCAATGCAGATTTTCAGAGCCTCGCTTCCCGAGCTGGTTAGCGTCATTTCCGTGTGTCTCGACAATTGGGTCTATACTTTTCAGTAACGAACACCGGCACCCCTCGACTGGCGATTCATTGTGGGTGCGTTCGTACTACGGAGGCCTTTTCCGGTGAACGTTCACGCACTGTCATCTTTTCTTTCACTGTTCGTTCTGATTTCAGTTCAGACCAACGCAGCTGTGATAACGCAAAGCTTCGAGTTTGATGATCTTGGGTCTTACGAGGTTGAATCACTAAGTGCTGCTGACAGAGTGCAGTACTTTTTTGAGCCGTTTGACGCTTCACTTGGAACGTTAACTGACGTTTCAGTTGTCGCATCTGCTACCAGTCAGGCGGGGCTGGCGCAGTTTGAGTGCGCTATAACCTCCTGCACGGTCGAGTTTCCACTTGACCTGGTGCTGACTTTGGAACCCGGAGACAGGGTGGTTGATGAGGCAGGTAACTTTACAACGAATCGATCCGGGATACATTTTGGGGGAGTTGCCGATATTTTCTTCCCCTCTATCGCTGACTTTGCACCGTTTGGTTGGGAAGTTGATGATTTCTACACGACGCCACTCCATTACCTGGCGTTTTATAGGTGGCGCTGTTTGGACTGTTCCGGCATGGATGATCCGCTCCTGGTCAACGTGCGCGGCAGCGCAACGCTAACATACGAATACATACCCTTTGCTGTACCTGCGCCCTCAACACCGGTGCTGGTCTTACTGGGTTTTTTCTTGCTGCGAGGGCGATACCGCCGTGCTTCCCCAACTACCCCCTGATTCTTGAGGAGTCTTGCCTGCCAAGGCCGTGATTCTCATTTCTTCACCTATGACCAGATGCAATCTATCGCTGTCAGCGCTATGTGCGCTTTTTTTGGAAGACAGCTCTAGAGCGGTAGAGTGAGAGCGCGAAAGGTATTTCAAACGCCGAACACCATCACAGGCTCTGTCAGGGTAGCGCCCGATAAAAGAACGCGCCTCTACCAAATGTGCGGTAGTGCTTGGCGTTGACACCCGAGCTTGCGAAATCATCAGATCCAGCCGCAGAAGTTTCGTCGTGCACTGTCCAATGCTTACCCTGGCCGAATTGGTCTTCGTTTCTTAACCAACCCGCCACCTCCTGGTAACCGGATCCACCCACAGCGCCGACTTCGGTGGCTCGAAAATCCGACAGAAATTGCGCTGCCCACGGGATATCTGGTCCCCCCGGTGCATAGATCTCGGTGCCCGTTGCAACTGCGCCATAGTGATTTTCCATCACCGAGATGAGGTCCGCGGTGTTGGCCCAGGTCCAGCCTGTCATATTGTAGTCGCCTGCCAGGTGGCTGAGCACACCATCACAAACCCCGGCGTTGGCCTGTGGGCAAACCGCGTTAATCTCATTCCACGAAAGATTCACGAACAGATCCAACTGGGCCCACTGCTTGCCGTCCACAACCACCGTGTCGGCAACAGGAATCGTGAGCTCGCGGAAGATGGGCATAATGTAGTAGGTGTTTTCTGAAGCGATGATCGCTTCGATGGCGGCGACACCCGCTGTTCCCACATTACTCAGTGAGCAGGTTGGATTGGTGGAGTCTTCACAGAAAAAGTTTCCTCCCGAATTCCATTTGACGAATTCCCAGCCGGTATCCGGAACAGCGGTGAACGATTCGGTATAGGAAGTATTTGTAACTTCGTGAATACAAACACGCCCACTAATTCCAGAGGTTATGGGATGGCACGTTCCAGAGGAGACAGATTGCACTTCCCCTCCTTCAACCACGACTACAGCCAATTTGCATCCAGAAAGCACTGCAATGGATAGCATCAGAACGATGATTCGATTCATTAGGTCGTACTTCCGTAGTTCGTATTATGGAATAGGCCGATATATCCAGGCGCCTAGCCTTCCGGCGGCGTAGGTCTTGGCCAAAACGCGGCCGCTGCGCGCCGAATCCGGAAGGCCAATGGATTCGTCAATAAAGTCAACAATATCTGCCCAGTTGGCGTCTGACGAATCTACAGAATCTCTTACCCAACCCTGTGAGCCACTCCACTCAAACATCTCTGGAGAGCCATCGTTATACGAAACCCACCCCGCAGCGAAGAAAGCCGGAGCCCAGAGGCTTCCAAACTCATTCACCTGTTGATTCGCTGGGCTCATGGGTGGCGAAATGCCATAGGAGCTGTACAGCGCCTCTACATCGGAATTTGACGCCCAGATCCAACCGGTGACCTCGTATCCATTGAGAACACCATTGCATACGCCGCCCGTGGATTCGGGGCATACGGCATCGACTTCATTCCAATTTAGGCCCCAAAACACATCGGTTTGTGCCCACTCCTTGCCATCAGCATTTATCGTTGAGAACGTCCTTTGCTGGAAGATAGGCATGATGTAATAGGCCTTGTCTGAAGCAATGATTGCTTCGATACCGGCATTGCCAGCGGTACCTACATTGCTCAGGACGCAGACCGGGTTAGTAGAATCTGCACAGAAGAAGTCGCCACCTGAGTTCCATTTGACAAACTCCCATCCGGCCTCAGGGACAGCGGTGAAGGTCTCGGTGTAGTTAGTATCGGTTACTTCATGAATGCAGGCAGAGCCAGTGATGCCCGGCACCGCCACCTGGCATGTGCCTGAGGTCGTGCTCTGGACTTCACCGCCCTCAACCACGATCACGGCGAGTTTGCATCCCGAGAGAGCGATTAACGTGACGGTTAGCGCAATGAGGCGGTGCATGAACGATTCTCCCTGTGAGGACTAAAACTCAGCATAGCACCTTCAGGTAAGGTCCAGCCTGCAGGAGTTCGGGTTTCAATGTTGAATAACAAAGACTGTGTGAAGTAAGTTGCTGATATACAGAGGTTTAGTGTTTCAATTGTGACTACCGGATTGCTCTTTGCAGCCCCTTTGTCAGTCGATGTGAAATGCCATTCCCGTTGGTGCCCTCAAATTGAGTTGCCACAGGAATTTACAGGCGATCATTGCGAACGTAAAACTTGCCCTTGATCGTGATGGCCATCGGCTCGCCGGAGAAGCGCTGAGCGTTGATAGAGGGTTTCTGAGCGCTGATATGCAGGTGCGGTTCTGTGGTCTTCCCGGAATTGCCCACTGACCCAAGTGCGTCACCGATCAACACCTTATCCCCTGCAGCAACAGTGATTGTGCCCTGTTGGAAGTGGGCCAGCAGTAACTCGAAATCACCGCAGTCGAGCAAAACATGATTTCCCTCGATAATGTCCAGGTCCATATCAGGTACGGGCATATCGGGTCGATCATTGCGGCTGACAACAACAGTCCCATCACAGGGCGCCAACACAGTCCGCCCGAATATTTTGTAGCGTGCGGGATCTTCCGGTTGTAACCCATCTGCTCGAAAGCCCAGCCGGCTGATTTCAAACAGGTCTAGTGCATACGACTGTCCGCGGTAAGCCTGAAAGCGCGGTACAGACTGATCCAGGGTCATCAAGTGAGCATTGATCAATTCTTTGGAGCCACCGTGAGCGACAACGAAAACCCCCTTGTCCAAGGGCATTCTGATATCCGCAATCTCCGCATCTGGTAGTTGCCGACCCTTTATGGCCTCTGCTGACAGGTAAGCGGAAAAAACACCAAGCAGGAATAACAGCGTTGTGGCAGACCAGGCCCCAACGGTTTGTGGCAGTCGTGTATCAAAGCTGAAGCCTGAAAGCCGGACGCTTCTGGCTACCGCCGCCGCGAAGGTCACCACATAGAGATATGGCAACCAGTAGGGCAGGAACATCCACAGCGGAACCAGAATCAAGGCAAGCAGGGCAAAGCCCGTGCTGAGAACCTGTACAACAAACTGCAAACTACTGCCGGCAGGTTTGAACGCAAGCCAGCCTATCAGCCCCAGTGGAAGAACCACCTGGATTAGAAGCATTGCAATCAACGTTGGTGCTCCTCGATTGTCGGAAAGCGAACATCCAGAACCGATACGCGATAAAAGGGGAAGTAATCCTGTGTGCCAAACTGGTTTCCCCCGGTAACTCTAGTGGGAAGCGTATAGCCTCCGAACGCCTTGAAGTCTGATAACTCACCCCCGAAGGGTTGCTCGCGGAACACCTTCTCGGGATTCTCATTGCTCCATCGCGGAATCACAACGCGTGTAGGTCTGCCGTCTGCGGCAACGGTGATGTTTACCGCTTGCTCAAACCCTGCAAAGGTAACGATCGCCCTGGCAGTTGTCTGGTCCACCTCTTCCCATCTCACCAAACTCGAGGGCAGCAGGCTTGCCGGTACCCACAGTGCGGCTTCAGCGATGACCCGCCCGAATGCCGATCGGTGATGATCTACTGCGCCGCCAACACGCACGACAGGAATCACGTTATATAACCAGAATCTTGTCCACGAGGTTTCTGGGGTCACCACGTCAGAGCCACGGAGTGCGCCCGCTTTCACATCCCACACGAGGCCATACGGCGGGCTGAGTAATTGCTGCGCGCGCATGTCACGGTACGTTGGATTGGTTGCTGTACCGAGGCCAAGCTCGCCCTTCATCTCGATCTCGACAGCCGTGACCAGTGGCGTGCCCTCCCTGATCATATAACGAAAATAGCGTTGGGCAGGGTCCGGCAGGCCCTGTGTCATCGTGTAGTCAAATACGGGTTTGGGTTGCCCACTCTGCGCAATGAGTTGATGCCAGATGGCTTGATCGGCCCGCCGATCTGTCCATTGCCAGGCAAGCAGGGCGAGCAGCGTCAACGAAGCCACTGATAAAGCGATGCCAGGCATTTTCAACCCAATGCGCCCTCCCGCCACGAGTCAGAAATACTTGCAGGATCAACGAGACGCCTTTCACCCGGATGCCGTAACCTGCAGCATCACTGGTGTGGCTGGCTGACCAGGCAATGGGACAACAGGTGGGAATACCGGGTAATCATGGCCACCCGGATCACCCCAGACTTTTCTCCCCCGACTCCACACTCTGCATGATCAGGGTATTGATGGTCATCGGCCCTACACCGCCCGGCACAGGCGTGTAGGCGCTGGCTCTTTCCTGCAGTGGCCCCAGTTCGATGTCGCCCACGCCCCCAGGGTGGTAGCCCGCGTCCACCACCACGGCGCCGTCCTTGACCCAGCCTGCCTTAATGAATTCCGGTTTGCCGACTGCGCCGACGAGAATGTCGGCCTGGGCGACGATGGAAGGCAGCTCGCGTGTGCGCGAATGACAGATGGTCACCGTGGCGTTTTGTTGCAGCAGCATCATTGCCATTGGCTTGCCGAGAATCGGGCTGCGACCCACCACCACCGCGTGCTTGCCCTCGATCTCGATGCCGTAGTGGGCCAGGATACGCATGATGCCCTGCGGGGTGGCACAGCCGTAGGCTGCTTCGCCCATCGCCATGCGGCCAAAACCGAGGCAGGTCACACCGTCGACATCCTTTTCCAGTGCGATGGCGTCAAAGCAGGCGCGTTCGTCGATCTGCTCAGGCACCGGGTGCTGCAGCAAGATGCCGTGTACATCGGGGTTGCGGTTGAGTTCTTCAATTTTTTCGAGCAACAGGGCAGTAGAGGTGGAGGAGGGCAGTTCCACCGCCATGGAATCCATGCCGACCCTGCGGCAGGCGTTGCCTTTCATCTTTACATAGGTGGCTGAGGCGGGGTCATCGCCGACCAACAGTGTGGCGAGGATGGGGGTTTTGCCACCGGATTTCTCTTTCAGGCGTTCGACGCGTTGCAGCAATTGTGCTTCGGTTTGTGCCGCCAGGGCCTTTCCATCGAGAACCAGTGCCGACATGGTGTCGTTTCCTCATACTGGGGGCGGAACGGGCCGCCGCTAACCGGTGTGTTGAAAAACGGACGCTGTTACATGCTGTGCCCGTGATTTGGCGGGGGTAGAAGGATTCGAACCCTCGACCCACGGCTTAGAAGGCCGTTGCTCTATCCGACTGAGCTATACCCCCGTGGATCGGTGAAGAAGTGGGGTGGCCGAGGGGTCTCGAACCCCCCACCTCCGGAGCCACAATCCGGTGCTCTACCTGATGAGCTACGGCCACCATTGTACTGCTGTGATAAACGTTGTTAACGCTATGCACGTTGTGGTTATTCCTGACGGGAAGTAGCGACTGCCCCGCAAGGACATTCGCGATGGAAAAGTGGTCGGGGTAGAGAGATTCGAACTCCCGACATCCTGCTCCCAAAGCAGGCGCGCTACCAGACTGCGCTATACCCCGACAGCTTGACTCTTCAGCGCTGACGACCGTCCCGAATTTCAGGAGGGCGCATGATACTCATGGGTTTGTGGAGCGTCAACGCGCAGGGTAATTATACCGTCACATGACATAGATTGATCCAGGCCCCGGGGCTGCCCCGATTTCGTGCAAGTTGACGCTGCCCGGGGGCTGCCTGCGCCGGCCGGCCAGGCCTGCCTTGATTCCCGCCCTCTTGTTGTTAGGATCATGCCACCAGTATCCCCAGGAGCGAAACCAGTGTCAGGCAACTTCACCGAGATCGGGGTCACCCTGAACGGCCATGTCGGCGTCATCGAAATCCAGCGTCCTCCGGCCAATTTTTTTGACCATGAACTGATCGGGCAGATTGCCGACGCCTGTGAGGCGTTTGCCCAGGGCGATGACTGTCGTGCCATCGTACTCTGCTCGCAGGGGCGACATTTCTGCGCCGGCGCCAACTTCGGCGGTGCTGATGATGACGGGGACGACGGGTTTGGCGAGGATGCCTTCGAGCACACCGCGCGCAAGCTGTATCACAACGCCGCACGCCTGTTCGCCGCAAAACTGCCCCTGGTTGCCGCTGTGCAGGGTTCAGCCATAGGCGGCGGCCTGGGCCTGGCGCTGGCCGCGGACTTCCGTGTTGCCAGCCTGGAGTCCCGCTTTTCCGCCAACTTTGTCAAACTGGGCATTCACCAGGGCTTCGGCATCTCGGCAACGCTGCCGCGCCTCGTTGGCCAGCAGATGGCAAACCTGATGCTGTTAACCGGGCGGCGCATAGGAGGCGAGGAGGCGCTGCGCGTTGGTCTTGTCGATGTGCTGACAGACGCCGCATCGATACGGGAGAGGGCGCTGCAGTTGGCCGCGGAAATTGCCGCCAACGCACCGCTGGCCGTTGTGTCGGTGCGTGAAACCCTGCGTGAGGGCCTGGTTGATGCCATTGTTGCGGCCACCGAGCGCGAGCTTGCCGAGCAGAAGTGGCTGCGCAAGACCAGTGATGCCGCCGAGGGGATTCTCGCGGTAGCCGAACGTCGCGAGGGAAAATTCTGCGGTCGCTGAGTGGCGCTCTGGTCTCCGCGGTCCCGGAGCCGCCGAGTGAGACGGATGTGGATCAGCGACGAGACAGGGGCACGAAAGCGCTGCGTACTAACCGCACTCAAGGAAACGGCTGAGCCACTGCATTAATAGCGAGTGGCGATAAAATCCCAGATGTTGTCTGCGTCAGTGGCGCCGAGTTCGCACAGGTGTCTGCCCAGCACTTGCTGCCAGTAGTTTTCACTGCCGTAGTCATCCCGCCAGGCCCAGAGTCGACGGGTGAAGTGCTGCAGTGCATGTTCCTGTGTAAACCCAATGGCGCCATGTACCTGGTGTGCCGCTTCAGCGACCAGTGTGCTGGCCTGGGCGCAGCGAATTCTCGCGGCGGCGATTTCGAACTCGAGACGTGGCTGCGCCAGCATGGCGATGGCTGCATCGGTGGCCTGGCGGGCCGCGGCCACCTCGGCGGCCATCACCGCAAGCGCGTGCTGAATCGCCTGAAAGGAGGCGATAGGGCGGCCAAACTGGTGTCGCTCCTGCACATAGCGCAGCGACAGTGCCAGTGTTTTTTCCAGCGCGCCGGCGGTGCAGGCAGCCTTCGCCAGGGCCAGCATCAGCAGCGGGTTGTCGTCGGTTGTGAGCGCAGCCTGTTGCGCGGCGTCCACGATCAGGCAGGGCTCGCCCGCCAGATTTTTCGTCTGTGACCCTGCCGTTGTATCCAGCCTGCACAGCGTATGCTGCGCGGTTAGCGCCAGGCAGCTGGCGGCGCGTTGTCCCCACGGGAGAGTGGCCCTGCCGTCTGTGCCAACGGCGCCTATCGCGAGGAATTCATCGCCGTCGCTATCGAGCCAGCGCGCTGCCAGTAAAGCCTCAGCGAGCGGTAGCGGCACACCGCGCTGCGCCGCGACGCGTATCAGATGGAAGGCATCGCTCAGCGCCACGCCGCTGTCCTGCCGGGCCACCTGGTGGAATCCGTTAGTGACAATGGCCTGCCACAGCGCTTCCGGGAAGTGCCCGGCGGCCGCCTGGTCCAGGGTTGATTGATCGCAGTGGTCGCCGAACAGCCGGTCGGCACTATCCAGCAGTAGTGTGTCATTGGCCAGTAGCAGCGTGTCATTGACGGTAACGGTAGACATCAACGCAGCCCCAGCCCGCGAGCGATCACTCCGCGAAGCACTTCCCGGGTGCCGCCGCGCAGTGTAATGGAGGGCGAAAGCAACAGTGATTCGATGTAGGCGGCCTCGTACGCGCCGCGATCACCCTGTTCCGGCACTGCCTGGCGTGTCATTTCCAGCAGCGCTTTTTCGAAGTTATTGCCCAGTTCCTTTACCAGTGCCGCCTCGAGGTTTGGCGTTTGGCCGGCTTCAAGCATGCCTGCCACTGAGATCGACAGGCGTCTCAAGGTCATGAGCTGCGCAGTGATGCGTCCCACTGCCGCGGCCTGGTGTTGCGCCGGCGTGCGGCCAAGCAGGCGGATCAGCTCAACATACACCCTGAAGGTAGACAGAAACCGCTCCGGGCCGGAGCGTTCGTGGGCAAGCTCCGAGGTCACCTGCTGCCAACCCTCGCCCTCAATGCCTACCAGGTTTTCACGCGGCACGAAGGCGTCGGTAAAAACCACTTCATTGAATTCGGCGCGGCCGGCCATGTTCGTGATCGGGTTCACCTCGACGCCGTCGCCGTTGAGATCGATGATGAGCTGGGACATTCCCTCATGGCGTTTATCTGACGGCGGTGCGGTTCGCACCAGGGTAACCATATGCTGATTAAGATGGGCGAAACTGGTCCACAACTTGGAGCCGTTAACTAACCAGCCGCCGTCTACCGCTCTGGCACTGGTGCGGATTGATGCGAGGTCGGATCCGCTGTCGGGTTCGCTCATTCCAATGGAGAAAAAACACTCACCGCGACAGATGGACGGTAGATAGCGTTCGCGCTGGATCTCGCTGCCAAAGTGCAGCAGCAGCGGCCCGGTCTGTCTGTCGGCGAACCAGTGTGCGCTGATCGGGGCACCGGCGGCCAGCAATTCCTCGGTCACCACGTAGCGCTCCAGATAGCTGTGTTCACCGCCGCCGTATTGCCTGGGCCATGTCATGCCTATCCAGCCCTGTGCCCCCAGCTTCGCCGAGAAGTCCGCATCGTAGCCGGACATGAAGTCTGAATTGCGGCGCCAACCAGCGGGCAGGTTGGCCGCGACAAATTCGCGCACGCGGGCGCGAAGGGCAGAGCTGTCAGGTGGCAGCGAGTTGAGTGGAAACTGGGACATGCGTGTTCAATCCTGCCTGTGTGAGCGCGCAGCGGAAAGTCGAAACAGAGACAGCGGCCGGCTCGTTGTCAGCGCTACGTTTTCTCAGCGCGCGCCCTGTGCGCAACCCGCATCATAGGAACCGGCGTATCAGAATGCAAAATCTGGCATTGCCGGTCAGTGTTTTGCCACGGCCAGCCCGCCGAGGTAGGCGCGGGCGCTACTGCTCAGCATATCGTAGGGATTTAGCCCCGGCGCGAAGCGTTCGATTTGCCGGTTGAAATGCAGGTGGCACAGTCCCATGCAGATTGACCACAGGTTCATGCTGATTTCCAGCGCTGCGGGCTCATCGACCCCTTCTCGCTCGCACCAGGCCGCTACCTGCTCCACCAGCATCCAGAACCCCCTTGCGCGCTCCTCGATTTTTTCCTGCACATTTTCCTCACCGCGCACCATGCCCTGCTCTCCCCACATCAGTGTGAAGAATGCCGGCATGGACGTGACGCAGCGAATGTAGCTCTGGCCCATCGCAATCAGGGTGTCGATACTGCCGCGCTTGTTCTGGTCGCGGATGCGCTCCAGTTCAGCGTCCAGCGCATAGAAGCCCAGTTCGCCCACTGAAAACAGCAGGTCTTCGCGGTCACGGAAGTGTCGATAGGGCGCTGCCGTACTGACGCCGGCACGCCGCGCTGCATCGACCATGGCAAAGTGGTCGGCGCCGGTTTCCTCTATCAATTCTGCCGCGGCGACAATCAGCGCATTGCGCAGATCGCCGTGATGGTAGGGTTTCGAACCTTGCTGCGGTTCATTACGCGGCATGATCAGGGCTCCAGGCCGGTTCTTTGGCCTGCTCTGACGGAGGCTTTACGTCACCGTTCAGATCGGCAGCGCTGGCAGCGAGAGAGCTGCCGCCGAGACGAACCGCTAGCAGAAACATGGGAGGTACCAGAAAAAAGGAAATAATCGTCGAGAGCAACACGCCGCCGGCAATGGCCATCGCAAAGGGTGGCCAGAATTCGCTGCCTTCCAGGATCAGCGGCAGGAATCCGCCAAACGTGGTGACGGTGGTTGAAATGATATGGCGGCTTGAGTCCATCACCACGTCGCGAATCGGCCGCAACTCGCCGCGCGCGGCCGCGGCGTTTGCCTGCAGTGCCGTGATGATAATGATCGCTGCATTGATCGAAACACCGATAGAGCCGATGACGCCGATCAGGGCCTGAATACCGAAGGGGTAGCGGAAAACTTCCAGGGAAAACAGCGACAGCCCCAAAGAGCAGAAGCACACCAGCAGCGCGATGGCCGATAGCCGCCACGAGTTAAAGGTCAGCACGATGGTCGCCATCAGGGCAGCGGCAATCAGGCCCATCGGGGCCATGATTTTATCGACGACCCCGGCGCGCTCGTCGGTGCTGCCACCGTAGCTGAGGGTATAGCCATCGGGCATGGGAATCGGGTGTGCCTGCAGGTCTTGCTGCAGTAGCTTCAGAGCTTCTTCGGGGAGTACCCCGCGTACCAGGTACCCTTTCACGGTGTTCACCCGGCGACCATCCAGGCGCGAAATCGGGCTCCTGGAGGGTGTCAGGGCGGGCGCGCCGAGGACGTCGAGGGGCACGGCGGTGATACTGGTTGCGGCAATGTCTGAATCGACCCGTGCCGGCCCGGACGCGGTTGCCGATGACGGCGCCAGGGTTTGGGCCGGTAACGGGATGTGAATGTTGGCAATACTGTCGGCGGCACCCCACTGTGCTTCATTGAGACGAACCCGCACGGGCAGGCGTTCGGTGCCTTCCAGCACCTCACCGCCAACGCGGCCCTGCAGGCTGTCATTGAGGGCTAGCGCGACATCGCTGAGTTGCAGGCCAGCGAGGCGCAGGCGGTTTTCATCCAGCGCGACGCGCAGCTTTGGTGCACCGCCAATCAGGTCTGCGCTGGTATGCGTGATCTGTGGTATCGCCTCGAAGCGCTGTCGGAATTGCTCACCCAGCGCCTGTAGCGTTTCCAACTCGGGCCCGGTGATCTTGACCTCCAGCGGTGCCATCACCGGTGGGCCC
>JAUHYL010000132.1 GCA_030426545.1 Gammaproteobacteria bacterium
ACGGCAGGCTGGTTGCGACTGTGTATGCGGACGGAAAAAGCGTGAACCTGCAGCTGGTAGATGCAGGTTACGCCTGGTGGTACCGCGACTATGCCACGTTCAACGTACCCTTGGCGCTGGCAGAGTTCAGCGCCAGGCGCAACGAACGCGGTCTGTGGCAGGAGCATAACCCCACTCCGCCCTGGGCATGGCGGCGCGACCGACGCTGACCACCACTTTGCGCTACTGGACTTAGCGCGGAAACCGCCAGCCAGCGCTAGGAACCTGCGAGCCCCGTAACAAACCACACCGCACCAGAAAGCATCAATTTGCCATCACGATAATGGGGCTCCAGCAGCGGCACTGCGTCGTCCACTACCCGCTCCAGGATTTCGGGCGGCTGATCCGCCAGTAGACGCGATACAGGACCCAAAGCCATCAACTCTGCAACCGCAGTTCGCAGTTCTCCGCCGGAGCCGAAGGCGAGCTGCACATCCCGCGAAGCAATGTCTATGTCGCTGAATCCGCTGACGGACAGTATCGATTCAAGATGCCGAGGATCAGCCAGAGCAAACGGCCCAGGCGCGTGCGGGTCTGGTGACTCTGGTGCAGGCACGTGGCGCAGCGCCGCCTGCACCGGCAGCAACGTCCATTGATTATCCTTCATGGCCCGCCAGCAGCAAAAGCCAAGTCGGCCACTCGGCTTCAGCGCTCTACGCATGTTGTTGAACGCGGCAATCGGGTCGTCAAAGAACATAACGCCGAAGCGAGAGAAAAGAAGGTCGAAACTCGCCGCACTGAAAGGATAGGTTGCAGCATCCGCTTCCAGAAAGGACAAGGCCGCCGCGCCAGCCGGCTGACCTCTGCGCCGCGCGATATCCAGCATGGGCGCCGAAATATCCACACCCAGCACCTCACCGCCTTCTCCTATGTGCTGGGCGAGCAGCGCGCTCTGGCTACCCCCTCCGCAACCGATGTCCAGCGCATGAATGCCGGCTTCAGGCTGCAGATAATCCAACAGTTCCTGCGCAACAGGCCCCAGCAGCGCCGCCATAGTGTCATCTTCAGCCGCCCACCGCGCGCCAGCCTCACCGTTCCAGTATTCGTGTTGTTGTTCGTTGGCCATCATCGTCACTCCGTATAGCTGCCGTTATTTTGACATAGACAGGCTTAGGACAGCATGACTTCGGTTAAGGAAAACAGGGAACAGGAGCGCTATAACGCTGAAGAACAGAGCGTTGGGCCGCGGATAGGCAACCCGCTTCAGGAAACCCAATTAAAAATGGTCTGCAGCATGGGGATTGCCACCGCGACCAGAATAACCCCCAGTAAAACATTGATACGGGCGAAGCGAACATCGATGGAGGCAAATCGCGCCTCTGTTTTCGCATCCGTCTCGGCGAACCGACGCTCCATCTTCGAATCCATCTCAGAGAACCGACCATCCATCCTCGAATCCATCTCAGAGAACCGACTATCCATCTTCAAGTCCATCTCAGAGAACCGACTATCCATCTTCAAGTCCATCTCAGAGAACCGACTTTCCATCTTCGCATCGGTCTCAGCAAACAGGCGCTCCATCTTCGCATCCGTCTCCGCGAATCTGTGCTCGGTTCTGGATTCCATCTCCGCGAACAGGCGCTCGATCTCTGCGAATCGAGCGTCTACCCGCGTGAAACCCTTGTCCATTCTCGCGTTGAGCCTGGCCTCTAGCCGCGTCTCAAACTCGGAAAATCGCGTGTCCAGGTAATCCCGGGTAACAAGGGCGTCCATGTTGTGAACGAATACTTGCGTCATGGCTTTGGCATGCACCTCCGCCTGCTCTCGAGGAACTCCTGACGATTCCAACGCGCGGGCATATTCCAACGGATCGAATGCTATGGCTGCCATGCTACTCCCCTGCTCAGTAATTGAACAGCCTACACAGACACCTCCCCAACCGGAACGTCAAAAACAATCAGGACCCACCCACAGCTACCGCTACAACAAGCATGGTGCGGCGGATCGGTCATTCACTGAACAAGGGGCAACAACGATAATATATACTGCGGATACTCCAACGCGAGAAGAATAACAATGCGACAGCTAACCCTGGCTCTGCTGTTCCTGATGACCACCACAGCCGTGGCTGCATCATACGACGTGGTAATTTCGAATGGCCGGGTGATGGACCCAGAAACAGGCCTGGACGCCATACGCAATGTGGGCATTAGCGGCCGAACCATCGAGGCAATTTCTGAAGAGCGGCTGCAAGGCGCGCATGAAATTGATGCCAGCGGCATGGTGGTTGCACCGGGTTTTATAGACCTGCACACGCATTCGCCCACGGAACTGGGCCAGTACTACCAGTTGTTTGACGGCGTGACCACGGCACTGGAACTGGAAGCAGGCGCCTACCCGGTGACAGACTATGCCGAGCAAATTAGTGACACCCCTCTGATCAACTTTGGCGCATCGGTGGGCTACCTCAATATTCGCATGTTGCACAAGAGCGGTATCGCAATGGCAGACGCCACCGCAACCCCCTGGCCCTCAACAGTGAGCGGGTGGTTCAATGCCCTGCGTTTCCTGATCTCCGGACCCGACGTCGCGCTGGCAGACACCTTCCAGGCCGCCGCCACGGAAGACGACCTGACCGCCATGCGGCGCATGCTCATCGCCGGAATCGATGCCGGTGCACTGGGCATAGGCCTGCCACTGGACTACGCCAGTGAGGCAATTGACGCGCGCGAGTTGCGCGCAATTTTCGAGCTGGCGGCAATGCGAGACGTGACGATATTTGTGCACGTAAGGCGCGGCGTCAACGGCGACCCGGCCGGGCTGCGTGAAGCCCTGGCCCTTGCGGAAGACACTGGCGCCAGCGTGCACATTTGCCATATCAGCCATAACGCAATGCGCAACACAGCGTTGTTTCTGGACGAGATCCGCGAAGCCAGGCAACGAGGCGTCGACGTGACCACAGAAGTGCTGCCCTACAACGCAGGTTCAGCACCCATTTCCTCAGCGGTTTTCGGGCGAGACTGGCAAACCGTGTTTGCGATCAGCTACGAAGACGTGGAGTGGGCCGCCACGGGCGAGCGCCTGACCCGCGAAAGCTTCGACCACTACCGCGAAGATAACCCTCGAGGCACCGTCATCCACCACTACCTGAAGGAAGAATGGACCCGCCGCGCCATTGCCGAACCGGGGGTGATCATCGTGAGTGACCTGATCGCCATGCAGGATCGCGATAAAAACGTGGCCCCTCACAATGGCGCCTTCACCCGCATTCTCGGGCGCTACGCGCGCGAGCGAGACGTGATTGACCTGATGACCGCACTGGAAAAAATGACGCTACTGCCAGCGCGCCGGCTGGAGAAAGCCGCGCCAGCCTTTAAGCGAAAGGGCCGCCTACAAGCGGGCATGGACGCAGACATCACCGTATTCAACCCCGACACCGTTATTGACCGGGCCACTTACCAAAAACCTTATCAGGAAGCAGTTGGTTTACATGCCGTGCTGGTAAATGGGACGCCGGTGATACTGGACGGTGCTTTGGTAGCTGACACCTGGCCGGGTGAGCGGGTGCTGGCGACGGGTGTTGACTGACGAGCATATGCAATGGCCTCAAAGAAATGAAGTATCAAATCGTCAAAACGTCGAGGCGATCTCGCCCTTCGCTTCAACGCCGAGAACGATTATCGGATCACCAGCTTCAACCGGTAGCTCGCACAACGGGTTGAGGGCGTGTAGCATTCGCGCATGAGCTCCGGCCCCTCACAGCTAGCAGATAAAAGGCGAAACTATTTAGAGCTACTGCGTTTCTGCAGAGATCTAGAGAACGATGCCAATACCGACCAGGACACGGGCAGCGTCGTACTGGCACTCAATAGCTTGCAAGACGGACCGGGTGCGGCACGTTCGCTATTTCCGCTGCTGTATCAGAACGCGGGGACGACCGGCCTATGGGATCAACTCGAACAGGATGCACAGCAGTTCCTTAAAACCACGGCGATGGTCCTTGTTGCACGTGAAGCCGCCAGTCAACGGTGGTTAAAGAAAGCGATAGAATCGTTTCAAAAGGCCGATATACCCATCATCCTGCTAAAAGGTGCTGCTTTTTCTGGGTACCTGTACACTGAAG
>JAUHYL010000133.1 GCA_030426545.1 Gammaproteobacteria bacterium
CAGTATGCGGGTAAGAGCACCCACGGTGTCGCCGGCAAAGGCCGGCTGCGTGTGATAGCCCTCGGTAAAGCCCAGTTCCCACACCGCCTGCTCACTGACATCGCGGCTGGCGAGGCCGTCAAGCCAGGCAAATACCAGGCCGCCGTAGACGATAGGTTCGCCGCTCATTTTGCCGGACAAGGCACTGGAATAAACGCGATCGAAGTGCAGCGGATGGCTGTTGCCTACCAGGTACGTGAGTGCCATATGCTCTTCGGTAATCGTACGGCCGTTGGCGTGCACGATCACGTCACCGGGTTTGAAGTCTTCGAAATAGGTGTTGGGCCCGGTAAGGCCGTGGGCGACGTTGCCGTTGGTCAGGGGTAATTCAACCGTTGGCGCGTCTTCGCCGGGAAAGTCGGTGCTGACCGGTGCGGCAGGTGTGGTGGGCAGACGATCTCCGCGCCAGCCAACAAAGATTTTGCGCTCGTACTGCAGCACAACGTCATTGTCCTGGTTAACACCCACAGTGCGAATTCGCGCGATACCGGGTTTGTCGGCGCCGCGATCCTTGCGTTCAAGCACCTTGGTGAAGGCACGCAACGTATCGCCGGGATAGACCGGGCGCAAAAACTGTACCTGGTAGTACCCGAGGTTGGCGATGGCTTTTTCAGAATCGTTTTGTACGCCCAGGCTGAGCGTCACGTTGAACACCATCTGCGGGCTGGCCGGCAGATCGCGAAAACCGTGTTCCTTTGAGTACTGACTGTTCAGATACAGTGGGTTGGCCTGCATGAAGGTGCGGGCGAAATCGAGCATATTGGTAGTAGTAAAGGTGAAGCCGCGCGGGTGCTCAAACACTTGCCCCGGCTCCAGTTCATCCAGGTAGCGACCGTACTGTGGCCTGCGCGCAGCACTCAGGTTAAGCGGCGCCTCACCGGCCAGCTCGGTTTGCTCGGATAACGCTAGGGTGATGCTCATCGATGGATCCTCAGGCGGCGTTCTCTACCAGTGCGCGTGTGATGACCTTGAGCGCCAACGTCTCCTCGGCACCTTCAAAGATGGACAACACACGCGCATCGACAAAATAGCGGCTGACGGGCGTTTCTTCTGCGTAGCCCATGCCGCCGTGGATTTGCAGCGCTTCCCTGGTTAACCACTCGGCAGTTTTACTGGCAAAAATCTTGGCCGCGCTGGCCTCCATGTCGCCGGCTCCCTGATCCATGAGCCCCGCAACGTCGTAGGTGATCTGGCGACAAGCCAGGATCATCGCGGCCATGCGAGCAAGCTTCACGCGCGTTAGCTGGTAGTCACCGATTGGGCTGCCAAACACCACACGTTCTGCAGAATAGGAGAGAGACCGCTCGAAAGCGGCGCGCATTACGCCGACAGCGCGCGCGGCGGTTTGAATTCGTCCACCGGCAAAGCCGGCCATGGCGGAGTAAAAGCCTTTACCTTCGCCATCCACGCCGCCCAGCATGTTGTCAGCGGGCACGAAAAAGTCATCAAAGAACAATTCGAAAGAGTGCATGCCGCGGTAGCCCAGCGTGGCGATGGCGCGCCCGGTCAGCTTGCCGCCAGTGTCCGGCGTTACTTCAAATGCATGCCCGGGCGTGGCGGGTTTCTCCACCAGGAACATGGACAAACCTTTATGCCCCAGACTCATGTCCGGATCAGTGCGCGCAAGCACCAGCAGTAGGCCAGCCTTGCCGCCGAAGGTGCACCAGGTTTTCGCGCCGTTGAGCGTCCATCCGCCCTCCGTCGGTGTGGCTTTGAGGCGCACGCTCGCGACATCCGAACCATAGTTCGGTTCGGTTACCGCAACGGCGCAGAGCGGTTCACCCACCGCAAGCTGCGGCAGCCAGTGTTGCTTCTGCTCCTCGGTGCCGCCTTTGAGCAATGCACGGGACAGAATTTCCGGGCGGGTGATCAGGCTGCCTGCCGCACCCAGTGAAGCCCGTGACAATTCTTCGGTCACCACGATCATGCCGAGCGTGTCTTCCTCGTCATTTTCCTGCAGCCCGCCGTAGCTTTCCGGGATAGACAGGCCAAACATGCCCATCGCTTTCAACGGTTCGAGAATCTCGTCGGGGATATCCAGGTCGTGGCGATGAATCTCTTCGGCACGTGGCGCTACGACATCGTCGGCGAAACGGCGGAAGGTGTCGCGCATCATGCTGTGGTGTTCATCCAGCAGATCAGGGCCGAGATCCCCCTCACGCCTGCATACTTCCTCACCGATACGCTCCAGGTTCTGCGCGGCAAGCTGGTTTGCGAGAAAGCCGGCTGCATTCTGGGTCAGCGCCGCCATGCTGCTTTCCTCCAGTCCAAAGTCAGCCGGACGGGCGCGTAACCTGCTCGCTGTATTGGTCACTGCTTCGGCAGTAAACAGCGCAGCAAGGTCGGCGGAAAACGCCGCATCGCTGCCGACATCGCGCAACCGCTCAGCGTGACTGAGACTGAAACGCGCGGCGGTACACTCCGCCCAGGAGACGGCCAGTTCGTAAGACGCAAGCTGGTGTTTATCCAGCTTTGCCGGTGAGATGCGATCGCCTTCCGCGCAGAGCGCCTTTAGATGAGACAGGGCTGTGTCGATGATACCGGTTGTCGCGGCGAGGGCGGCGCCAGCCTGTTCAAGGGCCTGGCCACCGGCGGAAGAAAGGTCTGTCATGGTAGTTTCCAGCATTGTGTGTCGACGTTGTGCAGGGATTCGTAGACCCGCTTGACAGGACACATGGTTTAAGCAATCAAACCGCAAATTTTAAAGCCTGGGCTGCTGCAAAACAACCGGAATAGGACGGGTGAACGACGACCCGGATAAAACTCAGCAGGACAGTAGTTGCGCAACACAGAGGGGCCGAATCTCTTACTTGCCCAGCGTAATGGCCATTCTGTATGCTTGCGCCGTTTCGCCTAACACCACTGGAGTCCTATCAGCCATGACTATCCGTCCACGCCGCTCGCTGCTTTACATGCCCGGTTCCAATCCCAGGGCACTGGACAAGGCCCGTTCGCTGCCGGCGGACGGGCTGATCCTGGACATGGAGGACTCTGTGTCCCCGGATGCCAAGGCGCTCGCACGTGAACAGATTGGCGCGGCGCTCGCTGAAGGGGGCTACGGCTCCCGTGAACTGTTTGTCCGTATCAATGCGCTGGACACTGACTGGGGCGCAGACGATGTCGCGGCCATTTGCGCCTTCGAGCAGGCGCCGGATGCGGTCTTACTGCCCAAGATCGACTCTGCAGAAGACCTCATTGCAGCCATCACGGCCTTCGAGAATGCCGGTTGTCCGGAGGAGGTAGATATGTGGATGATGGCAGAAACGCCGCGCTGCATACTGAATATTGCCGCCATTGCCGAAGCACACCCGCGGCTCAAGGGCATGGTGATGGGTACCTCTGACCTGTCCAAGGATACGCGCGTCAGGCATACCCCTGATCGCCTGGGCTTTATTACAGCGCTCAACCTTTGCGTGTATGCAGCCAGGGCCAACGGCCTGGATATCATCGACGGGGTGCAACTGGACCTCGAAGATGAACAACTGCTGCGCCGTTCCTGTGAACAGGGCAGGGATCTCGGCTTCGACGGCAAAAGCCTGATCCACCCGAAGCAGATCGAGGCAGCCAATGCCGTATTCGCGCCGGATGAACAGGAGGTCGCCGCGGCGCGCGAAATCATCGCAGGATTCGAGGCAGCGCAGGCCGAGGGTAAAGGTGTCGTGGTGGTCAATGGCCGCCTGGTTGAAAACCTGCACGTGGAAGAGGCCAACCGACAACTCGCTCTGGCAAAGGCTATTGCGGAACTGGAGTAAACAACTCTAGGGGTCAAGGCTTTCAGGCAGTTCATGGTGGAAAGCCCCTTGCGAAGACACCCTATGGCGCAAGTCGAATTCGGCGCTTGGCGCTTGCCTGCTGGCTATTCTCCCTGCCAGCCGCGGCTTCCCGGATGCCTGTTACCGATACGCTCAACATCAATGGGGTTGAGTGGGCTCAGCCATAGCTGTTTGTTGGTCTTTCCTGGAGCGAGATCAATGCCGTGTGCCCTGACATGTTGCC
>JAUHYL010000073.1 GCA_030426545.1 Gammaproteobacteria bacterium
GCCTTGCTCGGAGGGCCTGCTGCTTTTTTCATGCGGGTAAGGGGCGCTCACACTGGTTTGCCCGGCGCCGGTATTATTGGCACTGCTAGCGCATGCAGTCGCGTGATAATGTTGCCACATGCCGGCAGAGCAACACGCAAACACGCCCATCCATCCCGAGATCGAGCGCTATATCGATGCCATGTGGATGGAAAAGGGGCTTAGTGATAACACGCTGTCCTCCTATCGACGCGATCTCCGTCAATTCCACGAATGGCAGGTGCACAGCAGTGGCCAATCGCTGCTGCAGGCGAGCCGTGCGTCACTGCAACAGTATCTGGGCTATCGATTGCAGCAGGGCCAGTCGCCCCGCTCCAGCGCGCGCTTCCTGTCCTGCGCCCGCGGTTTTTATCACTACCTGTTGCGCGAGGGGCGCATTACGGTCGATCCAACGCTGGATGTGGACAGCCCGCGCCTTGGCAGGCCGCTGCCAAAGTCGCTCTCGGAGCGAGATGTGGAACGGCTCCTGGCGGCCCCCGACCTCGAGCAGGCGCTGGAATTTCGCGATCGCACCATGCTGGAACTGCTGTACGCCTGTGGTCTGCGCGTGAGCGAACTGGTGTCCCTGCAGGTCTCGCAGATAAGCCTCAACCAGGGCGTGGTACGTGTCTTCGGTAAGGGCAGTAAGGAACGCCTGGTGCCGATGGGGGAGGAGGCGATGGACTGGCTGCAGCGCTATCTTGGCGATGCACGCGGCGAGTTGCTGCACGGCAGGCCTTCAGAGGTAGTGTTCCCCAGTCGCCGCGGCACCCAGATGACGCGGCAGACTTTCTGGCATCGCATCAAACTCTATGCGCAGCGCGCGGAAATCAAACAGCCATTGTCGCCGCATACGCTGCGCCATGCCTTCGCGACGCACCTTCTCAACCACGGAGCCGACCTTCGCGTTGTGCAAATGCTGTTAGGGCACAGTGATCTTACGACCACGCAGATTTACACACACGTGGCCCAGCAGCGCATGCAGGAGCTGCACGCTGAGCACCATCCTCGCGGCTAGTGCAGCGCGGTTGCCGCTCGCGGGGCGGCTCGCTGCAAAGCGGATGACAGCGCTTTGGGCCGCCGAGGAACTATGTGGCGCCGTACCGTTCCAACAACGAATAATGCTAGTATTCGCCTTCACTAACCGGCGATTGTGCAACCACCCTGCCTAGAGGACAGCAAATGATTCTGAAAGTACCCAACGTACTGAAAGCAGTACTACCGGCCTGCGCATTTGTGGCGCTAATGGCCTCTGGCCTGTCGGTGTCGGCAGCGGAGCCGGTGGACAAGGCCATCGTCGACAAGGTGCGTTCAACATTGGGCCCGCTGCTGGGCGCCGAGGTGGTTAACGTGGAAAGTAGCGAATTGCCGGGCATCTACGCCGTGGAATTTCGCAGCGGTCCGCGCATGTCGACGGTGTACAGCAACGCCGACGGCAGTTATTTCCTGTTCGGTGATCTGTATGAGGCAGGAGAGCAGGGTTACGTCAACCTGACTGAACAGCGCCGTGACAAGGAACGGCTGCGCATGCTCGCCGCCGTCGACAAGAAGGACATGATCGTATTTGCCGCTGAAGGCGAAACGCGCGGCTACATCAACGTGTTTACCGACATCACCTGCTTCTACTGCCAGAAACTGCATCTGGAAGTGGCGGAGTTGAACCGGCAGGGCGTTGAAGTTCGCTACCTGGCCTACCCCCGGGCTGGAATCGGCTCTCCAGGCTACCAGCAACTGGTCACCGCGTGGTGCTCCGATGATTCACAGGGCGCACTGACGAAACTCAAGGCGAAACAGTTCGTGAAGGCACAGAGCTGCCAGCCCAACCCGGTCGCAAGCCAGTTTGAACTGGGCCAGAATCTCGGCGTAACGGGTACCCCCGCCATCGTCACGGCCACAGGCCAGCTGCTGCCTGGCTACCTGCCCGCCAGCGACCTGATTGCCAAACTGGGCCTGTAGTCGACGCGGAGCAATAGCGTCAATAATGCCCCTGCCCGGCGCATCGCGTTGACACCCATGGGCTGACTCAGTACTGTTTGGCCCTTTTTGAACAGGGCCTCCCTCGGGCCGGGGTCGGTGTATCGTGGACGATCAATTCAGGCGTATCGAACGGCTGCCGCCGTACGTTTTCAATATCATTGGCGATCTCAAGCAGCAGGCCCGTGCGGCAGGCGAAGACGTCATTGATTTTGGCATGGGCAACCCGGATCAGCCCACGCCAGAGCATATCGTCGACAAGCTCGTGGAAACCGCGCGCCGCGGTGACACGCACCGTTACTCCCAGTCGAAAGGCATTCCGCGCCTGCGCAAAGCTATCTGCGACTGGTACCAGCGGCGCTACGATGTAACCCTGGATCCTCAAACCGAGGCGATCGTCACCCTGGGATCCAAGGAAGGTCTGGCTCATCTGGCGCTGGCGACCACTGGCCCGGGCGATGCGATTCTGGTGCCCAACCCCTCCTACCCGATACATCCCTACGGTTTCGTGATTTCCGGCGCCGACATCCGCCATGTGCCCATGGGTGACAACGAGGACGAGTTCTTCGCTGAAATGGAAAAGGCCATCCACAACAGCTGGCCGCGCCCCAAGATGCTGGTGTTGAACTTCCCCTCCAACCCGACTGCGCACTGCGTAGAGCTTGAGTTTTATGAGCGCGTCATCGCGATCGCGCGTGAACATTCCATCTGGGTCATCCAGGATCTGGCTTACGCCGATCTTTGCTACGACGGATATCAGGCACCCTCTATTTTGCAGGTGGAGGGTGCGCGCGATGTTGCCGTTGAGTTTTTCAGTATGTCCAAAAGCTACAACATGCCCGGCTGGCGAGTCGGGTTCTGTTGTGGCAACAGTGTGTTGATTGGCGCCCTGGCGCGCATGAAGTCTTACCTGGACTACGGCATGTTCACACCCATCCAGGTAGCGGCGATTGCGGCCCTGGAAGGTGACCAGAGCTGTGTGGACGAGATCCGGGACATGTACCGCTCGCGCCGCGACGTATTATGCAGCGGCCTGAATGCCGCTGGCTGGCCGGTCACGCCGCCCAAGGCGACCATGTTCGTGTGGGCGCGCATCCCCGAGTTCTACCGGGAAATGGGTTCACTCGAGTTTGGCAAAAAGCTGTTGGTGGATGCCAAGGTGGCGGTGTCGCCGGGTGTCGGGTTTGGCGAGAACGGTGAAGATTATGTGCGCTTCGGCCTGATAGAAAACGAGCACCGCACGCGACAGGCCATTCGCAATATCAAACGCATGATCAAGAACGACGGTTTCGCCTGAGGCGCGACGGTCGGGTGAACAGGGATTAGCCAGACAGTGCAGCATGAATAAAACGCAGGAACAGGGATTGGAATCGATCAACGTTGGTATTTGTGGCCTCGGCACGGTGGGCGGTGGCGTGTTTAACCTGTTGCAGGGCAATGCCGAAGTGATTGCGGCGCGAGCGCGCGTGCCGGTGGTTGCCACCCACGTGGGTACGCGCAGCGACAAGCCGGACTACGATCTCGACTCCGTGCAGGTCAGCGCTGATATCTTCGACGTGGTGCGCGATCCCGATGTCCATATTGTGGTGGAGTTGATCGGCGGCACTACCGTTGCCAGGGAACTGGTGGAGGCGGCGCTGGCGGCGGGCAAGCACGTGGTCACGGCGAACAAGGCGTTGATCGCCGAGTACGGCAATGAACTGTTCGCGCTGGCGCAGCAACACGGGGTCTGCGTGCGCTTCGAGGCAGCGGTTGCCGGCGGTATCCCGATCATCAAGGCCCTGCGCGAGGGTCTGGCGGGCAATCGCATTCAATGGCTGGCCGGCATCATCAACGGCACGGGGAATTTTATTCTCACCGAGATGCGCGACAAAAACCGGGAGTTTGCCGATGTGCTGGCCGAGGCACAGGCGCTGGGCTATGCCGAGGCGGACCCAACCTTTGACGTGGAGGGCATTGACGCGGCGCACAAACTGGCGATCCTTGCCGCGATTGCGTTCGGGATGCCATTGCAGATGGCATCGGTATACGCCGAGGGTATAGCGAAGCTTACGCCGCGAGATGTCGATTACGCCCGCGAGCTGGGCTATACCATCAAGCACCTCGGCGTGGCGCGCCAGTCGGAGGCGGGAGTGGAGATGCGCGTGCACCCCACCTTGATCCCGCAGCGCCGTCTGCTGGCTAATGTAGACGGAGTGAAGAACGCGGTCCTGGTAGAGGGCGACGCGGTCGGCCCCACGCTTTATTACGGTGCCGGAGCTGGCGCTGCGCCCACCGCTTCGGCGGTCGTAGCCGACATCGTCGACCTGGCGCGCGAGCTCAGTGCAGGGCAGGTGGACCGTGTGGCACCGTTGGGGTTTGCTCCGGACGCCGTGCAGACCTTGCCCCTGGTGCCGATGGCGCAGGTGGTGACCCCCTGGTATCTGCGCATGGAAGCCGAGGACAAGCCTGGAGTGATGTCCGAGGTGGCCAGAATTTTCAGCGAACGCGGCATTAGCATAGAGGGCCTTATCCAGAAGGCACCCGCGGATGGAGAGACCCGCGTGCCCGTTGTGGTGCTGACCAATCGCACCGCGCAGGCAGACATCGATTCCGCGCTGCAGGCGTTGGAAGAGCTGGATACAATACACGGCGAAATTGCACGCATCCGCGTGGAAACGCTGGACGGATAGCCGGCGCGGCAAGTCGTTCGCTTCGGTATTGCAACGGCGCCTGACAATGGAAAACCGATGAAATACATCAGTACACGCGGGGATGCCCCCAAGCTCAACTTTGAGGAGGTTCTCCTGACCGGGTTGGCCTCCGACGGCGGACTCTATGTACCGGAGTCTCTGCCCCGTTTCAGCGCTGACGATCTTGCTGCAATGGCCGGGCTGAACTACGCGGAGCTGGCCGAACGCGTCATTACCCCCTTTGTCGATGACTGTATCCCGGCCGCCGACCTGCGTTCAATCCTGCAGGCCACCTACGCGGAATTTCGCCACGATGCCGTCGCACCGATGGTGCAGATCGGGCATAACCAATGGGTACTGGAGCTGTTCCACGGTCCGACGCTCGCCTTCAAGGACTTTGCGCTGCAGTTGCTGGGCCGCCTGCTGGATTATGTACTGGAGCGACGCCACCAGAAGGTGGTCATCATGGGTGCCACGTCCGGTGACACCGGCTCCGCTGCCATCGAGGGCTGCCGACACTGTCGCAACATCGATATTTTCATCCTGCATCCCAATGGCCGTGTGTCCGACGTGCAGCGCCGTCAGATGACCACGGTGCAGGGCGAGAACATTCACAACCTGGCGGTGGAAGGCAATTTCGATGATTGCCAGGCAATGGTCAAAGCCTGTTTCAATGATCGGGGTTTCCTGCCCGAGGATCGATCGCTGGTGGCGGTGAACTCCATCAACTGGGCGCGCATCATGGCGCAGATTGTGTACTATTTTTATGCGGCGCTGGCGCTGGGCGGCCCTGGCCGGCCCGTGAGTTTCTCTGTGCCCACCGGGAACTTCGGTGATATTTTCGCCGGCTACCTGGCCGCACGGATGGGCCTGCCGGTTGAACAACTGATTATTGCGACCAATAGCAACGACGTGCTGCACCGCGTGATGACCACCAGTAGCTATCATCGCCAGCCTATCGAGCATACGCTCTCGCCGAGCATGGATATTACGGTTTCCAGCAACTTCGAGCGGCTGTTGTTTGACCTGTATGATCGCGACGGTGACGCAATAAGCGATTTGATGCAGCGCTTTGATAGCGGCGATATCGCGTTTACGGATGACGCTGTGAATCGCGCCCGGCAGTTGTTTTCCAGCCAGAGCGTCAATGACGAAGAAACCTGTGCACAGATTGCGGCGAGTTGGGAAAGGTGTGAGTACCTGCTGGATCCGCATAGCGCAATCGGTGTAAAGGCGGCACTGGACAGCGGCCTGTCCGGGCCGGTTATTACGCTGGCCACTGCCCACCCCGCCAAGTTCCCCGATGCCATTCGTCGGGCCGGCCTTACGCAGGCGGTAGCATTACCACATCATCTGGAGGGCTTGTTTGATCGCCCAGAGCGCTTCGAAGTTCTGCCCAACGAGCTGGGTGCCGTACAGTCCTTCATGACTGCGAATCTCAGGGCCTGAGTCCATTGGGCAACGGGGGCGGCGCGCACAAGCAGATCCGCAGGCGACCGACCCTGGACACCGATCTGCCCGAGCGCGCGGGCATTCACCCGCTGTTGGCACGTGTCTACGCGAATCGAGGCGTGCACAGCCCTGAGCAACTGGATTTGGGATTGGTACACCTGCTGCCTCCCAGCCAGCTTCTGCATGCCGACCGGGCTGCTGCGCTGCTCGCCGATGCCATAGCCGCAAACAAGCGCATCATCATCGTCGGCGACTTTGATGCCGACGGCGCCACCAGTACCGCGTTGGCCGTCACGGCGCTGCGCGCGTTCGGTGCGGGCGATGTGGATTACCTGGTGCCCAATCGATTCGAGTATGGCTACGGGCTGACGCCCGAGATTGTGCAGCTCGCTGCTGGTGCGTCGCCAGACCTTATCATCACGGTGGATAACGGGATCTCCAGCATCGAGGGGGTGGCCGCCGCCCGTGCGCTTGGTATCAGCACACTCATTACCGATCATCACCTCGCCGGGCGCGAGCTGCCCGCAGCGGATGTGATCGTCAATCCGAACCAGCCGGGCTGCGGCTTTCCCAGCAAACACCTGGCCGGTGTGGGTGTTATCTTTTATGTGATGCTCGCGCTGCGCGCGGAACTGCGCGAGCGCGGCTGGTTTCAGGACAGACAAGAACCCAACCTCGGCCAGTTCCTGGATTTGGTGGCGCTCGGCACCGTGGCGGATGTGGTGCCACTGGATTACAACAACCGCATCCTGGTGTCCGCGGGCCTGCAGCGCATTCGCGCCGGCAATTCGAGGCCGGCGATAGAGGCGTTGCTGGAGCTGGCTTCCCGTGAACGTCATGCGTTGGTCGCCTCGGATCTCGGTTTCGCGCTCGGCCCTCGCATTAACGCGGCGGGCCGCCTCGATGACATGTCGGTGGGTATCGAATGCCTGCTGAGTGAGGATCCGGCGGGCGCGCGGCTGCACGCAGGTCGGTTGCACCAGCTCAACCTGGATCGTCGCGCCATTGAGCGGGGCATGCAGGAAGAGGCTATGCAAATTATTGCAACAATGCCCGAAATGCAGGGTGAATTGCCACCCAAGGCCGTTACCCTGTACCGAGCGGACTGGCATCAGGGGGTGATTGGCATTCTCGCGTCACGGGTGAAAGACCGGCTGCACCGGCCTACCATCGTCTTCGCTGACGGCGACGAGGGCGAGATAAAAGGCTCCGCGCGCTCCATCGCCGGCATCCATGTACGCGACGTGCTCGATACCGTCGCCACACGCAACCCGGGCCTGATCACTCGCTTTGGAGGACACGCCATGGCGGCCGGACTGACGCTGCGGCGTGAAGACTATGCTGATTTCGCGGCGGCGTTTGTCCAGGAGGTGGCAAACCAGGCCGATGAGGGGATGTTGGAAGCGGTCATTGATAGCGATGGCGAACTCGCTCCCGGAGAGTTCGATCTTGTGTTGGCCGAGGCTTTGCGCAATGCCGGCCCCTGGGGGCAACACTTTCCGGAGCCGGTGTTCGACGGCAGTTTCGAACTGCTCAACCAGCGCCTGGTGGGGGAAAACCATCTCAAAATGGTGTTGCAGCAGCCCGGCTCGGACCTGGCGCTGGATGCGATCGCCTTCAATATTGATGTCGATGTCTGGCCCGATCAATCGGTGCGCCGCGTCGACGTTGCCTACCGCCTGGACGTCAACGAATTCCGCGGACGCCGTAACCTGCAACTGGTCGTCGAGCACCTGGCCGCCGCTCAGCACTGAATGGGGGGGCGGCCCGACGCCCGCTTTTAGCAGAGGGCGGCTTGCCCTGGACTGCCACTTACCTGACCACTTCCTGCGTGTAATCTTCCACGGTTTTTCACCTGTCGAGGCAGGTCATCGCACGCCACGTCCAAGGGGCTTGACCTTCCAGTGGCGGGAAGGTTTACATTGAGTCATGGAAGGCATTGATAGACCGGGGAGGTAGCCTGTGAATATCTCGGAAGCGGCCCGCCGCAGCGGGCTTAGCGCAAAAACGATCCGCTACTACGAAGACATTGATCTCATCGCACCGGCCGCGCGCGGTGAGAATGGCTATCGCCAGTACGATAGCGGCGCCGTGGAGGAACTGCACTTCCTGGCCAGGGCGCGTGAGGTCGGCTTTGACCTGCAGGAATGTCGTCAGCTGCTGAATCTGCTGCGCGACACGCAGCGGCACAGCCGCCACGCCCGCGAGCTGGTGCTGGAAAAGAGCCAGCAATTGCAGCAGCGCATCGACAAGCTGGTTGCCATGCAGTCGGTACTGGAGGACATGGCGAGCCGTTGTCACGGCGATGAGGGTCCTGAGTGCGCCATTCTTGAAGACCTCGCCGGAGCGGGGGAGGAAACACAGTGAGCCACGCCTGCCACGATGAACCCCGGGAAGTGCCGGAGGCAGCGAGCTGCCATCAAGACAGCGCGGCTGAAGATAGCTGCTGCGAGACACCCGCAAAACGCGACTGGCTGTTCTGGGGCAGTCTGAGCATTGTTGCCATTGCTTACCCCGTGGGCGCCCTCTGGTCCCATGATCACGGCTCCGTCATCGGCGTGTTCACCGGCGGCATCTTCGAACTCTTCAATAAAATGTGGTGGGGCATACTGCTGGGGATTGTCTTTGTGGGCATTCTTGCGCGGGTGCCGCGCGAACTGGTGATGGGGCTGCTGGGCCGGGACGGCGGTTTGCGCAGCCTTTTCCGTGCAACCTTCGCCGGTGTGTTCCTCGATCTTTGCAGCCATGGGATTCTGGCCGTGGGCATGAAACTCTACGAGCGCGGCGCCAGTGTGGGCCAGGTAATGGCCTTTCTTCTGGCGAGCCCGTGGAACTCTTTCTCCCTGACCCTCATCCTGTTCGGCCTCATCGGTGTGAGTTGGACGCTGTTGTTCATTCTGCTGTCGCTGGTGATCGGCATCATCACTGGTGCCATTTTCAACGGCCTGGTCGCGCGCGGCCAGTTACCGGCCAACCCATGGGCTGAAGAGTTGGGTGAGGAGAGACCGCTTGGCGAGCAGTTGCGCGAATTCCGCAAGAGCATCAGCGTTTCCGCATCAGGCACCCTGGATGTCCTGCGCGATGGCTTCGAGGGTTCGCGCGTGGTTATTCGCTGGAGCCTGTTCGGGCTGGTGCTGGCCGGTTTGATCCGGGCGCTGGTGCCGGAGGAGACCTTCGCCACCTGGTTTGGCGCGACCCTGGGCGGCCTGTGGCTAACCCTGCTGGCGACCACGGTCATCGAGGTTTGCTCTGAGGGTTCTACGCCCATCGCGGCGGACCTCATGAATCGCGCGCAGGCGCCTGGCAACAGCTTCACGTTTCTCATGGCGGGCGTGGCCACAGACTACACCGAGGTCATGTCGATCCGGGACACCACCCGGTCCTGGAAGATTGCCCTTTTCCTGCCGCTGGTGACCGTGCCCCAGGTAATGCTGATTGGCGCGGTCTTGAACCAGTTCTGACTGGCGTTTGAGTCGGGAATTTCACCTGTCGCCGCTACGGCGGCTGGGGTAGAATTGCCCGCTTTTCAACGGACTGGTTCGCAGGCGATGCTGGAAATAAACCCTCTACTGACACAATTGAATGACATGGCTGCGCGTACCGACGTGCTTAGGGGGTATCTTTGACTTCGACCAGCGTAAAGAGCGCCTCGCCGAAGTAGAGCTGGATCTCGCCGAACCCAGCGTGTGGGACGACGCAGACCGTGCTCAGGCGCTGGGCCGCGAGCGCTCATCCCTCGAGAGCATCGTCCAGACCATTGAATCGCTGGACGCCGGAATCGTTGATGCCCGCGACCTGCTGGAGATGGCCGCCGCGGAGGATGACGAAGCCACGGTGTCAGAAATCGAGAACGACATGAGCGGCATGCTTGGCCTGTTGGAGAAGCTCGAGTTCCGCCGCATGTTCTCCGGCGAGATGGACGCCAACAACGCCTATCTCGACATCCAGGCGGGTTCCGGCGGTACCGAGGCCCAGGACTGGGCGGAGATGATGCTGCGGATGTATCTGCGCTGGGGCGAGGCCAAGGGTTTCAAGACCGAGCTGATCGAGGCCTCCGGCGGCGAAGTGGCGGGTATCAAGAGCGCCACGGTGAAGTTTGACGGCGAGTATGCCTTCGGCTGGCTGCGCACCGAGACAGGCGTACACCGCCTGGTGCGTAAATCGCCCTTCGACTCGGGCAATCGCCGCCACACATCGTTCGCCTCGGTGTTTGTCTCCCCGGAAATCGATGACAACATAGAGATCGATATCAATCCCGCGGATCTGCGCATCGACACCTACCGCTCCTCTGGCGCGGGTGGCCAGCACGTGAACAAGACGGATTCCGCGGTGCGCATCACGCACAATCCGTCCGGCGTTGTCGTGCAGTGCCAGACCGAGCGTTCACAGCACCAGAACAAGGACAACGCCATGAAGCTGCTGCGCGCAAAACTGTACGAGCTGGAAGTGCTCAAGCGCAGCGAGGAAAAACAGGCGATGGAGGACAGCAAGGCGGACATAGGCTGGGGCAGCCAGATCCGTTCTTACGTGCTGGACGATTCGCGTATCAAGGATTTACGCACCAGCGTGGAAACCAGCAACACACAGGCGGTACTGGACGGTGATATTGACCAGTTTATCGAGGCGTCCTTGAAAAGCGGTTTGTAGCGGTAGTTGAAAGCTGACCGTACGACAGGGTTTTCGTATCAGGCCGGCGGTAACCGGGCAATAGCGACCAGGCAAGAGTGACCAGGCATGAGTGATCAGGAAAAGAGCAGCGAAACGACGCAGGCGGACGAGAACAAGCTGATAGCTGAGCGCCGCGCCAAACTGGCGGATATTCGCGCGGCCGGTGTGGCCTTCCCCAACGATTTTCGCCGCACCGCAACGGCAGCAGAGTTGCAGGCGGATTTTGCCGATACCTCCAAAGAGGCGTTGGAGGAGGCCGCCGAAGCGTTTTCGGTGGCGGGCCGCCTGATTCGCAACCGCGGCGCCTTCCTGCTGATCCAGGACGGTAGCGATAGCAGTATCCAGTTGTACGTCGATCGCAAGGGGCTTGACGAGCAGACGCTGGCTGCAATCAAGAGCTGGGATCTCGGCGATATCGTCGCCGCGCGCGGCCCGCTGCATCGCTCCGGCAAGGGTGACCTGTACATCAACATGGTCGAGGCGCGACTCCTGACCAAGGCGTTGCGCCCGTTGCCGGATAAGTATCATGGCCTGGCGGATCAGGAATTGCGCTATCGCCAGCGCTATGTTGACCTGATCGTGAACCCGGAATCCCGCGCCGTGTTCCGCACCCGCGCGAAGGTGCTGTCGTACATTCGCGACTACCTCGGCGAGCAGGGCTTCATGGAAGTGGAAACGCCCATGATGCAGGTGATTCCCGGCGGTGCGACGGCTCGACCCTTCGTCACGCATCACAACGCGCTGGATATGGATATGTACCTGCGCGTCGCCCCGGAGCTCTACCTCAAGCGCCTCGTTGTTGGCGGGTTTGAAAAGGTGTTCGAGCTGAATCGCAACTTCCGCAATGAGGGGCTGTCCACGCGGCACAACCCCGAGTTCACCATGCTGGAGTTCTACTGGGCCTATGCCGACTACCGCGACGCCATGGATCTGACCGAGGCGATGCTGCGCGGGCTTACCGAGCAGGTGCTGGGCAGTTCCACTGTGCGCTACCAGGGCAGCGAGTACGATTTTGCGCAGCCATTCACCCGCCTCAGCGTTTTCGATTCAATCCTGCAGTACAACGATACCATCAGCGCCGATCAGCTCAGCGATGCGGCCGCGGCGCGCGATATCGCCGCAGAGCTGGGTATCGAGCTGAAGGATAATTGGGGGCTGGGCAAGGTGCAGATTGAGATCTTTGAGAAAACCGTTGAGCACCTTCTCGATCAGCCCACCTTCATCACCGCCTATCCCACCGAGGTGTCCCCGCTGGCGCGGCGCAGCAACATCGATCCCTTTGTCACCGATCGCTTCGAGTTGTTTGTCGGTGGCCGTGAGATTGCCAACGGGTTCTCGGAGCTGAATGACGCGGAGGACCAGGCGGAGCGGTTTCTCGCGCAGGTGGCAGAGAAAGAGGCCGGCGACGTGGAGGCGATGCATTACGACCACGACTATGTCCGCGCGCTGGAATATGGCCTGCCGCCGACAGCGGGGGAGGGCATCGGGATAGACCGACTGGTCATGTTGCTGACGGATTCGCCGTCGATACGCGATGTGCTGCTCTTTCCACACATGCGTCCGGAGTAGCCATTCTCCCCCGGAGCCGGGGTGTGCGCATTCAGAAGGATGCGCTAAACTCGGCGATCATGCGATACCGCGTATTCCATAACCTGTTCAGGGAGCTCTCGCTGGCGGCCACAGTTGGCGCTTTGCTGGCGCTTGGCGGCTGCGTCGCGGCACCTGTCGATTCGACCGCCAACGCTGAGCAAGCGGGGCCAATGCCGGACGTGGGCGCGGAAACAGAAGCGCCGGAACTGACCCTCAACCTGCCGCACCAGAATGAGCTGGACTGCACCGACCCGGCGTCCCGCGACAACAGCTTCCTGCGGCGCGGTATAGACGCCCTTGTCGCGGGTGATCACATTGAGGCGGTCACCTACTTCCAGCGCTATGCCCGCCTGGAATCATCGCCGCTGGCAGACTGGGAGGCGGGCATTGCCATCGCCTACGACAGCATGCTGGCCCAGAGTCCGTTCTATGACCTGCAGGCGGCGAATGCCTCTTACCGCGCCCTGCAAAAACAGTCTATCGACACCAGCGCGGCGAACCCGCAGGTGCTGATGATGCAGGAAGCGCTGGCCACGTTCAGTGAATTGCAGGGCGAGATCGGCGAACTGCAGGCCGACAAGGCGCAGCTGATGCAGGAACTTGCAAAGCGCGAAGAGGCCCTCAAGCGGCTGCGTGAGCTAACGCTGGGTCAGTAGGCAGGCGCACGGTAAACGTTGAGCCAACGCCCGGCTCGCTGGTCACTGTAATACTGCCGCCCATCAGATCGCAGAATTCGCGACAGATCGCCAGTCCCAGCCCGGTGCCGCCGTAGTTTGCGCTGGTCGAGGAATCTGCCTGCACAAACGCATCGAACACTTTTTCCTGCTGTGCCTCGTCCATGCCGATGCCGGTATCGCGTACCTCGATTTCTATCCACTCGGGGTTGTCCGTCAGCACGCGCCCCTCCAGTGTGATGTAGCCCTGCTCGGTGAACTTGTTGGCGTTGCTCAACAGGTTGGTGAAAATCTGGCGAAACTTGTTGGCGTCACTGTATAGCCTCGGCAGCTGGTTGAAGTCGCCGATTTTCAGCTCGTTAAAATTCTCGCGTAGCAGTGGCGAAAGCGACTCCACCACCTGTTTAAGCAATTCGGCGGGTTGGAAGGTTTCGCAGTGCAGAGACATCTTCCCGGTTTCGATTTTTGACAGGTCGAGAATGTCGTCGATCAGCGTCAGCAACTGGCGCCCGGAGCGGGTTATCCTGTCCAGATCCTGGCGGCTCTGCTGGCGGTTGATCTCGCCCTCATCGCCCAGTTCGTCGTGCAGCATTTCGCTGTAGCCGATGATCGCATTCAGCGGCGTGCGTAACTCGTGACTGACGTTGGCCAGGAAAATACTCTTGGCAGCGTTTGCCTCATCGGCGGCGTCGCGGGCCTTGCGCACATCGTAGATCGCATTGCGCAACTTGTCGGACATGTCATTGAATGCCTGGGCCAGATCGCCCAATTCGCCGGAGTCGTCGATATCGTTGATGCGGTAGTTCAGGTCGCCACTGCCGAAGCGCTCGGTGCCGGTCTTGAGGCTTTTCAGGGCGCGGTTGGTATAGCGCACCAGGAAAAAGCCGAGGATAGCGGTGAGGAAGATGGAGGCGAAAAAGGCGATAACGGTGATGCGATCGGTGAGGGCAATGGTGCGATCGATAATCTGTGCGCGCTGCTGGGCGATGAATGCCTGGCGCTGCTCCAGTTCCTGCAGGCGCTGGCTGGTCTCAAGGAACTGCAGCGGGTTGTCCATATCCTTGCGCATGTCAGGATTGTTGTAGCCGCGGTAGAAATCCAGCCAGTCCTCCAATAGCGTGCCGCTACTGTCCCACAGCTGCTCCACCTGCAATTCGGTGACGCTATGGCTCAGCCGGCCCAGCTCGCGGATCTTGCCATTGATGTCGGCGATGGATTGTTCCGCCTGCGCCAGTTCGCTTTCATCGAGTTGATCCTCGGTGGTTTCGCGCAGCGTCGCCAGCACCAGTATTTGCTGGCGCTGTGCCTCCAGCAGTTGTTCAACTTCGGTGGATAACTGTGCGGCGGAAACGGAATCCCTGTACGCCTCCATGCTCTCGTTTCGCGCGTAGCTGCCCCAGAAATGCGTACCCACGTTGACTGCAAACAGCACCAGGATGGTGACCAGGGACAGGGTAAGTCGGCGGCGTAGACTCATGCGTGGGTCAGCTTTTCGATCTTGATCAGCAGACCCGGAAAATCCACCGGTTTGGTGGCGTAGTCATCACAGCCTGCCGCGAGGGCATTCTCGCGATCGGCGTCCATGGCGTGGGCGGTGAGGGCGATGATGGGGATGTCGGCGAGGCTGGCATCGTCCTTCGCGCGGCGGCTGGCGGTCCATCCGTCCAGCACCGGCAGGTTCATGTCCATCAGCACCAAGTCGGGTTTGATCGCAGCCATGACGTCCAGTGCCTGCTGCCCGTCTCCTGCGGTGGACACCTCCAGCCCGGCGCGGCTCAACCGGCGCACCATCATATCGCGGTTCAGCTCGTTGTCCTCCACCAGGAGGATGCGCGTTGGCTGGCTCACTGCGCTTCTCCGGTAACCCGGTGAATGAGAATCGTCTCGTCGATGCCCTTCACGTTTATTTCGCGGCGACCCTGCAGGATATAGTTGCCGCGCAGTGCCTGTGCGGTACTGTCGGAAATCATGATGTCGCCGCCGGCGGTGACGCCCTCAATGCGTGATGTCACGTTCATCGGGTGCCCCACGAAGCCGTACTTACTGCGCCGCTCCGAGCCGATATTGCCGGCAATCACGTCGCCGGTGTTGATGGCGATGCCGCTACTGATCTGTGGCAGCCCCTCGGCCGCATTCTGCAGATTGATTTCGCGCATGGATTCCTGCATGGCCAGTGCGCAGCGCACGGCGCGGTCGGCGTCATCATCGCCCTTTACCGGTGCGCCGAATACCGCGAGAATCGCATCGCCAATGAATTCATCGATCGTGCCGTTGTGCGCCATGATGATGTCCGTCATGGCCCCCAGGTAGCGATTGAGCAGGGTGACCACCTGTGCCGGCTCGAGGTGTTCGCTGAGCGTGGTGAAGCCGCGTATGTCCGACATCATGATGCTGACACGGCGCAGGTCGCCGCCCAGTTCCAGGCCCTCGGGCCGCTCCAGGATATCCGTGACGATCTCGTCAGAGAGATAGCGGCCGAACGTGGAGCGAATGAACTTTTCGTTGCGTTCCAGTTGCTGGCGGTACAACTCCTCGCGATCGTGCCAGCGTTTGCGCTCTATGCCGGCCTTGATACGCGCCTGGAGGAGCACCGGGTTGAAGGGCTTGAACAGGTAGTCGTCTGCGCCCGCTTCAATGCACTCGATAATGCCGTCCATGTCCTGACTGCCGGAAATCACGATCACCGGAGTGGCTCGCCATTCGGGGTGCGACTTGATGCGCTGCAGTACTTCATGCCCGTTCATGCCCGGCATGAGCAGGTCCAGTAGCACGACGTCCACGTCGCTCTGCTCCAGTGCCGAAAGTGCTTCTTCGCCGCTGGCGGCGGTGACGACAAAGTGCCCCAGCCGTGACAGGTTGCGCGCCACCAGTTCGCGGTTTTCCTGTTTGTCATCGACCGCCAGGATGAAGCCGGGTTCAGATTCGATGGTGCGGCCATTCGCGTTGTGTTGCTCACCGCCACCCTGCGCGCTGGAAACGCTTTGCAGGACGTTTGCCAGGTGCCCGTCGATCGCCGGGTAAGGTGCGCCCAGGTCCTCCCGCAGCATTTCCGCATAGCCGCGTACGGCGGCCAGTACGTTCATCAGGTCGTGCGTGTCGGCAGCGCGATCGGCCGTGTTGAGCATGGTTTCCAGTCGACCGGTGGCTTCGAACAGGTGCTGTACATCGTCCTGCGTTTCGGTCGACAGCTCATCGTTCAGTTGCGCCAGCTGAGTGCGTAGTGCGGCTGTCTCCGTCAGGAGAGTTGCGCTCCACTCGTGCATGAGATCACTACTGGTCATACGCTTTCCGAATCTGCAGTGCCTGCGGCTACTTTGGCAGTGTTAGCCTGGATTGGCGCCAGTGTACCAATTCTACCCCGCCGGACACACTGGCCGCGGCGTGTTTGAGGCCCGGTTTTCTGCTTTCTGAGCCGCTGGCTGCGCGCTGCTTTGGCAGGCTATATTTTTCCCCCAGAGGTGCGCATTCCGTGAGGATTGCGTTATATTATTGCCACGCGGGTGTAGTGCTAACTCAAAAAAGGGGCACCAGTACTGATGTTGCAGCAAGTTGAGATATTTCAGGGTCTGTCACAGGAAGAACTCGACGCTCTGGCGGCCAGCAGTACAAGCCGTTCCTTCCCCAAGAATACCGTTGTGATCCACGAGAACGACCCCGCGGACTCGCTGTTCGTTATCGAGGCGGGCAAGGTCAAGGTCTACTGCTCGGATAAGAACGGCAAGGAATTCATCATGAATACGCAGGGCCCCGGCGATTATTTCGGGGAACTGGCGCTGCTCGATGATTCGACGCGCTCGGCCTCAGTGCGCACGGTGGAGAAGTCCTCGTTCTGTATCATTTACAAGGAAGATTTCAATCGAGTGCTGGACGAACACCCCAATATCGGTCGTCAGTTGGTGCGCAATCTTGCTGCTCGCGTGCGTAAACTTACTGCCGATGTGAAGAGCCTGGCGCTGCAGGATGTTTATGGCCGCGTGGCCAACGTGCTGATGGATTTGTCCGAGGAGCGCGGTGACGGCACGCTCTACATTCCCGAGAAACTGACCCAGCAGGATATCGCCGACCGTGTGGGTGCATCCCGCGAAATGGTTGCACGCATCCTCAAGGACCTCACCATCGGTGAGTACATCCGCTTCGAAGGTCGGCATATCATTATCAACACGCGCCTGCCGGCGAAGTACTAGGCACAGCTAGAATACCGGCCGGTCGCGCCCTATCCCCAGCCTCAGCGGCCCTTTTCCACACTGTCAACGGTAAGCCCCAGCTCGCCATCGGCGAGTGTTGCCTGCAGTTTCTGGCCCGGTTTGGCAGCGGCCTGACTTTTCAGCACTGATCCTTCAGCGGTGGTCAGGATCGCGTAACCCCGCTGCAGCACGTTCATCGGGTTGAGGGAGTGCAGCAGCTGCTCCAGGCGCGATACACGGTCGCGCTCCTTGCGCAGGCGGTGCTGCAGGGCGCTGGCAAGCCTGCGGCCCAGTTCTTCGCTGCGGGCATCGAGGCGCGCCAGCGCCGGGCGTGGGCTGTTTGCCCGCAGGCGCCCCGCCAACAGGCGTAAATCGCCACCGCGCCGTTGCAGCAGTTGGTGTTGTGCGCGGATGAGGCGCTGCTCGATGTCATCCATGCGCTGGGCCCGTTCGCGCAGTTGTGCGCCCGGGTGGCGCAGACGTCGTTGCAAGTGGCCCAGTTCGGCCTGCAGCCGCGCCAGCCGCACCAGCATGAGTTGCTCCAGGCTGTATTCCATATTTGCCAGCGTCTGCAGCGACTCTTCCTGATCGGGGCTGAGCAACTCGGCCGCCGCCGACGGGGTGGGTGCGCGCTGATCCGCAACGAAGTCGGCAATGCTGAAGTCCACCTCGTGCCCCACAGCACTGACCACCGGTAAAGCGCTGGCAGCGATGGCCCTGGCCACGATCTCCTCGTTAAACGCCCACAGATCCTCCAGTGAGCCTCCGCCCCGACCAACGATCAGCGCATCCAGCGGCACCGCACCGCTGCTGGCTGCGCGGTTGGCGAGGGTAATCGCTGCCGCAATCTGCGCGGCAGCCCCCTGGCCCTGTACCTGTACCGGCAAAATATAGACGTCGATGCCCGGGCAGCGCCGCGCCAGTACGGTCAGGATGTCGTGTATGGCGGCGCCGCTGGGGGACGTCACCACGCCCAGGGCCGAAACGGCGGCAGGTAGTGGCTTCTTGCGCTGTTCATCGAACAGCCCTTCCGCCGCCAGTTTTTGCTTGAGTTTGTCGAAGGCCGCCTGCAGCGCCCCTTCGCCGGCCAGCTCCATGTGCTCCACGATAAGCTGGAATTCTCCCCGGCCCTCGTACAGGGAGACGCGGCAACGCACCCGCACCTCGTCACCCTGTTCCGGTGTAAACCGCAGACGCTGGTTGCGATTGCGGAACATGGCGCAGCGCACCTGGGCATTGCCATCCTTGAGGGTAAAGTACCAGTGGCCGGAGGAGGGGGTGGCCAGGTTGCTCAGCTCGCCGCTTACCCAGACGAAGTCGAAATGGCTCTCCAGCAGAGATTTTGCCTGACGGTTGAGCTGGCTGACGCTTAAAACAACAGGTTTTTCCGATGCTGCGGGCAGGGCGGGTACTCCGGCGGGTAGCGGCTGGCAGCCAGTTTACTGTATTCGATAGCGCGGCGCATTGGCGTGCTGAAAACTCAGCTATAGAAGGCTGTAGCAATTGTTCAGAAGCGCGCCAGGACTTATAATTCCGCGCTTTATCCACGCGCCCCATCTGCCGGAGACCCGTCGCCATGCTGCGAATTGCCCAGGAAGCTCTCACCTTCGATGACGTCCTGCTCGCGCCCGGCTACTCAGAGGTGGTGGCCACCGAGGTTTCACTGCGCACGCGGCTGACGCGCGAGATCGAGCTTAACCTGCCGCTGGTGTCTGCCGCCATGGATACGGTCACCGAGTATCGGCTGGCTATCGCCATGGCCCAGGAAGGCGGCATTGGCATTGTGCACAAGAGTATGGGCGTTGCTGATCAGGCAGAGCAGGTGCGCCGGGTCAAGAAGTATGAAAGCGGCGTGGTGAAAGACCCGATCACCATCCAGCAGTCTGCGACCATTGCCGAGCTGACGGAGCTCACCAGCGCCCACGGCATCTCCGGGGTGCCGGTGCTGAACGGTGAAGACCTCGTCGGTATCGTCACCCGCCGCGACGTGCGATTCGAATCGAACCCGCAAAAGCTGGTGTCGGAGATCATGACGCCGCGCGACAAACTGGTCACGGTAAAAGAGGGCGCCGGTCAGGCCGAGGTGCAGGAAAAGCTGCACCGCCATCGCATCGAAAAGATCCTGGTGGTCAACGACAGCTTCGATCTCTGCGGCATGATTACCGTGAAGGATTTCGACAAAGCCGAGAGCTTTCCCAGTGCCTGCAAGGATTCCTACGGGCAGTTGAGGGTCGGCGCCTCGGTGGGCACCAGCCCCGATACGGATGACCGCGTGGACGCCCTTGTGGCGGCGGGCGTGGATGTGCTGGTGGTCGATACCGCGCATGGGCACTCGCGCAATGTCATCGAACGGGTCAAGCGCATCAAGGACGCTTACCCCTCGGTGCAGGTCATCGGCGGCAATATCGCGACGGCCGAGGCAGCGGTCGCCCTCGCCGAAGCGGGCGTGGATGCCGTAAAAGTGGGTATCGGCCCCGGCTCGATCTGTACCACGCGTATTGTGACGGGCACCGGCGTGCCGCAGATATCGGCCATCGCGAATGTTGCAGAAGCCCTGCGTACGCGGGGAATCCCGTTAATCGCAGACGGTGGCATCCGCTTCTCCGGCGACATCGCCAAGGCGCTGGTCGCCGGCGCCCATTCCATCATGATGGGGAGCATGTTTGCCGGAACGGAAGAGGCGCCCGGGGAGGTAGAGCTTTACCAGGGACGCACTTACAAAGCATACCGCGGTATGGGCTCCATCGGCGCCATGTCGCAGACCCAGGGCTCCTCCGATCGCTACTTTCAGGACGCCAGCCAGGGCGCCGAGAAACTGGTGCCGGAAGGCATTGAGGGGCGCGTGCCTTACAAGGGCCCGGTATCCGCTATCGTGCACCAGTTGATGGGTGGCGTGCGGTCGGCCATGGGCTACACCGGCAGCCCCGATATTGAGACGATGCGCACCCGGCCGGAGTTTGTGCGCGTCACCAGCGCGGGCATGTCCGAGAGCCACGTGCATGACGTCTCCATTACCAAGGAAGCGCCGAATTACCCCGTTCGTTAGCGCGACCTCGTTGCGGTCCATGCGCTGCTTCGCCGACCCGGGCGATAGCATCGCGACAACGTTTTTTTCTCAGGAACACGCATGAGCGCAGACATCCACGCCCGAAAACTCCTCATCCTGGATTTCGGTTCCCAGTACACACAGCTGATCGCCCGGCGCGTGCGTGAAGTTGGCGTCTACAGCGAAATCCGGCCCTGGGATCTTTCTGAAGAGGCGATACGCGCTTTCAACCCCGCGGGCGTTATTCTCTCCGGTGGCCCTGAATCCGTGGCCGCGACCGAGTCGCCGCGTGCTCCCGCGTGTGTTTTCGAGTTGGGCGTTCCGGTATTGGGCATCTGCTACGGCATGCAGACCATGGCAGAGCAATTTGGCGGCAGTGTTGCGTGTTCAAACGTCAGTGAGTTCGGTTACGCGCAGATTCGCCAGGTGGGTAACGGCGGTCTGCTGCACGATATCCGCGACCACATCGACGAGCAGGGCAGGGGTTTGCTGGACGTGTGGATGAGCCACGGCGACAAGGTCGTAGAGCTGCCACCGGACTTTGAACTGATCGCTGAAACCGAGAGCTGTCCCATCGCGGGTATGGCACACCGTGAAAAACCCTTTTACGGCATCCAGTTCCACCCGGAGGTAACGCATACGCTGCAGGGCATGCGCATCTTTGAGCATTTTGTGCTGGAACAGTGTGGCTGCGAGGCTCTCTGGACGCCTGCGAACATCGTGGAGGACGCCATTCACCGCGTTCAGGAAACCGTCGGCGGTGACAAAGTGCTGCTGGGCCTGTCAGGCGGCGTTGATTCATCGGTGGTAGCCGCGCTGCTACACCGCGCCATCGGTGACCAACTCACCTGTGTTTTTGTCGACAACGGTTTATTGCGGCTGAACGAGGGTGATCAGGTGATGGACATGTTCGCGCGCAATATGGGTGTCAAAGTCATTCGACGCGACTGTGAGGATTTGTTTCTCGATAAGCTGGCCGGTGTGGCTGACCCGGAGGCCAAGCGCAAGGTCATCGGCAATACGTTTATTGAAGTGTTCGACGAGGAAGCCACCAAGCTACAGGATGTGAACTGGCTCGCGCAGGGCACCATCTACCCGGATGTGATTGAATCCGCCGGTGCTGAAACCGGCAAGGCACACACCATCAAATCGCACCACAATGTCGGCGGGCTGCCCGACGAGATGAATCTGGACCTGGTCGAACCCCTGCGCGAACTGTTCAAGGACGAGGTGCGCAAAATTGGCCTGGAACTGGGTCTGCCCTATGACATGGTCTACCGGCACCCCTTTCCCGGGCCCGGTCTTGGCGTGCGCATCCTCGGTGAAGTGAAAAAGGAATACGCTGACCTGCTCCGGCAAGCGGACGCCATATTCATCGAGGAACTGCACCGCGACGACTATTACCACAAGACCAGCCAGGCGTTTGCCGTGTTCCTGCCGGTGAAGTCGGTGGGCGTGGTCGGCGATGGCCGACGCTACGAGTACGTGATCGCCCTGCGGGCAGTGGAAACAGTGGATTTCATGACCGCGCGCTGGGCGCACCTGCCCTACGAACTGCTGGAGCGCTGCTCTAATCGGATTATCAATGAGATAGCGGGTGTGTCCCGGGTCACCTACGACATCAGCAGTAAACCGCCTGCGACGATAGAGTGGGAATGATTCCACGTCTGGCACTGGCTGGTATCAACAAGCAGTAAATCAATCCTAACCCATTGTTATCAATGGGTTTTTCTCTAAAATGCCTGGCAATGTAAGGCACTCTCTAGCACCGTCAAGCAGACTTTTTTCATGGTATGTTTGATGGTATCGTCCTAGCTCATACCACTGCTTCAACGAAATACCATACCATGAAGTTTCAACATTTCATGGTATTAAAAATCGTTAAGTACATGATATTTAAGGAAATATTATAGAAAAAGATGCCATGTTTTTTCATGGTATCAGGGACGAAAAAGAGAGGGCTGCCATGTTGACCGATACCAAGCTTCGAAATCTGAAACCCAAAGACAAGCTCTACAAAGTCAACGACCGGGACGGCCTCTACGTAGCCATCACGCCGGCAGGCACAATTTCTTTCAGGCACAACTATTCAATCAGTGGCCGGCAGGAGACTTTGACGATCGGGCGCTACGGTACCGGCGGCATTACTCTTGCGGAGGCCAGAGAGCGTC
>JAUHYL010000003.1 GCA_030426545.1 Gammaproteobacteria bacterium
CCCACACGCAGCGCGCCGCAGCCGCCGGGTGTCTGAATACTGCTGACCCTGCCCTGGGCAAGCGCGGCGCTGTCGCTACCGAGCAGCAGGCGCTGCATACCCTGATTGAAGGCCTCGTCACCCGCCGCCGGCAGGTAGGCCTTGGTCACCTCCTCTGCCTCCAGCGCATGTTGCGCGCGGCGCACTGCCTCGAATACGGGACACAAGCCGGCATCGTCCATGTAAATTCCCACCGTCAGATCGACCTTGTCGGGGTTGGTGTCTGCGCGGGCGGCGGCGGCCAGGCCGAGAATCGGGTCGACGGGAAGTTGATCGAGTTTCTGTAACATGCAGGAAGCCTCTGGTTAAAGACGCGGACGTTAAAGTTCCGCCAGTAAAGCGGTCAGGAATTGCCAGAACGGTGCGACCGTATCAATCTGCAGGCGTTCCGCCGGCGAGTGGGCACCGCGAATGGTAGGGCCGAACGAGAGTATGTCCAGTTCGGGTCGTTTGCTTTTCAGGATGCCGCATTCCAGCCCGGCGTGAATGGCTTTCACAGCCGGGTCAACGCCAAACAACTGCTGGTGCAGTTGCCGCGCGCGGGCCAGTAGTTCGCTATCAAAATCCGGCTGCCAGCCGGGATAGCCCGACACAGTTTCAACGTCGAGCTGGAAGGCTCTCGCCAGTGCCCGTACAGACTGTTGCAGGGGCAGGCTTTGCGCCTCGTTGAAGAAACGATAGCTGGCTTCGAGGAACAACGCACCCGCGTGCAGACGGAACACCGCCAGGTTAATGCTGAGATCGACCAGGTCCGCCGGCGACTGGGCATTGTAGGCCAGTGCCCCGTGCGGGAATGCGGCGATGAGATCCAGCACCGACGCGGAGTCGGCCTCACTGAGCACGGCGGTGGGGGTCGCCGTTTGCAAATCCAGTTGCAAACCATGATCCGCCGCAGGCAGAAATTCCCGCAGGCGTTGCTGTAAACCCGGCAAGCGCTCACGCAGCAGGGCGGCGGATTCCGCCGGCAGGGCCACGCGTACGCTGCCCTCCCGCGGAATCACATTGTGCGCCACGCCCGCCTCCGCGTCAGCCAGTGACAGCCCGGGCAGCTCCAGCAGCGCCTGGGCCAGAATCTTGATGGCATTCCCCAACTGTTCATGAATCTGGATCCCGGAGTGCCCGCCAGCCAGCCCGCCGAGCGTCAGCTGCCAGTGCTCGGCGGAAGCGTTTGCCGGCTGCAGGGGAAATTGCCGCCGCAACTTCCAGCCGCCGCCACCGGCACAGCCGACGAACAGCTCCTGCCAGTCCTCGGTGTCCAGGTTCAGCATGCGGGCGCCCTCCAGCAGCGCCGGGTCCAGTTGCAGCGCACCGTTGAGACCGGTTTCTTCATCCACGGTAAACAACAGGGCCAGCGGCGGATGCTCAACCGTGTTGTCCGTCATCAACGCCATGGCGGCGGCACACCCCACACCGTTATCCGCGCCCAGGGTGGTACGGTCCGCCGACAGCCAGCCGTCACGCACCTGCAGCGACAAGGGGTCTGTGTCGAAGTCATGCTGCGTGTCGGCGCTCTTGACGGTCACCATATCCAGGTGATTCTGGATAATGACCCGTTCGCGGCGCTCCCGCCCGGGACTGCCGGCGACATCCACGCGCAGGTTGCCCACACTATCGGTGCGCCAGACATGGCCCTCGGCCGTGGCCAGGTCGATAAGGTATTGCCGAATGGCCGCTTCTTTACCGGAGGGCCGCGGAATCTGCGTGATGGCGTAGAAATGGTCCCACAGGTGCGGTGGGTCAGATGGGAAGTCAGTCGGTTTCATGAGCGCGCGGATTATACCTCACGCCCGGGTTGGCGGCATTTTTCACATCAAGGCACCGTATTTTTTACGGGTGAGTTGCGGGCAACAAACTATACTTAGACTGACGAGAACTTTTCCTGCCCCGAGTCGATTATGAAAAGACTGGATGATAACAAGGTGAGCCTGGTGGACTTCATGCGCAGCATCAAGTTCAAAGGCCGCAAGCAGCAGGACGACGCCGAGGCAGTGTCAACGCACTTCGCCCACTTCTATCCCCAGGCTCGCCCCGCGGAAAACACTACCGACGCCGAAGAGCACGAACTGGTGCGCAGCGCCAACTAGCAACCCCGCTGCGCGGATCTTCCGTTCACCCTGCACCCGGCAGCGTGGCCACTACCCGCCGAAAGCACCGGCCCGACCGCCGGGTCCGCCTGTCAGACAAACGCAGCCCGCCATTTAGCGGCACGCCTGGTTCGAAAAGGAATTGTGAGGAGGTAACCGTCAGTAAGACGGCTGTACTGAAACCAGTGAGCCCAGGTGCCGGCTGCGACAGATTGCCCAGCGTTCATGGGGCTCCACCAGATGGTTTGCCACTACCGCAAAGACCAGCGGGTTGAAGGGAAAGCCCACATGACTGGCTAACACGGCCACGTTGGTTACGTAGCGCGGATCGCCCTGACACTTCGCAATACCTGCACCCACGATGCCATCGCTCTCGCTGTATAGCGCCAGCACCGGTACACGCAGTTTGCCGCTGCGGTAGGTGTGTTGTACCCAGCGCGCCAGCGCCAACTCGTCGATATCGTTGTCGTAGAGACGCCCCATCACGCTGTACAGGGCTGTGCCGCGCGGATCGCCGTAGGGCGTACCCAGCGTGATCACCTGGCGTATCCATTGCGGGTAACGGTGAGCCAGCGCCACGGCATACAGGCCGCCAAGGCTCCAACCGATCAGTGTCAGCTTGCGCCCGCTGGCGATAAACTCCTGTTCAACCCGGGCGGCGATCGTTTCTTCCATCTGTGAACGATGCGCCAGAAAGTCATCGATATTCTGCGAGCGCACTTCGGAGGCGTTGCGGCCGAGCCCCCAGGGGATGGCATTGTAACCGCGACCATTGAGGAATTTACGCAGCCGCGACGTGGAGCCGTCGGCACCCATAAAGCCCGGGATGGTCATGATGGTGTGACCGTCGCCACGGGGCAGCGTCTTCAGCAGGGGTGCCAGCGCGGCGCTTGTACCCATCTCCAGGAATACACGGCTCAACTCCAGCGCACTGTGCCGCAGGCGCGGTGGACGCGGATTGGGAATAAAAGCTGGACTGGTGACCTCCATCGGCCCCCCGGTAGGCTGTGACCACAACATATTGTGGCACTATCCATGGGGTAATACAGGGAAACCTGCCTGCAGCGGTTTAATTATTCATGACGCCCACTCCTCAACCCCCGCGCTGCGCTTGCCAGAACACGCCTTGACCCAAGGCCCGCACATCGCGAAGATGCTCCCGGAATCCGCGCCCAGGGGCGCGGCGACCCGCTAGCTTTAAGCATTCCGGAGGACGGCGACTCGCCACCCGGGATTCGTCCACTACCCACAGCCGTGTAAAGCACATGCCACCCAAGCGCGATAACCTCTACTCAAACCCCGTCGCCGACCCCGGCGTCTTCACCTTCGACGACAAGGTTGCCCGCGTTTTCCCCGACATGATCAAGCGCTCCGTACCCGGCTACACCACCATCGTCGCCATGACCGGCCTGCTGGCCGCGCGTTACGCCACATCCGCCAGCCGGCTGTACGATCTGGGCTGCTCGCTGGGGGCATCGACCCTGTCCATGCGACAGAACGTCCACCACGCCGACTGCCACATCGTCGGCGTGGATAACTCCCCGGATATGCTGGAGCGCTGCCGCGCGGTCATGGACACGGACAGCCATGACATTCCCGTCGACCTCGTGTGTGCCGATCTCCAGGACATCGCTATTGAGAACGCCTCCGTCGTTGTTCTCAATTTCACCCTGCAGTTCGTTCCGATCGAGCAGCGCGACAGCATCATCCAGCGCATCTTTGACGGCCTGCAACCCGGCGGCATCCTGGTTCTGTCAGAAAAAGTCAGCTTTGAGGACCCGCACCTGGACGCGCTGAACATCGAACTGCACGAACAGTTCAAACTCGCCAACGGGTACAGCGAACTGGAAGTCGCGCAGAAGCGCACGGCGCTGGAAAACGTGCTGCTTCCCGAGACCCTGGCGGCGCACAGGTTGCGCGCGCAGAAAGCCGGGTTTACCAGCTGCGATGTCTGGTTTCAGTGTTTCAATTTCGCATCGCTGGTCGCACTGAAGTAAGCCCGCGATGATCATCGACTATCAACCGTTGATTGAACACTGGCGCGGCGGCGAGTTGGACGCGTGGTCACAGCAACTGGCCACGCAGATCGAGGCGGGCATGTCGCAACAGCGCTACGGCGACCTGCCGCGCTGGCTGGAGGCACTGCACTCGCTGCCCGCCATCGAGGCCGGCACAGTGCACCTGCGCAGCGGTCCGGTGGGCGCCGCAACCACAACGCCGCTGCCGGCAGAAACCCGCAATGCACTGCAGGCGGAACTGATGAACTTGCACCCCTGGCGCAAAGGCCCCTTCGACCTGTTTGGCGTGCACATCGATACCGAGTGGCGCTCTGACTGGAAGTGGGACCGCCTCAAACCGGGACTGGAAGATCTCGATGGACGACGTGTGCTGGACGTGGGTTGCGGCAGCGGCTATCACTGCTGGCGGATGCTGGGAGACGGTGCTGCCGAGGTGATCGGTATCGACCCGACACCCCTGTTCATCGTGCAGTTCTGGGCGCTACAGCGGTACCTGCAGCAACCGCATATCTGGGTGCTGCCAATGGGCATAGAACAGGTGCCGCCCCGACTCGCCGCCTTTGACACGGTGTTTTCCATGGGCGTGCTCTACCACCGCCGATCTCCCATCGATCACCTGCAGGAACTGAAAGACTGCCTGCGCCCGGGCGGCCAACTGCTGCTGGAGACACTGGTCATCGACGGCGGCCCCGGCGCAACCCTCATGCCCGAGGGCCGCTACGCGCGTATGGGCAACGTGTGGTTTTTACCGAGCTGCGACACGCTGCTTGGCTGGCTGCGCAAGCTTGGCTTCGGCGATGTCAATTTGGTAGATGTGAATGTAACGACAACAGAAGAACAGCGCTCCACGGACTGGATGCGCTTTCACTCGCTGGCCAATTTTCTCGACCCGGAGGATGCCAGCAAAACCGTTGAGGGCTATCCCGCCCCGCGCCGCGCCATTGTGACAGCGACGGCGCCTTAGCTCGCAGAGTGACGCCAACATCTCCGCCGGCCGGGCACGGCTTCAGTGCAGCGCCTTTTCCATGCGGTGCTCGTGAAACACAAACTCAAACACCTCGCGATAATTGCGTGCGAAGTGTACGTTGATGCCTTCACGCAGATAGTCCGGCAGTTCCTCGAAATCGCGCCGATTGGCGTGAGGAAGAATCAGCTCCATGATCTTGCTGCGCCGCGCGGCAATCACCTTTTCGCGGATACCGCCAACCGGCAATACCTGCCCGGTGAGCGTCAGCTCGCCGGTCATGGCAAGCGGGCGCTTGATGCGCTCCTTGCGCGCCAGCGACACCAGTGCAGTCGCCATGGTGATGCCTGCGCTGGGGCCGTCTTTCGGCGTGGCGCCCTCCGGCACGTGCAGGTGCACCATGCTCATGTCGAAAAAGTCCAGGTCGCAGCCATAGTCCTTCAGGTGTGCCACCACATAACTGTAGGCAATCTCCGCCGACTCGCGCATCACATCACCCAGCCTTCCGGTGAGTTTGAAGCCGCGGTTGAGCGTGTGAATCTGTGAGGATTCAATGGGCAAGGTGGCGCCGCCCATGGCCGTCCAGGCGAGACCCGTGGCCACACCGAGCCCGCGCAGCGGACGCTCCGGCGAGAAGGGCGGCTTGCCGAGCAGCTCTTCAATGTCTTTTTTACCGACGCGCAATTTCTCCTCGTCGTCTTCGAGCATGCTGACGATGGATTTGCGCATGATGCGCGCGAGCTGTTTCTCCAGCGAGCGAACGCCCGCCTCGCGACAGTAGGACTCAATGACGTACTTGAGGCCAGCGTCGTTGATCTTCAACTGTTCGTCCTCCAGGCCGTGACGTTTGAGCTGCTTGGGCCACAGGTGCTTTTTGGCGATGGACAGTTTCTCTTCCGCCACGTAACCGGACAGGCGCAGCGTTTCCATGCGATCCAGCAGCGGGCCGGGAATGGAATCAAGCTGGTTGGCGGTACAGATAAACAACACCTTGGACAGATCGACACGCAGGTCCAGGTAGTGATCGAGGAACTCGCTGTTTTGCTCCGGATCCAGCACTTCAAGCAGCGCCGACGCCGGGTCCCCCTGGAAGGAGGCACCGATCTTGTCTATCTCGTCGAGCATGATCACCGGGTTGGATACCTGCACCTCTTTCAGCGCCTGCACAAACTTGCCCGGCATGGCGCCGATATAGGTGCGCCGGTGACCTTTGATCTCCGCCTCGTCGCGCATGCCACCGAGACTGAAGCGATAAAACTCACGCCCCAGCGCATCGGCAACCGAGCGCCCGATACTGGTCTTGCCCACGCCGGGCGGACCCACCAGCAGCAGGATGGAACCGGAAATCTCGCCTCTGAAAGCGCCCACCGCGAGAAACTCCAGAATGCGTTTCTTGACATCCTCCAGACCCTCGTGATGCTCCTGTAGCACCTCGCGCGCATGTTTCAATTCCAGGTTGTCTTCGGAGTGCACGCCCCACGGTACCGAGGTTGCCCAATCGAGATAGTTGCGCGTAACGCCGTACTCGGGTGACCCTGTTTCCAGCAGGGAGAGTTTGCGCATCTCGTCGTCTATGCGTTTGGCCACCGCCTCGGGCATGTCCATTTCGCTGATGCGTTGTTCGAACATCTCAACGTCTGAGGTGCGGTCGTCCTTGGAGATACCCAGTTCTTTCTGAATAATCTTCAGCTGTTCACGCAGGAAGAACTCGCGCTGCTGGTCCGAGACTTTCTCGTTCACCTGGCTGGTGATCTGGCCCTGCAGCTCCGCGACCTCGCGCTCCTTGCGCAGCAGCGTAAGCACTTTTTCCATACGCGAGCTGAGCGGCAGTGTGTCGAGAATTTCCTGCAGTTGATCACCGTTGGCGGTGGTCAAAGCGGCGGAGAAATCCGCCAGCAGGCTGGGCTGCGCGGGGCTGAAGTTCGCCAGGTACTGCTTCAATTCCTCGCTGTAAAGCGGGTTTAACGGCAGCAGCTCCTTGATCTCCTTGATCAGGGCCATGGCGTAGGCTTTGGTCTCGTCGGAGTCCTTGTCGCCCTGGCTGCGCGGGTATTCCACCTGCGCCAGGTAAGGCGGCTTGTCATTCAGCCAGCGCACGATGCGAAAGCGCTTCACCCCCTGGGCGAGAAACTGACCGGCCTGCTGCTGCTCCGCCATGGGCGGTTGGTGCAGGCGCACCACACAGCCGATCTCGGGAAACTGGCGCGGATCGACGGGGCTACTGTCGTCCTTGCGCTCGACGTAGGACAAGCCGATCAAGCGGTTGCCCGATTTACTGATACCCTCCAGCGTGCTCCCCCACTCCTGCGGGTTGATCGCCACGGGCTGTACCTGGCCGGGAAAGAAGGGCCGTTTGGGCACGGGCATGAGGTACAGGGTGTCTGGCAGCACGTCATCGGCTACCGCCGGTGAGGAATTTCCCTCCTCCTGCGTGAAATACCCGGCATCCTCGCCAGACTCAGACATCGTGTCACCGGGGGACTCGTCATCCTTCCCGCTTATATCCTGTTCGCTCATTGGCACCCCGTTTTCACTGCGTGGACACTGCGTGGCCACTACCTGACTAACTATGGGGTTCTGTGCTGAAAATTCAAGCGGCGGGGGCAGCGAGCAGGGTCACTCCCCGGGATTTCCCGGGAAGTTGGGATCAATTGGCGCAGTCGTTGCAATTCCTGATGAGCCACCGTGGCAGAACTGCAGTCCGAATGACCACGGCCTTACGGATATAGCAGGAAAGTATCGCAACCACACCCGACTCAGCGGAACATTTTTTCAAAAGCAAGTTCCAGCTCACGGTGCGCATTCGCGGGGAGAAACGTGCCGTGGGCAGCAATCAGCTGATCGAACTCAAATGTCAGCAGGCGCTGGAACTCCTTTTCCATCGCCTGCCTGTCTTCAACCAACAGCTTCATCCAGAACGGGCCAATCAGGGTTTCGCAGGGAAAACCAATGCGCGGCATCATCTTGCGCATCAACCAGCTGGTGTGGGGGGTATGGGGCTCGGTGCGGTAGCTCTGCACAGCATCACAGGTGATCAGGATGTTCGAGCCGCCACGCTCTAGCAGGAGGGCGCCCTCGGGCTCTTTCATCTGCGCAAACGCAAACAGGGTGGCGCTGCCAAACGGAAGCTCCCCGCCCTCGCGCAATACATGGTTGATGGCCGGCTCGGTATACGTGGTGCCGCCTTCGAACGACCAGAACGGAACCTTGTACCGATCGACATAGAACGCATCATCCATGCCGTGAAAAGGGCCGAGGCGCAGCACCGCAGCCACCTCTCCCAATGCTTCCAGCGCAGCCAGTCCAGGCTCGTCCATGCGGACAGGATTGATAAGCGACAGTTTGCCCTGATCGCGCACAATCACCATATTGCGCGTTAAGCGCATGCCCAGCATCATTTTTACGCAGCCGTAAACGACGAACAGATCCTCGGCGATTTGCTTGGGCGCATCGTGCTGCAGTGCGGCGGGATATTTCATAAGGCGTGGTCCTGGTTTGCGTCAGGCTGCGTTGCCGACTCGGGTACATTGAATACCGGTTGAGCAACTCGACTCAGCCCCCGTTTCTGCCTTGACAGATACGGAGGAAAGTCAGACAAGCATAGCGCATACGGTGCACACGGCGTGGACTGATCGTTGGCGAAATTTACCGCGCCCTAAAGCATTCCGCTATAATCCGCGCTGGCCGCAGCCCGGGCTGGGTTTGCGCGCCATCGGCAGACGCAGCACAGGATGAGGACAAGGGCGTGCATATTGATGAACTGGGGGCGGAGCAGGTAGCGACCGCGTTGTCGCAACTGCAACAACAGTACGAGGCGCTGCGCCAGAATAACCTGTCGCTGGACCTGACTCGCGGCAAACCCGGGCCGGAGCAACTGGCGCTGTCGGACGCGCTGGACGGCATCCTGGAGGGCGACTACCGCGCCGCCGACGGTACCGACACGCGCAACTACGGCGGCCTGGAAGGCCTGCCGGAAGCGCGCGCCTTGTTTGGCAGCATACTGGGTGCGCCCGCGGAGGAAACGCTGATTGGCGGCAATGCCAGCCTGACCCTGATGAACAACATCATCGACCTGGCCCTGAATGAGGGCCTGCGCGGGCCCGATACTGCCTGGGGCAACAGCGACGATGTGAAGTTTCTCTGTCCTGCGCCCGGCTATGACCGCCACTTTGCGATCTGCGAGCACCTGGGTATCGAGATGATCACCGTCCCCATGCTGGACACAGGGCCAGACATGGATATCGTGGAAGCGCTGGTGTCGGAAGACAGCAGCATTCGCGGCATGTGGTGCGTGCCCCGCTTTGCCAATCCCACCGGCTGTGTTTACAGCGATGCAACCGTGGAGCGCATCGCCGGCCTCGGGAAACTGGCGGCAGCGCACTTCCTGGTGCTGTGGGACAACGCCTATGCCGTGCACACGCTGTACGAAGACGCCCCGCCGCTGGCATCGATCCGCGAGGCCTGCCTGCGCCAGGGCACACTGGATTGCGTGTTCCAGTTGGGCTCCACATCCAAGATCACCTTCGCCGGAGCGGGCGTCAGTTTCGCTGCGAGCAGCCCCGACAATATTGCTGCACTGTCCAGGCACCTGAGTTTCCGTACCATCGGGCCGGACAAGGTGAACCAGCTGCGGCACGTGCGCTTTCTGCAAAGCCTGGACAACCTGCAAGTCCACATGGCGGCGCACGCCGACATCATTCGCCCGAAATTCGAAGCCGTGCTGGCGACCCTTGAACGGGAACTGGCGGGCACCGGCATGGGCACCTGGCTGGCGCCACGCGGAGGCTATTTCATCGCTTTCGACACACGGCCGGGCCTGGCGCGGGAAGTGGTGCGGCTGGCGAGTGACATCGGCGTGAAGCTGACGCCGGCGGGGGCGACCTTCCCCTATGGTGACGATCCCAACGACTGCAATATCCGGCTTGCGCCTACGTTTCCCTCACAGGCAGACGTCGAGGCAACGGCCGAGGCCTTCGTTATTTGTGTGAAGTTGGCAAGCCTGCGACAGAAAGCCGCCGCTTGATGGCCCGGCATTAACAACCGCCGGCGCCGTGTCTAGTCGACGTAGTTCTGGCCCCACAGCGAACGGATGTAGTTCACCAGGTCCCACACGTCGTTCTCGGCGCGCAGCACACCGGCAAAGCCCTGCATGGTAGGGCCGGTACCGTTGGCGATGCTGTCATACAGGTCTGTCTCTGTGGTGCCGTAGACATACTCATCAGGGTCGGTCAGGTCGGTTGCACCGGGCATGCGGCGGCCGGCCTCCAGTGCGTCCTCATCAAGACGGGCCTCGAGAGAATCCTCGTCTTCGTCGAGCAGTTCATCGTAGGTCTCGTACTCGTCGTAGTCCTCTACTTCATAGCCCCAGGGATCACTCTCGTCGTTATAGATCTCGTCAATGGCGGAGGTCAGATCATCCAGTACATCGGACTTTAGCTGCTCATCCTCGCTGATGATTTCTTCATCGGGTCGCTCGGCATAGTCCGGCCAGTAGTCCTCGGGCTCCTCGAGAAAATCCGGTTCCTCTTCGACATCTGTGGAAGGCCGGAGAATATCCAGCAGGGGATCGTCGACATCCACCGGATCTTCGCTGTACAGATCGGTGTATTGCTCCGACGGATCCCAGCCGTGGCACTCGGTACAGTGCTGCTCAAAGAGATCGGCGCCATTCAACAGCGACAGGTCGTCGGGGGGGACGGGATTGGCGAACACGGCCGAAGTGAAGCACGCGAACAGGCAGAACAGTGCCGCGCGAAGCGCTCGATAAAACGCAAACAGGAAATGCAAAGGCAGGAACCGCGACACCTGGGAAACGCCGGAGATTACTCTTCCCCGCCCTGCTGCCCGGGAGGCGAACCGGCAAAGGGGAAACTGGCGACGTTGCCTTCCACGGGCGTGAAGTCAGACACCTTGCCGCTGCCTTCCTTATCAACCTCGTCAATGCGAATGATCGATTGCAGGGGAATGTAGCTGCGACTGACACCGCCAAACTCGTGCTTCAACTTCTCTTCACTCGGATCGACCAGGATCTGCGACCGTTCACCGAAGACAAAATCCTCGACTTCAATGAAACCCCACATATCGCTCTGGTATATCTGGCGCGCGAAGACCTCGAACACCTGGCCGCCGTTCTGGAAGATCACCTTGTACACGGGTTGATATGACATGTTTGCTATCTGCGTGAGCTGCGCTGGTTGTGAATTTCCCGCCCCTGCGGGGGCGCGCAATAGTATCAGCTAAACGCCAGAATACCAGTCTGGAGGACGGGGGGACAGACCTCAAAAGCAACTCTCACCCATTCAGTCGTTGCCCGGGTGTGGCTTGCGCCGGGTTTGCCCATCACACGTCAAGACTCCCGGCATTGCCTCCTTACTATGTCAGCATTTTTTACAGGTGCAGCTTGTCCTGCTCCGCACGGCTCCCGTAAGCTGTTGAAGGCGCTGAATATCACGCCCTGATGGCGCGAACCTTGCTTCGTCGGCAACGTGCCTACGCAGTTACATCTGGGTTCGCCAGCACGCCGGGTGTGTGCACACAGTGTGCGCCCGGGCCCAACACCGCTAACCTGTCGGAGACAGACCATGATCAACAACCCCCTCAAGGCGACACTGATCACCCTGCTGTTCCCTGTGATTGCCTGGTCAAATGCGACACAGGCCTCTCTGATAGGCGACGCGGTGGATTGCAGCTTCGCCGGCAGTTCGCTGGGCTTCGGCGTCAGCGGTCCCTGTTCAACCTCTAGTCAGTCGCTGGTGCCGGGGCCGGCGCTGGTCAACGAGAACGGTGTGTCTGATCCTGAGTTTTACATCGCGGCGTCCATCATCAGCGTCTTTGACGTAGTGGGATCCGTGGATATATCCGCCAATTCGATCACCCTGCTGCCACTGCAAATGCTCGCCGGGATTCCGATTTCGCTGCAGGTGGACTTTGTGTCCCTGGATTGGCTCGGTATGCCCGATGGCGTTATCACCGATGTGCTGGTCAATGTCTCCAATATAGAGTCAAGCAGCCAACCGGGCACAACCGGCGTTGCGGTCACTCACGGCGAACATTCCCTGAGCGTCATGCTGGAAGACGTGTTGATGACCCCAGGGGCCCGCGTGGAAGTGGAACTGATTACCAGCCATGCGCAGGTTCCTGCGGCGTCGCCGCTGCTCTTACTGCTACTTGGGCTGGCGGTGTTGGCGGCATGGGGCAGGATAACTGCACCCCAGCGAGCGCTGCTTGCCCCGGTTGTGTAATGGAATGCTCAGCCGCCGGTCTGCGCTGCCTGCTGCGTTAGCAGCCGCAGGTGGTCGCGTCCCTGGCGATCTCAGCGTGCCTGGCAGGGCAGCCGCAGCCAGCGGACTAAAACACTTCTGCTTGCCCCGAGTCGCTGTATAATCCCCACCCGCCAAATTGTCCCGCAGGCTTGAGTGCCTGAACCCCTGTGACCAAGAAACTCTACATCAAGACCCACGGCTGCCAGATGAACGAGTACGACTCCTCGCGCATGCGCGATCTGCTGCGCGAAAGCCACGACCTGGTGCCCACGGACAACCCTGAAGACGCGGATGTAATTCTGCTAAATACCTGTTCTATAAGGGAAAAAGCGCAAGAAAAAGTCTTTCACCAGCTGGGCCGCTGGAAGCCGCTGAAGCAGAAAAACCCCGACCTGGTGATCGGTGTGGGCGGCTGCGTTGCCAGTCAGGAGGGCGAAGCCATTGGCCAGCGCGCGCCCTATGTCGACCTTGTGTTCGGCCCCCAGACCCTGCACCGCCTGCCCGAGATGCTGGCCAAACGCGAACAGCAGTCCGGCCCGGGTGGCACGCTGGTCGTCGATATCAGCTTTCCGGAAATCGAAAAGTTCGACCGTCTGCCGGAACCCGAAGTGGACGGGCCCACCGCCTTCGTCTCGATCATGGAGGGCTGCAGCAAGTACTGCACGTTCTGCGTGGTGCCCTACACCCGCGGGGAAGAGGTGTCGCGCCCACTGGATGACGTGGTCGCCGAAATCGCGCACCTGGCCGAGGGTGGCGTGCGTGAAGTCAACCTGCTGGGGCAGAACGTCAATGCCTACCGCGGCCTGGACCACCGCGGTGAAGTGGTCGATTTCGCCGAGTTGCTGCACTTCGTCGCGCGCATACCCGGCATCGAGCGCATTCGCTACACCACCTCTCACCCGGTGGAGTTCTCCGATGCTCTCATTGAAGCCTACGCGCAACTGCCACAGCTGGTGGATCACCTGCACCTGCCGGTTCAGAGCGGTTCCGACCGTATACTGGCAGCGATGAAGCGCGGCCACACGGCGCTGGAATACAAATCGAAGATTCGTCGTCTGCGCAAGATTCGACCGAACATCAGTATTTCCTCGGATTTCATCATCGGCTTCCCGGGTGAGACCGAGGCAGATTTTGCTGCCACCATGCAGCTCATCGAGGACATCGGCTTCGATGTGTCGTTCAGTTTTGTGTACAGCGCGCGCCCGGGTACGCCGGCGGCGGAACTGCCCGACGCAACAGACGAACAGGTCAAAAAGCAGCGACTCCAGATTCTGCAGGGGCGCATCGCCCAGCAGGCAGCGGCCATCAGCCGCGCCATGGTCGGCAGCAGCCAGCGCATCCTGGTCACCGGGGTGTCGAAAAAAGACCCGGGACAACTGCAGGGTCGCACTGAAAACAATCGGCCGGTCAATTTTTCCGCCACCGACGCTTCCCTCATCGGGCAATTTGTCGACGTGGAGATCATCGAGGCCCTGCCCAACTCCCTGCGCGGAACCCTGATCTAGGCCCCGGACCGTCAGGCGCACGGTTGACGGGGCCGATTTCCGGTATATCCTTAACATTAACTCTACTGCCCAGGCGGGCGACAGGACACATTGAACAGCGAACCCCCCCCTGAACCGTCTACGACGGTGACCGAGACCACCCTCACCCTGGAACCCAATGACGCGCGCCACCTGGCCATCTTGTGCGGCCAACTGGATGCTCACCTGCGCCAGATTGAAGGGCGACTGGGCGTGCAGATCAGCGCGCGCGGAAACCAGTTCCGGATCGCCGGGCCCGCGGCCCATACCACGACCGCCAGGCAGCTACTGACGCACCTGTACGACGAGGTCTGCCAGGGCGTGGGGTTGAGCCCGGAATCCCTGCACCTGCAGTTGCAACAGGCGGGGCTGGAGCACCTCGGCGAGAGCAAAGACGGCGCTCCCGTGGAGGCGATACAGGTCATCCGTACCAAGCGCGCCTCCATCAAGCCCCGCGGCCGCAACCAGCAGGCCTACGTGCGAACCATCAAGCACAACGATCTCAATTTCGGCATCGGCCCGGCCGGCACCGGCAAAACCTACCTGGCAGTGGCCTGCGCGGTGGAGTCGCTGCTGGAAGAGCGCGTGCGCCGCATCCTGCTGGTACGTCCCGCGGTGGAAGCGGGCGAAAAACTCGGCTTCCTGCCGGGAGACCTGGCGCAAAAAATTGACCCGTACCTGCGCCCGCTGTACGACGCCCTGTATGAAATGCTCGGCTTCGATACGGTCAACAAGTATATCGAGCGCAACATCATCGAAGTTGCGCCGCTGGCATTCATGCGCGGCAGGACCCTGAATAACGCCTTTATCATTCTCGACGAGGCGCAAAACACCACGCGCGAACAAATGAAGATGTTCCTCACCCGCATCGGCTTCGGCTCGACGGCAGTGATCACTGGCGATGCCACCCAGATCGACCTGCCCCGCGGCGCCCAGTCCGGCCTGACCCACGTCAGCAACATTCTCGATGACGTCGACGGCATTGCCTTTACCTACTTCGGCAACAAAGACGTGGTGCGCCACCCGCTGGTACAGCGTGTGGTGGAGGCCTACGATCGCGCCGAGGACAAGGCCACGCCGCTGGACAGCAGCAGTTCGCGGGACAAGGGATGATCCTCACCGTGGATATCCAGTCTGCCAGCGTCGAACCCGTACCCGAAGAGGACGACATACGGGGTTGGCTTGCGGCTGCACTGGATGGACGCTGCCCGCAGGCGCGCTGCGAAGTCAGCGTGCGCCTGGTGGATCGCGAGGAGATGACCACGCTCAATACCACCTACCGCGGGAAGACCGGTGCGACCAATGTCCTGTCCTTCCCCGCCGACCTGCCCGCCGTCAGCAATGACGACTTGCCGGGCGACGGCTTACTGGGCGATATCGTCATCTGCGCGCCGGTGGTGCGCGAAGAAGCGGCCGACCAGGGAAAGTCCACGCAGGCACACTGGGCGCACATGACAGTACACGGCGCCCTGCACCTGCTGGGCTACGACCACATTGACGACCAGGATGCCGAGGTGATGGAAGCGCTGGAAACCGCCATCCTGAGTCAGCTTGAATACCCCTGCCCCTATCACGAAACCCTGGAAGGAGAGCACACAAAACCATGAGCGAAGACCGATCCGCCAACGAAACGGGTGACCGTTCCTGGCTGGACAAGATTGGGTTGTTCTTCACTTCCGAGCCGCGCAATCGCGGTGACCTGGAAGACATCCTGTCGCTGGCGGCGGACAACGACGTCGTCGACGAGGACGCGCGCAGCATCATGGAAGGTGCAATGAAGGTCAGCGATATGCAGGCCCGTGACATCATGGTGCCGCGGGCACAGATGCGCGTGATCAAGGCGGACAGCAGCCTGGAAGAGATCCTGCCGCAGATCACCGAATCGGCGCACTCGCGCTACCCGGTGATAGACGACAGTCCGGACGAGGTACTGGGCATCCTGCTGGCCAAGGATCTGCTGCCGCAGATCCTGGAGCCGGAGCAGGAGAACTTCGATGTGGCAAACCTGTTACGGCCGACCATGGTGGTGCCGGAGAGCAAACGCCTCAACGTGCTGCTGCGGGAATTCCGCGAGAATCGAAACCACATGGCCATCGTGATCGACGAGTACGGCGGCGTTGCCGGCCTGGTCACTATTGAGGATGTGCTGGAGGAAATTGTCGGCGAGATCGAGGACGAAACTGACGCCCAGGCCGACCGCTTTATCCGCAAGATATCCGCCGACGATTTCCTCGTCAAAGCGCTGACACCCATCGATGACTTTAACGATTACTTCGACTGCAAATTCAGCGACGAGGAATTCGACACCATCGGCGGCCTGGTGATTCAGGCTTTCGGGCACATGCCCGCACGCAACGAGGTGGCCACCATCGACAACTTCGAATTCAAAGTGATCAACGCCGACCAGCGCAAGATACACAGCCTGCGCATGCGCCCCCTGGCCAGTTGACGCTGCGCCAGTGAACCACGTTGGAGCCGGCCTTAGCCCACGCTTTGTCATACTGGTAGCGCCGCTGGCGGGTGTGCTCGTCACCCTGTCGATGGCGCCTTTCAACCTGTGGCCTGCGGGCATTCTGAGTTGTGCCCTGTACTCCTACCTGCTGTGCACCTGCACGGCGCGCCGCGCCCTGTGGCGCGGCTGGTTGTTCGGACTGGGCATGTTCGGCAGCGGCGTCTCCTGGGTCTATGTCAGCATTCACGTGCACGGCTACGCCCCTATTCCGCTGGCGGTGACACTGACTGCGCTGTTTTGTGCCGGACTGGCCCTGCTGCACGCGCTATTTGCCTGGACGTATGTGCGCTTTGTGCGCTCGCTACCCGGCGGCATGTTGCTGGGCTTCGCCTCGCTGTGGGTCCTGTTCGAGTGGCTGCGCGACTGGCTGCTCACAGGCTTCCCCTGGCTCTACCTCGGCTACGGCCACATCGACACCTGGATTTCCGGCTGGGCGCCGCTCACCGGCGTCTTCGGGCTGTCTTTCATCGTGGCCATCACCGGCTCCTGCCTGTTCCTCGCCTGGCGCAGCCGCCAGACAATAGCGATGACCACCTACGCCGTGGTGATCATCACCCTGTGGGCCGGCGGCGCCGTGCTGAAACCCACCCAGTGGGTTGCCCGCGCCAGCGAAGAGCCGCTGACGGTGGCCATCGTGCAGCCGAACGTGCCGCAGGAAAACAAGTGGAATCCGCACTGGTACGGCCCCATCCTGGATAACCTGAAGCAGGCCACCGACCCGCAACTGGGTGCAGACATCGTCATCTGGCCTGAATCGGCCGTGCCCAATTACTTCCAGAATGCGCAAAACTTCCTGCAGCCACTGGCCGAACGCGCGGCGCTGGCCGGCACCACCGTGATTACCGGCATCCCCTATCGCCCCGAGCCCGGTGGCAGGTACTACAACGCAATTGCCGCGCTGGGCCATGGCGAGGGTGTTTACCTGAAGCAACGCCTGGTGCCCTTCGGCGAATACGTGCCGCTGGAAGACCAGTTGCGCGGCGTGATCGCCTTCTTCGACCTGCCCATGTCCGCCTTCAGCCCCGGGCCCGCTGCGCAAAAACCGCTGCGTGCCGGCGCCTACCGCGTGGCTCCCTTCATCTGCTACGAAATCGTTTATAGCGGTCTGGTTGCACGCAACGCCGGCAATGCCGACATCATCGTCACCATCAGTAACGACACCTGGTTCGGCGATTCCATAGGCCCGCTGCAGCACCTGCAAATCGCCCAGATGCGCGGGCTGGAGGTAGGGCGCTACGTACTGCGCGGCACCAACAACGGCGTCTCTGCAATTATTGACCACCAGGGCCGCATCGTTGACCAGACCGAACGCTTTGTCAGCACAACGCTGGTGGGTAAGGCTGAAGTGATGCTGGGCGAAACGCCCTACGCCAGCTTTGGTAACACGCCGATACTCGCCGCCTGTTCAATCGGTCTTATCCTGATGGCCCTGATGTACTTCAGCTTCTGGCGCGACCTGGACTGACGGCGCACAGTAGGTAACCGCCAGCGGCGTTAATGCGTCCCGCTGGCAAGCAGAAACGCTTCCAGCTTCTTGTCGGTACCAAACACGTGGCGTTTCAGCCACTCGGTGAGAAAGGTCGCCGTCAGCTGGCGATAGACCTCGTCAAACTCCTCGCCGCGCTCCAGCAGTTCCAGAATCTCGCCGCGAAAGCGCTGGTGCGCCTCTACATGTTCGGCGAGGTCGGGGTAGTTGAGCCGGGCCATATACAGCTCTTCCAGGGCGAAGTGGCTCTCGGTGTATTCCTTTAGGCGCAGCAGCACGGTGACGTCAGCGTCCGGCTGCTTGATTTGATCCAGGATGTCGAACAACACCTGATGCTGCGCATCCTGCCAGAGAATGTCACTGGTTTTGCGCATGGCTATAGCATGAACCTGTTTTTACCTCGCTGCCATGATTTTGCACATTTTTTTGATTACTGGGTCGGCGCTTCCTGGAGGCCATGTTCAGGCGGGCCGATGGGACGCGGGGGACACCCTCGAAAAAAACGCAGTTCCGCCAATCAGAATCCCTCCCTTGCTGCCGTACCTCGAAACGCCAGCCGCCGCCGGGGTGGCGGAACAATCAGGGCGCTGCTCAGGTTTTCTCGCCGTTCCGGGGGCAGTCTGCGAGCACTGTCCGAGTCCCGATTTTTCGCGCAGCGAAAAATGGTCGAGTTGCGCAGCAGCCCGGAACGGCGAGAAAACCTGCGCCCGTTCCGCCACCCCGGCGGCGGATGACGTTACGGAAGCAACAAACCCCGGCATATCAATCGCCGCACCACACATTTGCTGCTAAAATCCGCCGCTTGCCCGCTAAACCCCCAAAAACCAAGGAAAAAGCAGCAACCGCCATGGATAAGCAGTACAACCCGCAGGCCGTAGAGAAAACGGCACAGGAACACTGGTTGGCGAACAACAGTTTCGCCGTGCAGCAGGATGACTCACGCGAGAAATTCTACTGCCTATCCATGTTCCCCTATCCCAGCGGCAAACTGCACATGGGCCACGTGCGCAACTACACCATTGGCGACGTCATCGCCCGCTACCAGCGCATGCAGGGCAAAAACGTGCTGCAGCCCATGGGCTGGGATGCGTTCGGCCTGCCCGCCGAAAACGCCGCCATCGCCAACAAGGTACCGCCGGCACAGTGGACCGCGCAGAATATCGACTACATGCGCGAGCAACTGCGTCAGCTTGGTTTCGCCTACGACTGGGACCGGGAAATCGCCACCTGCGATCCGGACTACTACCGCTGGGAGCAATGGTTTTTCACGCGGCTGTTCGACAGGGGTATGGCCTACAAGAAGAAGGCCGAGGTGAACTGGTGCGAAACCGACCAGACCGTGCTTGCCAATGAACAGGTCGTGGACGGCTGTTGCTGGCGCTGCGACAACCCGGTGGAGCGCCGCGAGATCGACCAATGGTTTTTCAAGATCACCGAGTACGCCGACCAGCTGCTGGCAGACCTCGACGGGCTGGACCAGTGGCCGGAACAGGTGCGCACCATGCAGCGCAACTGGATTGGCCGCTCCGAGGGTGTGGAACTGGACTTCGACTTCAATGGCGAGCCACTCAGCGTGTACACCACGCGTCCGGATACCCTGATGGGTGCCACCTACATGGCGGTCGCGGCGCAACACCCGGTGGCAAAGCTTGCCGCAAAGAACAACCCCGAGTTAGCGGCGTTCATCGACGCGCAGGCGAACGTGAAGGTCGCCGAAGCCGACATGGCGACCATGGAAAAGCTGGGCATGGATACCGGCCTCACCGCCACGCACCCCCTTAGCGGCGAAGACATCCCTATCTGGGTCGCCAATTTCGTGTTGATGAGTTACGGCTCCGGTGCCGTGATGTCCGTACCCGCGCACGACGAACGCGATCACGCTTTCGCGCTGAAATACGGCCTGCCGATTGTGCAGGTCGTGGACAAAGCGGGTAGCGAGTTTGACGCAGGCACCTGGCAGGAATGGTACGCCGAGAAAAGCACCGACACCCGCACCGTCAACTCCGGCGAATTTGACGGGCTGGGTTTCGATGCCGCGTTCAACGCCATCGCCGACAAACTCGAAGGCATGGGCAAGGGCAAACGCAGCGTCAATTTCCGCCTGCGTGACTGGGGCGTATCGCGTCAGCGTTACTGGGGCGCACCCATCCCCATTATCAACTGCAAGCAGTGCGGCGCGGTGCCGGTACCCGAGAGCGACTTGCCGGTGGTGTTGCCCACCGAGGTGGCGTTTGAGGGTGTCGGTTCACCGCTGAAGCAAATGCCCGAGTTCTTCCAGACAACCTGTCCGAAATGCGACGGCGACGCCGAACGCGAAACCGACACATTCGATACGTTCATGGAATCTTCCTGGTACTACGCGCGCTACGCCTGTGCCCGCAACGACACGGCCATGCTCGACGCCGAGGCCGATTACTGGGCACCAGTTGACCAGTACGTTGGCGGCATCGAGCACGCGATCCTGCACCTGCTGTACTCACGCTTTTATCACAAGCTCTTGCGCGACGAGGGGCTGGTGAGCTCCGACGAGCCTTTCATCCGCCTGCTCACCCAGGGCATGGTATTGAAAGACGGCGCCAAGATGTCCAAGTCAAAAGGCAACACGGTTGACCCCCAGGCGATGATCGATCGCTACGGCGCTGATACCGTGCGCCTGTTCAGCATGTTTGCCGCGCCACCGGAGCAATCGCTGGAGTGGGCTGAATCCGGCGTGGAAGGCGCCAACCGCTTCCTGAAACGGCTATGGAAAATGGCCACCGCTCACGTGGAGTCAGGTCCTGCTGCCGCGCTCGACGTCGCTGCATTGGATGAACAACAAAAGAGCGCACGCCGCAAGACGCACGAAACCATCGCCAAGGTCAGTGACGACTACGGGCGCCGGCAGACCTTCAATACTGCAATCGCTGCGGTGATGGAACTGTGCAACGAACTGGGCAAGCTGGACGACTCTGAGCAGAGCCGCGCCGTACTTGACGAGGCGCTGCGCGCCGTTGTGCTGCTGCTGAACCCCATCGTCCCTCACGTGTGCCACACGCTGTGGCCGATGCTGGGCGGTGCAGGCGATATCCTTGACGCCCCCTGGCCGCAGGTGGATGAAAGCGCCCTGACGCGCGACAGCCTGGAGATCGTCGTGCAGGTAAATGGCAAAGTGCGCGCAAAAATGGACGTGCCGGCAGACGCTGCGAAAGACGCCGTCGAGGCAATGGCGCTGGCACAGGACAACGTGCAGCGCTTTATCGAGGGTACGACTGTGCGCAAGGTCATTGTTGTGCCAGGCAAATTGGTTAATATTGTGGCCAACTGACGGCCACCCGGAGTTCTCATGCCCTGGCGCAACGCACGTATTCTGTTCCTGCTCGGCGCAATCGCCCTGCTCTGTGCCTGCGGTTTTCAACTGCGCGGCGCCGATAACAGCAGTACCCTGCTGCCCACCGAGTGGCGCAGCATGCATCTGGTCACAGGAAATCCCAACAGCGAGTTCGCCCGGGTACTGGTGACACAGTTTGAAGTCAACAATGTGCAATGGTCGGAGCGCGAATCGGCCAATTACATTCTGCTGCTGGGGCCGGAGGAATTTCGCCAGCGCAATCTCTCGCTCAACTCCGAGGCACGCGCCGCCGAATTTGAGCTGACCATGCGCGCCCGGTTCACCGTGCAACACGCCGATCGCAGCGTGGCCATGGAAGAGACCATCGCCTCGGTGGTGAATCAAATGGAAAACGATCCGCGCAATGTGGTGGGCAAGTCTGAAGAAATTCGCCTGTTGCGGCAGGAGATGCGCCGGGAACTGGCGCAGCAGATCTTGCGCCGCATCGGTTTCTTTGCCGCCAGCCTGCAAGCCAACAGCGAGTCCACCTGAGCGGAATGCAACTGCGGCCCGAACAACTCGGCAACCAGCTCGAAAAACAACTACTGCCTGTCTACCTCGTCAGCGGAGATGAAACACTGCTGATACAGGAGTGTTGCGACCTTATCCGCGCCAGGGCGCGGCAGGCGGGGTGCAGTGAACGCCAGCTTGTTCACATCGGCAACAAAAAATCCGACTGGGACGCACTGCTGCACGGTGCCAGCGAGATGTCGCTGTTCGCCGAACGCAAACTCATCGAGTTGCGCATCCCCAGCGGCAAACCCGGCGCAGATGGCAGCAAGGCGCTGGCCGCCTACCTCGATATGGCAAGTGGTGATGACGTGCTGCTGGTCGTTGCCGGCAAAATCGACAAGCAATCGCAGAACAGTAAATGGTACAAGGCGCTGGACAAGGCGGGGGCAACCGTCCAGGTGTGGCCGATTAAAAGCAGTGAGCTACCGCGCTGGATGCAGCAACGCCTGCACGCGGCGGGGCTGCAGATCGACACCGATGCGCTGCAACTCCTGTGCGAACGGGTAGAGGGCAACCTGCTGGCCGCCGTGCAGGAGATTGAAAAACTGAAGCTGCTGGCCACCGACAATCACATCAGCGTTGACACGGTAACTGCCGCTGTCGCCGACAACGCCCGCTACAACGTGTTCGGCCTTGCCGACAGCGCCCTCAGCGGCGACGCCAGCGCCAGCCTGCGCATGCTGCACGGCCTGCGCGGCGAGGGCACGGAACCCACCGTCGCCCTGTGGGCCCTGGCCCGCGAGATCCGCACCCTGTACGACGCACGCACCGACTGCGACAAGGGCAGCAGCCCGCAACAGGCGCTGGGCGCACGCAGGGTCTGGAAAAGCCGCATGGCGGTGATGCAGTCCGCCCTCTCCCGCCACAGCAGTGACTCGCTCGCCGACCTCATCCAGCAGGCGGCCCTCACCGACGGCAGCATCAAGGGCTACGCTGACGGCAACCCCTGGGATCGACTGGAGCGTCTTGTTACGTCCCTTTGTCGGGTTTAGTTTTTTCGCCTGGCGCGTTTGGTGCTTTTTCCAGTCTGTTCGGCGCTAGCCGCCAGGACGGCTGACACACTCACCCTGGTACCCCCAAACCCACTGGCTGTGTGATTTTGCCTGCCTGTGCGGGACAACTGCGGAATCGGTTTGCTGTGAGCGCCGATTCAGCAAACTGATACGGCTTGAGCTTGCCTTCAAATACCGGTACTGTATATTTGTACAGTACATTGGGAAACTGCCCTCCCAAAGAAAAACCAGCGTAAAGAGTAAAACCGCATAAAACCGGCGGACAACTTTCGATGCATCGGGGGCAGTTAGAAGAGGCAAGCTATGAACGACATGCTCCAGCAGGTTATCAACCGCCGCGATACCTGGCGCGGCCATCACCGCTACTTTGACGCCCAGGGAGCCCCGGCCAACAGTGAATGGCCCGGCAACAGCGGGCTGGCCACCGGCTATCACACACTGGATGAAGCCCTGCAGCAAGGTGGCTGGCCACTGGACGGCACGGTCGAACTGCTCAGCGATGGCTGCGGGCTGGGGGCCATGGGGCTGTTCCTGCCCGCCATGGAACGCCTGAGCGAACAGCAGCGCTGGCAGGTGTTTATCGCCCCACCCTATATCCCCTACGCGCCGCTACTGGCCGCCCGGGGCATAGACACCGGGCAGATACTGCTGGTGCACCCGCAAAACAGGCAGGATTTGCTGTGGGCCACTGAACAGGCCCTGCGCAGCACCACCTGTAGCGCCGTATTCAGCTGGCTGGGCGCGCAGGAGTACCGCTACAGCGAGTTGCGCAAGCTGCAACTGGCCGCGGCCAGTGGCGACACCCTGGCGGTGCTGTTTCGCCCGGTAGAAGCCGGCCTCAACCACGCGCCTGCCAGCCTGCGTCTGCAGATGCGCGCCTATCGCAAGGTACATATCCTGAAACAGCGCGGCGGCAATCAGGGCATGGACGTGGAATTGCCCGCGGCGGGAGACGTGCCGGAACAGCCGCAACTGTGGGAACTGCCGGTATGGAACGACAACACACAGCCCGGGGCGCTGGGGGCGCCGCCTGCCTGAGCGCGCGGGGCGGGGAAAAGGTCGATATACTTCCAGTGTTAACCCTACTCAGCAAGCCACTAAGGAAGGAATCATGCAGGATTTTCCACATCACTACCGGGTCAACGCGCACAGCGGCCCGACAGAAAACGTCATCATCCACGCAGACGACATGCCGGAGCTGGTATCGGCCCCGCCGCGGGAATTTGGCGGGCCAGGCAACCAGTGGTCACCGGAGCATTTGCTCACAGCCGCCGTGGCAGACTGCTTTATACTGACATTTCGCGCGGTCGCCCAGGCTTCGAAACTGGACTGGAGCAAGCTGGAGGTATCCGCCGAGGGCACGCTGGATCGCGTAGAACGGACGATGCAATTTACCGGCTTTGCAGTCTCTGCAAAACTCACGGTAGCCGCGGGCACGGATCCGGCCAAGGCAGAGAAAGTGTTGCAAAAATCGGAGGAAAACTGCCTGATCACCAATTCGCTGCAGGCAGAGGTGCACCTCAACACAGAAGTCATCACAGGTTGACGCATGCTAAACATCCCGGCAACAGGTAGCTGCCAGTGCGGCGCGGTAACCTACACCCTGAGCGCAGAGCCGCTGTTCACCTACGCCTGCCACTGCCACACCTGCCAGAAACGCACCGGCAGCGCCTGCGCAGTGGCCCTGGTGGTCGCGTTGGATACACTGGCCATAGAGGGCGAGTTGACGGCCTGGTCGCGCGTTTCCGATAAGGGCGAAACGAATACACGCTACAACTGCGCCGCCTGCGGCAACACTGTCCACGGCGTGGGTGAAGCCAACCCGGCGCTGACCAAGCTGCAGTCCGGGACACTGGACGACCCGCGCGCAGTAGAACCTGAAGTACACATGTGGACGCGCAGCAGGCAGGCCTGGCTGAAGCTGCCCGATGACATACCGCAATACACAACACAACCGGATGATCCGCTACAACTGCTGCAGGCGGCGATGGACTACCGCGCAAGCAGGGACGGCGCATAGTCCATGGACAATGTCAGCCTCAGGCAAGGGGATATCACCCGTGCTGAAGTGGATGCCATCATCAATGCCGCAAATCCCCAGATGCTGGGCGGGGGCGGTGTGGATGGCGCCATTCACCAGGCGGCCGGGCCGGCGCTGCTAACCGCGTGCCGCGAAGTGCCTGCCATTGACGGTGTGCGCTGCCCGATCGGTGAAGCCCGCATCACAGCGGCGGGAAAGCTGAAGGCCGACTACGTGATTCACACGGTAGGCCCGCGCTACGGCATCGACCCACAGCCGCAGGAATTACTCGCCTGCGCATACCGCAACAGTTTTCAACTCGCCCTTGAAAACCACTGCACCAGCGTTGCCGTACCTGCCGTGTCCTGTGGCGTTTACGGCTACCCGTTACAGGAAGCGGCAGACATCGCAGTGGACGTCAGCTGCGCACCGCACTTCGGCGCACTGAACATCTGCTTCTACCTGTTCAGTGACGAGCTGTTTCAGATATTCCATGCAGCGCTGCAAAGAAGGACAGGGATGAACTAACGTTCTTATTGCCCTTTAAAAAACCACCCGACCATTTGCGTTATCACGCTAGGTATTCTTCGCAGTATTCTGCCCCGCAAGCCATACAGTGCGCGGTAAACGATAAAGGCAGTGCTCGCACAGGCGACTGTCACGGCCTACTGCCGGATGCAAGAAGTTCTCCCCGCTATCAATCATCCCGGTCTTTTCCATCACCCGGCGCGAGGCAAGGTTGATCACGCTGGTAAACGAGACGATCTCTTCAAGCCCCAGTTGCTCAAAGCCAGCGCCAAGCGCTGCGCGCGCCGCTTCCGTGGCATAACCCCGCCCCCAGTGGGCCCTCGCCAATCGCCAGCCAATTTCCGTACAGGGATTGAAAGGCAAATCGTAGTTGGGTACTTCCAGGCCAACGAAGCCGACAAACTCGGTACTGCGCTTCAGCGCCACCGCCCACAGGCCCCAGCCTCGTTCGGCAAGGCGCGACTCACAGTGGTCGGCAAATGCGTCACTCGCTTTGGCATCCAGCGTCGAGGGGAAGTAGCGCATGACGTCAGGGTCGGCATTTAGCGCCGCAAACGGCGCGCGATCCTCGGGGCGCCACTGCCTCAGCAGCAAGCGCGGGGTGTCCAGTTCAAGCATAAGTCAGCGCTCCAGCAGAATGCCTGCCACCGCCATAGCAGGTTGCCCCCGAAAACGTTATTGCTGTTTGCAATTCACTGCCACAGGCACCGGCCCGTGAAAACCGTTTCGTCCTATTGAAGTTTGGCGCCGGGGCGAACGATGAACCAACTTGCCGCCACCAGAACGCCGAACAAAGTATAACAAAGGACAAACACCCACTCCGGCGCGGAGTAGTAGAGAATGGATTGCAACCAATGCTGTATGAATGAGCCGGCGTAAGTTTCGGCTCCCGCTCTCGCTCGCAGCGCCATCTCCCAGGTAGTGAGCGGACAAACAACGCCCGCCCATGCCTGTGCCACCACCACGGCAATAGCAGCCAGGTGCAGCAGGCGAAACCAGCGGTTTCTCACCCAACGCCAGCGCATGAAGTAGCCCGCGTAGATCATGGCAAGGCCCATCACAACGAATACAACAAACAGGAAGTGCGCTACGAGAATGGCGTCAGCGAGAAGAAGGTAGAGAGCGCTTTCTGTCATCGTGTTGAGTGAAACTGCGCCGCCGCAATCGACAAGTTAAAAAAGAGCCAGCAGACGCGGCAGGAATATCACCAGCCCAATGGCTACCGCACCCAGCGCAGCCAGTAGCACAGCCCCTGCCGCGATATCCTTCGACTTTTCCACCAACGGATGAAACTCAGGCGAGGCCACGTCACACAGGTATTCAAACGCGGTGTTGAGCGCCTCGGCCACCCAGACCACCGTGATGGCCATGATCAACGCCAGCCATTCGTAAACACTGATCTGAAAAATCGCGCCCGCGGCGATGACACCAACGGTGGCAAAGGCATGAATCCAGGCATTGTGTTGATCACGCAGCATCCCGCGAATGCCACGCAACGCGAACGACACACTGCGTATGCGCCCGGAAAAAGAGAATGTGTCAGTGTGTTCACGCATGCGCGTTCATCGTGCGATCAAGCTGCAAGCTTCAGGCGGATGACTGCACGCGCGCACTGGCGCAGTCCTTATGCGCTCAGTCATGCTGCAAGTCCGCGTCAGCAATGCCGAATTCGGCACGAATGAAGGGCTTCACATCACCAGGGCCGGTGACTTCAAGCTCACTTGCCGCACCGTCACCTCGACGTTTCAAACTGAAAAAAGGACAGCAAAGCTGTTCCAGCTCACAGAACTCGGCAAGGGACTCGTCCACGTTTCCATCAAACCTGGCGCGATAGCCGTCAGCGAGCTCCACGAACCTGGCGACCCGTGGCCTCAACTGCAGCGCCAGTTCCCGATGGCGCTGGCGCTGCGCTGACGTCAATGCCGATAGATCGCAGAACAGTGTTACCTCGGTGTCATCAGGCGGCTGCATTCGTTGTTTCTCCACGCAGAAGGCTGCTCAGGGGAGCGTAACACTGGGGGATGTAGATGTTAACGCAGGATCAAGGGGCGCTCTGTACATTCTCACCGTTTGCACCATAATCAAATGATTCTTCTAATAACAACGAGTAAATGGCCATGACAATCGTCAGAACGGCAATTGCTTCGCTCGCCATCACCACATCATTCACCTCCACGGCCACTTTCGGCCAGGGCCTGGTATTGGAGGAGGTCATAGTAACGGCGCAGAAACGCGCGCAAAACCTTCAGGACGTTCCGATCGCGGTGGCCGCAGTCAGTGGCAAAAAGATCAATGATATTGGCATCACAGATTTGCAGGAAGTCACGCTGTATACACCGAATGTCAATATCAACTCGGGCGCGGCTCAACCCAACCTGTTCGTTCGCGGTGTGGGTTCGGGAACCAACGCCGGTTTCGAGCAATCGGTGGGCTTGTACATTGACGGCGTCTACTCAGGGCGTGGACAGTTGGCCGGTGTACCCCTGACCATGGATCTCGACCGTGTCGAAATCCTGAAGGGCCCGCAGGGCATCCTGTTTGGCAAGAACACCGTCGCCGGGGCGATCAATATCACCAGCGCACAACCTACCGACGAGTTCATGGCTTCCATCGATGTGCTGTATGAACCCGACCACGGCGAGGAGATTGTCACACTGGTAGTTAACGGCCCACTCTCGGATAACCTCACCGGGCGGGCTGCAGTCAGACGCTTTGCCATGGATGGTTGGTGGAAGAATGAATTCACCGGCGACGAGGGGCCTGAACAGGAGAACTGGTACGGGCGTGGCGCGTTGCGCTGGCAGGCCGACAGGCTCGACGTGACCGCCAAGTACGAATACGGCGACTTCGACCGGCAGAATGGGCCTCAGGTGGTCTACCAGTCGGACCAGCCCACGAATTTCCTCGGGGAAGACGTTTTTCCAATCCTGAGTGATCGCAATCGCGGCTATGTTGATCAGGGGTCCGGCGACGTCACCGAAACCAATGTGTTTGCCTTGACGGTCAACTGGGAGGCGGAATTTGCCACGCTTACCTCCATTTCCGCCTACTCGGCCTACGATACGTTTCGCGAGCAGGACTCTGATTACAGTGCAACAACGGCCCTGAACAGGGAACTGGATGAAGAGTTTGAGCAGGTCAGCCAGGAACTGCGCCTGGTCTCCCCCGGTGGCGAAATGATCGACTGGATCGTCGGCGCCTACTACCAGGAGTCCGAGCTCGATATCAGTCGATTGAATGTAGGCCTGGATTTCGCACTACTGGGGCCCCTGTCTGTCCCCCCGCTGGTGAACACACTGCCGCCGGAACCCAACTGGTTCAACCAGGACGCCGACAGTTGGGCCGTGTTCGCGCAGGCAACCTGGAACCTGTCTGACAGCGTGCGCACCACGTGGGGTATTCGTTACAACGAGGAAGAAAAGACGTTATTGAAGGGCAGCGTGGCAGACGGGCTGGGCGCGCGCGCGGGCACAACCGCCGGCATCGCAGACACCATCGTGCTGGCCAACCCGGCGAACGGTGGTCTCATTTCCGATGTTCGCAGCCACCAGTTTCCCTCGACCCTGCGCAAGGAAGACAAAGTCACCTGGTCGGGCAATATTCAGTGGGATTTCAACGAAGATTCCATGGTGTATGCCTCTGTCAGTACCGGGTTCAAGGGCGGAGGCTTTGACGAAACCTACAGCGGCGCGGATGGCACGATTCGCACGGGCGATGTTTTCACCGGTGAACCTGATGGTGGCGTTATTCTGACGGGTATCACCGTCGATGACCTGGCCTACGACGATGAGACCGTGCTGGCCTACGAAATCGGCGCCAAGACAACCCTCGCAGATGGCGCAGCCACGCTCAATCTGGCCCTGTTTCTTATGGAATACGATAATCTGCAGGTCAGCTCTCTGGTGGGCGACGTCTTTACCGTCGGCAACGCCGGTAAGGCAACCAGCCAGGGCGTAGAGCTTGACGGCCGCTGGCGCCTGACGGAACAACTCACCGTGGGTGCCGCGGTGGCCTATCTGGACGCCACCTACGATGAGTTTGAGGGCGCCACCTGCACCGTTCCACAGTCGAGCGATCCAACCAACAATCCGGGGTGCCTGCGTGAGGATGGCAGCAATATCGCTGCCGGAGAATCGGGGGGACAAGACCTGCAGGGGGAGACCTTGTTGTTTGCGCCCGAGTGGAGCGCAAATTTCAATCTCGAGTACCTACAACCGCTGAGTGAGAGCCTCGCGATGCGGACCAACTTCGACATCAATTATCGCGACGAATTTTACTCCGCGCTCGACCTGGACCCGAATACGCTGCACGAATCAACCACCCAGCTGAATCTGCGAGTCGGCATAGGCAGCATCGACGGCACCTGGTCAGTCGCCATCGTGGCGAAAAATTTGACCGACGAGGAAACCATGGTCTGGCGCAACGACGTGGCGCTCACGAACAGCAATAGCTACTTCGGCGTACCTGAGCGCCCGCGTTCAATCGCCATACAGGGGCGTTACAGTTTCTTTTGAGGTAGCTGCCCCGGTCTCTCAACAGCAGCGACGCGGTTGACCTGTAGTCCGTTCGACTGATCCGTCAGATAGATTCGTTCTCGTCATGAGCGGAAACGATCAGATGGCCTTCGACATCCAACAGCACCTGGAGCGTTATGGGCCTGCAACACACCTGGCAGTCTTCTATGTACTGCTCCCCCGCCTCCTCCTGATCGATCAGTATCTCGATGGATTCACCACAGTACGGACAACTAACTTTCTGCTCGACCAGAGACCTCATGGCTTCATGCTCGAACTGGCGCAAAAATCATCTTCAGCAGCGCTGACTGACATATCTGCACAGCGCGACAACTGCGCAACCGCAGTGCATTGCGCACCCAGTGCCGGCAGTATCTGCTCAAGGAGAGTTTTCTTCATTCACCCAACCCTGGCTGATGGAGGCCAAACATGTTGCCCTCGGTATCAATTGCCAGAGAGATATACCCGTACTCGCCAATCGATTCTTTTGGCCTCTGTATGCGTCCGCCATTGGGCACTACACGCGATTCTTCTACCGCGCAATCCTGACAGCTGAAATAGATCAGAGTGCTGTTGCCCCCCGGCGGGAAACCCGGCATTTTCACCAGAGCACCCGAAGCCCCATACGCGGCAAGGCTCTGGGGGAACGCCCACATCTCCAGGTTCGGATTGTTCAGTCGTTTCAGACGACATTCGAAAACGGCTTCATAGAAGTTTCTGGCGCGATCAATATCACCGACATAGATTTCAAACCAGCTTGCGGGGTTGTTACTCATATCGACACCTTGATCAGCGAGTTCATCGGAACCGTCAGTGGCGAGCGCCGTTTGCGATGGGAGCAGTTTACCTAATCTCTGTCTCCTTCGGGAATCAAGCAGTCTGTCATTAAAAATTCACCCAACACCTGCAACTCCAATGCTCGCAAGACAGAACATGATTGATGAAACGTACCGTTAAGCGACAGGTCAGTCGTGATCACGTTGGACAATTGCCATCGTTCTGCTAATACTGTATATATGTACAGTATTAATGTTACCGTGGGGACTCTGCCCTCCCCTCCAACAGGACAAGTTTACAAGCCGGAGCATGAAACCAGTGGCCGTACGCGCGGCCACCTGTCGGAAGCGCCAGCAAATCACCGAACTACAGCTGCTGAAACACCACACGGGGCGACGCCATGAGCCTGTGGCTGTGCCTGCGTTTTGAGCAGTTGCCCCTGCAATGCCTGAGCCGCAGCGAGGAACAGCCGGTGACGGTGTTATCGTCACAGCGGGTGTTGCGCGCCAATGACTGCGCCGCGGCGCTGGGCATTCGCGAGGGGCAGGGCACCGCCACGGTGCGCGCGCTGGCCGGGGATGAGCCGGTGCAGTTGCTGGAGCGTGACGAGGCCGCCGAGGCGCGCTGCCTGCAACAATTGTGCTGCTGGGCTTACAGCATCACGCCTACCCTGCACACCTGGCGGGAAGACTGCCTGCAACTGGAGATTGAAGGCTGCCTGACCCTGTTCCAGGGGCTGGATGCACTGCTGGCGGAAGTGGAAAGCGGCCTTGGCAGCCGCGGTTTTCGGGCGCGCTGCGGGTTGGCGCCCACGCCCGGTGGCGCCTGGTTGCTGTCCTTTGCGGCAGACGAGAGTGCACGGGCTGTGCAACAGCCGCTGGAGGAGCGGCTCGCCGCCCTGCCCCTGGCGCTACTGGTGGATTTCAGCAGCACCGTCGACTCCCTGCGCCGGGCGGGGTTGCATACGTTTGAAGATATTCTCGCCCTGTCGCCCCGCGCCCTGGGCCGTCGCTGCGGCAAGACATTTACCGATTTTCTGCAGCAGGTGCTGGGGCGGCGCGAGGATATCCGCCCGGACTACCAGCCCCCCGCCACCTTCAGCGACGAATACTGGTTCGGCTACGAGGTAAAAACCAATGACGAGTTGATGCCGGCAGTGCAGCGCCTGCTGCAGTCACTGTGCAGCTTCCTGCGCAATACCCAGCTGCGCAGCAGCGAGATCACCTGGCGCCTGATCGGCATCGACCAAACGCTGCGCGATGTACGCGTCTGCAGCGCCAGTAGTCACAGCAACTGGCAGAACTGGTTTCAACTCAGCCGCCTGCGTTTTGAACAGCTGGAACTCAGCGGCGGCGTGGAGGGCCTGGCGCTGGAGTGCAACAGCCTGCTTCCGGGGCAACTGGAGAACATTGACCTGTTCGCCCCACGCAATCAACGCGAACCCCTGGCCGCCCTGCTGGACAGACTACAGAACCGCCTCGGGATGCAGGCCATTAAACAGGTGGGCTGCCGCGACGAGCATCTGCCGGAGCACGCGGTGTTTGCGAGCAACGACGTCAGCGTCCAGCAACCGCACAGCAACGGCATTGAACCCTGCGCCCAGCGGCCCTTCTGGTTGATGCCTGAACCGCAACCGTTAAAGCACAGCGGCCAACGCCTGTACTGGAGCGGCGCACTGGAACTGGTTTACGGCCCGGAACGTATCGAAGACAACTGGTGGCGCGAGGCGGTGAGTCGTGATTATTACATCGCCGCCAGTGCCGGCGGGCAGCAGTACTGGGTGTTCTGCGAACGCTTCAGCAGCCGCTGGTATATCCACGGCGTCTTTGCCTGACGCTAGCCCTGTAGCGCGGCCAGCGTCTGCACGGCGTGCTCAGCCTGTGCGGCTGGCACGTAAACATGGTCGTGATAATAGCCCGCCACAACATTGGCGCTGATTCCGGCCTGCGCGAGTGCAGCAGACACCGCCGCGGTCAGCCCGACGGCCTGCAGGCTGGAGTGCACGGCAAACGTAATACAGCGCATGGGATGCGCGCAGGAGAAGCCCGCCTCCCCGGCCGCGTCACGATCAAGTACCAGCGTGACGCCTTCTTCCTCGCGCACCATCACCCGGGGAGACAGGGAGACCAAGCCGGGCAAGTCGGCTTCCGTGCAGGTGCAGAATACAAACTCACCCGCTAGCAGCCGGGGAGAAAGCGTACGCAAAAGTGCGCTGAGGTCGCGCTCACCATCATCGGTTGCAGGCATAGGCAAGTGTCTACAGTCTCAATTCTCAGTATCGATAGCCGCTGTCATTCGTGTTTCGCATGACGACAGGGCGTAATTCCCCGCGCAATCATTTTGCGCGTCATACCAGCGTCATTGTTCTCTCTATCAGCGGGAGGATTCGGTAATCTTCTCCAGCTCGTAGATCGCCTCAGCCACGTTCTCCATACGGCTTTCCAGAATGGCCTGCGCGTCGTATAACCCGCGATTGTAAAAGAAGGGGCCAATTTCACCGGCAAAAAAATCGAGCAGAAACCCGGCATCAAACTGGCCGATCTCCTGGTCCAGTTCTTCCTGGAAATACAGCTGGATGCGACGGCATATGGCCTCGCGCTCTTCCCTGGAAAATTCGATATCCGCCATCGCCTGCTAATCCTTGAAGATTCCGGTCGCCTTATCATCGAGGCTGCTGACATTGTTCTCGCGCCAGTACTCAACAACGCCCTCCGGGCCCTTGTTCTCCGCCCACTTTCTGAGCGTTGGCCGCTCACGCTTGAAGCTGTACTCGGGCACCGCGTACCCACAGGAGGTCATGACAAGCGCCAGCTCCAGCACAAAGACCTGTCGCGCACCCGGGTGATCGGGAAACAGGGCAGCCATTTCGGCCCACTGGTCGTCGCGGGGGTGAACCGCCCGTGCCGTACCGTACAGGCGTAGAATAAGTGGCTGCTTATCGAACGAGCAGAACATGATCGTCATACGCCCGTTTTCCAGCACGTGCGCAGCCGATTCGTTGCCGCTGCCGGTGAGGTTCAGCCAGGCAACCCGCCGGGTATCCAGCACGCGCAGGCTGTCCATGCCCTTGGGTGACACGTTGACAAAACCCTCTGCGCCGGCGGTGCCAACAAAAAACATCTGCTGCCTGCCGATAAAGTCGATGAGTTTATCGTCGAGTTGTTCAAATTGTTCAGCCACGGCAGTTCTCCCCGGTCACTCCATCGCGCAATGATGAGTACTCTAGCACGGCGGGCTGTCTTCCCTGTCGATGTAGGCGCTCTCCACGAAGCGCGGTGAACAAATAGCAAGAAATACCAGGTCACCGCTCCCGGTATTGGTGATGCGCTGACACAGACCGGCGGGAATGATCACCACATCGCCCGGGCCAACCTGGCAGGGCGCAAGCCCCTCGACGTCAACCATGCCCTCACCCTGCAGCAGCACATAGCGTTCTGCGATTCCTTCAAGCAGGTGCCAACGGGTTGTGATGCCGGGCTCTACACGCGCCCGGGCAATCGAAACGTCCGCATCATCCACAGCATTCGACAACTCATTGATATGGCAGCCTTCGACGAAAAAATACTCTGCCGCCGGGTCAATGTGGGTAACCGTTGCTTTCAAACTAACACTTCCCCTGCAATCCAGAACAAGCTCCAACCCGGAACCGCAGCTCGAGCATCACGTCTGCGGGGTTTTGGCGGAAGCATTAAGGTATGGCGTCGGATGCGCCCAGGTATCTGCACACAACCGCACCGGCCAGGCAGACAATACCGACGAGATCCGCCACCATGACCTTGTGCAGCGCCGCGTTATAGCCGCCCACCAGCCACAGAACAACCAGAAAGCCGACCATGGACAGCCCTGCCAGCACCATCGCAGCGACCTGGTATCCCGGCACGAAAAGCGAGTAAAGAACAAAGCCACCGATAATACCGAACAGCAGCGCGCGGTGACGCAGCAGGATTTCCAGGTCGTTCCCAACCACCTCGATGCCATAGGCCTGCGACAGGCGACCGGCAGACAGCACACCCATAACCGGTAAGAAGTTGATTATCCCTACCATGAGCAGCAACAGACCCTGGAGTTTTGTCATCGTTCGTACCCGTAATCGCGCTCAATTTTCGCCACCCGCAGGCGGTAGGCGCGGTAGAAGTCGGTTTGACCCAGCGCCTGCGCGACGCGGTGTTCGGCGTGCTCACGCCACGCCTTTATTGCTTCTTCGGATTCCCACACCGACAGGGACAGCGCTTTGCCGGTGTCGTCACTACTGGTGAAGTGTTCGAAAGCGACAAAGCCGGGCATATCGCTGGCCAACGCCAGCATCTTCTGCGCGTAGTCAGCATAGCGCTCGTCGTGCGTTTCATCACGCCAGGATTCGAAAACCACCATGTACATAGGTGACAGAGTATAGAGCATCGTTACCGCGTGAGTACGTCTTGAGCCGTTGGCGACGCCCTGCTAGGGTGCTGCCATCGTCCGCCCGGGATAATCATGATGTCACACGCCGTATCCGCACCCCGATTCGCCACCCTCTTCTGTGCCCTGGTGCTAATGAGCGCCTGCACCGATGAACCGCCACCAGAGAACAGCCCGGGCAGCCAGGGTAACTCCCCCGCCACCGCTGCAACCCTCGCGGCCAATCAGGCAGTGACTGAATCCCTGGATCTCGCTTCCGGGCAGGACTTTGAGGATGCAAGGCGCGGGCTCATCGCCACACCCGACGCGTTGCGGGTATCCATGCCTGACGGCACATCTGTTTGGGACATGCCTGCCTATCAGTTCGTGCAGGGCGCTGCGCCAGGCAGTGTCAACCCAAGCCTGTGGCGGCAGGCACAGCTGAACAATATCCACGGCCTGTTCAAGGTCACCGACGGCGTGTACCAGCTGCGTGGGTTCGATCTCTCCAACATGAGCATCATCATGGGCGAGCGCGGCTGGATCGTCGTGGATCCACTGACCACAAAGGAAACTGCGCGCGCCGCTATCGATTTCGCACGCGAGCACCTGGGCGAGAAACCCATAACCGCGGTCATCTACACGCACTCCCACATCGACCACTTCGGCGGCGTCCTGTCAGTGCTCGAGGACAGCGGGAATACCGAGATCATTGCACCGTCTGGATTCATGGAAGAGGCAATGAGCGAGAACGTGATCGCCGGCACGACCATGGGCCGCCGCTCAATGTTCATGTACGGCTCCCAGCTTGAACGTTCCGCCCGCGGCCACGTTGATTCCGGCCTGGGCAAAAGCCCGGCCCTGGGCAGCCCGGGCATCGTCGCCCCCACGCGAATTATCTCGCGCACGGGCGAACGGCACATCATCGACGGGGTGGAGTTTATCTTTCAGAACGCACCCGGTTCGGAGGCACCGGCGGAGCTGACCTTCTACCTGCCACAGAAGAAGGCGTTCTGTGGCGCGGAACTCGTGTCGCGCAACATGCATAATCTGTACACGCTGCGCGGGGCGAAGGTGCGCGACGCCCGCAAGTGGAGCGCGTACATCGATGAAGCGCTGCAGCTTTTCGGCGAGGCCGAAGTCTACTTCGCCAGCCACCATTGGCCCCTGTGGGGCACGGCGGCCATCAACGACTTTCTGAAGAAGCAGCGCGACGGGTACCGCTATATCCACGACCAGACGTTGCGCCTGGCGTCCCAGGGGCACACACCCGGCGAGATCGCCGAGCGCATACAATTGCCTTCTTCGCTGGCCAGCAGTTTCCCCAACCGCGGCTACTACGGCACGCTGAAGCACAACGCGCGGGCGGTCTACCAGGGCTATTTCGGCTGGTACGACGGCAATCCCGCCAATCTCGACCCGCTCCCTGACGAGACATCCGCACCGCGCTATATCGACTTGATGGGCGGCATAGACGCAGTGCTGCGGCACGCGCAGGTTGCCTTTGACCAGGGTGATTACCGCTGGGGCGCGGAGCTGTTGAACAAGGCGGTGTTCGCACACCCGGATAACGCGGACGCCCGCGCACTCTTGGCCAACACCTACGACCAACTGGCCTACCAGGCGGAGTCCGGTCCCTGGCGCGACGTGTACCTCACTGCGGCACTGGAACTGCGCAGCGGACCTCCGCAGCGGGGCATCGGTATTGCCAATGCGACCGACATGCTGCGCGAGACGCCTCTCGCAGAGTTCTTCCAGGTTATGGCAGTCATGCTCAACGGGCCGAAAGCCGACGGCAAGTCATACACCTTCAACTTTGAGTTTACTGATCGCGGTGAAGTTCACGTGCTACACCTTGAAAACGCGGTACTGCAGCACCGCACCGGTGAACCCGCGGAGTCTGCAAACGCCACGGTACGCATAACGCACGACCTCTTTCTGAAGATACTCACACGCCAGGCAGGCATTCGGGACACCCTGTTTTCTGATGAAGTGTCCCTGGAGGGCAGCGAGATTGACCTGGTGCGCTTCTTTGCGTTACTCGACACGCCTGACGAGGTGTTCAATATTGTGACGCCCTAGCCGGCAACGCGCACGCACCTGCGTCTACTCAGCCAACTCAAGCTCACGCAGCAGCGGCGGCTTGATGATGCTGGTCCAGATGCTGTACCCCTCGTCACTCAGGTGCAGACCGTCAAACAGGTAATTGTCGGGCTCCGGCTCACCTGAAGCATTGAGCAGTGCAGGGCCTGTATCGATAACATAAAGCCCTGGCTGGCTGTTGCTCCACTGGGTGATGAGTTGGTTGGTTTCCTGCGCCAGCTCCCAGACTTCCCAACGCAGCGGCGAAGGCGTGATGGCAATAAAATAGATGGGCACGTCAGGCTGCGCGTCACGAACCGTTGATACAAACGCCTGGTAGCTGCGCAACAGTACCTCGGGCGGTTTGGTACTGCCCGGGTGAAGATCGTTGGTGCCGGCAAATACCACCACCGCACGTGGATTGAAGTTGTTCACCAGGCGCTCGGCGTAGTACACCACGTCATTCAGCTTTGCGCCGCCAAAACCGTTCTGGATCACCGGTATCGGAGCCATATCCTCAGCCAGGGTGCGCCAGAGGCGGATACTGGAGCTGCCGACAAACACCACCGCCTGACCCGGCGCAAATTGCTCGGCAGAGCGCTCCTCCAACGCCTGGATATTCTCTTCCCAGACGGCCGGGTCTTCGCTGGCTGACTTGTTGATCTCCTGATAAAACTGAAATGCCGGCCACGCCAGGATGGCGAACGCGACCAGCAAGAAACCTGCGAATACCTTGAACGATTTGCTCACGTTAGTTCCTCGTTGCTGTCTGATAGCAGTACCTGCCAATAGCCGACGTCGATCCAGCGCCCAAACTTGTGGCCCACTTCCTTGAAACACGCCACCTGCTGCATACCGAATTTCTCATGCAGGGCAACGCTGGCGGCATTGGGCAACGCGATACCGGCCATGACCGCGTGCAGTTTGCGTTTCTGCATAAATGCAAAAAGATGCCGGTAGAGCAAGCTGCCCAGGCCGCTTCCACACACGTTGTGATCAAGATACACCGATATTTCAACGGAACTACGATAGGCGCAACGACTGTTCCACGGCGTGGCGTAAGCGTATCCGATGATGCGATCTTCCAGCTCCGCAACCAGCCAGCACAATTCCGCTTCCTCTACCGAGTTCAGGCGATCGACCATTTCCCCGCTTTCCAGCGACGCCTCTTCAAAGCTGGTAGAAGTGTTTTCCACGTAGTAGTTGTAGATGCGCGCGATGGCGGCGCAGTCGGCGGCACAAGCGAGCCTGACGTTGACGCTGCCCGTATCGACTGTCGCCATGGCTCAAGCGGCCCCGCCAGGTACTGCGCGACCGACTATAGCGCCGCTACCCTGCACCGCTATTCAGCCATATCGGGCAGCGTATCGAAGGAGGGGCCAGCCACTTCAAGCTTCAGCCAGGGCAGCTTCTCCTTGCAGAACACTTCCACCACGGGCGCAAAGTCTTCCGGATGCTCCAGGGTGCCGATCAGCAAATGTATTTCACCCGGTATCTGTTCAGACTGGTAAGCCATCGGCGTCCCGCAGGCACCGCAGAACATGCGTTGCACTCCGGGCGACGAAGTGTAGCGACTGAACTCTCCCGCGGTGAGAGAAAAAGCTGCTTCCTCACAGCCGAGAAACGTCGCTACCGCGCCAGCCACATGGCGCCGGCAGTCACTGCAGTGGCAGTGCCCGACCCACTTGGGGGGCTGTGAAACGCTGTAGCGCACTGCGCCACACATACAGTGGCCATGAAAAGGGGTTGTGCTCACGTTGGACGCTCCCTCGCTCTATTCGGGTTTGACCGCGGCAACAAACACCGGCTTCTTTTCTCCGGGTACCCACTCCTGCAGCACCCTGAAGCCCGTCCTGGTGAGCTGCCCGGTTAGTTGTTCCTGGCTGAACACGCTGAGCACCGGCAGCAGGCCCATTAGCCCGCCCAGCCGCGACAGGTGCCGCGCCGGCGTATCCATATCGGCGATACAGGCAGTACTGGAGAAAAACATCCCGCCGGGTGGAAGCAATGCATAGACCTTTTCCAGGGCGCCCTGCCAGTCCTTTAGCAGATGCAGGATGCTCATTCCCAGCACCACATCAAAGGAGGCATCGGGCGCCTCGAATTCGGCGAACGCGCGACACTGGAATTCGAGGTTGTCCATACCTTCGCCCTCCGCCTTGGCGCGCGCGATCTCGATCATGCGCGAGGAGAAATCCAGCGCCAGATAGCTGCGCACATGCGGGCTTAGCAGTAGCGCGGTGGAGCCTGTGCCACAACCGAACTCGAGAACGCGAACACGGGTGTCGAGATGCTCACGCACCAGCCGCAGTTTCTCCAGGTAGACCGCTTCATCAGCCAGCGGCAGGCGCGAATAACGATTGGCCGTCAGATTCCAGAACCTGGAGGAACGATCCACACATACTCCTTGTTGATTGTCTTTAGCTACCCAGTAGCTTCAGCGCCAGGTAAGGCACCGCGGAAAATACCAGCACAAGGATCTTGTACTGGCCGATAACCTGCACGTAAAGCGCGATCAATGCGGCTTCATCCATGCCGAGGAGTTTCTGGTGTAGCGCGATGACCGTGCCACGGCCCACAGTCACAAACGTCGCCATCACCAGCAGCAGCACAACGTGCAGTACCAGCGTCCATCCCAGAAAGCTCGTTAAGGCTGTCATGTCCATACCGTTCTCTCTCCAGGCGGGGGCGATCATTATCCGGCGCAGATCCTGCACCGGCAAGTGTCAGCGTACGTCCTTTACGAAATCCATTGCACTGCGTATCACCGGCTCCAGGTCGGCGACGTCAAATTTATCCCGGGCCCGAAAGTTAATACAGCCCTTGCCGGTTTTGATACGCGGATAGCGCGTCTTGAAGGACGCAATGTGTTGCGGCGCACAGGTATACAAAGAAATGTACTGTTTCTGGTTGGCCAGCGCCACCCAGCCACCCGATTCACGCTCATAAGTGGGCATCTTGTAGCGCATGGATTCGGTGGCATCGGGGTACAACGCACGAATGTGGTCGCGCAGCGCAGCAAAACGTTCAGCGCGATCATCGGGAACGGCGGCAAGGTATTCCTCGAGGCTGGGCATCGGCTTACCCCGGACGCCTGGTGGCACGGGTGGCGCCACACGTCTCAGGGCAGGTCACAGTATCGTCCCTCGGGATCGTCGGCCGGCAGCACAGTATTGGGGACGCCCTCGGCGCCTGCATAAAACACAATAATCTCTACGGGCGCCTGCAAGGCGACCCCACGGTGCACCGTTCGCATTACCTCAACCACAGATTCGCCAGCGCGCATGACGCGTTTTTTACCAGCGGCAGTCTCTACCTCGATCTCCCCCCGCAGTACGTATCCCATGGTGGGCACCGGGTGACAATGAAAAGGCGGGCTGTCGCCCTCTTCGATGCGCAGTATGACCGAGGTAACCTGGGCATCACCCCCTGGATACTCGAGCTTACCGCCGGCCCAGTCGGTGCCTGTCTGTATATGGGCCGGCGATTCGGCGGCCGCGTAGCCGCTCGACAACGCCAGCAAAACAGCGCCGAGGTAACTGCATAGGGTTTTCATCACTTTACTCCACTACGGATTTGCCGCGCCGGCGAATGGTGCTTAGCCAGGTGGTGACTGCCGGGCATTAGCCATCGACCGCCGAGTCACCGCATTGGCCGCTAGCCGCCATCGCCAGCTGATCAATGGAAGCAGTATAGACAAGCGTGCCAAGCATCAGGAAAAGTGCACTGGACAACACCAGTTCGCTCGCCAGCGGGCGCGCTTTTCCTCTGCGCCCAGCCCGCTGGTGTCCGTCTCAACCGGCTGCGGGAACTGCTCGGTACGTTGCAGACAGCGAACATTCACCGCGCCGTAGGTTTCACCTTCAATCTCAGCCGTTACACACACTACTGCCGCACAGTTCGCACACTCGTGGAACCGCGCTCCTGCCCCGCCCTGCTCAACCACTCGATGTAGCGCCTGCCTTAGCGCAGTTACCTTCAGCGCGCTGCCCTGCTTGGAGACCCACACAGCCTGTTTGCCCCGGCAGTAATCACACTGGCAGGCGCGCGGTACAAGACTCAGGTCAACCGTGCGCCAGACCACCGAGAGATTGTTACAGGCGCAGGCAGCGGAAAGTGTCACGGCAGCCCTGCCGCTGGCTGCCCTATCGGCACCGCAGTTCGACTTCTGGCTAGCTCCGCCAGGCGACGTGAGAGACAAACAGCCACAAAGATGCGGTCAGTCCTCAGGGTCGGTATTTCTCTGCCGGATTCGGGCATTGCTCGTCCACCTTGGCCATGACCTTGTCCTGCAGTGTTTTATCCTTGTCGATCTCCGGGTACTTGCGCGGCAGGTCTTCAAAACACAGGGTTGATGAATCGATAATGCCCATCATATTGCCCTGCACTTCCATCAGCCTGGAGAAGTCGCCGCTGGCCTGCGCCTTGCTGAGTTCCTGCAGCGACTGTTCCACGAGCTTGTACGGCTCTTCCAGGCAGCCGCACACGTCGTCGGCGGCGGCGTCAAGATCGACTGCGAAGGCGTTATGGGTAAGCAGTGATAACGAAAGGAATAGAATAGATTTAGTCATGGCGTGTCCTGTGCGCTTGGTGGATTTTCGACCGGCCCTCGCCACGCACCGCCCTCCCGGGAACGCAACGATCCGGCCACTGAACATCCTCCGTTTTGCCCTATATCCCGTGACTTATCAAGCAAAACGAGCGTTGCCGCCACACAAATCCGCCGTCTATGCCAGTGACTCATACACTCCGCGTCAGTGACTGATAGACTCCGCGATCAGGTTGTTGACCGAATGCGGTAACAGGGACGACCACAATGAGCGCGTCCACAGATAGAGCAGCCCAAACACCAGGCCATAGATAAACATCAGGCCGCCCAGCTGTACCATTTCTGCAGCAGACTTCTCACCGGAAATCAGCCACAGCGGCACATGCATACCCGCGAACAACAGTGCACTGATCACCACGGCTGCCGCACCGCGCAAGCGCGTCGTGAGGTAATCCACAGCCACGCGTCGAAACAACAACTCCTCCGCGATGGGGGACAGCACGATCACGTTCAACCACGCGTGTACGCCGAACGGCAGCTGCATTGGCATGCCGCTGTGTGCGAGCCACAGCAACGCGGAGGCGCCGATGCCGACAGCAACACCGCCCTGCCAGTGGGCCACGATGCCAAACCTGTCTTGCCCGGGCGGCCGACAGCGCCAGAGCCAGTAACAGGCGGGCACTGTAAACGCGGCAAAACGCACCACAGCGCGCAAGACCGGGTGATCAAACGGCGCGCCGTACACCTCCATGAGCGCACACCAGGCTGCCCATGCGCCGATGGCCAACAGCAGGCAGGCGGCAAAACGTCTATCGTTCCTCGAAATAAACGCTCTCCCCGGTAGCGCGGAGCTCAACCTCCGCGCTTCTGTTGGTCGGTCTGCGCATCGATGTCTCTACTACAACTCGTTGCCGTGGGCGTCACATTCCAGTTCCCTGAATCTTGACTCACTCTGGCGCAATTGTCGCCTCCACTTGTCCATCTGGCTGGCCTTGCCACCCTTGCGCCTGAGATCCTGGTAGCGCTCAATCTTGTTGTCGAGCGCGCGGCATGTCTGCAGGCTGCCAACCTGGGCGAACACCGGCGCTGCCAGCGTCAGCGTTACAGCAACGGCAACCATCGTCTTCTGCTTCATCATGGTTTGCACCTCCGTGTGCGATGAATCGACCAATCTACCCGCTACTATCTCCCGGTGAAACGGGCAAATGCGTTCAGGCGCTTGAAATCCTGGCATTTTGTATTACTGTATATTTATACAGTCTATGGTTTCCCTGTTCACATGTCCTATGCAGAGCTGCACTGCCTGAGCTGCTACAGCTTCCTGCGCGGCGCCTCCCACCCCCATGAGCTGGTGGAGCGCGCTGCGGAGCTGGGCTATACAGCGCTGGCCATCACCGACGAGTGCTCGCTCTCCGGCGTGGTGAAGGCCCATGTCGCGGTGAAGGCGATTGCCGCAAGGGAGGTCGCTGCCCGACAGGCCGCCGCCAAAGCGCTCGCCGGGACAGGTAGCACGGCAACCCCGATCACGTCACAGACAACCACCCCACAAGCCGCCACGGCAACAGACTCTGCGGCCCGGGAGGCACCACCACCCGGGGCTGCACCGAAACTGATCATCGGCAGCGAGCTGTTACTGGAAGAGGGCCTGCGCCTGGTGGCGCTGGTGCCCAATCGCGCCGCCTACGCCGAGCTTTCCGGCCTGATCAGCATGGCGCGTCGACGCAGCCCGAAGGGGGAATATCGCGTCAGCCTGCGCGACGTCATCTTTCACCTGAAGCGCTGTTTGTTGATCTGGCTGCCGCGCAGTAACGATGACAACCACCGCGCCTATGGCCTGCAGCTCAGCCGCCTGTGCCGGGGGCGCCTGTGGCTGGGCATCAGCCACCTGCTGGGCAACGATGAAGTGCGGCGCTACCATGCCCTGCACGGCATGGCACAGGAATTGGGCATTCCCATGGTGGCCTGTGGCGATGTCCGTATGCACACCGCCACGCGCAAGCCACTGCACGACGTATTTACCGCACTGCGACACAACACCAGTATCGACAAACTGGGCAGTCGCCGCCTCGCCAACAGCCAGCCACACCTGCGCACACTGCGCAGCCTGTCGCGCCTCTACCCTCCCGCCCTGCTGGCTGAGTCCGTGCATATCGCCAGCCTGTGCAATTTCAGTCTCGATGAGCTGCGTTACGAATACCCGGAGGAAGTGGTGCCCGAAGGTCACAACGCCAACAGCTACCTGCGCGAGCTGGTGGCAGAGGGGGCGAAGGTGCGCTGGCCCGCGGGCGTTCCACCGGACATACGGGCGCGCATCGATACCGAGCTGCAACTGATAAGCGAGCTTGAATACGAGTATTACTTCCTCACCGTCTACGACATCGTACAGTTCGCGCGTCAACGCGACATTCTCTGCCAGGGGCGCGGCTCCGCCGCCAACTCGGTGGTGTGCTACTGCCTGTTTATCACCGAGGTCTCGCCGGAGCAGATCTCCCTGTTGTTCGAGCGCTTTATTTCGAAGGAGCGCGACGAACCGCCGGATATCGACGTGGATTTCGAGCACGAACGGCGCGAAGAGGTGATTCAGTACATCTATAGAAAGTACAGCCGCCGCCGCGCCGCCCTCGCCGCCACACTCATCACCTATCGCTCACGCAGCGCGGTACGCGACGTGGGCAAAGCGCTGGGGCTGGATCCTGTGTTCGTCGACGACCTGGCCAAATCCATGGCCTGGTGGGATCGCACCAATGACCTGGCGAAACGCTTTGAGGAACAGGGCGTGGCGGGGCACAGCAAACAGGCGGAGTTGTTTTATTCCCTGGTGCAACAAATTCTCGGCTTCCCCCGTCACCTGTCACAGCACGTTGGCGGCTTTGTTATCACGCGCAGCCCCATTTCCACGCTGGTGCCGGTGGAGAACGCCAGCATGGCCGAGCGCACGGTCATCCAGTGGGACAAGGAAGATATCGAGGCATTGGGCCTGCTCAAGGTCGATGTGCTCGCCCTGGGCATGTTGTCGGCTATCCGCAAAAGCCTGCAGATGGTCAACCGCTACTGCCCCGCCATCAAAACCGTCAGTGATATACCGAAAGAGTGCGCCGCTACCTATCGCATGCTGCAACAGGCCGATACGGTAGGCGTGTTCCAGATCGAATCCCGCGCGCAGATGTCCATGTTGCCGCGCCTGAAGCCGGCAACGTTCTATGACCTGGTGATTGAGATCGCTATCGTGCGCCCCGGCCCCATACAGGGCGACATGGTGCACCCCTATCTCAGGCGCAAGCAGGGCCTGGAGCCGATCACCTACCCCAACGATGCCATCAGGGAAGTACTGGATCGCACGCTGGGTGTGCCTATCTTCCAGGAGCAGGTGATCAAGCTGGCCATGGTAGCGGCGGGCTTTTCCGGCGGCGAGGCGGATCAACTGCGCCGGGCTATTGCCAACTGGGGCAGAAACAGCAAGCTGCTCACCTTTGAGAAGAAGCTCACCAAAGGCATGATAGAGCGCGGCTACGACGAGGATTTTGCACGCCGCCTGTTCGACCAGATCAAGGGCTTCGCCGGCTACGGCTTTCCGGAGTCCCACTCCGCCAGCTTTGCCCTGCTCGCCTATGTTTCCTCGTGGCTGAAGCGGCATCACCCGGCGGCGTTTTTCGCCGGCCTGCTCAACAGCCAGCCCATGGGCTTTTACACACCCTCACAATTGCTGCAGGACGCCCGTCGCCACGACGTGACGGTGTTACCGATTGACGTCAATCATTCACGCTGGGATCACCAGTTGCTGGATGCCGGCGACAAACCGCAGGCGCAACCGCCCATACGCCTGGGCCTGCGCCTGGTGAAGGGGCTGAGCCGGGAGGGCGCGCAGCGGCTGGAGGAGGCCCGCCGCACGGGAGCCTTCCGCCAGATCAGTGACCTGCGCCAGCGCGCAAAGCTGGACAAACGCGACATGGAAGCGCTGGCGGATGCCGATGCGCTGCAATCCCTGAGCGGCCACCGCCACCAGTCCCAGTGGCAGATTATGGCGCTGGAGGCACCACGGCCCCTGCTGCAGGCAGAACAACACCAGCCCGGGCGCTATTTCGACGACGGAGTACAGCTGCCGGCCCCGGGTATCGCAGAGGAGGTACTGTCAGATTATCGCGCCACCGGCGTCACCCTGCGCGCCCACCCCATGAGCCTGCTGCGGGGCCAGCAGCCTTTCAACCGCTGCAAGCGCCACGTGGATCTGGCGGCGCTGGGCAACAAGCGCTTTGTGCGTATCGCCGGGCTGGTGACCTGCCGCCAGCGGCCGGGCAGTGCCTCGGGCGTACTGTTCCTCACCCTGGAGGACGAAACCGGCAACAGCAACATCGTGGTGTGGAAGCGCACTCAGGAGCAATTCCGCCAGGCCCTGATGACGGGCCGGTTACTGCTGGTGAACGGCATCGTGGAGCAGAAAGACGGCGTTATTCACGTTATCGCCGGCGCCTTGTTCGATCACACCGCGGCGCTGGACAAGCTGCGCATCAAATCGCGGGATTTCCACTGACCTGCCACGCGGCAAGCAGCCTTCAGGCTGTGACCGGGCAGGATCGGGACAGCCGCGTGCGCAAGGGTCGACGTTCACTCCAGGCCGTACAGCGCAGAAGCTGCGCTTGACCCCGGTCAAAAAAGCCGCAGTGAGGCGCACAAATGTTGCGCGAACCCCTTAGAATGCACGGAGCCAGAACCGCGTGCAACTCAGACTGTGCCAGCCCGACTGCGCCAATCCAGACAAAGGAACATAAATGTCACCCCCACAACCGTTAGCAACGCGGCAGCTACCCTGGGCCGTCAGCCTCGCCCTTACTGCGATCGCGAGCCCCGCACAGGCCGAGCGCACCCAGGTCGGTCCCATGGAGGAGATGGTGGTAACCGCCAGCCGCAGTGCCGAGCGGGTGATGGACAGTCCCGCATCCCTGAGCATACTGAATGAGGAAGATATCGCCCGGGCAACCACTCCGCTACTGGCAGACCTGATGCGCGACCTGCCGGGAATCAGGGTCAGCGATTCCGGCCAACCCGGTCTCAGCCGCATTCGCATACGCGGCGAGGAGTCGCGACGCACGGCAATCCTTATCAATGGGCAAGAGGTAACCGACCACTACGAGGTCGGGACCCCCCTCACGCTGCATCCCACCATGGTCGAACGCGTGGAAGTGATTCGCGGCTCCGGCAGCGTCCTGTACGGCTCTCGGGCGCTCAGTGGTGTGGTCAACTTCCTCACGCGCAAGGGCGGTACCGAGCCTGTAGAAGCCACCGTGTCCGGCGGTTACAACGGCGCCACCCGCGGCGAGGATTTGTTTGCCAGCGTCTACGGCAACGTCTCGGGCCTGGAATACCGATTCGCCTGGTCAGATAGCGATCACGAGGAGCGGCAGTCACCCGAGGGCGAAATTGAAAACACCGCGTTTGATAGCAATAGCCTGTACGCCTACCTGGGACGCGGTTTCGGGGATCATCGTTTCGAATATATCTACGACAACTACGAATCGAGCAGTGACATCTTTGTCGAGGAAGCGGTGCGCACCTCCCCGCCCCTGCTGGATTTCTATCTTGAAACGCCACAACGTGATCGGCAACGGCACAGCGTCTTTTACAACTGGGAAATCGACAACAGCTGGCTGCGCCTGATATCCGCCAATGCATCCACACAGCAGAGTGATCGTCACTTTTACACGCGCACTGAGCTGGACATCTACGTACGCGATATCAATAACTTCAGCGAACTGAATACAGACGGCGCACTGCTGCAGTTTGATCTGCAACCCGTCGGCGGACACAGCCTGATCGCAGGCATCCAGTACCTCAACGATGACGTCGACCAGACACGCCACGTCGACACCGTGTCCTCAGCGCCACCCATTCCCAGCGGGACAGAAATCATCAACGACCGGGCGAACATCGAGACCTGGGCCTGGTTCGTGCAGGATCAGTGGTCACTTCACCCGGACGTGACGCTCACGGCTGGTCTGCGCCAGTACTTCGTCGAAGGAGAGCTGGAAGACAGCAACCGCGAAAGCCTCACGCCGGGTTCATTGGACAAGGATGACGAACTGATTGGCAGCCTCGGTCTGGTATGGGCCACCTCGGACACGCTGAGCCTGCGCGCCAACGTCTCCGAGGGCTACGTTTACCCCTCCTTGCTACAGCTTGCCACTGGCGCCTACGCCGGCTCACGCTTTGTGAACCCGGAACCAGGCCTCACACCGGAAACCTCGATCAACTACGAACTGGGCCTGCGCCTGCAGCGCACTGATCTGACGCTGGATGCCACCGCTTTCTATACCGAATCAGATGACTACATCGACGACCTGCCCTGCACGGCCCAGGACAATTGTCCCGGCAGCCGCGACCGCAGGTACCTGAATGTCGGCGAATCGACCGCGCACGGTATCGAGTTATTCACTTCTTACACCGGGCTACCGGCAAACCTGGAAACCTACGGCAACCTCACCTGGATGGAACGGCGCAATGACTATGAAAATTTCTCCACCCGGGATACCGGTATTCCGCAATTCAGCGGCCGCGCGGGCCTGCGTTGGGCGGGCTCTGTAGAGCGTCTGCAGGGTGTTTGGGTTGATGGCTATCTGCGCGGTGAAACCAAATCGGATCTCGAGGAGCCGGGCACCGTGCGCAATGTACTGGAATCGAAATCAGGTTGGGTGACTGCCAACATCGCAGGCGGCATCAACTTTGGCCGCGATACCCGCTACCAGTTGTCGGTGGAATTGTTCAACCTGTTCGACAAAACGTATATCGCTTCAGGTGAAAACCTCTACGGCATTGAACGCAGCGCGGCGCTTAAACTTACCGTGAGTATGTAATCCAACGATCAAAAAAAACGGCGCCGGAAGGCGCCGTTTTTTCTAGCTGCGCGAAATCAATAGATATCATTGCGCGTATTGTAGACGTTGAACTTACCGGTCGGTGTAATCAGGCGCTCGTCCTTGATCACCGCCTTCAGTTCACGGGTCTTGTCATCTACCACCACGATGGCCGACACCTGATCCTTGCCGTTCCACACCGAGAACCACACTTCATCACCTGCCGCGTTGTACTCGGGTTGCACGACGCGTGCCGGGCCCTCGCCAACATCGGCCCACTCAGCGATGGGCAGAACCTCATATTCGCCGTCAAGGTTATTGATGTCGTAAACGGCAATGGTCTGGCTGACCGCAGGTGACGGATGCAGTGTGTTGTCCACCCACAGGTTGTCAGACTTCGGGTGCGTCTTCACAAACAGTGAACCGCCGCCCTGGGCCTTCAGCGTACGCACCACTTTCCACGCATGCTTCTTGTTGCGCTTGGGATCGGTGCCGATGAACGACATGTTCTCGTTACCCAGCGCCGAGGTCACCCAGACCGGCCCGTACTTCGGATCCTTGATGTTCGCACCGCGCCCCGGGTGTGGGGTTTCAGTCGCGTCCACCAGTGCCTCGATCTCGCGATCCTTGGCATCGACCACGGCGATCTTGTTTGACTTGTTCGCCGCAGTCAGGAAGTAACGCTTGGTGGAATCCCAGCCTCCGTCGTGCAGGAAGCGCGCCGCCTCCAGCGTGGTGACGTTAAGCGCATCGAGGTTGCTGTAGTTCACCAACAGGATCTTGCCGGTTTCCTTCAGGTTGACGATGAACTCGGGGTGCTCATGCGACGCCACAATGGCCGCCACGCGTGGCTCAGGGTGGTACTCCTGCGTATCCACGGTCATACCCCGGGTAGACACGATTTTCTTCGGCTCCAGCGTGCCGCCGTCCATCAGCACGTACTGCGGTGGCCAGTAGGCACCCGCAATGGCGATCTTATCTTCGTATCCCTTGTACTTGGAGGTTTCAACCGAGCGCGCTTCAAGTCCCACCTTGATCGTGGCGACTACCTGCGGCGGATTCATGTACAGGTCGATCATATCCACCTTGGCGTCGCGTCCGATGGTGAACACGTAGCGTCCGGAATGTGAGGGACGCGAGATGTGTACAGCGTAACCGGTCTTCAGCACCGCGATAATCGCCTTGCTGTCGCCATCGATCAAAGCCACCTCGCCGGAGTCACGCAGCGTTACCGCAAAAATATTGTCGATATCGTAATCGTGCTGCGGCTTTCCCGGGCGCTCTTCCACCGGCACATGCACTTTCCAGGTCTCCAGCATTTCAGGCATGCCGAATTCGGGAGGTGTGGGCGGCTCGTGCTGCAGGAAGCGCGCCATGATGTCGATTTCCTCGTCCGAGAAGTCGCCAGAGGTACCCCAGTTGGGCATGCCCGCCGGGCTGCCGTAGTTGATCAACACCTTGAGAAACTCGGTGCCGCGTTGCTGGGTAATATCGGGCGTCAGTGCCTTGCCCGTGGCACCCTTGCGCAATACGCCGTGACAACCCGCGCAGCGCTCAAAGTACAGCTTGGTCGCGAGATCAAATTCCGCCTGCGTCATATCCGGCGCGCCGGGCGTAATAACACGCTTCAGCTCGCCCGGGTCGGTGGGGGCCCCCTGATAGGATAATTCTCCCTGCGAAATGCCCGGGTGATCCGCGTTTTCTTCTGCCAGCGACATCGCTGATGGCAGCGCCAGGCCTGCGCAAAGCGCGGTCGCTGACAGGGCGCTTCTTACGGCGCGATTGGGTCGGTTCATGGTTGACTCCTTGGTCCAAGAGGGACTCCCATTACCCAGCCTAGAGGCTGCCGCGAAAACTACCATGACACACGTCAACGTGGCGCTGTGTTTCGCGCATCATTCACGTATAAACGCGTTGCGGATAGACCTGGCTCCTAGCTATCGGAGGCTATCACATTGGCGGCCTTTCCCTGGCGTGCTTCTTGACGCTTGCGCTTGTCCACCAACGGCGGACAGCGCTGATCATCCCAGTAGGTCACCTGACATTCCAGACAGTAATGGCACTCGTTGTCGAGGATCTCGCCGGTGGGCTTGATCGCATCGATCTGGCACTGGCTGGCACAGGCCTGACAGGGGCTGCCACACTCGCTGCGTCGGCGCAGCCAGTCAAAAATCTTGAAATTGGTGATAAAGCTGAGACCAGCGCCAAGCGGGCATAGATACTTGCAGTAGAACTTGCTGTTAACAGCCGATACTGCAAGCAATGCCACAGCCCACAACACGTACTGGGGTTGGCGCATAAAATACAGCACAAACGTCGTCTTGAACGGTTCCACCTCGGCCAGTCGAGCCGCATTGGCCATGGAGTCCAGCGACAGGCCGACCAGCGCAATCAGGATAAGGTACTTGATCGCCCACAGTCGCTCATGCAGCGGTTGCGGTAACTGGTAACCTTCTACGCCCAGTCGAGTGGCGAGCTTGCTGATCAAATCCTGAGCGGCCCCGAAGGGGCACAGCCATCCGCAGAACACTCCGCGCCCCCAGAGCAGGATACTGACGGCAACGAACGCCCAGAGCACAAAGATGACAGGCTCTATAAGAAGAGTGTCCCAGGAAAAGCCGCCGCCCAGACTGTGAAAGAACGCCAGCAGGTTCACCACCGAGAGCTGGGCGGAACAATAAAAGCCGATAAAGAACACGGTGAACAAAAGGTACCCCGTTCGCACCCGGTGAAACAGCCTGGTGCGTTTTACCAGGCTGTCCTGAAAGAACAGCACGGCGAACAGTACCACCAGCGCCACCGATACCACGCCCAGCTCGAAAGCGCGCTCCATCCACAGCTGCTTCCACGGTGGAAAATCATCATATCCCCCATCGATTGTCGTCTGCACCGCCACTGTCGTCGGCGCTTCAGACTCCGCCGAGACAGTACTGGGCAGGCCATAGCTCTGCACGACCCGGCGCGCCGCCTTGGTGATGGAACTGGTGATCACCATGGTGGTGATCGTGGCGCCACTGATGCCGTCGATGCCAACGTAGCCCTCGCGCCCGCGCGCGCCGACGCGAATACGGTCGGCACTGTGCTTACCGACAAACTGCGCGACAAACTCCTGTAGATGCTGGTCTGATACGCCGATAACGAGAATTGGCTCCTCGTGGTGCAGAATAGTGGCGCCCGCTATCCGCCCGGCCGCATCCAGACCAACCAGCATATCGACTGGCTTGCCGGAATAGGCAGCAATCGGCGACACCGCAGCGGTTGAGAAGGCGTACCCGAGCGGCGCGCTACCGCTGCGCACCAGCACGGCAGGAACGGCACCATCAAGCGCAGAGATTTCGGTGGCATCGGGAAAAACAGCCTGTACATCAGTAAGGCCTGGATCGGCGGCGTGGACTGCAGCCGACACCCACCCCCATGCTAGGATGCCCAGCATGGCGAACGTAAAGCGGACATCACTGCTGCATTTTCTGGCCATTGGCGCCTTCCATTTCCCCGTTGACGCCAGGCGACACACGCTGGCGCATCCGCGCCCCGCCACCTTTGTCACGGGACTACGTGAAACTTACTGCGGTGCGGTGTTACTTGCCGCGTTGGCAGCCCTGGCACCGCTGGCGATCGCCAGCAGTCAGGATAACCAGGTCAACGAGCGACTGCCGGTCAGCGTTGCGGAGCGAGAGGCTCACTGGGGTGTCGATTGCACGGCCCTGTTCACGCAACTATCCAGCGGCGCACTTCCCTGTCCTGTAACAGACGATACACAGCGTGAACTGGAGTTGTGTAGCTTCATCCACCAGCCTCCGGGCGATGATCATGGTCAGCCATGCCCCGATTACCGGGTTCTGTTGCAGCGGGCGAGGCAGTCCACCTGCCAGGACCTGCAGGCCTACACGCAACAACTGGATTGCTGAAGCACACCCCAGCGCCACCAATAACAGCGAGGCGCTCATCCTTCCTTGACCGAGGTCAACATTCCACAAGTTTCAAGTGGCTATGATGATCCGACTCGCCTCTGCCGCCTATCCAGCGGTGGGCGCAATCTCTGGTCCGTGGAAGGAGCAAGTCATGCAGGATCCTATAGAAGAATCAGAACAGATACCCATGATGCAGAAACTGCTGGATAACCCGTTTCTGCTGCTTTTTATCGGCGTTGCCACTCCCGCACTGCTTTACCTGGTATGGGGATTAGCCGAGATCTTCACCATTCCCGTGCGCTAGGCACGGATCGATCCAGGAGAGCAGCCAATGTCCAGCCTTTCGCCCCCCGGTAAGAAACTGTGGTGGAAAGAACCCATCCATCGCTCGGAACTGATATGGATTTCGCTTGTGTTCGTGTGGGGGCTGGTCATGACCTTCATGATGCCCTACTGGCACGTGGTGGGAAAACAGAACCTCGGCACTGAAACCTACAAAAGCACCGCCGAACAGTTCCAGGCATCAACCGAGGCCTTTGTAGAGCAATACACCGTGCGCACGGAGGGGCCGCGCAATTTTCCGGTAGTAGCGCCCCCGGCAGGCGGCGATGTCTACCTGATCTCACGCTTGTGGGATTGGTGGCCGATACTGCAGCTTAAGAAAGGCGAGACTTACCGCTTTCACCTTTCCTCCCTGGACTGGCAGCACGGTTTTTCTCTGCAACCGGCGAACATCAATATCCAGGTAGTGCCCGGCTACGAGCACGTCTTTAACCTGACCCCTACAGAAACCGGCGAATACTCGGTTATCTGCAATGAATACTGCGGCATCGGCCATCACCTGATGATCGGAAAAATCTACGTCGTTGACTAATAAGGGATAAGGGAAATGGCTAATACAACTTTCAGAACCTGCCCGGACACCGGCCTCAAATTCAACGGCGCAACCGAGTCACTGCTCAAGGCGAATGCGGTGGCGGCGGTTGTATTCCTGCTGATCGGAGGGTTTTACGGCTTGTTGGTCGGGCTGACCCGCTGGCAGGCCGTGCACCTGCTGGGCGCACAGGATTTTTACATGGTATTGACGGCCCACGGCCTCAACGTGTTGATTTTCTGGATCATCTTTTTCGAGATCGCCATCCTGTACTTCGCATCGTCAGTCCTGCTCGGTTGTCGACTTGCGACGCCGAAATGGGCGTGGGCGGGCTTCGCCCTGATGGTGATCGGTGCAGTCATGAACAACGTTGTTGTCATGCAGGGTCAGTCCAGCGTGATGATGACCTCCTACGCGCCGATGGAGGCGCACCCGCTGTTTTACCTCAGCCTCATCCTGTTCGCGGTTGGCGCATTGATAGGGTGCTTCGTGTTTTTCGGCACTCTTGTAGTGGCGAAATCAGAGAAGACCTATGAGGGTTCTGTGCCGCTGGTCACGTTTGGTGCCATCACGGCAGCCATCATCGCGGTTTTCACCATCGTCAGCGGCGCGATCATCCTCCTGCCCACTTTCCTGTGGAGTGTGGGCCTGGTGGGAGAGATTGACGCACTGGCCTACCGCCTGATCTGGTGGGCTTTCGGCCACTCATCGCAACAGATCAATGTCGCGGCACACGTGTCGGTGTGGTACGCAATCGCCGCGATCCTGTTCGGTGCCAGGCCGTTGTCGGAGAAGGTCAGCCGCACCGCCTTCTTCATGTACATCCTGTTCCTGCAGATTGCCAGCGCTCACCACCTGCTTGTAGACCCGGGCGTCAGTTCCAACTTCAAAATGTTCAACACCAGCTATGCCATGTACCTCGCCGTGATGGCTTCCATGGTGCACGGGCTGACGGTTCCAGGCTCCATCGAAGCGGCGCAGCGTGCCCGCGGGCACCGCGCCGGATTGTTCACGTGGCTGCGCAAGGCACCCTGGGGCAACCCGGTATTCTCGGGCATGTTTATCTCACTTGTCGGCTTTGGCTTCCTCGGGGGCATTACCGGCGTGGTGATGGGCGCTGAGCAGATCAACCTGCTGGTCCACAACACGCTGTATGTGCCCGGGCACTTTCACGCCACGGTAGTGGTGGGCACTACGCTGACCTTCATGGCCCTGACCTACTGGCTGGTACCGGTGTTGTTCCGGCGCGAGATCATCCTGAAGGGCCTGGCCAAGTGGCAGCCCTACCTGTTCGGTCTGGGAATGTCTGGCGTGTCACTGTTTCTGATGGGAGCGGGCACCCTCGGTGTGCCGCGCCGCCACTGGGACATCGGCTTTGCCGCAACCGGGGGTGTAACCCACGAGTTTCCTGCCGCGGCCTACACCATGCTGGCGCTCAACGGCATGTCGGTGATCGTAGCCGTAATCGGAGGCGCCGCCTTCTGCGTCATTATCGTCGGTTCCCTCCTGTTCGGTAAAAAGCTGGGCGACCAGAAAATGGATGAACAGTGGATCGCCACGCCAGTGACCGACGAGGAGTACGCCGCGGACGGCGGCAGCGCTTACGCTATTCCGGGCACAATCGTCCTGGCAATGATATTCTTCATCAGCTTCGCCCTGTACTACTTCATCAACTGGAAGTACCTGGCGGAAACCTGGGGAATCAGCTAACCCCCGCGGCGCCATTACACAGACGGTGTTCGATGCACATATTCTTCAGGCCGGTTATAGCCGGCCTTTTTCTTTCAGCATGGGCGCTGCACTCAGGTGCAGCGCCCACACTGTCAGGCTTCAGCCACGATGAAGCCCTCGCCTACAGCCAGGCGGTTATCGGCACCACGCCGACCGGAATAAAGCTACAAACGGAGGACGGCAGCGCGCTGGCGCTGGCGGATTACCGCGGGAAGCCGCTGGTCATCAGCCTCATCTTCACCAGTTGCCACCACATTTGTCCTTCCACTACGCAGCACCTTGCTGAGGTTGTAGAAAAGGCGCGTGCGGTACTCGGCGAAGACAGTTTCAACGTCCTTACAGTGGGTTTCGACACAGCCAACGATACGCCTGAACGCATGGCGCAGTTTCGGCGCGAGACCGGCGTAGCAGATAGCCACTGGCAGTTCGCCGCCGGCAGCGCCCCGGACATGCAATCGCTGGTTGAACAGCTCGGCTTCATCTACGCGCCCTCATCGAGGGGCTTTGACCACCTGATCCAGGCGTCTGTGCTGGACGCCGAGGGCGCCGTTTACCGTCAGGTCTACGGCATCACGTTTCCCACGCCTACGCTGGTTGAACCGCTCAAACAACTGGTGTTCGGCGAGCCCCGTGAGCAATCCACGCTGGATTATTTGCAAAATCGTATCCGCCTTTTCTGCACGGTCTACGATCCGGCAACGGACAGTTACCACATTGATGTCTCGGTGTTTATCGGCACCTTCGTCGGCATCGTCGTGTCCATCGTTTTTGGCAGTGTACTGGTCAGGGAATGGCGCCGCAGCCTGAAGGCCGGACGATGAAAGCACTGCTAAAAAAGGGCTTCCACCAGGCAGACCGCCTGTTTTCCAACGTGTTTACGCCGCAGTGGAACCCGCTGTACCAACTCGGCGCCCTGTCATTTTTCTACTTCTGGATCGTGGCGATCACCGGCGTCTACCTGTTTATCTTTTTCGAGACCAGCATACACGGCGCCTATGCCTCGATAGAGCGCATCACCCATGAGCAGTGGTTCGTCGGCGGGGTGATGCGCAGCTTTCACCGCTATGCCTCCGCTGCCATGGGAATTAGCGTGACGTTGCACCTGCTGCGAGAATACGCCATGGATCGCTACAGCGGCCCGCGGTGGTTCAGCTGGGTGACGGGCATTCCGCTGCTGTGGCTACTGTTCGCCGCCGCCATCGGCGGTTACTGGCTGGTTTGGGACCAACAGGCGCAGTACATCGCGATTCTTACGGCGGAGTTTCTGGACTGGCTACCCATCATGGTCGATCCCATGGCGAGTAACTTTCTCAACGAGTCCACCCTGAGCAATCGCCTGTTCTCGCTGCTGGTGTTTCTGCACATAGGCATTCCGCTGGCGCTGCTGCTGGGCATGTTCATCCATATCAAGCGTATCAGCGCAGCGCGTACCAACCCGGCCAAGGGGCTTGCGGCGGGGACTCTGCTGGCAATGCTGGCCGTCTCGTTGTGGAAGCCGGCGCTGAGTCAGGCCCCGGCGAACCTCGACCGGGCGGTTACCGAGGTCGGTCTGGATTGGGTCTTTCTCAATACCTATCCGTTGATCGACAGCTGGGGCCCTGGGCAGACCTGGGCGCTGCTGGTTGGACTGTCCTGCCTGCTTACCATCGTGCCCTGGTTGCCATCGCGGCGGCCCGAACAAACGCCCATTGCGGTGGTTGATCCAGAGAACTGCAACGGCTGTGGCTGGTGTCTGGCAGATTGCCCCTATGAAGCCGTGACGATGAAGGAGCATGACTTCAAGAGTGGACACCAACAGTCGGTGGTGGATCCGGACCTGTGTCTTAGCTGTGGCATTTGCGCGGGCGCCTGCCCCTCGTCTTCCCCCTTCCGCCATGTCGACGAACTGACCACGGGGATCAGCATTCCCGGTTTCCACATCAAGGAACTGCTGTCACTGACAGAGAACAAGCTGGCGGTACTGGCAACCGGCGCGCCACGCATCATGCTCTACGGCTGCGATCACGGCAGCGTTGTGGAGCCCATGGCATCTGACTCTGTCGCTGCGATCAGCATGCCCTGCTCCGCGCTTGTGCCCCCAGCCTTCGTCGACTACGTATTGCGCAAGAATCTCGCCGACGGCGTTGTGATCAGCGGCTGCTGTGAAGGCGACTGCCACTACCGCCTGGGTAACAGCTGGCTGGAGCAGCGCTTCAGCCAGGAGCGCATGCCGATACTGCGCACGCGGGTACCGCGAGAGCGGGTCAGGTTACGCTGGCTGGGCGAGCAGGGCACGGCACAACTCAGAGAAGAGATCGACGCTTTCCAACGCGATCTTACGGCAGAGACGGTGGTGACGTTACAGGAGGCGCCCAATGGCTAAGGCCTCCCGCTACCTCGGCCAGGCGCTTCTCTACGCCCTGTTTTTTCTGCCGATCGCATGGCTGACCCACCAGCCCACGCACACCCACCTCGAGCCGGGTATGGCGGAACTGAAGATCGCGGTGCGCCACGCCGGTAAGATTATCGGCCAATGCGGCACCGACAACAGCGCGCCAGAGGTGCTGTTACCAGAACATGTCACGCGCCCCGAAATTTGTCCGCGAGAACGCTCGCCGCTGCAGCTGGAGTTGCTGCTGGACGGCGAAACACTGTACCGTGCCACCGTTGCCCCTTCCGGGCTGCACAACGACGGGGTATCGAGTATGTACCGGCGCTTCCGCGTACCTGCCGGCAGGCACCACCTGGCGTTGCGCATGAACGACGACGCTGCCCGCGAAGGTGCCACCTGGGAACTCGTAGCGCCTATCGAGCTGGCACCCGCGCAGGTACTGGTAGCGACTTTTAAGGAAGGATTCAGACTACAGTGACAGCGGATGACAACTACAGCCTGGCGGTGCCACAGGATGCGCGCCGCCTGCTGGCCCTTGGCTGGTTGTGGCTCTGCGTGCTGGCGCTGCTCGGCGCCGGTGTATTCTCACTGCTACTGGTCCTGGCACGTACGCCCTACCTGTCGGACATTATTCCCTGGATAGGCTTTTTCCACTCCGCGCTGGTGGTGCACGTGGACCTGTCGGTACTGGTATGGAGCCTGGCCTTCGGCGGCATGTTGTGGAGCCTGAATCAGCGTGCGGGACACTCCTCTATCGCGTGGATTGCGCTGGTGCTCGCCAGTGTGGGCGCCGCAATCATCATCGCATCGCCGTTCGTGCGCGACGCACAACCGCTGATGAGCAACTATATTCCCGTTCTGCAACACCCGGTATTTTTCACCGGCCTGTTCACTTTCGCTATCGGCTTTACACTGCTGGTGATCAACAGCATGGTATTCATGGCGCCGGTTGGGCCACTTATGAGCGCGCGCGGTGCGCTGCGCTTCGGTCTCAATACCGCGGCCGTGTCGGCGGCGGTCGCGATGATCTGCTTCCTCTGGTCCTACCTGCAGATTCCCGACTACCTGATGGGACGCTCCTTCTTCGAACTGCTTTTTTGGGGTGGCGGCCATGTACTGCAGTTCACCTACACATTATTAATGCTGGTCTGCTGGCTCTGGCTGGCGCACGCGGCGGGACTCCGCCTGCCGGTAACACCGCGCGTGGTGCTGGTCATACTCTTCGTCGGACTGGCCTGCGTCTTCGTGTCGCCCCTCATTTACCTTGCCTGGCCCATCACGTCGGCAGAACACGTGAAACTGTTTACCTGGCTGATGCGCTGGGGAGGCAGCCTGGGTACCCTGCCCCTAGCGTTGGCGATTATCATTGCACTGTTGCGCTACGGCGGTGAAACCGGGCAGGAAATCCTCGCGCGTTCTGCATTGCAGTGCTCGCTGTTTCTATTCGGCATTGGCGGCATTATCGGCTTTATGATCAGCGGCAGCGATGTCACGATACCAGCGCACTATCACGGCTCAATTGTCGGTGTAACGCTGGCGATGATGGGGGTGTGCTATCTGCTGTTACCCAAACTCGGATACCCACTGCACAATCAACGACTGGCGACGTGGCAGCCGGTGATCTACGCGGGAGGGCAATTGATGCACGTCGCCGGACTGGTATGGTCGGGCGGTTACGGCGTGCAACGCAAGGTTGCCGGCGCGGAACAGGGACTGGACTCTATCGAGCGGATACTCGGTATGGGGCTAATGGGGCTGGGTGGACTGGTGTCCTCCATCGGCGGCCTGTTGTTCCTGATTATCGTGTTGCGCGCCCTGTTGCGGGTTAAGGACAATGCGCATCAGACTGAACGTGGACAGTGACAGGACCATGATCAGAACGAAAAACACGAGATTACGCTGTGGCAGTGGTTCGCCATGCAGCCGCTCAAGAAGCAGCAGCAATCGATCGCAGACGACATACAAGATGATGCCAACGGCGGTAAACAGCAGTATTTCCACGATCAGCCTCCCAATTTTTAACGATGGTGCAATATGCGAGAACACAACACAATGAGGCAAAACAAGAAAACCCGGAGCACGGGTATCGCGCTGGTGCTTGCCATCGTGTTACCGCTGGGACTGGCCGGGTGCAGCGAGAAGCGCTTCCAGGCGCCACTGGCCGTGGATTTCAATCTGCCTGCGTTGGACGGCAGCGGCAACGTCACCTTGTCAGAATTTCGCGGTGACGTGGTCTACCTCAGCTTCTGGGCATCCTGGTGCGTCCCCTGCCGGGCGGAAATGCCGCATCTGCAGGAACTCTGGCAACAACACCGCGACGACGGCTTCCAGGTGATCGGCATCAATGTAGACGATGATCCGCAGAAAGCGATCGACTTTGCCGCGGAGCACGGCATTGAATTTCCCCTGGTAAGCGACGAGTCACGCGCGGTCAGCAGGCAGTACCGCGTTGCCGGTTACCCGACACACTACATCGTCGGGCGGGACGGACGGGTGCATTTCTCAGCGCTTGGATTTACCGAGGATGATGCCCTGGCGGTGACGGTGGAGGTACAGACCCTGCTGAGGGGCTCAGCCGATGGAGCAGATTTATAGCGGTCAGCAGCAGCCCTGCGGCCAGCGCGTTGTGTAGCGTCAACATCAGCAGCGGTAGCGCGAACCAAATATTCGACACGCCCAGCAACAGCTGGCCTATTGAGAAGGCAGCGAGCGTCGCCAGCGTTGCGCCCAGCTCGCGTTGCGACTTCAGCGCGCGCACCAGCCACGCCAGATATGCGGCAGTGAGCAACGCCAGCAGACGATGGGTCATGCTCATCAGTCCAAGCGCCTCACTGGCTATGACTTTGCCATTTGCATCCAGCGCAATGTCACGCGCCGGATTAAACGCGTCCGGTATGTCAGCGACCCTCAGCTCGGGCTGACAGTCGATCAAACCCGGACAGTTTGCCGACGCGTAGTTCGCGCTGCTCCAGCCACCGAGAACAATTTGCAGCGCTATCATTGCCATGCCCACGCGCGCCCAGACGCGCCAGCGCCCGGCCACCGCATTCTCTTCAATCTGTTCTGCCTCACGTTGCATCATCCACCAGAGCAGCCCCAGCATGGCCATACCGCCGAGAAGGTTGCCCATTGTAATCAGCGGGTTGCTGCGCGTCGGTGTGTAATATCCGAGCAAAGACAGGAATACGGTAATCAGCAGCACCGCTGTCGGAACGGCGACACCCACTGTCCGCTGTGCTCCCCTGCGCAGGGCGGCCACGAAAATGCCAACAACCAGAACACCCAGGATGCTGGCGATGTAGCGGTGAGCAATCCGTGCGCCACGATGCGCCATATCCTGACCCTGCGTGGTCAGTACCGTAACGCCCTTCTTCTCCAACTCGGCATCCAGCTGCGCGTAACACGCGGGCCAGGGTTCGCAGCCAATGCCCACCTCCGCCAGGCGGATATAGGCAGAGAGTATTACCGTTATCAGGGTAAGCAGAACTGAAAGCGAGATCAGTGAACGGTAGATGGGCAATCCCCCCGTAAGGCAACAGTCGCCGGCAAACGCTTCCGCCGGGGCATGATTTAACGCTGCGGTGGTGTCGCTGGCGCCGGGTACCAATCCTCGGGCGGCACGACCTTCGGCGCAGCAGGATCAGACTCATAGTTCGGCGACATGATCTGCACGCCGTACTCGTTAAACACGTCCTGGATATTCGCATGCAGCAGGCTGTACACGCGCATTAGCTGCGACACATCGCGGCAATAGGCGTTCAACTGGTAGGTCACCGCAAAATCGCCTATCACGGTCTGCAAAACGAAGGGTTCCGGATCGGATTCCAGGCCTGCCGTGCGCGATGCAGCCATTTTCAGCATGGCTTCTACCTGGCGCCAGGGTGTATCGAAGCCGATGCCGACATCGGTGTGCAGCACCAGGCCCTGCTGTTTTTCGTAGGTGCTGTAATTGACCACGGCGCTGGACAGCACCTCGGAGTTGGAGATGTTGATCTCCTCGTTCTTCAGCGAGCGCAAAGTAGTGGACAGCGCCCGCACAGCAACCACCTCCCCGGTGTACTCGCCGATGCGTACGCGATCGCCTTCACGAAATGCGCCGCGATAGGTCAGGCTATAACCCGCCAGCATGTTTGCCACGAACGACGATGAACCGATGGAAAACACCACGCCGAGAAAAATACTGACGCCCTTGAACGCCTCGGAATCGGAGCCGGGGATATAGGGGTAGGCCACCACCAGGGCAAACGCGATGATAAGGATGCGCACGATGCGGTAGGTGGGTAGCGCCCAGTCACGGTCGAAGCTGTTGAGTCGAATCCAGCCGCGGTCGATGCGCTCGAAGAAGGTTCGCGTGGCCTGCAGCACGAAGCGCACCACGAAAAATAGAATCACCAGGAAGACCAGGTCGGGCACGGATGCAACAAAGCCGTTACCCATTTTTTGCAGCGGGTTGAGTATCAGCTGGAAAATGCTGGCGGCGAAGGGGCGCGTCCAGGGGTAAAGGCCCAGGGCGGAATTGAGCCAGGTCAGCACAATCGCGATCAACGTCAGCGCGCGCACGCCACGCAGTAAACCGCCCAGCCAACTCCAGAGCTGGGCCGCGTCGATCACGCGATGGGAAGCGCGTTCGATATGCTCTATACGTCGTTTGACGACGCGCTCTATCAGACGATTGAGCCACGCAAACAGTGCACTTACCGCAAACACCAACAAGGCCGCGAACAGCGAAATACCGAGTAGAATCCCGGTGCTTCTCAGCAGGCTGCGTGAACTGCGCGCCTCCCGATAGGCTTCAATGGCTTGCGTTAGCCGCGCCGTCGTGGCCTCGGCGAGCACGGCCAGTGGCACCTGCTCTATCTCAGCATCGGCCTGCACAAGACCGGTTACCATCTCGCCATCAATATAGATGCGCACGCGATCACCCTGCACTTCGGTGGTAACGGCGCTGGCGTCGATTAAAGGATCGTCGGCCAGTTCGATCAGGCGCTCGCGGATCTGCCTGGCCCGCTCCGTCGCAGGCAGTGCGGAAACGCCGCGGACGCGGAACAGGGTTTCACCGTCCAGCTGCACCTCGGACACCAGCACCGCCTGGGCGCTGCCCAGCGTCTCCGCGCCAGGAGTGGGAGCCGCACCCGCGTCAGCGCGGGCGGTGCCAGCGAACAGGGGCAGGCAAGATAAACCGAGCAGAGTGCACAGCGTCAGGAGGTGTTTGCGCATGAACTTCCCATCAACAAGATCGTCGAAACAGGCCGTGGCCTGCGCTGCCTCAATTAAACCCGTATGGCGGGCTTTTATCTACAGGCTGCGCAATCTCGCGTCATCGTGCAATCCGGACCACAGCCAAACCCGATTTCGCCACCAACCATCCCGGTTGTGAGGCTGCCGGCGGCACAGCCGCCGTCAGAGCATGCTGCGGCCCTTGCTCGCTGCAATCCGCATGCGCAATGCGTTCAGTTTGATGAAGCCTTCCGCGTCAGCCTGGTTGTAGGCACCCGCGTCTTCTTCGAAGGTGGCAATGCTTTCGTCAAACAGGCTATCAGCGGACTGCCTGCCAGCAACAATGACATTGCCCTTGTAAAGCTTCAGGCGCACTTTGCCATTCACCACCTGTTGGGAATCGTCGATAGCGGCCTGTAACATTTTCCGCTCGGGGCTCCACCAGTAACCGTTGTAGATCAGCCGGGCGTAGCGCGGCATCAGGTCATCCTTGAGATGGGTCACCTCGCGGTCCAGCGTCAACGATTCAATCGCACGGTGTGCCTTCAGCATGATGGTGCCGCCTGGTGTTTCATAGCAGCCCCGGGACTTCATGCCCACATAGCGGTTTTCGACAATGTCGTCGCGACCAATGCCGTTGGCGCCGCCCACCTTGTTCAGCGTTTCCAGTATGGTCGCCGGGCTCATCGATTGGCCATCAATCGCCACTATATCGCCGCCCAGAAAATCGAGTTCGATATAGGTGGGCTGGTCTGGCGCCGCTTCAGGGCTCACGCTCCAGCGCCACATATCCTCCTCCGGCTCGTTCCAGGGATTCTCCAGCAGGTCGCCTTCGTAGGAAATATGCAGCAGATTGGCATCCATTGAGTACGGTGATTTTTTCTTTGCGCTGGCAAAGTCCACGGGTATGGCGTGGTCCTCGCAGTACTTCATCAGTGATTCACGCGAGCCCAGGTCCCATTCTCGCCAGGGCGCAATCACCTGTATGCCTGGCTTCAATGCATAGGCGCCCAGTTCAAAGCGCACCTGGTCATTGCCCTTACCCGTGGCGCCGTGAGAAATGGCATCGGCGCCCGTCTCGTTGGCAATTTCGATCAGGCGTTTGGCGATCAGGGGCCGTGCAATCGAGGTACCCAGCAGATACTCACCCTCGTACACGGTATTGGCACGAAACATAGGGAACACGAAATCACGCACAAATTCCTCGCGCAGATCGTCGATGTAGATTTCCTTGATGCCCATCGCTTCCGCCTTGGCGCGGGCAGGCTCGACTTCCTCGCCCTGGCCGATATCCGCGGTGAACGTGACAACTTCACAGTCGTAGGTCTCCTGCAGCCAGCGGGCGATCACCGAGGTATCCAGGCCCCCTGAATAGGCGAGCACTACTTTATTGATTTCCGAGGACATGCACTGCTCCAAATATCTGGTCATGCTGAAAAGGCCGCACATTCTACTCTCGCACCGGGGCAAATCCCACCCCGGCGCGGCGGCAAAGTCCGGCGATCTGAACGCAACACTGGCCCTGAACCCCTACTCCAGCGTGACCGGCAGAGAGTGTGTGCCGCGCAGGAGTATGCCGACCGGCTCCTGCGCCACACCCGCTGCCAGTCGCAGCGTGGGAAAGCGTTCTGCGACCAGGCGCAAGGCAGTCCCCAGGTTTTTCTGTGCGAGATGCATGCCGGGACAGGTGCGCAGTCCGGGGCCGAAGGTGAGCAGTGTTTTGGTATCGCGGGTGATATCGAAATGATCCGGGTTCTGGAAGACTTCCGGGTCGCGATTCGCGGCGGCAATACCGAACAGGACAGGACTGTTTTTCGGGATCCTGACCCCGGCAACCTCGATATCATGCTCCGGATTCGTAAAGCGTGGCTGCGCGGCAACCGGCGGGTTGTAGCGCAGCAGTTCCTGCAACGCGCCCTCCTGGCTAGCCGGCTCCTCCACGCAGCGTCGCCAGGCGTCGGGATGGGTCAATAACGCGTGAAACAGGTTGGCCATGGCATCAGAGGTGGTGGTGGCACCCGCGGTAAAGAACAGGCGGATGTGGGCGAGAATCGATTCCTCTCCGACTGGCGCACCTTCCACTGTCGTGTCGTGAATCCAGCGGCTGATCTGGTCGTCACAAGCTTGCGCCCGGCGCGCCTGGATCACCGGGCGGGCGATCGTGCTCAGCTCTCGGTCTGCCGCCTGGCTGGCAGCGAGGTCGCGGCCGCCAAACATCAGATCCATGGACATCTGGTAGTACTCGCGTTCGCGCTCTGTCGGCAGGCCCAGCTGATCGCAAATGACGCGAAACGCATAGCGCCGGGTAAATTCCGGCACCAGGTCCACCTGAGCGCCGCCATGCAAAAGGTCCTGCAGCTCGTCCAGCAGATCATGCCCTATCTCTGCGAGGCGCCGCTGATCCATGCGGTCAACCGCGCTGCGCTTGAACGAGGTTGTCATGGGCGGCCGCCAGCGACGATGACGCTCCTCGTCCATGGACATAAACGTTTCGCCTATAAATGGCAGCGAAATAATCTGGTAGGCGTGACCCGGGGGAAAGTCCTCGGCGTTGCGTAATGCCTGTGTGAGCGCCCGATGGGAGAGAATGTAGTAGACCGGCATAGCGCCACCCAGCGCGTCCACGCGCACAACCTCGCCACGTTCGCGCAGCCGGTGCAATTCAGCCGCAAATCGCGCCCCCGGGAGGTCGTCGTAATACCAGTCAATCATCGTCAGAACGATAGCACAAAAGGCCTCCAGCCCTTTTGTGATAGCATGCGCTACTGATTTTCACTGACGCAAGACTGCTCGTGACCGACCTGACCATCACCCGCCCCGACGACTGGCACGTCCACCTACGCGACGGCGCCGCCCTGCCAGACACCTGCGCCGACATGGCGCGTTATTTCGGCCGGGCCATTGTGATGCCCAACCTGACACCGCCGGTCGCCACCGTGGCGGATGCGCAGGCCTACCGCGCGCGCATTCTGGCCGCGATGGCAGAGTGCCCAAGGCCGTTCGAACCATTGATGACCCTGTACCTGACCGACACAACCGATGCCGCAGAGATAGAGCGGGCCGCTGCAAGTGAGGAAGTGTATGCGGTAAAACTGTACCCGGCCGGCGCCACCACCAATTCCGCCGCGGGCGTCACGGCGCTGGAAGCGCTCTATCCAACGCTGGAAGCGATGCAGAAGGCGGATCTACCCCTGCTGGTTCACGGCGAAGTAACCGATGGCGACATCGACATCTTCGATCGGGAGAAGGTGTTTATCGACAGGCACCTCGCCCCCATTGCTGAACGCTTCCCCGCCCTTCGTATTGTGTTCGAACACATCACGACCGACGACGCGGTAGACTTTGTGCAGGGTGCGGGCGCGAATGTCGCCGCCACCATCACTGCACACCACCTCCTGTTTAACCGCAACGACATGCTGGTGGGTGGCGTACGACCGCACTATTACTGTCTGCCCATCTTGAAGCGCAACCGGCACCAGCAGCGCCTGCGGGAGGCGGCCATATCGGGCGATCCGAAGTTTTTCCTGGGCACGGATTCAGCGCCACACAGCACCCACAGCAAGGAATCAAGCTGTGGCTGTGCCGGGGTTTACTCTGCCCATGCGGCGCTGGAACTTTACGCGCAAGTCTTCGAGGATTGTGGGGCGCTGGACAAGCTGGAAGACTTCGCCAGCCATTTCGGTGCCGATTTCTACCGCCTGCCGCGCAATACGGACAAGGTCACGTTGCGTAGATCTCCCTGGCGTGTTCCCCAGCAACGGTCCCTGGGAGATTCTCACCTCACCCCCCTGTTTGCGGGCGATGAGATCCTCTGGCAGGTTACGGAGGCGAGTGATCCAGCTTGAGTGAGGGCCCCCAGCACCGCATGTGCGACCGCTTCCGCGGTTTTCTCCCGGTTGTGGTGGATCTGGAAACCGGCGGTTTCGTCGCCAGCACCGATGCGGTTCTGGAGCTGGCTGCCACGATTTTGCGCATGGACGACGACGGCCTGCTCCGCACGCATCGCACCTACGACTATCACGTGACGCCCTTCGAGGGCGCCAATATCGAGCAGTCTGCCCTGGAATTCACCGGCATAGATCCCTACCACCCCTTCCGTGAAGCGGTATCGGAGCACGATGCCTTCACCGAATTGTTTCGCGTAATCCGCAAGGAAATACGCGACCAGGGCTGCACCCGCGCGATCATCGTTGCACACAACGCACACTTCGATGCCGGTTTCATAAACGCAGTGGTCGCGCGCTGCCAGATAAAGCGCAACCCGTTTCACCCTTTCAGTCATTTTGACACAGCAACGCTGTCGGGCCTGGCCTACGGACAGACCGTGCTGGCAAAAGCCTGCGCGGAAGCAGGTATAGCGTTTGACAACGGCGAGGCCCACTCCGCCGCCTACGATGCAGAGCGCACCGCGGAGTTGTTTTGTGAGATCGTCAATCGCTGGAAGGAGTGTGGCGGCTGGATGCCAACGTTCGAGTGAGCCGTCTGGCGACTAGTGTTCTCCACTCACTTCGGACAACAACTCGTCCAACTCCTGCATCAACTCGTCGATGGAATCCAGGCCCAGCAGTTCGTACTTGAAGTGCTCCTCCAGCGGCAGGAGCTGCACCAGGGTTAGTGCCACGTCCCACGCATCGTTATAGTCGATGCGCAGCTTTAGTCGTTCCACGTGGGGGTGGCCCTCGATACTGCGCAGCAAGTCAAGCAGTGGCTGCCACGTTTCACGCATCCGCACGAGTTCAGGCGGTTCACGCAGTTCAACCTCGCCGATCACCAGTCCATTCGCACGCGAACTGGTCGCGTGGAGATCAAATCGCTGTACCCCCTCGATGGTGATCCCCAGCAAGCCGTTGGATAGCTGGTCCCAGTCGACAATTTTTGCCACTGCTCCGTAGTCACCCAGCTCGGGCGAAGCGCGTCCTCGTTCTGCCACCTCCGAGCCGCGACGGATCCACACCACACCGAAGTTGTCGTCATTGCGCAGACTTTCGCGCACAAGATCGAGGTACCGCTGCTCAAAAATCTGCAGCGGCATGCGTCCGCGCGGCAGCAACACCGACGACAACGGAAACAGCGGGAGTTCACTCATCGCACACTCCGGATGATAACGCCACCTGGTGCGCTGGCGATTTCCATGGACGTCAGGCTGATCAGCGCGTCCTCCCGGTTATCACTGCACAGCGTCTCTTCCGGCAAAAAAGCATCACACAGCGCCGGCCGTCGGGAATCGCCAAACAACGCGCAGCGCATGTCTTCGCTCAGGTGCACGCAGGCCACGCCGGCGGACTTACCGGCCGGCATGCCGAAAAAGGGCGTGCTGATCGACGGTGCGATACAGCATGCGCCGCAGCCGCTACGGCAGTCCATCAGGCGTCTCCCGGGGGGCCCAGCGGTTTGAACGCGATGATCAGCCGGGGCAACAACAGTAAAGCCCCGGTGACCGCTGCGACCATTGCCAGCATGGTCAGCACACCGAAGTAGATGCTGGGTGTGAAATTGGACAGGGTCAGCATGGTAAAGCCTACAACCACCGTTACCGTTGTGTAATAGAGTGCTCGCCCGATACTGCCATGACAACGATACATGGTGGCGAGATAGTCCCGGTCAATGGGAAATTCGCGCCGAAAGCGATGCACGTAGTGAATGCAGTTGTCCACGCCAATCCCCAGCACGATAGCGGCAATGGTGATGGTCATGATATCCAGCGGAATGCCGGCCAGCCCCATTACACCGAGCACCATGCCCGCCGCCAACAGGTTGGGCGCCAGAGCGATGAGGGCCAGGCGCAGGGAGCGAAACAGTATGAGGAACATCAACAGTATCGCCACGAAAACCGCTCCCAACGTCAGTATCTGTGACCGGTAAAGGCTTTGCAGCACATTGTTGTAAAGCACCAGCATCCCGGTGAGTTCCAGGTTTTCTTCAGCGATACCGATGTCCTCTATCAGGTGCCGGCGCAAATCCACCAGGAACTCGTTACGACGCAGCGTTTTACTCGTTTCCTTCACGCGCACACTGATACGCGCCTGCTCTTTCTCCGCCGAAAAGTACGGATCGATCATCATTTCTGCGATATCGCCGGACAGGCTCTTCTGCACCAGTGCCAGTTCGACGCCACTGATATCTTCGCCCATCAGGTCCTTCACCACCGAGAACACCGTGGACAGGGACAGTACCTTGCCGGTCTCTGGCAGCGAGTCAACGTAATCGTGCACCGCGTCCAGCCTGCGCATCCCTTGCATGCTGAACCAGTAGCTGGGCTGAAAGCTATCCTCGGGGCCGGCGAAGGCGTCAAAGCCGTCGTCAAACTCGCTACTGAACTCGTCGTCCCAGCCGTCAGCTGCAGCGCCGCCGAATTCGTCATCAAGAAACGCGTCGTCCTCCAAAAAAGGATCGTCGGCTGCAACAGGCGCACCTTCCACGTCGAGATTTTCCAGGCCGGGCAGAGGCTCATCCTCATCTGGCGCGTTGATAATAATATCCAGCGGAATAGTGCCGCCAAGCTTTTCATCCAGCAGTTCCATCCCGCGGAAGATTTCGGTCGACTCGTGGAAATAGTCGATAAAGCGGTTCTCAACTTCCAGGCGTGAGATGCCGTACGCGGTCAAGGCAGCCAGCAGCGCACTGACGATCAGAATGACGCCGCCGAAGCGATCCGCCACGCCGGCAAAACGCAGGGTCAGTGGCGTGGCAGCGCGCTGCGACTGCTGATCGTTTCCATCCGGCCACAGCAGCATAAGGCAGGGCACCATCACAAATGCCAGCAACAGGGCAACGCCAATTCCCACCGTCATCATCCAGCCAAAATCAATAACGGGCTGAATACCGGACACCACCAGAGATACGAAGGCAACAACCGTGGTAATGGCGGTGTAAAAGCACGGCACCACCATCAGACGTACCGTTTGCAACACCCGCTCATGCCGGTCGCTTCCGGGCGTTTCCGCCTGAAGCTCGCGGTAGCGCACAATCAGGTGAATGCACAGCGCCAGCGAGATGATCAGCAGCACCGCGACGAAGTTCGACGAGATCACCGTCATGCGCCAGTCCAACGCACCCAGCAGACCCAGCATCACCACCACCGCGCTGCTGCAGGTCAGCAGCGGTATCACCACCCAGCGCGCACTGCGAAAAATCACAGCCAGCACGATCATCATGATGCCGAGGATAGACAGGCCAAAAGTTTGCAGATCGCTCTGCACAAAGCTGACCATGTCTGCCGCGATCATGGGTACACCGCCAACAAACAGCTGGGCGTGATCGCGATAACGCTCGGCAACCTCACGCACGGCGGCAACCAGCTTACTCTGCGCGCCCAGTGTCTTCGCGGTATGCGCCTTGAACTCGGCTTCCACCCGCGCCAACTCCGCGCGCTGGTCAGCACTGATCTGACCGTCACGCTCAAGCTTGCGCAGGTCCTCGCGGCGTTGTAGCAACGTGTTGTAGATCTCATCCCGTGCAAGGTTGATCTGCACTGCCGTCAGCTCACCGTCGCGGCTGGCCAGCAGGTCGGCATAGATAGGACTGGTGGTGAACTCCTGCAGCACCTGGCTCATATCAAGATCGGGCTGCGTCAGGTCCGGCAGCGGTTCGGCGGAAGTAATATCGGACAGGCTGAGCGGCGGACTTTCCAGTAACGGCACATCCCAGACAGTGACAACAGAGGACACACCGTCGATGGCGCGCAATTCGTCAGCCATGCGACGCAGCGGTTCCAGTGATGCAGGCGCCAGCAAATCGCCGGGGGGCTTCCACGTAATCAAAACAAACTCTTCCGAGCTGTACTCGCGGCCGACTTCGCGAAACAGTTCCAGCGAGGGATCGCCCTGCAACATCAGGCTGTCTGCAGACGCATCCAGCGTTATTTTGGGAGTTTGCGAAGCGAATGCCGCAACCAGCACCGCAACCAATAGCAGTGAGAGCAGTGGGCGGCTCAGGACCACCTTGTCATATCCGTTGACCAGTGAATCGAACATCAGCTATTCGCCTTAATCAGCTCAGCCCTTGAGCCGCGCCAGAAGTTTCTCGTGTATACCGCCAAAACTGCCATTGCTCATTATCACCACCTGATCCCCGGGTTGAGCTTCCTGCAGTACTTCTTCCACCAGCGTGTCGATGTTGCTGTACAGCCGCGCCGGGACGGTGCTATCGGCAATAACTTCCTGCAGCGACCAGTCCATGCCCTCGGGCTGAAACCAGCAGACGAGGTCAGCATCGGCCGTACTCGCGGCAAGCTTTGTCCTGTGCGAGCCCATACGCATGGTATTGGAGCGCGGTTCAATCAGCGCCAGAACACGGCCGCCCTGCGCGCGCGCCCGCAATCCCTGCAAGGTAGTGGCGATGGCCGTCGGGTGATGGGCAAAATCATCGTATACCGTCACTCCGTTGACCTGGCCCAGCAGTTCGAGGCGACGCTTTACGCCTTTGAAACTGACCAGGCCCGTGGCTGCCTGCTGCGGAGTAACGCCGACGTGTCGCGCAGCGAGCATGGCAGCCAGCGCATTCTCAACATTGTGCGCGCCGCAGTGCGACCACCGCACAGCAATGGGCGACTGCAAGCCCTCACCAGTGACGCGAAAAGCAGAAGCGTCGGGCTCAACCAGTTCGGCATGCCAGTCAGCGTCTGCCGCGTGTTGGTCATCCGTACCGACGCAAAAACTGACCGCGGGCGTCCACAAACCCATCGCCAGGGCATCGTCCACCGCAGTGCTACCTGCCGGATGCACCACGCAGCCTTCCCCGGGCACGCAGCGCAACAAATGGTGAAACTGGCGCTGAATGGCGGCAAGGTCGTCGAAAATATCCGCATGATCAAACTCCAGATTGTTGATCACCAGGGTACGCGGCCGGTAGTGGATAAACTTGGAGCGTTTGTCAAAAAACGCCGTATCGTATTCATCTGCCTCAACGACAAAAAAATCGCTTCCACCCAGGCGCGCCGAGACGCCAAAATTTGCGGGCACACCGCCGATCAGAAAACCCGGCGCCATGCCGGCCTCTTCCAACAGCCATGCCAGGAGACTGCTGGTAGTGGTTTTACCATGAGTACCGGACACCGCCAGTACCCATTTGTTCCTCAGCACATGCTCCGACAACCACTGGGGGCCAGACGTGTACGGAATGTTGCTGTTGAGGAGGAACTCCACCAGTTCGTTGCCGCGCGACAGGGCGTTGCCTACCACGACGCAGTCCGGTTGCTCGTCCAGGTGCGCAGGCAGGTAGCCTTCCATCAGGTCGATGCCCGCCGCCTCAAGCTGCGTACTCATCGGCGGGTAGACATTGGCGTCAGACCCGGTGACGCGATAACCCAGCTCGCGCGCCAGCAGTGCGATGCCACCCATAAAGGTGCCGCAGATGCCGAGGATGTGAATATGTGAACTCAACCGGTGCTCCTGAATTGAAGGGCGCATAGTAGCATGCAGCTACCGCCTGACCACCTGGCACCGCACACAGAAAACGGGCGCAATAGCGCGAGAGCAGAGGCCACTTCGGCCCACCGCGCACTGTTAAGCGCTGTCCCCCTAACGTATTATGTTCGCGCGATCCGCCGACTCACCCCGCGCTGCGGTGGCAGCGCTATCATTAAGGAATTGATCAGATCATGGCAAGGAAAAACGCGTTCTACGCCCAGTCGGGCGGCGTAACTTCAGTGATTAACGCTTCGGCCTGCGGTGTCATCGAAACAGCGCGCAAACACCGCGACCAGATTGGCAAAGTACTGGCCGGGCGCAACGGCATCATCGGCGCCCTGCGCGAGGAACTGATCGACACCGGCAAGGAAAGCAAATCGGCGATCCGCGGGCTGATGACAACACCGTCGGGCGCCTTCGGTTCTTGCCGGCACAAGCTGAAAAGCCTGGAAGAGAATCGTGCGGAATACGAGCGACTGATCGAGGTCTTTCGCGCGCACAACATCGGCTACTTCTTCTACAACGGCGGCGGAGATTCTGCCGACACCTGCCTGAAGGTCTCACAACTCAGTGAGTCGCTGGGGTATCCCATCCAGGCAATCCACGTGCCCAAAACCATCGACAACGATCTGCCACTGACCGACAACTGCCCCGGCTTCGGCTCGGTGGCCAAATATGTCGCCATCTCCACGCGCGAGGCAGCCATGGATGTCGCCTCCATGTGCGAAACCTCGACCAAGGTGTTCATTCTGGAGGTGATGGGCCGTCACGCCGGCTGGATCGCCGCAGCGGCGGGGCTGGCAGCGGAGAAAAAGGGCGACGCGCCACACATCATCCTCTTCCCCGAAATTGCCTTCAACCAGCGCAAGTTTATCGCCGCGGTGCGCCGCGCGGTGAAAGAGCACGGTTACTGCGTGATCGTGGCTTCCGAGGGCGCGCAACACCGCGATGGCACCTTTCTTTCGGAATCCGGACTCAAGGACGCCTTCGGCCACTCACAGCTGGGGGGCCTGGCACCACAGCTGGCACAAATGGTGAAGGACGAAACCGGCTACAAGTATCACTGGGCCGTCTCCGACTACCTGCAGCGCTCTGCGCGGCACATCGCATCACAAACCGATCTCGACCAGGCCTACGCCCTGGGCGAGAAAGCGGTGGAGTTTGCCCTGGCCGGCGAGAACTCAGTGATGCCCTGTATCGTGCGCGGCAAGGGCAAGCGCTACTCCTGGTCTATCGGCAAGGCTTCCCTGAAAAAGGTCGCCAACGTGGAGAAGATGATGCCCCGCAGCTATATCACCAGCGATGGCTTCGGTATCACGCAGCGCGCGCGCAATTATCTCGCGCCGCTGATTGTAGGCGAGGCCTATCCCAGGTATCGCAACGGGATGCCGGTTTATACGACGTTGAAGAATCAGCTGGTGCCGAAGAAGCTGGACAAGCGCTTCAACATCTAGCCGACTGTAATTCGGGCTATTGTTGTGTCCGGCCATCACCGTTGATCCCGGTTAACAGCGGCCGGGCAATGGCGGGAGCAGCAGCGCGAGAGATCGCGCAACAATGAAATCTCCGTTAAGCGAGCTTTCAGCGTGCAAAATCTGTACAATGCGCGCCGCGCTTACGCGCCTCCATAGCACTGCTTTTCTGAGGTAAAACAATGTACAGCAACGAAACTTTCAACCGCTGGCGCCGCCACCCCTGGCATGGACTACACACCTACCGGGACAAGACACAGGAGGATGTCGTTCAGGTCTACATCGAGATGACGCCGGACGATGTGGTCAAGTATGAACTCGACAAAGCGTCGGGTTTCCTCATGGTCGACCGCCCCCAGCGCACCACTTCCAGCCCCCCTGCCCTCTATGGCTTCATCCCGCGCACTTACTGCGCTGAAGAAGTGGCCAAGCGCTGCCCCCATGCAGAAATCGCTGACGGAGATCCGCTGGACATTTGTGTTTACTCCGAGCGCCACATCACACGCGCCGATATCGTACTCAATGCCCGTGTTGTCGGCGGCATCCAGATGATCGACGGCGGCGAAGCGGACGACAAGATCGTCGCGGTACTGGCTGGCGATAATATCTGGGGCGGTGTTAAAGACCTGAGTGATCTGCCGGAGATCAAGGTAGAGCGGCTGCAGCACTACTTCTCCACCTACAAACTGGTGCCAGGCCAGGAAAACGACATAAAAGTAGATTTCGTATATGGGCGCGAAGAAGCCCTCAAGGTGATTGCCGCTTCCAAAGTGGATTACAACAACCACTTTGGCCACCTGCACACGGAGGCACGCGCGAAGGAGTAAGTCGGAACTGTGCGCGACCCGCAGCGCCGGTCGCGCCAACGCTCACAGGGGGCACCAGCCCTCTGGTACCGCAATGTACCTGTCGAACAACTCCGGCAACTGCCGCTCCAGCACATCGCGCAGCAACACCCCCTGTGGCCTCGCGGCCTCGTCCCAGGCGTGTTTTAGCATCTCCATCCGAAAGCCCTGCTCGCAGGGCCGGGCAACAGGCGCGTAGCTAAGGTGCCAGCGCTCCGCCGCAATACCGCCGCGATCCGTTTCGTAGGGGCGATAGAAACCGCGCGACTTTCCCGCCGCCATACGCTCATCCAGCCAGCGATGAAGTGGATCAAACATCCCACCCGGGGCCACCTCTGCGAGTGACAGCTGCAGTTCGTATCCCTCTGGCACGGCCGCGGCGTCGTACACATCCAGGTCAGTACCCCAATGGTGGCGCGAGCCGCCGGGAATGGCTGAGAAGCGCATGATCGCCTGCAGTTGCTCCTCCGGTGGGAGCGACGCAAGGTGCAGGGCCTCACCCGCATCATCATAAACGGGGCGCTCACCGCAGGCTTTGCCGTTCCAGATGGCCAGTTGGCGTGCAAAAGAGCGATAACTGCTGGCGATGGCAAGCTTGAAACCAGCCTGGTTTGCGTCGTGCTTCAGCGCAGCAAAGGCCTCCGCCACTGCAGCGTGCAGGCGGTGCCCGCTGGGCAGGCGCACGAGGTGGGATTCATCCCGACCGGTGAGCTGACGATCGCTTAGCGCGACAAGCATGGGCGATTCCCCGGGGGCGATGCGTCGCCCATTCACTGCTGGCATTCTAGAATAGCCTAAACCATCTGGAGAAGAGAGCGACCGTGAGCAGTCTAGGCAACATCACTGAATTCCCGGAAAACGCCAGCTGCAGCGTGAATCACGACGGTCGCGACCTGCTGGTGGTGCGGCGGGGCGATGCGTTGTTTGTGTATGAAAATCGCTGCCCGCACACCCGCGAAAGCCTGGACCCAATGGGCGGTTCAGTAGCCAGCGACGATGGCCTGCTGCTGACCTGCCAGCGACACGCGGCGCAGTTCCGCCTCGACAACGGCGAGTGTGTGGGAGGTCCCTGCCTGGGCGAGCAACTGGAGGCAGTGGCGGTGATCATCAGCCAGGGCGAGATCTATCTCGACTGACCGGCGCTGTCCGGAGGATCCAGCGAAAAGGGTAGCTCAGCGCCCAGCGCAATGCCTGCGGGGCTGACCTCAGCGCCCCAGGCCATCACCTCGACACCCGCATCCACCACCTGCGCCAGCGTATCGCGGTAGCGCGGGTCGATATCACCCGCGGCGCTGACGTGAGTCACGCCGCTGTGAAACACACAGAACAGCAGTACCGCCCGCGTGTCGGGTGGCTGTAGCACACTCTGCAACTCCAACAGGTGTTTGCGACCACGATCGCTCACTGCATCCGGAAACACGCCCAGGCCGCCGGTTCGACACAGCGTGACGCATTTCACCTCGATATAGACGCGCCCTGCCCCGCCCTCCAATAGCAGGTCCACACGGCTACCCTGGCCATATTTCACCTCGGTCCGAATTTCCCCATAGTCAGAAAAACCCGGAAGCTGACCTCGCTGCAGCGCCTCATGCACGACTTTGTTGGCGCGAGCCGAATGGATACAGGCCATCCCCGCGTCCGTTTGTACCAGCTCCCAGGTGTGGGGGTACTTGCGCGTTTTCGAAGCGCTGACGGATAGCCACACCGGGTAGCCCGGTTCGGCGCAGCCGGTCATCGCCCCGGTGTTCGGGCAGTGCGCCGTGATCACCTCGCCATCGGGCAGCTCCACATCGGCGAGAAAACGCTTGTAGCGTCGCAGCAGTGTGCCCTGCACCAGCCCCTCGAACTGCATCAGGCGTTTGCTCCGCGCAAGACGCTGTCCAGACGCTCCACGGCCACCTCCAGTCGTTCCATACTGGTGGTGTAGGAAAAGCGCAGGTGTTCGTTGGCACGGTGGTGGCCAAAGTCCAGCCCGGGCGTCAGCGCCACACCGTTCTCCTCCAGCAGGCGCAGGCAAAACGCCTGGCTGTCATCGGTGAAGCGGCTCGCATCGGCATAAATGTAAAAGGCGCCCTGGGGCTTGCAGGGCACCGCAAACCCCAGTTCCTGCACGGCGGGCAGCAGGTAATCGCGGCGCTGGCGAAACACGTCGCGGCGTTCTTCCAGAATCTCGCGCGTGGCGGGCTCGAAACCTGCCAGGGCGGCATGCTGCGCCATGGTGGACATGGAAATGAACAGGTTCTGGGCCAGTTTTTCCATCTCCACGACTGCCGCCTCCGGCGCAACCAGCCAGCCCAGGCGCCAGCCCGTCATGCCAAAGTACTTGGAGAAGCTGTTGATGACGAAGGCATCCGGGTCGACCTCCAGTACCGAGGGGGCATCTCCCTCGTAGCAGAGACCATGGTAGATCTCATCGACCAGCAGATGGCCGCCACGGGCACGCACCGCCGCCGACAGACCCGCCAGATCCTCCCTCGACAGGGCGGTACCGGTCGGGTTCGCCGGCGAAGCGACCATTGCGCCGACGGTGCTGGGCTGCCAGTGCTGCTGTGCGAGTTCGCCGCTGAGCTGGTAGTTGCTGTCGGCGCCGACCGGCACCAGCTGGCCATGCCCCTCAACGAGACGCATGAAGTGCCGGTTACAGGGGTAGCCCGGGTCAGTCATCAACATACCGTCGCCGGGGTTCATCAGCAGGGCTGCGATGAGCAGCAGTGCACCGGATGCGCCCGGTGTCACCATAATGCGAGACGGAGGTACATCGAGGCCATAGGTGTCGGCGTAATGACGGGACAGCGCCTCTCGCAGCTGCGGAATTCCCGCCGCCTGTGAGTAATGGGTTTCGCCTCGGGCAAGCGCTGCACGCCCGGCCTCAATAATGGGCTGTGCCGTGGCAAAATCGGGCTCGCCTGCGGCCATGTGCACGATATCCTGGCCGGCCGCGGCGAGTTGCGTGGCGCGCTCCAGCACCTCAACCACTCGAAACGGCTCAATTTCCGCCACGCGCGCCGCATAGCCGCGTTTTCCCACACTGCCAGCCATTCCACCAAGCTCCCCTGAAGACAAGCGCGCCATTCTACTGCAGTTGGCAGACCAGCGCCGTATATCGCTAAAAAGCGCGTGTAAAGAGTGGCGCCACCAAAACTATTCTGGTAGTTTCTCCGCCCTTGGATTTGGGCGCCCTCAATGCACACTGAAAGCGGCCCGTATTCAGCCCTGTGAGTATTGTTGTCGAGTACACATTCGTACCATTGACGTATGGGAAGTTAGCCATGCCACCAGCAGCCAAAAAAGCAGCCCCGAAGAAGAAAGCCAAGGCGAAGGCCAAGGCTCCTGCCAAGAAAAAGGCAGCAGCCAAGTCCAGCAACCTGGAATTCAAGAACTTCGAGCCCTACAAACCCAAGCGGGGCGAAAAGTACATGAGCGAGAAGCAGCGCGAGCACTTCCGCGGCATCCTCATGAACTGGAAGAAGGAACTGATGCAGGAAGTTGACCGCACCGTGTCCCACATGAAGGACGAGGCCGCCAACTTTCCCGACCCGGCCGATCGTGCCACGCAGGAAGAGGAATTCAGCCTCGAACTGCGCACCCGCGACCGCGAGCGCAAGCTGATCAAGAAGATCGACGCCACCATGGAGCTGATCGACCAGGACGATTACGGCTACTGCGATGCCTGTGGCATCGAGATCGGCATCCAGCGCCTGGAGGCGCGGCCCACCGCCACGCTGTGCATCGACTGCAAGACCCTCGCTGAAATCAAAGAGAAGCAAGAGCTGGGCTGACACCCGGCTCGCATGCACCCAATCGCATGCCCGCACAGGCAACCGCCTACCGGGGCCGATTCGCCCCCTCGCCCACCGGCCCTCTGCATCTCGGCTCACTGATAGCCGCCCTTGCCAGCTTTCTGGATGCCAGGCAACACGGTGGCACCTGGCTGGTGCGCATGGAGGATATCGATCCGCCGCGCGAAGAACCGGGCGCGGCACAGCGCATTCTCAACAGTTTGGAGGCGCACGGGCTGATCGCCGACGAGACCGTGCTCTACCAGAGCTCGAGGAGCGACGCGTACCAGAGCGCACTGGACACCCTGTTCGCAGATGGCCTGCTTTTCAGCTGCGACTGCACCCGCGCATCAACCGGCCCAAACGGCAGTTGTTGCGGCCGCTGTCGGGAACGCCAGGCGAGCGTCAGCACACCCTGCGCCCTGCGTGTCAACGTACCTGCCGAGTACACCGTGAGCTTCCCGGATCGCCTCCAGGGTCTGCAGAGTGAGGCGCTGGGGAAGTCCCTGTCCGACTTCGTGGTGAAGCGCAAAGACGGCCTGGACGCCTACCAACTGGCAGTGGTGGTCGACGACGGAGACCAGGGCATCACGCACATTGTGCGCGGCTGTGACCTGCTGGACTCGACGCCGCGCCAGATCCTGTTGCAGGAATTGCTCGGCTACGCCACCCCCCGCTACTGCCACCTCCCCGTGATCACCACCCGCGACGGCCAGAAGTTCAGCAAACAGAACCACGCGCCCCCCCTGAACGACTCGCTGGCGACAGAGAACCTTCGGCTGGCGCTGCGCTTTCTGCAACAGTTGGAGCCCCCGGCGGAACTGCAGCAGCCTGACCCGCTGCTGCGCTATGCCATCGAACATTGGTCATTGCAACAGGTGCCGGCACAGGCTTCCGTTGCCGCCGCAACGCTCGGCCTTGACGCCTGAGCCGGGCAGACAACTGCGCGCACGACATCGCAACGCGCTTTACCGGCCTCAACCGCTTCAGTAGTATCCCGACAGGCGACCAACGCAGGGGGCAGTTCCAGCATGTACATCGATCGCGCGCTGCTGTTAGTCGCCGCCGTCATGCTCGTATTTATGCCGTCGATCGCCGACTGGCTTACCAGCTCCGACACCGCCTGGTACCGGCCCTACCAACTCTGGCTGCTGATTGTGGCCGCCGCTTACTGGAACCAGCGCTCACGGCCCCGCGATGAGCTGTGAGACATGAGCTATAGCCTGACCCAGATCCTGCTGTTCATCACGGCTTACCTGAGCGGCCTGTTTGCGGTGGCCCAGCTCGCCGACAGCGGTGTCATTTCACGGCGCATCACTCACCACCCAGCGGTTTACGTGCTCTCGCTGGGCGTTTTCGCCGGAGTGATGGCCACCAACGGCGCCATGGCGCTGGCACAGGAAGTCGGGTACAGCTTCCTGCTCTACTACTCCGGCGTGGTGATGCTGTTTATCTTCGGCGCGCTGTTGCTAATGCCGCTGTTACGCCTGTGCCGCGTTTACCAGCTGGCGTCGCTGGCGGACGTACTCACTTTTCGATTTCGCAGCCCCTGGGTGGGCGCGGCAATCGCCCTCGCCATGGGTATGACCCTGCTGCCACTGCTGGCCCTGCAAATTCAGGCCGTGGCAGAGAGTATTCACATGTTGGCGGGCGATGCCGTTCTTGCCCCCGGGCCGGACAGGCACAACCAGCTCGCGATGCTGTTCTGCATTATTATCACCGCGTTTTCCATCCTGTTCGGCACGCGGCATCGCTCTCCGCAGGAACGCAACACCGGGCTGGTGACCGCCATTGCGTTTGAGTCCGTGGTGAAGCTCAGCGCAATGACGATGCTTATGCTGGCTGCCGTGTACGGTGTGTTCGGTGGCCTGGCCAATATGGAACAGTGGCTGCTGGAGAACCCGCACATCAGCGGCGCCTTACGCGAGGCCGTAGACGGCGACGTGGCGCGCACGCTGCTGCTGGTGTTTTTTGCCGGTGCCGTGTGCATGCCGCACATTTTTCATATGGCCTTTGCCGAAAATAACGACAGCCGCGATCTGCGCACGGCCACCTGGGGACTGCCGCTTTACCTGCTGCTGCTTGGGCTTCCCGTCCTGCCGATTGTGTGGGCCTGCCTCAAACTGGGGCTTGGGGCGCCAGTGGAGTTCAGCGGCCTGGCCATGGGCATGGCCATGCACTCGGTGAGTCTGAGCGGTGCCGCGTTCGTCGCCGGCCTGTCTGCCGCCAGTGCCACGATCATCGTCACCACCCTCGCACTGGCGAATATGTTTCTCAATCATCTTGTGGTGCCGCTGGGACTGCCGCGCTATGACAGCGAGCAGAGCCTGTATTCGCAACTGCGCTGGGGGCGCAGAGTTCTGATTGCCCTCCTGATCGCCGGCGGCTACGTGTTCTACGCTGCCCTCAGCGGCACGCAGAGCCTGACACAACTGGCACTGGTGGCATTTGCCGGCACCCTGCAGTTCCTGCCCGGGGTCATCGCCACCCCCTACTGGCCCGGTGCGAATCGCAAAGGGCTGCTGGTCGGCCTGGTCGGCGGCCTGCTGGTCTGGCTGTTTGCGCTGCTGCTCCCGCTGATCAGCGGGTACGAGCCGGTAAAACTGAATACCCTCTGCGCGACATTAACCGGTGTGCATCAAAACACCTGGGCAGCCGCCACGTTGGCGTCCATTTTTATCAACGTCGGGCTGTTCATCGGCGTATCGCTGGTAACGCGCGCGAGCAAGGCGGAACGGGTCGCTGCCGAAATCTGCTCCATGGACACCCGCGCCCGGCCGACACGCCAGTTGCTCGCAGTGCAGCGCGCAGAGGACTTCAGCGCGCAACTCGCGCCCGCGCTGGGTGAAAAAACAGCGCTGGCAGAAGTCGACCTCGCGCTGGAAGAGCTACAGTTTTCGCGCCAGGAATCTCGACCCTATGCCCTGCGACGCCTGCGCGCACGCATCGAGGCCAACCTGTCCGGGCTTCTGGGCCCGGCCGCGGCAAATCGCATCATGGAGAACTGCCTGCCCTTTCAGCCCGGCGTGGAAACAGAATCGGAAGATCTGCACCTGATAGAACGCGACCTGGACGAAGCCCCACAGCGGTTCACCGGCCTGGCGGCGGATCTGGACAACCTGCGCCGACATCACCGAGAAACGCTGGACAAACTGCCCATCGGTGCCTGGTCGATCAGCCACGAGGGCGAACTCCTGATGTGGAATCGAAGCATGGAGCAAATCACCGGTATCGCCGCTTCCTCCGTCCTCGGCTCCCTGCTGCCTTCTGTGCCCAGCCCGTGGGACAGGGTGTTGGCGAATTTTCTCGAGGCGGATGAGGATACCGTCCCCAAGACCGAGGTTGCCGCGCTGGACGGTACCTCGCGCTGGATCAGCCTGCACAAGGCAGCCATCGATGAAAGCGGCCACGGCGATACCGTTATTCTCGTGGAGGACGTTACCGATTACGAATTGCTGGAAAGCGAACTGCTGCACAATGAGCGCCTGGCATCCATCGGCCGTCTGGCGGCAGGTGTTGTGCACGAAATAGGCAACCCCGTCACCGGCATCGCCTGCCTGGCACAAAACCTTGAATACGAATCGGATCCCGAGGAGATCCGTTTTATGGCGCAGGATATTCTGAAGCAGACCTCGCGCGTCACGCGCATCGTCGAGTCGCTGATGAATTTTTCCCATGGCGGTGTCAGCGCCGCGGAAGTGAATCTACAGCCGGCCAACCTCGCCGACTGCGTGGACGAGGCTATTCACCTGCTGTCACTGGATCGCGAGGCGAAGCCGGTCAAGTTCACCAACGACTGCGATCGCGAGCTGGTGGTGCTTGCCGACAGCCAGCGGTTACTGCAGGTATTCGTCAACCTGCTGGGCAACGCACGCGATGCCAGCGACGAGTACGGCGCCATCGACATTACGGCCAGCGCCACCGAAACCGAGGTCAACGTGCACGTTGAAGATGCCGGTTGCGGTATCCCTCCCGAACTGCAGAGCCAGGTGTTTGAGCCATTCTTTACCACCAAGGATCCTGGCGCAGGCACCGGACTGGGGCTGGCGCTGGTGTTCAGCATCATGGATGATCTGGGTGGCCGTATTCAGCTCTCCAGCCCGATCAGTGAAGGCCCCCGGCCCGGGACTCGTGCCAGCCTGCAATTGCAACGCACCAGCTACGGTACTTCATTCGAGGTCTGACCCGCAGGCCGCCCGAAACCGGCGTGTAACCCGAAGCAACACCCTGTTCACTGGCAAAACAAGGGATTGCGGTGTATTTTGTGTAGTAAGTACACATTGGTAACACCGCATGCACAAGATCCTTATCGTTGAAGATGAATCGGTTATTCGCGTCGCCCTGCGCCGTCTGCTCGAGCGCAATGGGTATGCCGTCAGCGAGGCCGGCTCGGTCAAAGAAGCAGAAAAAGACCACGAGTTGTCAGATTTCGACCTCGTCATCAGCGATTTGCGATTGCCCGGTGCACCGGGCACGGACCTCATCAACAAGGCGGGCGATGTTCCGGTGCTGATCATGACCAGCTACGCCAGCCTGCGCTCGGCAGTCGACTCCATGCGCATGGGCGCAGTCGATTACATCGCCAAACCTTTCGACCACGCCGACATGGTCAGTGCCGTACAGCGCATCATCTCCGATCACCCCAGAAGGCAGGTCGCAGAAACCGGGAGCGCGCCGGCACCGGCCCCTGATCAGACCAGCATGCCGGGCATCATCGGCAACTGCCAGGCGATGCAGACCTTGTTTGATCACATCGGCAAGGTAGCGCCCACGGATTCCACCGTGCTGGTACTGGGAGAAACAGGTACCGGGAAGGAACTCGTTGCCCGCAGCGTACACCAGCGCAGCCTGCGCGCCGGCAAGACCCTGATCTCGGTAAACTGCGCGGCTATTCCGGATACGTTGATTGAGTCGGAGCTGTTCGGCTATGAAAAAGGCGCATTTACAGGCGCCAACGCCAGCCGGATGGGCCTCATCGAAGCGGCACACGGCGGCACATTGTTTTTGGATGAAATTGGTGAGTTGCCAATGGAGGCTCAGGCACGCCTGCTGCGCTTCATTCAGGAGGGAGAGATACGGCGCATTGGCTCCGTGCAGTCACGTAAAGTCGATGTGCGGTTGATTTGTGCCACGCACCGCAATCTGCAGGAACTGGCGGCAGAAGGGCTGTTCCGACAGGACCTTTACTATCGGATCAACGTGCTCCGCCTGACGCTGCCCGCCCTGCGCGAGCGCGGCAAGGACATCCTGCACCTGGCAGAAAAGTTGCTGGAGATTCAGATCCAGCGCATGAACAGGCCGGCCATGCGCCTCTCACCGCGCGCTATTCAGGCTATCACCACCTACCAGTGGCCGGGCAACGTGCGCGAACTGGAACACGCCATCGAGCGCGCCGTGGTGCTGACCACTGAAGATGAGATCGACAACGAGGCACTGGGCATTGACCTGGAACTTGTGAATATCAATCGAATACGCGGGCAGCAGGGCATCAACGCAGCCGTGCCGGCGCCTGCCAGCGTGGGCCGCGAACCGCAGGAAGACCTGTCCCTGGAGGACTACTTCCAGCGCTTTGTGCTGGAGCACCAGGATTCCATGAGCGAGACCGAACTGGCGCAAAAACTCGGTGTTAGCCGGAAATGCCTGTGGGAGAGACGCCAACGGCTGGGCATCCCACGCAATAAAACCAGCAATGGGAATCGCCGCAAAAACGCTGCCGGACAGTCGAAATAGACGTTACCCCCGGGCATTCGAGCAGGAATTTGAGAGTAGTTTGGTAACAAACACGCTTTAATCCCACGGCCGGCGATCACGGCGATTATTCTATCTTATTGTTTTTTAAACACTTTTTAAAATGTGGCACGTTAGCTGCTATCTACGGGTGCGTCAAAAATAAAAATAACGAACGCAGCAATAACAATAATACTCTCGCTATGGACCTGGATGGGGAAGTTTACTTCCCCTGAATTTCTTTGTGCGCCCCGGTTGGGTGCCGCAGAAATCACCCTGGCGTTAATCGCGAGCGTAATTCTTCACGGTCGCAGCACGATAGCTAAACACTTTTATCGTGTTGGATTAGAAGCATAAAAATAATAACGCCCAGAAATAAGAATAACTCCTTGTGTGAGACCTGGATGGGGGAAACAGCGTTTTCCCCATCATTCACACACTCCTCACGCACACCTCAAAGCACCACCGCAATCCCGGTCCGCCCCCGTACAGAGGCATCTGTGCTAGACTGCGCGCCAAGCTTTCCAGCGCCACAGGGCCCAGTAGTTTGAACGTCATTCCCCGGGAACAACACAAAATTTCCCGCGATCACATCAGCAGCGGCGCACTCAAGGTTATCTCCCGCCTCCGCGAGGCGGATTTCCAGGCCTACCTTGTGGGTGGCGCGGTGCGCGACCTGCTGTTGCAGGGTCACCCCAAAGACTTCGATGTTGCCACCGATGCCACTCCCGAAGCGGTGAACGACCTGTTTCGGAATTCGCGCATCATTGGCCGCCGCTTTCGTATCGTGCACGTTCGCTTCGGGCGCGAAGTCATAGAGGTAACCACCTTTCGCGGCCACCATGACAGCGACACTTCGGAACGTGGCAGGAACGCGCATTCTCAGCAGTCCGCCAGCGGACTGCTGCTGCGCGACAACGTCTTTGGCACGCTGGAAGAAGATGCCGTAAGGCGTGACCTCACGGTCAATGCGCTGTACTACGACCCCGAAACTGAGGAAGTATTCGACCACGTCAATGGCCTGCAGGATCTGCAAGACCGGGCCATCCGCGTGATTGGCGACCCAGAGCAACGCTATACGGAAGACCCGGTGCGCATGTTGCGCGTGCTGCGCTTCGCAGCGAAACTGAATTTCAGTCTTGAGCCTACAACTGCAGAAGCCATCCAGAAGTGCGCCCACCTGCTGCTCGAGATTCCATCCGCGCGCCTGTTCGATGAGTTCCTGAAACTGTTTTTAAACGGCAGTGCTGCGGCCACGTTGGAGCAGCTACTGGAGTACGACCTGCTGCGCTACCTGTTTCCCGAGACAGCGGCAGAACTGGAGCACGATGAACTGGCGCTGCCCCTGATTCGAGCCGCCATGCGCAACACCGACACTCGCATCGCCCAGGGCAAGCCTGTGACACCCGCGTTCCAACTGGCCGCGCTGCTGTGGCCGGTCGCGCGTGCGCAGGCAGATCAGCTGGAAGAACAGGGCGAATCGCCGCTTGCCGCTATGCACAGTGCGGCACAACTCACCATCGCCGAAGCCGCACGCCATATTTCCATACCGCGCCGCTTCAGCCAGCCGATGCGCGAGATCTGGGAGTTTCAACTGCGCCTGCAGAACCGTCGCGGTCGCAAGGCAGCGGAACTGGTGGACCAGCGCCGTTTTCGAGCCGCCTACGATTTTCTGCTGCTGCGCGAGGAGGCCGGTGAATATACGGATGACCTCGGCCAGTGGTGGACAGAGTTTCAGGAACTTCCCATGGAGCAGCGGCTGCAGCAGGCAGGCTCGCGCGGATCAGGAAGACGCCGGCCACGGAAACGCGGGGCCAAGCCCGTCGCATGACGGTTCGTGCCTACGTTGCCCTGGGCAGCAACCTGGACGACCCTCCCACACAGCTGGCAAATGCCTGCAACGCCCTGCAACACATTGACCAGACCCGCCTTGAGGCGGTTTCCAGCGTATTTCGCAGCAGCCCCGTGGGGCCCGGCAATCAACCCGATTACCTGAACGCAGTGGCGTTGCTCATTACCGGGCTGCCCGCACTGACACTACTGCAGGCGCTACAGCAGATAGAGCGCGCCCAGGGCCGTGTCCGGGAAGAACGCTGGGGGCCGCGCACGCTGGACCTCGACTTGCTGCTTTACGGCGACGTGAGCCTGGAAACAGACACGCTCACCCTGCCCCATCCCAGGATGTATCAGCGCGATTTTGTGCTGCTACCACTGCAAGAGCTATGGCACGAAAATCGGGTGCTGCCGAACGGCAGCGATCTTGCTACATTACTGCGGGCATGCGCGGACAACCGTGTGGTGAAAACATCCTGCGAACTGCCGGCAGGCCGATAGCAATAGATAGCGGGTTGAGGACGTGAGGCATTGAACAGCGCAACCGAGGCGATCGGAGTTGATCTGAAGGGCCGGCAGCTCCCGCGATATATCGCTATCGAAGGCCCGATCGGTGTTGGTAAAACGACGCTGGCGAAAAAGCTCGCGACCAGTTTCAACTACGCGACCCTGCTGGAGGACGCCGAGGCCAACCCTTTCCTGGAACGCTTCTACCGCAACCCGGAGCAGGTTGCACTGGCGACCCAGTTGTTCTTCCTGTTCCAACGCGCGCAGAAGATTCACGATATCAGGCAGGCCGACATTTTCCAGAACGTGCGCGTCGCAGACTTTCTGATAGAGAAAGACCCGCTGTTCGCCCGTATCAACCTGGACTCTGACGAGTTCCAACTGTACGAAAAGGTCTATCAGCAACTGACCATCGATGCACCCAAACCTGACCTGGTCATTTACCTGCAGGCGCCGACCGACGTATTGCTGTCTCGCATTGACAACCGCGGGTTGGCGTTCGAGCAAGGCATAGAACGCCCCTATCTGGAACAGCTGAACGAAGTGTACAGTGAATTCTTTCTATATTACGATGAGGCCCCGCTGCTGATCGTCAACGCCAGCCAGATCGACCTCGCAAACAGCGAGGCCGACTACAAACACCTGGTTGACTACATGTTGGATATTCGCAGCGGCCGTCACTACTTCAATCCGACGTTTTTCGGCTGAGCCAGGCGTCCCGCAACATCCGACAGCACCCCGGGTAAAGCACAGGCAGGACACGCAGACAGGACAGGCATCATGGGCAAGTTTACGATCAGCACCCTGGACAAGATGAAAGCCGCCGGTGAAAAGTTTGTCTGCATCACCGCCTATGACGCCACGTTCGCACGCCTGATATCGGAAGTTGGCGCCGAGTCCATCCTGGTGGGCGACTCGTTGGGCATGGTACTGCAGGGCCACGACAGCACCATTCCCGTCACCATCGAACACATGGCCTACCACACTGAGTGCGTGTGCCGCGCCGAACCGCAACCGCTGGTCATCGCGGATATGCCGTTCATGAGTTACCCCTCCCCGGAAGAGACCATGCGCAATGCCACGCTGCTCATGCAGGCCGGAGCGCAGATGGTGAAAATGGAGGGCGGCGTCTGGCTGAGTGAATCGATCAGCATGCTGGTGGAACGCGGCATCCCGGTTTGCGCACACCTGGGCCTGACGCCGCAATCGGTCAACACCTTCGGCGGATTCAAGGTGCAGGGCCGCACACCCAAGGAGGCGAAGTCCATTCTCGCGGACGCCGTCGAAATTCAGGATGCCGGTGCCAGCCTGCTGGTACTGGAGTGCATCCCGGCACACCTGGCGCGAGATATCAGTGAAAAGCTGGATATCCCCGTGATCGGCATCGGAGCGGGCGCAGGCACAGACGGCCAGGTACTGGTTATGCACGATCTGCTCGGCCTCAGCGACCACACGCCGCGCTTTGTGCAGAATTTCATGGAGGGCCAGCCATCGATCAAGGGCGCCCTGCAGGCCTTTGTGGATTCGGTGAAAGACGGCTCCTACCCGCGGGAAGAGCATACCTATACCTGACCTTCCCGGCTGCAGGCAGCCACCGGGTGCCTGGCGGCCCGATTTAACGATTCCACACCCACGACTGCTGTTTTTTTGACCAATCCCCGCTAATCCCTGCTGAAGCGGCTAAGCATCCCCCTACGCCGATGTCAGTGAGTACTTACTTGTGACATGTGTCACATGAACACATGAGCTAGCACAATATTGCTTCGATTCGTAACAATCCGTGTGAATTTTTCATAAAATGGCGTTGCCGGTATAAAAGTGATGGGGCATACTTCCCCACCACTGGCGATTGCCCCAACCGCGTGCAGACCGCACTACCTGTGGGCAACAGTCCGAATCGGAGTCGCCATTCCATCACTGCAGGGGTGCGTCAACCATGCGAACCTACAGCCACAATGCTCCGTTAAAAGCCGCTCTTGGTAAGTTCCGTCGTTCTGGAAAGCGAATCGCTTTTGTTCCCACCATGGGCAACCTGCACGAGGGCCATCTTGACCTCGTACGCAAAGCCCGCGATCTGTGCGACATCGTCGTGGTCAGCATCTTCGTCAATCCGCTGCAGTTTGGCCCCGACGAAGACCTGGACGCGTACCCGCGCACCATGGCAGCGGATAAGGAAAAGCTTTTCAAAGAGGGCGTGCAGGTGCTGTACGCGCCTGAGGTGGGAGAAATCTACCCCGAAGGTATGGCGGGACAGAGCATCGTGCACGTACCGCAACTGGGCGACGAGTTGTGTGGCAGCGATCGTCCGGGCCACTTCGACGGTGTAACGACAGTGGTCAGCAAACTGTTTAACATCGTACAACCCGACGTCGCAGTCTTCGGCGAAAAGGATTTTCAACAGCTCTCTATCGTGCGCAAAATGGTTGCAGACCTGTGCATGCCCATTGAGATTGTTGGTGTGCGCACCAGTCGCGATGAAGATGGCCTGGCGCGAAGCTCACGCAATGGTTACCTGTCACTGGAACATCGGCGCATAGCCCCTGTGCTGCACCGTACCCTGACTGATTGCCGCGATGCCATCGCCTGCGGCTTTGACAATTTTCTGCAGCTGGAATCACACGCACGCATGCATCTCATTGAGGCCGGCTTTGAGCCGGACTACTTCGAGATTCGCGATGCACGCACACTGCAGGCCGTCAACGACGCTACTGAAGAAATTGCCATCCTCGCTGCGGCCCGACTCGGCGCCACTCGACTGATCGACAACATACGCCTCTCACTTAACCCGATTTCAGACTGGGGTATGCTGGCCGGCGGGAACTGAAACAAGCTCCCGCCCCTCCCTCAACCGGTAGATCTCATTTAAGCCAATCTCGCCATTGCACACGGTTGCTCCGGAACCCCGGCGCAATGGCAACCCCTTTTTACCGCGCGGCGCCCACAGTATCATGCGGTCTGATCTGGCAGAGACAGAGAGCAGAACATGTCCGACTTTCCCATACATCCGGTCCCGGATAATTTCAGCAACGCCCACATAGACAAGAGTCAGTACGACGCTATGTATCAGCGCTCAACCGAAGAGCCGGACGCTTTTTGGGGAGAGATGGCAAACCTGTTCCTGTCCTGGGACAAGAACTGGGACACCGTAGTCGATTACGATTTCAGTCGCGGCCACGCCGAGTGGTTTTCCGGCGCCAGGCTCAACGTCAGCTACAACTGTATCGACAGGCACCTGCCCGCGCGTGCAACACAGACCGCGCTTATCTGGGAGGGCGATGATCCAGCAGACAGTCAACACATCACCTACAGCGAGTTGAAGGAACAGGTCTGCAGACTGGCCAACACACTCAAGGCGCGCGGCGTCAGAAAGGGCGACCGCGTTTGCATTTACATGCCGATGATTCCCCAGGCGGCCTATGCCATGCTCGCCTGCACCCGCATAGGCGCCGTACACTCGGTTGTCTTTGGCGGTTTTTCACCCGAAGCACTGAAAGACCGCATTCTGGACTCCGATTGCCAGACGGTCATCACCGCCGATGAAGGTGTCCGCGGCGGCAAGACCGTTCCGCTGAAGGCGAACACGGACAAAGCGCTGGCCTCCTGCCCCAATGTACACACCTGCCTGGTGGTAAAACGCACCGGAGGCGCAATCGACTGGCAGGAAGGACGTGATACCTGGTACCACGAAGCCGTGGACGCCGCGGACTCCGAATGCCCGCCTGAATCGATGGAGGCGGAAGATCCGTTGTTCATACTGTACACCTCAGGCTCCACCGGAAAACCGAAAGGTGTATTGCACACGACGGGGGGATACCTGCTGATGGCAGCGATGACCTTCAAGTACACCTTCGACTACCAGGAAGGCGATGTGTACTGGTGCACTGCCGACGTGGGCTGGGTAACCGGACATACCTATATCGTGTATGGGCCACTCGCCAATGGCGCAATATCGCTCATGTTCGAAGGCGTGCCCACCTACCCCGACGCCGGACGTTGCTGGGAGGTAGTGGACAAGCACAAGGTCAACACCTTCTACACAGCGCCCACCGCCATCCGGGCACTACAGGCCGTGGGCGATGAGCCCGTGAAACGCAGCTCAAGGGCAAGCCTGAAACTGCTGGGGACTGTCGGCGAACCGATCAACCCTGAGGCCTGGGAGTGGTACTACGAGGTGGTAGGAGACAGTCGCTGCCCCGTCGTCGATACCTGGTGGCAGACAGAAACCGGCGCGCACATGATCACACCGCTGCCGGGCGCAACTGATCTGAAGCCCGGCTCCGCCACCCTGCCGTTTTTCGGCGTGCAGTTGGCGCTGCTCGATGAACAGGGAGATGAAATCCAGGGCGCGGGCTCCGGCTACCTGGTGATAAAGGCCTCTTGGCCCAGCCAGATTCGCAGCGTCTACGGTGATCACCAGCGTATGATCGATACCTACTTCAGCACCTACGACGGTTACTACTTTACCGGCGATGGCGCCACCCGCGACGAGGACGGGTACTACTGGATTACGGGCCGCGTGGACGATGTGCTGAACGTTTCCGGCCATCGAATGGGCACCGCCGAAGTTGAAAGTGCGCTGGTGCTGCACGACGATATCGCGGAGGCAGCCGTGGTCGGCTTTCCGCACGACATCAAGGGGCAGGGTATTTATGCCTACGTGACGCCAATGCAGGGCGTTGAGCCCGACGAGACGCTGCGCAGTGCTTTACTTCAGCTTTGTGTGCAGGAAATAGGCCCCATCGCAAAACCCGACGTTATTCAGTGGGCACCCGGGCTGCCCAAAACACGCTCGGGTAAGATCATGCGCCGCATTCTGCGCAAGATCGCAGAAAACGAACTGGATCAACTGGGCGATACCAGCACGCTGGCAGACCCCGCCGTCGTAGAGAACCTGATTGCCAACCGAGAGGCTTGAACAACGGGGCACGCGGTAACTTGCTCTCCCTGTGTGCCCCCGGCCGTACCTGCGCCGCGACTGTGGACAGGTGTTCCCCAAGCTGATATTTTGGCCTTACCACCTTGCCAAAAGTGGCTTATATAAAACTAGATTTTGTATTATCCATCACTTCACAGCGAGGACGACCCCGATGCCCCAGCGCCCATTATCCCAATCTCACCCTATTTACGCCTTCGTAGCGCTTTGCCTGGTCAGCATCAGCCCACTCGCGAGTGCCCAGGACAGAATGCTCGAGGAAGTGGTGGTCACCGCCCAGAAGCGTGCCCAGGACGCGCAGGATGTCCCTATCGGCATCACGGCCCTGAGTGCACAGATGATCGAGAATGCCGGCATCACCAATACCACGGATATCGTGAAGCTCGCCCCGTCGCTGACCTTCGGTCAGGGGAACAACAAGCAGAACTCCGGATTCTCCGTGCGCGGCGTGGGCACCCTGGTATTTAGTATTGGTGTTGAGAACAGCGTGGCCGTCGTCATCGATGACGTCAGCACGGTGCAGGCCGGGCAATCCCTGGCGAACCTGTACGACATTGAGAGTATCGAGGTCTTGCGTGGCCCGCAAAGCACACTGTTCGGCAAGAGCGCCTCCGCCGGCCTGATCAACGTGCGCACCAAAGCACCCTCCGACCAACTTGAAAGTTCTGTAGAGCTGACCGCTACCGACGATGACCAGCGCAGAATTGCGGGCTCCGTTTCAGGCCCAATCTCCGATGCGCTGGGCTTTCGGCTTAGCGGACAATGGGATGAACTGGACGGCTACTACGACAACCTCACCTATAGCAGCGAAGTCAACGAACACGAAAACTACAGTTTGCGTGGCAAGCTACGCTGGACGCCTGGTGATTCGACACAAATTGACCTGAACGCTTACTACAGCCAGGATGAAACCAGTTGCTGTAATCTGAGTTGGGAATCACTCGATCCCGATGCGCGCCTGTTTGGACTTCCGCTGGATGAACCCGCCGCCGGTATTACACCCTCGGACGAGAACCGTGATGTACGCAGGGACGATATTACCGATTCAGAGGTAGACAATACCGGCATTAATGGACGGCTGACGTTTGACGTCGGCGAATTCACCCTCACCTCCATCAGCGCCTACGACAATTGGCAGTACGACAATATAGAGGACGTCGACTTCTCGGATGTTGACGTACTGGGTTTCTTCACCGGCGGCGCTGAACAGGGCGGTTTCAGAGCAAATTCAGCGGTTGAAACAGATTTCGTTTCACAGGAATTTCGATTGGCATCCCCTCTGCGAGAAAACTACGACTATCTTCTAGGCTTTTTCTACAGCGACGCGGACACGGATCGCAGCTTTCGCCGCAACCAGGGTCTGCCCATTCTCCCCTCGAGTTGGGACGCAACTGCCGGCACGGAAAACATGGCACTGTTTGGTACGGTCAATTGGCGTTTCGCTCCGAATTTCGAGTTAACGGCGGGCCTGCGCTGGAACAGCGAAGAGGTCTCCATCGATTACATCAACAACCTGGCCACAGAAGACGGCACGGCCAACAACAGTGACAGTGATTCTGAAGTGCTTGGTAATCTCTCTGTGCAGTTCACACCCGCGGAAGATATCATGCTCTACGCACGCTATGCGCAGGGCTACAAGGGGCAGGCGTACAATGTGGTTACGGGTTTTACACAAGAAGACGCCAACAACCCCGTCGCTCCGGAAACTTCCGATCTATACGAGTTGGGCTTCAGGAGCACGCTTTGGGATCAACGCCTGCAACTCAACGCGACACTGTTCTACACCGAGTACACGGACTACCAGGCACAGAATACGAGAATCTCTCCAGAAGGCGAATTCATCAACAAGTTGCGTAACGTCGGCGAACTCGAGACGTCAGGCTTCGAACTCGAAGCGCGCGCACTGATTGGCGAGAACCTCACGTTGAACTTAAGCAGCTCTTACCTGGACGCCGAGATCAAGGAATTCGAGGGTGCCCCCTGTTATCCGGGCCAGACCGAAGCCGAAGGGTGTGTTGGTGACGTGCAAAACCTGGAAGGGAGCACGCTGCCCAACGCTCCTGAGTGGAAGTACAATCTCGGCGCTGACTATCACCTGCCGCTGTCGGAACTTCCGTTCTATGGCTTTATTCGTCTCAACTACACGTGGCAGGATGAAGTGGGATTCAGTCTGAGCCAGAACCCGTTGACGCAGCAGGATAGCTACGGCACCGCCGATTTGAGCATAGGAATCAATGAAAAGGCTTCAGACCTATATCGCGTGACGTTGTTCGTAAACAACATCGCCGATGAGAGCTTCAGCAATGCCAAAGCGGATGTCAGACAGCTATACGGCAGTAGCACGGCAATCATCCAGAATCTGCCCAGGAACTCGCAGCGCTACTACGGTATTCGCGTGAAGCTGCAGTTCTAAAACACGATAAGGCTCGTTAAAAAAAGGGGCGCACCGAATGGTGCGCCCCTTTTTTGTTTTGCAGAAGAAAGTGCGCGCTACTCAGCGGCACCCCCGGAGGCTTCCTGAGCAGGTGCAGGTTCTGCGGCAGACGCTTCGTCTTCGAGCAGCTCTTTGATGGAAAGTTTGATACGGCCGCGCTGATCTACATCCAGCACCTTGACGCGTACTTCCTCTCCCTCACTCAGATAGTCCGACACATTCTCCACACGCTCGCTGGCAATCTGCGAGATATGCACCAGGCCGTCCTTGCCCGGAAGAATGTTGACGAATGCGCCGAAGTCGACAATCCGGGCGACTGTGCCCGTGTAGATAGCGCCCACTTCAGCCTCTGCGGTAATTTCTTCAACCATGGCCACGGCCGCATCGCGCGACTGCTGATCCTGTCCGAAAATACGCACTGTACCGTCGTCATCGATATCCACCGTCGCGCCAGACTGTTCGGTGATGGATCGAATGGTCGCCCCACCTTTACCGATAATGTCGCGAATCTTGTCAGAGTCGACTTTCAGGGTAACCATGCTGGGCGCGTTTTCTGAGGTCACTTCACGCGCAGCGGGAAGTACGGCATTCATCTGGCCAAGGATGTGCAGTCTGGCCTGTTGTGCCTGCTCCAGAGCGGTCTCCATGATCTGCGACGTGATGCCTTCGATCTTGATATCCATCTGCAACGCGGTGACGCCGTCTGCTGTACCGGCCACCTTGAAATCCATGTCGCCGAGATGGTCTTCGTCGCCCAGGATATCGGTAAGTACCGCAAACTGGTTACCGTCTTTTACCAGGCCCATGGCAATACCAGCCACCGGCGCTTTGAGGGGTACGCCCGCTGCCATCAGTGCCAGAGAGCCAACGCAGACGGAAGCCATGGAGCTGGAACCATTTGATTCAGTGATTTCAGACACCATGCGAATGGTGTACGGAAACTCTTCATCGTTCGGCAGCACCGCAGCAAGACCGCGACGCGCAAGACGCCCATGCCCTACTTCGCGCCGGCTGGTAAAACCAACCCGGCCCGCTTCACCGACAGAGTAAGGCGGGAAGTTGTAGTGCAGCATGAAAGGATCGCGACGCTCGCCTTCCAGCGCATCGATAATCTGAGCATCGCGCGTGGAACCCAGAGTAACTGCGCCAATTGCCTGTGTTTCGCCACGCGTAAACAGGGCGCTACCGTGAACCTTGGGCAGCACGTCAACTTCACAGGCGATGGACCGCACGGTGCGGGTATCGCGCCCGTCGATGCGAGCTTCGCCGGCGAGAATACGCTTGCGTACAAGGTTTTTCTCAACGCTTTTAAATACGTCTTTCACGTCGTCTGCCGAAGGGCCATCTTCCGAAGCCAGCGCGGCAATCGCGGCGTCGCGAATCTCGCCAACGCGTGCATAGCGATCAGCTTTTTCGGTGATCCGGTAGGCTTCGCCGAGGTCAGCCTTGACCTGGCCTTCCACAGCAGCAACCAATTCTTCATTCACCGGCGGTGCTTGCCACTCCCAACGCGGCTTGCCGGCCTCTGCAACAAGCTCATTGATCGCCTTGATCACCGCCTGCATCTCCTGGTGCGCAAACAGCACGGCGCCAAGCATTTGGTCTTCCGAAAGCTCTTGAGCCTGGGATTCAACCATCAACACAGCGTCTTCAGTTCCCGCAACGACCATGTCCAGCTTGCTATCGGCCAGTTCTTCGTACGTGGGGTTCAGGATGTATCCGCGAGCTTCGTTGAAGCCCACACGTGCACCCCCAATGGGGCCGTTAAACGGACAACCGGAAATCGCCAGCGCGGCAGAGGTGCCTATCATGGCGGGAATATCGGGATCGATGTGCTTGTCCGCAGACACGACAGTACAAATCACCTGCACTTCGTTCTTGAAGCCGTCAGGAAACAGCGGGCGTATTGGGCGATCGATAAGGCGCGATGTCAGTGTTTCCTTTTCACTGGGACGTCCTTCGCGCTTGAAAAATCCGCCGGGGATTTTGCCGACAGAGTAAGTTTTTTCCATGTAGTGTACCGCCAGCGGGAAGAAATCCTTGCCCGGCTGGGGCGACTTTTCCGCGACAACGGTACAGAGAACAGAAGTGTTTTCTACAGTTACCAGGACCGCACCGCTCGCCTGCCTGGCGATTCGACCGGTCTCCAGGCTGACGGTCTGGCCGCCGTACTGGAATGACTTAGTTATGGGATTCACGTTTTTTCTCCAATTTTCTTTCAGTGCGCGGGCGACTCAATGACAGACCCACGAGCAAGCCGGCAAACAGGGTTGTTCCTGCGCCGGCGTGCGGATGATGAGTAAAGCGCTATCGGCGCAGACCCAGGCGCTTGATCAGCTCGGCGTAACGATTTGTGTCTTTGCGCCTGAGATAATCCAGCAATTTGCGACGCTGATTCACCATACGAATCAGTCCGCGGCGGGAGTGATGATCTTGCTTGTGTGACTGGAAGTGCCCCTGCAACTGCTCAATATTTGCTGTCAGCAGTGCTACCTGTACTTCCGGGGAACCCGTGTCACCGTCGCTGTTCTGGTACTCTTTGACGATTTCAGCCTTACGTTCGGCATTCAGTGCCATTTTACTAATCCTCTAATGTAATCTGCCCGGGGCAGCCCGTTATCGTGCGGGTTGCCCTTCGTTTCAAATAGAGCCTGTCCGTGCAGATTTACAGACAGGTTCGCGTCACCTACCGGTGACTATCAGTCGACGCGGCGCCACGCGCCCATCGTCCAATATCTCTCCAACACCCAGGAATTCACCGCTTTCCAGGGCGACGCGCACCATACCATTCCCGGGCGCGTTTGGCACCTGCACCGGCTGACCCTGCCGCATATAAAACCCACCTGATTCGGTGAGTTCCACCAGTGGCAACGCGCCAAGGGCGGAGTCGGCCGGCAGCATGAGTGCGTCCATTTCAGCCAGTAATTCTTCGCCCTTCAGCGCCTCAAGCGTGGTCAGGGCGACGCTATCCTCGATAGAAAAAGGCCCCGCCCTGGTGCGCCGCAATGCACTTACGTGGGCGCCGCAGCCCAGGGCTTTGCCCAGATCCTCAGCGATCGAGCGGACATAGGTGCCCTTGCTGCATTCCAGGTAAATATCCACCTCAGGCCGCTCCCCGGGCCGGAATGCGCAGAGGCGCAACTCCTTTACGACAACAGTACGCGCTTCCCGTTCCACTTCCTGACCCTGGCGCGCAAGCTTGTACAGTGGCTGGCCATCACGCTTGATAGCGGAGTACATGGAGGGGATCTGCTGTATCTCCCCCCTGAACGCCTGCAGGGCGTTCGCAACCTGTGCCTCGGTGACGCCAGAGGCGTCTGTGCTGTGCAGCAGTTCACCCTCGGCATCGCCGGTGGTCGTGCTCTCTCCGAGCACAAATGTACTCGTATAGACCTTGTCAGCGTCGAGCAGGTACTGGGAAAACTTGGTCGCCTCGCCGAAACACAGTGGCAAAACACCTGATGCAAGCGGGTCCAGGCTCCCCGTATGTCCCGCCTTGGCGGCGAAAAACAGCCGTTTCACCACCTGTAATGCCTGGTTGGAACTGAACCCGACCGGCTTGTCGAGGACCAGAATTCCGTTTACGGGGCGGCCGCGGCGTCGCCTGCCCACGGCTAATCCACCTCTTCGTCGTCGCGCAAACCCAACTGGCGATCTGCACCGGCGGCGCGGTCAATCAGCGCCTCCAGATCGCGGCCACGGCCGACACTGCTGTCAAAGATAAATCGCAACTGCGGCATGCTGCGCATGCGGCTGCCACGGGACAGCTGGCTGCGTAAAAATCCTGCTGCCTTGTTCAATGCCTCGGTCGCCTCGGAGGCCTCTTCGACAGAGTCCGATCCGATCCGGGTAAAGTAAATACGCGCATAGCCCAGATCGCGACTCACTTCCACACCCGTCAGACTGACCATGCCAATCCTCGGGTCACGCAGCTCACGCTGTATCAGCAGCGCCACTTCGCGTTGCAGAAAGTCTGCCACGCGCTGGGTTCGGGCATATTCTTTAGCCATCGGTGTCGAGTAAACGCCGCCTAAAGAGAGCGGGCGATCTCCTTGACCTCGTAAACCTCGATCAGGTCTCCGGCTTTCACATCGGTGTAGTTCTTAACACCGATACCGCATTCCGTACCCGCGCGCACCTCGTTGACGTCGTCCTTGTGGCGGCGCAGCGACTCGAGTTCACCCTCGTAGATCACCACGTTGTCGCGCAGTACGCGTATAGGCTTGGCGCGGAATACCGCACCCTCGGTCACCATACAACCGGCGATCTGGCCAAACTTCGGCGAACGGAATACATCCCGCACCTCGGCGATTCCTACAATCTCCTCGCGCATCTCCGGCGCAAGCATGCCCGACAGCGCCTGTTTCACGTCGTCGATCAGGTCATAGATCACGTTGTAGTAGCGTAAGTCCACACCCTCGTTTTCAACGACGCTGCGTGCCGCGGAGTCTGCGCGGACATTGAAGCCGAACACGACCGCTTCCGAGGTCATCGCGAGGTTGATATCGGTTTCGGTAATACCGCCGACACCGCCGGAAACGATATTGACCTGCACTTCCTCATTTCCGAGATCCAACAGTGCAGTCTGGATTGCTTCCAGAGAGCCTCGCACGTCGGCTTTCACCACGATATTGAGGATACGCTTGTCGCCGGCGGTCATGCTCTCGAACATGTTGTCCAGCTTGGCGGCCTGCTGACGCTGCAGCTTGGTTTCGCGGCTCTTTTCCTGGCGGAAATCTGCCACTTCACGCGCCCGCTTTTCGTTTTCTACCACAGCAAACAAATCACCCGCTGCCGGCGTGCCATCCAATCCGAGAATCTCTACCGGGATACTCGGCCCGGCTTCCTGCACAGGCTGGCCGTTTTCATCCAACATGGCGCGCACGCGGCCAAACTGCAGACCGGCGAGTACGATGTCGCCCTGTTTCAATGTGCCGCTTTGAACCAGCAGAGAGGCCACGGAGCCGCGACCCTTGTCCAGGCGCGATTCGATGACGATTCCCTGTGCCGGAACATCGCGTGGGGCGGTAAGTTCCAACAATTCCGCCTGCAGCAGCACTGCGTCCAGCAATTCGCTGACACCGTCACCAGTGTGCGCTGAAACGCTTACAAACTGCGTGTCGCCGCCCCAGTCTTCCGGTATGACGTCTTTCGCGGCCAGCTCGTTCTTGACCCGGTCCGGATCCGCGCCTTCCTTATCAATCTTGTTCACAGCCACGATCAGCGGCACATCTGCCGCCCTTGCATGCTGCACAGCTTCTTCGGTTTGCGGCATAACGCCGTCGTCAGCCGCCACGACAAGGATGACGATATCCGTACTCTTCGCTCCGCGAGCACGCATGGCGGTAAACGCCGCGTGGCCCGGGGTGTCGAGGAAGGAAATCATGCCGTGATCGGTGTCTACGTGGTAAGCGCCGATGTGCTGGGTAATACCACCCGCCTCACCTTCAGCAACCTGGCTCTTGCGGATGTAATCCAGCAGCGAGGTCTTACCGTGGTCGACGTGGCCCATTACGGTGACTACCGGGGCTCGAGGTTCATCGGTGCCGGCATGCTCCGACAGGGTTTGCTCCAGGCTTTCCTCCAGAGCGTCTGCACTGATCAGCTTGACCGAGTGTCCGAATTCCTCCACCACGAGTGTTGCGGTGTCCTGGTCGATCATCTGATTGATCGTTGCCATCACACCGAGCTTCATCAGCTCCTTGATCACTTCGCCGGACTTGACCGCCATCTGCTGGGCAAGGCCGCCGACAGAGATCATGTCGGCGATTTCGACCTCGTGTACGATGCGCTCGGTAGGCTGTTCGAAGCCATGCTTGCCATGCTCTGCGTGCGTCGCCTTGATCTTTTTGCGACCACCGCGGCGGCGACCGCGTGTTTCCGCCTCAAGATCGGCCAGCGACAGGTTATGGCCGCGCTGCTTGCCACGTCCACCGGGCGCAGAGCGCGCCAGGCGACTACGCGGCTTGCGGTTGTCATTGTCATCACCCGTACGCGTGGTCGGCGCTTCATGCAGGCGCTTGGGCCGACGCGGAGCGTCTTTCGCTCCTTCCTTGGGCTTGGTATCTGCTTCCGACTTGGCCTGTTCCTCGGCCGCCTTTCTCGCTTCCAGCGCAGCCTGACGAGCAGCGGCGTCTGCTGCTTCCTTCTGCTTGCGACGCTCTGCAGCTCGCTGGCGCAGTATCTCGGGATCCAGGTTCGCAGGATCCTCATCCTCCGGCGGTGCAACCTCTGCCTCAGGCGCAGTGGTTGCCTCCTCTTCTGCGGCTTCTATTTCAGCTACCGCCGCCTCTTCCGGCTCTTCGACCAGCTCTTCCTCTACCAGCGGATCTTCGTCCGTAGTGGCTTCGACATCGCGCTTTACGTAGGTGCGCTTTTTACGCACTTCAACGTTAACCGTTTTCTTGCCCTGGGAACCTGGCGTGCGCAGCGTGCTCAGCGTTTTGCGCTTGAGCGTAATGCGCTTGGGCGCTTCCGTCGCCTCACCGTGGCTGCGTTTCAGAAACTTCAGCAACGTCTGCTTGTCTTCATCGGACACAGCCTCTTCCGCAGATGTGTGCGGTAAGCCGGCCTCTTTCATCTGCGTAAGCAGACGTTCTGAGGACGCTCCCACCACCTCTGCAAGCTGTTGCACCGTCACTTGCGCCATTCGATCTTCTCCTTGGTAACCTGTCTTATCGCGTACAAACCCGACCCTGCCAGGTTACTCTTCCGCCTCCGCGAACCACGGGGCTCGCGCGGTCATAATCAATTCACCCGCGCGCTCTTCTGTCATTTCCGGAATATCCATTATTTCGTCCACGCCCTGCTCGGCCAGGTCTTCCATCGTGACAATGCCACGACTGGCAAGAATGTAGGCCAGATGACGGTCCATGCCATCCATGGTGAGCAGATCTTCCGCTGGCTCGTTCGCCCCCAGTTGCTCTTCGGAGGCAATGGCCTGCGTCAGCAGCGCGTCCTTGGCACGGGCGCGCAATTCCTCGGCGATGTCTTCGTCGAAGCCCTCGATGGCGGTCATCTCTTCCAGCGGAACGTAGGCCACCTCTTCCAGCGTGGTGAAGCCCTCTTCCACCAGGATGTCTGCTACATCTTCATCAACATCCAGATTTTCGACAAAAACCGCAATCACCTGGCCCGCTTCCGCCTCGTGCTTGTCGGCGGCTTCCTCCAGGCTCATCACGTTGATCGTCCAGCCCGTCAGTTCAGAGGCCAGCCGCACGTTCTGCCCAGAACGGCCAATGGCCTGGGCGAGGTTCTCTTCGGAAACAGCAACATCCATTGTGCCGCTGTCTTCATCAACAACGATGGACTCAACTTCAGCCGGCGCCATGCCATTGATCACCAGTTGTGCAGGGTTATCGTCCCACAGCACAATATCGACCCGCTCATTATCCAGCTCGTTAGAGACCGCCTGAACGCGTGAGCCCCGCATGCCCACACAGGCGCCCACCGGGTCGATGCGTTGGTCATTGGTTTTCACGGCGATCTTGGCTCGGGAGCCGGGATCACGGGCCGCGGCCTTGATCTGGATAACTTCTTCCGAAATCTCCGGCACCTCGATCTTGAACAGCTCAATAAGCATTTCGGGGCAGGAGCGACTCAGGATAAGCTGCGGTCCGCGAGCCTCTGTGCTGATTTCCTGGAGAATGGCGCGCACGCGATCGTTGACGCGAAAGGTCTCGCGGCCAACCAGCTGCTCTCGCGGCAGCAGGCCTTCTGCATTGTTGCCCAGATCCACGATGACGTTGTCCCGCGTGACCTTTTTCACCGTGCCCGCCACCAGCTCACCCACGCGATCACTGTATTGCTCTACCACCTGTGCGCGCTCGGCATCGCGCACGCGCTGCACGATGACCTGCTTGGCCGTTTGCGCTGCTATGCGGCCAAATTCCACGTTCTCAACCTGGATGGTGTGGTAATCGCCGGGCTTGAGGTTGGTGTCTTCCTCGGCCGCCTCCTCGGTGGTGAACTGCGTTCCCAACAGGGCCAGTTCATCATCGGGCACGACCAGCCAGCGCCTGAACGTCTCGTAGTCGCCGGTGGAGCGGTCAATATTGACTTGAATATCGGCGTCTTCGTCATACCGCTTCTTGGTCGCCGTCGCCAGAGCGAGCTCCATCGCCTCGAAGATAATGTCCTGGGACACTCCCTTCTCGTTCGACACAGCCTCCGCTATATCCAAAATCTCCTTGGTCATTTCAGCCTCGCCAATTTGCCTTACGCGCTATATGCCGGGATGCACACGCGCCTTTTCAATCGTGCCATGGGGCAGCAGGTACTCATGATCATCGACCTGAATGACGACATCTTCGCCGTCAACGCCCTTCAACATGCCCTTAAACTTGCGCCGCCCGTCAAAGGCGCTGCGCAAGCGCAATTCAATTACCTCACCAATATAGCCAGCGTACTGCTCCGGCCTGAACAACAACCGATCGACGCCGGGAGAAGAAACCTCCAGCGTATACTCACCGCTGATCGGATCTTCCACATCCAGCACGCCACTGACCTGCTCGCTAGCGGCGGCACAGTCCTCGACTGTGATGCCCTGCGGCGCCTCGATGTAAACGCGCAGTGTGGAGTGCCTGCCCTGCGACAGGTACTCCACGCCCCACAACTCAAAACCCAGCGCCTGCACAGTGGACTGCAACATTTCAGCAATCTTCTGTTCCTTGCTAGCCACGGGCGTTTCTATCTCCCTGTACGACAAAGCCCGATAACAAAAGCTCCACGTACGAAAAAGCCCCTGAAAAGGGGCTTTTCATCTGCACACTGTCGGTATAGGAGCGGACAGTGTGAATTGGTAGCGGGGGCCGGATTTGAACCGACGACCTTCGGGTTATGAGCCCGACGAGCTACCAGGCTGCTCCACCCCGCATCAAAACTTCCTCGAACACGGCAGGCCCCTTGGCACGCCGCGCTGAACCGAAAAATACCGGCTCTTCAAGAGGGTGTGCATTATAGGGATGGTCCCCACCCCGGTCAACAGTGTCGGCAATTCCAGCAGGGTCACACGCCACAGCGAAAAACCGGGTTGCAAAGCGGGCCGTTGCCGCAAGATTCGAGCGGGGCGGAAGCGGTACTCGAAGCCTTACCGCGATAACTCGACGCCGGTGACATCGAGGTAGCAGTCCGGCGGGTAGTGATTGGCCTCATCGGCAGCATGATTGGTATACCAGACCTGGGCGAAGAACGGATTGTGCCTGGCCTCTTCATCGTAGTCCCAGCCAATTTCCTGCGGCGCACAGTCGGGGCACCAGTGCCCGCCGCGCAACACCGTATTGGGTGTCATGGAGAACGCATGGCCTCGCCAGCAGCGCCAGTCCAGCGTTTGCGACAGGTTGCCGGACTGCATTGCTGCCGACAGGCATTCGCCGCCACGGAAGCGCGCCGCCTGCTGCATGTCTGACAGCGCCAGTTCCTCCGCAGGCCGTGTTTCATCGTAGCCGTGATCGAGGCGGCGGTAGTCATCGAAGTCTGGCCGCCGGATACCGTCCCAATGCCCGGGAATAGCCTCCCAACTGGCCCGATCCTTGAAAAACGCAGAAATACGGCCCGCGATAGCGTGCTCTATCCAATACTGTGTACTGTCGGGCGTTTTCGTGGCCAGCGGACGCATCAGCAGGCGTTTGATCGCGGCCCTGGTGGACGCCAGGCGCATGAGCGGACGCATCCAGGCGCGGCCCGGCAACGTCACATACCAGGGCGAACCATCAAGGATGGACTGCACCCAGGCATCGACATCCATGGTCTGGAAGTGCAGGAAGTCATTGAGCCGGGCGGAATCCTCGTACCAGTGACAGTGAAAGTTGCGCAGTGCGAACCAACGCCTTTCCATAAAGTCCTCCGGGCGGCCCATGCCGAGCGCACCGTACACGCGCTCCATCAGTTGCAGAAACGTCAGGCGCGCACCAGGACCACCGCCGATATTGTAGAAATTGCCCCAGAACGCCTCCGGCACATCGTCTTCACAGGCATTGGCCAGCAGGCGACCGGAATCGGCGTCGGTACAGAACTCGATACAGGTATCCAGCGGCTGGTGAAACATAATCGGGTCCATCAGGCCCAGGGTGTCAGGAACGGCGATAAAGGTCTGTCGGCAACTGGCCCAGTAGCGCAACCCGGACTCGGCAACCAGGCGCTCCGCGTCGATCTTGGTGCAGGCATAGGCGTCGTAGATGCTCGGTTTCAGCGGGTCGCCGGTGCGTCCCACGTGAATGGGATAGAGGCGGTCACCGGTCATGGCCACCGACCCGATGTTGAGCAACCTGACGGCATCGGGATCCGGCTGTGCATGAATAGCGCGGATGATATTCTCCACGGAGCCCACGTTGATCGCCCGCGCTGCATCGGGATTGTGATCGGCAGCGGGAGAAATCATCGCCGCAGGGTGCAGCACGATATCGGCGCCATTGACGCAGCGCAGCACATCCTCGTAGCAGGTGAGATCCCCCCACTCAATGCGCAGTGCGGCTTCCCGCTCGTAGGCCTGCATTTTTTTGCGATTGATCTGCGAAGGCCGCACCAGCGTGACGACATCAAACCGCTCGCGGCGACGCAGCAGTTCCGCAAGGCCGGCACCACCCATTGAGCCGGTAACACCCGTGATGAACACCGTTTTCTTCGCCATACAGCCTTACTCCCGTGTGCTGGTACGCTGCGCGGTTGGGCTGCCGGCGCGACGTCCGAAGAAACTGACGCAAGAGCGCGAGGCCAATCGCCGAAAGCTGGCTTTTATCCACGCCAGCATGGATTCACCCCGGGTGCGCCAGACATACAGTGAGGCTAGAAAAAACCCGTCCGGCTGACCCTGTCTGACATCAAGAGAACAGTGAAAATCTGCTGCGATCACGCGCAAGGTGTGCTCCCGGCCCATTCAAACAGAATTAATGTCGCAGGCACACCCTGGCCGAGTCGGACCGGCTGGACGCACAACGCCTCAAGCGGGAGAGCGCCCGCATAAGCAGGTCTGTTCAATGCCGCCCTTCGTATTGTTGTCTGCAGGTGATGCGACTATTCTCTTCAGAAGCGACTCTTAAAATAACCATTCAGCAATGGCGACCTCAGAGCAACCACAAGGATTTCTGGACAGGCCTCTCGTCAGTGGCTTCATTGCCGCCCTGATCCTGTTTTCTACCCTGTGCTTTTCGCTGGAAACGCTGCCTGACCTGCATCCCTTCACGCTTCGTTTCCTGCACTACTCGGAGATTGTGGTCGTGGCAATTTTCACAGCTGAGTATTGCTATCGCATCTACAGCGCGAAGGATCGTCTACGCTTTATCTTCAGTTTTTACGGCCTGGTCGACCTCCTGGCCATACTGCCGTTCTACCTCGCACCTGCGCTGGATCTTCGCAGCCTGCGCCTACTGCGCCTGGTGCGGGTTTTGCGATTGCTGAAACTGGCGCGGTACCACAAGGCCTTCAGCCGCCTGGGCGAGGCATTCCGCATGGCGCGGGAAGAGCTGATTATCTTTTCCCTGGCAACGCTGATCTTTCTCTACCTTGCGGCGGTTGGCATCTACTATTTTGAGCACGCGGCCCAGCCGGAAGTTTATCGCTCGGTGTTCGATGCCCTGTGGTGGGCGGTAACATCCCTGACAACGGTCGGGTATGGCGATATGTATCCCATCACCGTAGGTGGCCGAATCTTCACGTTTATAGTACTGATGCTCGGGCTGGGCCTTGTCGCAATGCCAGCCGGTATCATGGCATCCTCTCTCAACGCCATCAGAAGACGTCAGGAAAACAGCGTCAAAGAGGGCGAGTAAGTCGGTCACTCCTGGAGTAGACCGCCGTGTAGCATCCCGGCCTGCCGGCCCGCCACCTGATCGAAGAATAAGAAACCTGAGGCAGAACAATGATGAACCTGAAGATTCTGACCGATGCAGAAGCCTACCAGAGCCTGCGCAGAACCAGCCTGACTGTCGGCGGATCGCTGTGCACGGTGGGCGGGTTTGTCGCCGACGTGCTCCAGCCCATCGCCCCCTTTGCGTATTACCTCTTCCTGCTTTTCCTTGCAGGCTTTGCCGTGATCCTGCTGTTGTTTCTTCGGGGCAACAGAAACCTGCTGGGCGCGTTAGTACTGTCAGGCCTTGCCAGCGGGATTTTCGGCTTGCTGTCCCTGCTGCAACTGGGCGATGAGTCGCAAGAGAGCGGTGTACTCGCCACGGCGGTGCCAGCCGTTGCCAGCTTGCAGCAAACCCTGGGGATTATCGATCAGAAACTGGATGACATTAAAGAGGACACCGAGACGATCAAGGCCAGCACGGCTCGGCTCGAAGAGAATTCCGAGTCGATGATGGCCTCGCTGAACGCCATCCGCGAAGACATTGGTAAAGGCGGGCTCATCGCCAGGCCCAAATCCCCCGAGGATCATTATCACAACGCACGTGTTAATGAACTCAGCGGGGATTACTCTGCGGCCCGTCGCTCCTACCTCGAGTATTTCCGCAGTGACCAGCAGATGCTGGACCCACACTTACGGTTCATTTCGTTCCTCAAGGTGCAGGAAGGTACGGCGGGCGCGCGCGAAACCTACAATGCGGTCACGCACGCCAGCAACAGCCCGATTCCGGCCTACGCCCGGCTGCTGCTGCGAGACCCCGGCCAGCGCGCCGAGGGCCTACGTCGTTACCTGGAGGAGCATCCCGAATTTGCCCCCGCTGCCTACCACCTTAGCCTGGAGTACTCCGAACGCCGCCTGGGAAGCCAGACCTTGTCCGACAAGCGACAGGAACTGGCCTATCTCAAGTCGTTTCAGCAAATCGATGCCGAGGGCGGCCTGTTGCGCTACATGGTTGACCAGGGGCTTGTCAGGGAGTGGCGCGAGGATGCTGAAGCGCGGCGGCTGTCACTTGAAGGCAGCGCCCTGCTTGAAAACCCGGTTTCTCTGAGCTGGATGTCACACAATACCGGCTGGAATGGCAATATCCAGATCAGTGAGCCGGCTCAGGAGATCCAGTGGAATATCAAGGGCAAGTCAAAACCCGTCAGCACAGGGAGCAGCGGCTACACTGATCCAGCCACCGGTAAGCCGGCCCCGCGCACATTCTTTTCACTGCCGAAAAACCAGAAGGACGGCATCATCGAAATTCGTTACACGGATCTGTCGGGGGCGCAGCAGGGACCGTTCGAGTTCAAGTTCGAGCCAAAGCGGGAAAGTGAAGACGTTGGTCGACGCACGCTGGAGATGACCGAGACCGCCTGGTTAGGGTTCCGCGACTATAACGGTCAGGTGCTGCTCTACTTCTCCCACTTGATGACCTATCGAGGGGCGATCAAGAATATCGAATACGGATTGAACCGGGATACACCGAACAAGACGTTCAAATTCCCGGCGTGGAACAAACCGGGCATCGCCACCATCGATGCGAGCACGCCGGCTTATATCAAGGTGAACCGAAACACGACCTATGCAACGGTTCAGTTAACCTACAAGAACGGCGATAAATCGCCCATTGTGCGATTTGATCGCTAGTGAACTAGCCGCTGGTCAACCCGGTGTACCCGAACCGCACTTCTTCTATTAGCTAAACATAGGCGATCTAAGCGCGACGGGTTGTGGCCGGCGAGGTGCGGCCGGCGAGGTGTGGCCGGCGAGATGCGGCCGGCGAGATGCGGCCAGTGCGGTGTACTCAGCGGGGCCCGCTCTATTACTCTGCGGCAGCAGAGCGGGTGGACTTCAGGAAAAGTTGGTGCCGAAGGCGGGACTTGAACCCGCACGAGCATAGCTCACTACCCCCTCAAGATAGCGTGTCTACCAATTCCACCACTTCGGCATGTATCGATCCCGACCGGATTATCAGTCCAGGCTGGGCAAATCGTCTCCGGGCTCGCTCAACACGGCGGGCGCCTGTTCCTCGAGCACCGGGAGGTCTTCTTCCACTAAAGGCGCCGGCGCTTCAACAGCGGCCGGTATCGCCAGATCCAGGTCATCCACCACCACGGTCTTCTGGTTGGCCAGTATCGCGAGGCCAAAACTGCTGGCAAAAAACAACACCACCAACCAGGTTGTCGCTGTGGTCAGCACATTGCCGCTGCCATCGCTGCCAAACAGCGTCTGGCTTGCACCCGCGCCAAAAGACGCGCCCATATCAGCGCCCTTGCCCTGTTGCAGCATGATGAGTCCGATGATGGACAGCGCCACCAACAGGTGAACGATCAAAAATATCTGTTCCATTTTTCAGTGCCCCTCCACGGGACGCTTGCAGTCAGCCGATCGCCGCACCGGCTATCGACATAAAATCTTCTGCGACCAGCGCGGCTCCGCCTACTAACGCACCGTCGATGTCTGCACAATCAAACAACTCGGCGGCATTGCCTGGCTTTACGCTACCACCGTAGAGAATGCGCGTCTTCTGTGCATCCACCCCGGCTGCCTGCGCTAATTCGCCTCGAATAAAGGCGTGCATTTCCTGCGCCTGCTCCGGCGTCGCTGTCAGCCCGGTGCCGATGGCCCACACCGGCTCGTAGGCGATCACCAGGCCATCAAGTTGCGCCTGATCCGCCAATGCCCCGGCCAGCTGGGCGGCAACAACCGCATTGGCCTCGCCGCCCTCTCGCTGCTGCCGTGTCTCGCCGACACACAGGACAGGCTTCAAACCTGCCTCAATGGCTGCGCTCAGCTTGGCGCCGACCAGAGCGTCAGTTTCCGCGTGGTATTGACGCCGCTCTGAATGACCCAGAATCACCCAGGTACACCCGATATCCGCCAGCATTTCAGCGGCCACCTCGCCCGTGTAGGCGCCGGACTGCGCATGACTGCAGTCCTGCGCACCCACCGAGATGCCGGAGCCAGCGCACCCTTGCAGTACCTGATCGAGATGCAGGTAGGTGGGACACACCGCAACTTCTACACCGGATGCCGGTTCGGCACCCAGCAAGCCCTCCAACAGAGACGCTACACTGGCCCGGGAGCCATGCATTTTCCAGTTACCTATCACCAGTGACTGGCGCATTCACCTCTCCCGGTACATTCCGGATTCTACCGAAACACCACCCAAACGGCGGCCGTTCGACACAAAAGCTCTGGTAAAAAAAGCGGCGGCAATGTTAACCAAGATGTCAGGAGCTGACAAGGCGGCTGAGCGGTAGAAAGCCAGCCCGCGCCGGGAGCGACAATCTATGCCAGCGCCCGCTCCACACACGCGGCGAGTTCGGAGCACAGGGATTCAACCTCACCCTCATCCTCGCCCTCAACCATCACCCGCACTTTGGGCTCAGTGCCCGAGGGCCGCAGCAGCACACGGCCGCGCTCGCCTAGTCGCTCCTCCACCCCGCTGACGGCGTCAGCAATTTCCGGGTGAGCGGCGAGATCCACGCGGCCATTCGCGGCAACATTGATCATGGTCTGGGGGAACATCTTGATGCCCGCGCGCAGGCCCGCGATATTCCCCTCAGCGGCCTTCAGCGCCATCAGCACCTGCAGGGAGGCCACGATACCGTCGCCCGTTGTTGTGACATCAGAACAGATGATGTGACCGGACGATTCGCCACCCAGCACCCAACCGTTCGCCTCCATCATCGCCTTGACGTTGCGGTCTCCCACCTGCGCCCGGGAAAACTGCAGGCCTTCAGCCCTGAGTGCGAGCTCCAGCCCTAGATTGGACATTTGTGTGCCGACCACACCCGCGTCTGACTTACCCGTGGCAAGGCGGTGCATGGCGATAATGTAAAGAAGCTCGTCGCCATCCATGACATCGCCATGGTTATCGACCATCAGCACCCTGTCGCCATCGCCATCGTAAGCGATCCCCACGTCGGCGCCCTTCTCCTGCACCATTTGAGCCAGTGCAGCGATATCCGTGGAACCGACACCTTCGTTGATATTGAAGCCATCAGGCTCGACACCCATGGCAAACACCTCGGCTCCCAGTTCACGCAGAACACTCGGTGCTATGTGATAGGTAGCGCCGTGGGCACAGTCCACCGCGATCCGCAGCCCGCGGAGGTTGAACCCTTCGGGGACGGTGGACTTGCAAAACTCCGTGTAGCGGCCTGCGGCGTCTTCCACACGCACCACCTTGCCGATATCGCGTGAACCCACCGTGGTAATGTCCTTGTCCAGCTCGTCCTCTATCGCGAGTTCAATCTCGTCCGGCAGTTTGGAACCGTCGGGGCCAAAAAACTTGATGCCGTTGTCGTAAAAGGCGTTGTGTGACGCGCTGATCACAATGCCGGCTTCGGCATTCTGTTTACGCGTCATGTGTGCCACGGCCGGCGTGGGCATGGGACCCAAGAGCTTTACATCGACACCCGCGGCAACCAGGCCGGCCTCCAGCGCAGACTCAAACATGTAGCCGGATACACGCGTATCTTTGCCGATAATCACCGTGCAATGGGAGCCGCCACTACACTGGCGCGCAAAGACACGCCCGCTGGCCCAGCCGAGTTTCAACATAAAATCCGGTGTGATCGGGAATTGACCAACGCTGCCCCTGATGCCGTCCGTCCCGAAATATCGCCTTGTCATCCCTTTCCTCGCTCTACCGTATGCACCCACATGGCGAGTGCGTCGGCGGTAGCTTTCACGTCGTGTGTTCGTACAATGGCCGCGCCCCGCTCTACAGCAAGCACCGCCAACGCCAGACTGGCGGGAAGGCGCTCATCCACATCGCGTCCCAGCAACTTGCCTATCATGGATTTACGCGACAAACCCACCAGAACAGGCAATCCCAATTCGCTCAATCTGGCCAGGTCATGCAACAGGTGCAGGTTGTGATCGACCGTCTTGCCAAAGCCAAAACCAGGGTCGAGCAGCAGGTTTTCACGCGCAATGCCCGCATCGATACAGGCTGCCATACGCTGTGAGAGGTAGGCCAGGACTTCCGTCACAACATCGTCGTAAAGCGGATCATCCTGCATATCCTGTGGTTCGCCGCGCATATGCATGAGGCAAACGGGAAGTCCCGTTGCAGACGCCGCCTCGAGCGCACCCTCCCTGGTCAAGGCGCGCACATCGTTCAGCATGCCGGCGCCGGCCGCAGCAGCGCCCAGCATCAGTTCGGGGGAGCTGGTATCAACAGAAATCACTACATCCAGTTCGCGGGCGATTTTTTCCACCAGCGGCAGCACGCGATCCATCTCCTGCTGGAACGAAACGGGCGCCGCGCCGGGCCGGGTAGATTCGCCCCCGATATCGAGAATGGCAGCGCCTGAGGCCACCATGGCACGTGCGCGCTCCATGGCGAGTTGCAGATCAAGATCGCTGCCGCGAAACAGTGTGCCGCCGTCGGAAAAGGAATCGGGCGTGGCGTTGATAACGCCCATAACACGGGGGTGCTGCAGATCCAGCAGGCGCCCGGCGCAATTCAACACCGGGCCTGATGCAGCATTAGAGGAGGACAAGCAAAGTCCCGATTCAGTGCTCGCTGGCTGGGCCGCCGATCGGGCTGCCGGGATCATCCTGCTCCGCCTGCGCGTCGTCGACCGGGGTATCATCGCCGCCGCCGGTGCCACCCCAGTCCTGTGGCTCGCGGGGTTCGCGGCCGGCCATGATGTCTTCGATCTGCTCGGCGTCGATTGTTTCGTACAACATCAGCGCATCGGCCATGGTGTGCAGCTTGTCGATGTTTTCTTCAAGGATGCGCTGCGCGGTGGCGTAGCACTCATCCACAATGCGACGCACCTCCTGATCGATCTTGGTGGCCGTCTCGTCAGAAATAGCCTGGTGTGGTTGGCCCGCGGAGCGACCCAGGAACACCTCGTCGCCGCCCTCGTCATACATGAGCGGCCCCATTTTTTCCGACAGCCCCCACTGGGTGACCATCTTGCGGGCGATTTCTGTCGCGCGCTTGATGTCGTTGGACGCACCGGTGGTAATGCCATCGGGACCCAGCGTCATTTCCTCGGCTATCCGTCCACCGAACAGGCTGCAAATCTGGCTGATAATATGTCGACGGCTATGGCTGTACCGATCTTCCTCGGGCAGGAACATGGTCACGCCCAGCGCGCGGCCACGGGGAATAATACTGACCTTGTAAACGGGATCGTGTTCGGGCATCAGTCGCCCAACGATCGCATGGCCAGCTTCGTGGAAGGCCGTGTTGCGCTTCTCATCCTCGGACATCACCATCGATTTGCGCTCCGCGCCCATCATGATCTTGTCCTTGGCCTGCTCAAACTGCGACATACCCACCGTGCGCACATTGGCGCGCGCGGCGAACAATGCCGCCTCATTCACCAGGTTCGCCAGGTCAGCACCAGAAAAGCCCGGTGTACCGCGTGCGATTTTGGCGGCTTCCACATCCTCGGAGAGGGGCACCTTGCGCATGTGCACCTTGAGAATCTGTTCGCGACCACGGATATCCGGCAGGCCCACCACCACCTGGCGATCAAAGCGGCCCGGTCGCAACAGCGCCGGATCCAGAACATCGGGTCGGTTGGTCGCGGCAATCACGATGACGCCGTCATTCACTTCAAAACCGTCCATCTCAACCAGCAGCTGGTTCAGGGTCTGCTCACGCTCGTCGTGACCACCACCGAGACCGGCGCCACGATGGCGGCCGACCGCATCGATTTCATCGATAAAGATGATGCAGGGAGACTGCTTTTTCGCCTGATCGAACATATCGCGCACACGGGATGCACCGACACCGACGAACATCTCCACAAAATCCGAGCCGGAGATAGAAAAGAAAGGCACCTTGGCTTCGCCCGCTATCGCTTTCGCCAACAGCGTTTTACCGGTACCGGGCTGGCCGACCATCAGCACACCGCGCGGAATCCGCCCACCGAGCTTCTGGAAGCGGCTGGGGTCGCGCAGGAACTCCACCAGTTCCTTCACATCTTCCTTCGCTTCATCCACACCCGCCACGTCGGCGAAAGTGGTGGTAATCTGATCCTCGCCCAGCAAACGCGCCTTGCTTTTGCCAAAACTCATCGGGCCGCCGCGGCCGCCCGCTCCGCCCTGCATCTGGCGCATGAAAAACATAAATGCGGCAATGATGATCAGAATCGGGAAGCTGGCAAAAAACAGCTGCGACCACACACTCTGCTGCTCAGGCTTGCTGCCGATTACCTCGACGTTGTGCGTGTAGAGGTCGTCCATGAGCTTGGGATCTTCAATCATGGGCCTGACGGTTTCGAAGGTAGAGCCATCGTTGCGCTCACCATTGATCATGAGCCCGTCTACGACCACTTTCTTGATGCGATCGGACTTAATCTCATAAATCAGGTCAGAGTAGCCGACCTGTTCCGGGGCACTCTGCATAGAAAAGTTCTGGAATACCGACAGCAGAACCGCGGCAATGACCAACCAAAGCAATAGATTTTTTACCATATCATTCAATGTGCATACCTCTCCTGGCGAGCCGGCGGGCTCCCGGGCGAACGCCGCCCCCTGATTATACGCAGGGCGGTCGCTGGCAGCTTAATACTCCTTGGATTATAGCCGGGGTAAAGCCATTCCCGCTGTGAATAATGGGACAAAAGCGACGATTACCGTCTGCCGTCCCAGGGGGGATAACCTCTGTGGTCAATTTACTACAGTTGGGGCGCTCACTCCATGTTTCAAGGTGGCACCGCCCCGAGGTACCCCATTAGCCGCCTTGACGGCCCTTGAAGTCCCGCGCCACAAGGTACACCTCTCTCGAGCGCGCTCGCGACGCCTCTGGCTTGCGCGTCAGTACCTTCCCGAATTCGCCCCGGGTGGCGCGTATCAGGTCATCAAAACCCTCACCGTGAAATAGCTTGGTGACGAAACCGCCGCCGGGCGCAAGCACCTGTCGCGCCATATCCAGCGCCAGCTCAACCAGGTACATAGACCGCGGTTGGTCCACGGCGTTCATTCCACTCATGTTTGGCGCCATGTCCGAAATCACCAGGTCGACCTGCGCCTCGCCAATCGCCGCCAGAATCCGTTCGAATACGTCCACGTCAGTGAAATCGCCCTGCACGAACTCCACGTCGGCCAGCGTATCCATCGGCAGGATATCTGAGGCGATTACTCGACCACGGTGCCCCACCAGATTCGCCGCCACCTGTGACCACCCACCGGGCGCACTGCCCAGGTCGATCACGGTCATGCCAGGGGCAATGAGCCTGTCCTTCTCCTGCAACTCCAGCAATTTGTAGCAGGCGCGTGATCGATAGCCCTCGCGCTGCGCGCGCTGCACGAAGGGGTCGTCCCGGTGCTCCTTGAGCCAGGCTTTAGAGGAAGAGCGTTTTTTCGGCATGGCAGCGTTTTACAGGCTCGCGGTTTATTGTGCAGGGCGGCTTGTGTAGAATGGCGCGCCCCGCCTGGGGCTGCCATTGTATCGCGGAACCCACATGAGCAAGAGCACCAGCAGTACCAAAACCGACACCCGCCAGTTGCGCGCCATCGGCCACAAACTGAAGCCGGTGGTGACTGTTGCCGGTAAGGGGCTGTCTGAGAATGTGCTGGCCGAAATCGATGCTGCCCTGACGCGCCATGAGCTGATAAAGATCAAACTGGCCGTTGGTGAGCGCGAACTGAAGCACAGCATTACCGAGGACCTCTGTGAGCGCACAGGCGCGGAAGTCATTCAGAAAATCGGCAACATCGTGCTGATACTTCGACGCACCGACAAGCCGGATCCAAAGCTGTCCAACCTGGTTCGCATACTGTAGCAAACGCCCCCTCCCCTCTCGCAGCGCTTGCAGCACGAGGAAAATTGCCCCACCGGCCGCCTTCTTGAGCGAACCGGCGCGCATCGCTACTATCGAAGTTCCTTTCTCTTACGGACCTGATGCTTATGGGAGACATCCTGAGCTTCCCCACACGCCAATCCCAGGGGCTGACGTTTCTGGAGAGGGAGATGCGCAAGCTGTTGCTCAGCAAGGGGGCAGACCAGGCGCTGATTGATTTCGCAGCCGGGCAACTTACCGGCATCTACCAGAAAATCAGCGCATCAGAACAACAATCTATCAGCTTCTCCCTGCCCGACGGGCTGAACCGGGAACAGCGAGACCTTATCGAGAAAGAAGTAGAAGGCGCACTGGGGCAGGTACACAGCCAGAACCATCGCCTGCTGCTGGAGCTCGCAGCGCAACTGGTCCTGGCGCAACTACGCCTGTTCCAGTCCAGCCGCAACGCTTAGCCAACCAGCAAATTCACCACGTGAAAGGTCGCCAGAGCGGCGAAATACGCGAAGGCGAAATAGCCAAAGAACATCTTTATCGCCAGGGAGCGGGATTCACTTTCCTTGGCCAGGATCGCCAGTGTGGAAACACACTGCAGCGCGATGGCAAAAAAGACCAGTAGCGCAACCCCGGAACCAATTGCCATGCCGCTGGCCTGGATATGATCCACCAGGGGCACCATGTTTTCCTCGGCGCCCTCGATGCCGAAGATGGTGCCCAGAGTACCGACAAATACCTCCCGCGCCAGAAACGAAGTGGCGATAGCCACCCCGTAGCGCCAGTCCAGACCCAGCGGCGCAAAGAGGGGCTCAATCAGTCGGCCCAGGTGTCCCAGCCAGGACTCACCCAGGTCGGCGCCAAAATTCGGAAAATAGCCAAGCACCCAGATCACCAGCGTCACGGTAAAGATTATCTTGCCCGCCTTGGTGACGAAGTGCATTGCCCTGTTCCAGGCGTTGCGCAGCAGCGGTTGCAGGCCGGGCATCCGGTAGGGGGGCAGCTCCAGCACAAAGGGCAGATCGTTGAAATGATCTTTACTCATCCGCGACACCACGCCCGTAACCAGCAGCCCACACAACATGCCAAAGAAATAGATGCCAAACATGGCCAGACCCTGCCAACCCACCAGACCGCCAAAGGCTGTGCCGGCTGGAATAAAAGCTGCAATCAGCAATGAGTAAACCGGTAGACGCGCCGAACAGGGCATCAGGGGAATTGCCATGTAGGTGAGCAATCGTTTTCGCGGAGAATCGATAGCACGTGCTGCATAGATGCCGGGGATGGCACATGCGACGCCCGACAGCATGGGCACAAAACTCTTTCCCGTAAGGCCGAAAATGCGCAACGGCTTGTGGCAAATCAGTGCCGCGCGGGCCATGTACCCGGAGTCCTCCAGCAAGCCCACGATGAAGGTCAGCACGAATATCTGCGGCACGAACACGAGAAACGCCCCGATACCGCTGAACAAGGCATCGGCGGTGAAATCACGTGCAATACCCTCACCCAGTAGCGGTACCACGAGGTCAGCCATCCAGGCGAGCGCGGTCTCTACCGCATCCATAGCAGGTGCAGACCAGGTGAATATCGACTGGAAGAGCAGGAACATAATCACGAAGAACGCGATTCCGCCCGTGAAAGAGTGCAGGAAAAAGCTGTCGAGGCGCGTTTGCGAACGCACAAGCACATCGCCCTTGGGGCCAAAACGCCGGGCCAGCTGATGCGCCTCTCCGCGCAGTAATTCATCAGGCGCCCCGGCCAACTTGCCGTCAACTCTGCCTTGCTGCACGCCTGCATTTTCCTGCAGGCGTGGCACGATTTGGTCCAGCCCCTTGCCTGAACGTGCCGAAATGGCCAGCACGGGAACCCCCACGGCCTGCGCAAGACCCTCGGTATCAAAGGTAAGGCTGTGCCTGTCCAGCACATCGATCATGTTCGCCAGTACCGTGACAGGTTTACCGGCGCGCTGACAATCGCGTATTACCTGTAGCGTGAAGTACAGGCTTTTCTCCAGCCGGGTAGCGTCAATCAGGCAGAGCACCTGTTCAACCTCTTCGTTCTCCAGCGCTTTTTCAAATTCCGCTACCGCAACGCGCTCCTCGGCGGAAATGGGCTGCAGCGAATAGGTGCCGGGGAAATCCACCAGCTCTCTTTCACGCATGTCCTGGAGAGTGCCCACACCAACGTCCACAGTAATGCCTGGAAAGTTGGCGACTTTCTGTGACAGCCCCGTAAGACGATTGAACAGCAGGCTCTTGCCTGAATTCGGACTGCCAATCAAAAGGACTCTAGGCATAGACCCGTACTCGAATGTGTGTCGCTACCTCATCGTCAAGGGAGAAGATGGTATTGCTCACCCGGTACACTTTCGGGGCACCAAACGCTGGAGCCTGCAAACAGACGACCGTCTCGCCCGGATGAAACCCAAACTCCATCAGGCGAACGCGGTAGGGGCCGGCGAGAACATCGTCGTACGCGAGAATCTCGCAGCTCTCGCCCGCTTTCATTGACCACAGTGATTGCATGTCTGGCTATTGCCTTTAACTGAACGAGCGCATGAAGCCCAAGGGCACTGGCCCCGTGGCAGTGATCTGCGCAGGTCTCAGGTTCCAGGTATCCGGTGGGGGCACAATATAATGCGAACTATTCTCATTATCATATGTAAGAACCCCCAGTTCAACCCTCGCGACGCCGCTTTCAGCGTCAGCCAGCCGGAGTGATACCGGCCACTTTCCTCAACCAAGAAGATATTTGGCCTTTTTGGCTGCAATCCACGCCAGGAAGACAGCACCCGCATGCCCCGGACGACGGCTGTCGTGCCTGAACGCGCCTTCAGGGCGCGCGAGTCGACAGGCGGTTAAGCGGCGTAGGTATTCGAGGGGAAGAAAGCTACCGGCGGGGAGCCACAGGTGCCGGGGCGCAATCAGATATGGTGAACCTGGTCGATCTCGTATTCGATGTCACCCCCGGGCGCACGCACCACCACGACATCACCCTCTTCCTTGCCCACCAGTGCGCGGGCGATGGGAGACACGACCGAGATCAGGTTTGCGGCGACGTCCGCCTCATCCTCACCGACAATGCGGTAGGTTACCTTCTCGTCCGTTTCCGTGTTGATCAAATCCACGGTCGTGCCGAAAATGACCTTGCCGGTTTTAGCGATCGTGGTGACATCAATGACCTGCGAATTGGCCAGTTTGCCCTCGATCTCGAGGATGCGCCCCTCGGCAAAGCTCTGTTGTTCTCTGGCGGCGTGATACTCGGCGTTTTCTTTCAGGTCACCGTGCTCGCGCGCCTCGGCAATTGCCTGGGAGATACGCGGCCGCTCAACACGCTTCAGGCGATCGAGCTCCTCACGCAGTGTGGCCTCACCGGCCACCGTCATGGGGTATTTAGTCATTAAGAGGCACTCTCTTGCATTGCATGTAGATCCTGCAGGCGGCGTACTTCGAGGTCGTCCTCCTGTTTGAGGGCCATCACGATCGCCTCGGCGGCAGTGAGAGTTGTAGTGTAGAACACGCGATGCGCCTCTGCGCCCGCGCGAATGGGCGCAGAATCCTCGATCGCGCGGCGACCTTCCGTCGTGTTAACGATCAGATCCGCCTCATCGTTGAGAATCATATCGACGATATGCGGCCTGCCCTCGTTCACCTTGTTGACGCGGCGCACGGTGATGCCCGCCTCCTCGATCGCCTCGGCGGTACCGCCAGTCGCGACGATTTCAAAACCCAACTTTGCAAGATCGGTAGCAACACCCACAATGCCAGGCTTGTCTGCATCCCGGACACTGAGCAACGCCGTGCCGCTGGTGGGTGCGCTGCTGCCCGCACCCAGTTGCGCCTTGGCAAACGCGGTGGCAAAAGTCTCCCCGGTGCCCATCACCTCGCCGGTAGATTTCATTTCCGGGCCGAGGATGGGATCCACCCCGGGGAATTTGTTAAACGGCAGCACTGCTTCTTTCACGCTGTAAAAGTTCGGTACGATTTCATGCGTGAAGCCCTGGTCTGCCAGGCTCATGCCGGCCATGCAACGCGCCGCAACTTTGGCCAGTGAAGCGCCAATACACTTGGAAACAAAAGGCACGGTGCGCGAGGCGCGCGGGTTAACCTCGATCACGTAAATGGTATCGTCCTGAAAGGCGAGCTGCACATTCATCAGGCCCTTTACCCCAAGCTCCAGCGCCATGCGCTTTACCTGCTCACGCATTTGGTCCTGTATATCCGCGTCCAGGCTGTAAGGTGGCAGCGAACAGGCGGAGTCACCGGAGTGAACGCCTGCCTGCTCGATATGCTGCATGATGGCACCGATTACCACGGTCTCCCCATCGGAGACCGCATCAATATCCACTTCAACCGCCGACGAAAGGAAGCTGTCCAGCAAGACAGGGGAATCTTCGGAAGCGCGCACAGCACTGCTCATGTAACGCAGCAAATCCTCCTCGCGGTACACGATTTCCATGGCCCGCCCCCCCAATACATACGAGGGGCGCACTACCAATGGGTAGCCGATGGTTGCCGCGGCCTCCACGGCCTCTTCCGAGCTGCGCACAGTGGTGTTCGCGGGCTGCACCAGCTGCAGCTTTTCGATCATCTGCTGGAAACGCTCGCGGTCTTCGGCGCGATCAATTGCGTCAGGTGAGGTACCGATAATCGGCACCCCGGCCGCTTCCAGCGCGCGCGCCAGTTTCAGCGGCGTCTGCCCACCAAATTGCACGATGACACCCTTGGGCTGCTCCACGCGCACGATTTCCAGCACGTCTTCCAACGTGACCGGCTCGAAGTACAGGCGGTCAGATGTGTCGTAGTCGGTTGATACGGTTTCAGGGTTGCAGTTGACCATAATGGTCTCGTAACCGTCCTCGCGCATGGCGAGTACTGCGTGCACACAACAGTAGTCAAACTCGATGCCCTGCCCTATACGGTTGGGGCCGCCACCGAGTACGAGAATCTTGTCGCGATCTGTCGGCTCGGCCTCGCATTCTTCCTCGTAGGTGGAATACATATAGGCCGTGGCGGAGGCAAACTCGGCCGCACAGGTGTCGACGCGTTTGTAGACTGGGAAGATGCCCAGTCCCTGGCGATGCTCGCGCACGGCCGTCTCGCTGACCGCCAGCAAGACTGCGAGCCTTTCATCAGAAAAACCCTTGCGCTTGAGGCGGAACATGCGTGCATGATCCAGCTCTGAAAGCTGAACCGTTTTCAGGCTGTCTTCCGTCTCGACAATGTCCTTGATCTGCACCAGGAACCAGGGGTCGACGCCGGACAGGCGGTACACCTCGTCAATCGCCATGCCGGCGCGGAACGCATCGGCGAGATACCAGATGCGCTCCGGCCCGGGGTTGGTCAACTCTGCGACCAGCGTTTCGCGCAGATCCGGGTTATCGACATCGATCTGGTGTTCGAAGCCCGACGAGCCCACTTCCAGGCCACGCAGCGCTTTCTGTACCGACTCCTGGAACGTGCGGCCAATGGCCATCACCTCACCCACCGACTTCATCTGCGTGGTGAGGCGCGGAGAAGCGCCGGGAAACTTCTCAAACGCAAACCGCGGGATTTTGGTCACCACGTAATCGATAGAAGGTTCGAACGAGGCCGGTGTGGCGCCGCCGGTAATATCGTTTTGTAATTCATCCAGCGTGTAACCCACCGCCAGTTTCGCGGCCACCTTGGCGATGGGAAAACCCGTCGCCTTGGAGGCCAGCGCCGAGGAACGGGACACGCGAGGATTCATTTCAATAATCACGAAGCGGCCGGTTTCCGGATCCTGGCCAAACTGCACATTGGAACCGCCGGTTTCAACGCCAATCTCGCGCAGCACCGCCAGCGAGGCGTCGCGCATGATCTGGTATTCCTTGTCCGTCAACGTCTGCGCCGGGGCGACGGTGATGGAATCACCGGTGTGCACACCCATGGCGTCGAAATTCTCGATAGAACACACGA
>JAUHYL010000074.1 GCA_030426545.1 Gammaproteobacteria bacterium
ATCGCGGCGCTGGTGGATTATGAACTCACCCTGAGCATGCCCTACCGCCTGACCGCCGACACGGGTATCGATAGCCTGTGCCACGCGCTGGAAGCCTATGTGAGCCGTCGATCGAACCCGTTTACCGACAGCGTGGCCCTGACTGCGATGCGCACGATCTACCACAACCTGCGCACCGCCTGCGCAGAGCCGGACAACCTCGCTGCACGTGAGGCGATGATGCTGGCGGCCACCCAGGGCGGGATCGCCTTTGCCAATGCATCGGTCACCCTGATTCACGGTATGAGCCGGCCCATTGGCGCCCTGTTTCATGTACCCCATGGTCTCAGCAATGCCATGCTGCTGCCGGAAGTTACCGCCTGGTCGGTGGATCATGCCAGTGCGCGCTACGCGGATTGTGCACGCTTCATGGGTATCGCCGCGGCCACTGACAGCGATACTGGTGCTGCGGCTGCCCTGGTTGACGCGCTGCGCCAGCTTACCGCTGAGCTGGCTGTTCCGGGGCCCCGGGAGTACGGTATTGCGCAGGAAGCCTGGACGGATTCACTGGAACTCATGGCCCGCCAGGCGCTGGACTCGGGCTCGCCGGCCAACAATCCCCGTGTGCCTGAGAAGGCGGAGATTGTGGCGCTGTATGAGGCGATCTGGTGATGGCTCAGGCCGCGCGGCCTTGTTTGCAGGGAATGGTTTGAGCGTGCTTTCTGCGCTGGATGGCGGGAAGTTTGGGAACGATGCGGGTGGGGCTGGGCAGGGCCTGACGGTGCCAGGGTTACGTGGCTCGGAAGGCTAAGATACTCACCTCGTAACCCTGGCACCGTCAGGCCATTCGGTGTCGCGGCTCGCTGGAGGGTAAAAAAGGGGCTGTGGGCTTGATCGCGCTTACATTCACAGCGACCATTGATTACACTTCTCCTATCCTTCTTCGCCGGTTTATACGGGTAGTCAGAGCCATGAAACGCGTTGTTTTTAACCAGAAAGGCGGTGTCGGTAAAACCAGCATCACCTGCAACCTTGCCGCCATCGGCGCTGCTATGGGCTATCGCACCCTGGTGGTGGACCTCGATGTGCAGGGTAACACCACCCATTACCTTGTGGGCGAGATCGACGCCGATGCGTTTCCCGCGGAAGCCCAGGGTGTCGCCGGGCTGTTCAAGCAGACGGTGGGCTCACGTAAAATGCGCAAGAACCCGGATTCCTTTGTCTGGGATACGCCCTATGAAAACCTGTTTCTTATGCCTTCCAGCCCGGCATTGTCGGATATGGAGAAGGAACTGGAATCGCGTTACAAGATCTACAAACTGCGCGATGCGCTGGAGAAACTGGAGGATGAGTATGACCGGGTGTATATCGATACCCCGCCCAACTTCAACTTCTTCTCTCGTGCTGCACTGATCGCGGCCGATTCGCTGCTGATTCCCTTCGATTGCGACAGCTTTGCGCGGCAGAGCTTGTATTCCCTGCTCGACAACATTGGCGAGTTGCAGGAGGACCACAACCCGGACCTCAACGTCGAGGGGATTATCATCAACCAGTTCAACTCGCAGGCCAGGTTGCCGACGGAGCTGGTCACAGAATTGCAGGAAGAGGGATTGCCGGTCTTCTCCACGTTCCTCAACAGTTCAGTGAAAATGAAAGAGTCCCACCGCGATCACCGCCCGTTGATCGACCTTGCGCCCAGCCACAAGCTCACGGGTCAGTTCCTGGATCTGCATGCGGAACTGGAGACGATGGTCAATCGCGCCGCTGCCTGACGGCGGCTCCCGGCACCTCGGTTCCGCGGCATATTCATATAGCGTCTGGTTATTTGCCACTGCTTTTTTGATTCTATACAGTTCGCACCCTGACTAATCTCCGGGGCGATTGCCGTTGGAAATCGACATCGACAGCGCCAATGAAACCCTGCGTGATGCCAGTGCCTCCGACATTGTGCGCTGGGCGTTGGCGCAGGGTGGCACCTGCATCGCCACCACCAGTATGGGCCGCAATGCCGCAGTCATGCTGCACCTGGTTAGCGCTGTGGATAAATCGGTTCCCACCATCTGGGTTGATACAGGCTACAACCTGCGCGATACGTACGTGGTGGCCGAGCGGCTGATTCGCGACCTCGACATCAATATCCATGTCTATTCCCCCGAGATGACCTCGGAGCGTCGCAACGCGATCATGGGAGGCATTCCCACGCCCGACGAAGAGGAGCGCCACCAGGCATTCACCGAGCAGGTCAAGCTGGAGCCCTTTGAGCGCGCGTTGTCGGAGTTCAAGCCGGATATCTGGTTGACGGGTATCAGGCGGGAAGAAACCGAGCACCGCAAGACCCTGGACGTGGTGTCGGTTGACGGTCGTGGCATCATCAAGGTGGCACCGATTTTCTACTGGTCAGACGAGCAGGTCGAAAACTATATGGCGCAGCACCAACTGCCTACCTGCAAGCACTATTTCGATCCCACCAAGGCCTGGGACGGCCGTGAGTGCGGCCTGCATACGCAGACTGTGTAGCCGGGACAAAGGCTGGCTGTTCAGCCTAGCCAGCGGTCAGGCCGGCCGGTGCGATTAGCCGGCGATCAGGCCCACCAGCAGAGCGCCTATCGCTGTAAACGCAACGAATCCGCCAATTACTATCGCCAGGCGGCGCATTGTGGCCTGGTCTTCCAGGGTCTGTTCCGCGTTCAGGTGTTGTGTCATCCGGGTTCTCCACAGGGATTTGACTCGGTTATGTCAGGGTCTATCAGCCGTCGGCAGGACGCATTGACACACATCAAAGCCACCACCGAGTATGCTGCGTTTTGCGATATAATCGGGGGTAGCGGAGGGCGCCCTGGTGTTGGATTTCGAGCGGCTGATTGTTCCACCCACCGCCTCACCGACGTGCTGTCGGTGTGGGGCGCTGCGTGTTTTGCTGCTCGGCGCCTGCCTCCTGTCGATGCTCGCCGGCTGTTCCAGCAATACGCCCAGAGTCGCGGATGTCGCGGCGCTTACACCCCTTGACGATGGACAAACCCGCTTGACGGTGGCGGACGTCGCCACTCGTATTACTTCTCCCGATTTGCTTGCGCTGGATGAAGACATGCGCGCGTTCGTGCAGCGCTATACGCGCGGCCTGCCCCGTGGCCGGCCGCGCATGATGAGCCTGCACCGGGCTGTGCGCGGCCCGGCCACGCTGGGGGTGAACTATGACCCTGCCGCGGAGGGCTCTGCGCGCGAGGTGTTTCATCGCGGCAGCGCGAATTGTCTGTCCTACGCCACGCTGTATATCGCTCTCGCGCGCGAGGCGGGGCTGAAGGCAGAGTACCAGTGGCTGGAGGTGCGCCCGCAGTGGACGCGGCAGGGCGAGCGCGTCATGGTGCGGCTGCACGTTAACGCGTTGGTAACCGCGGGTCGTCGCAACCAGTTCATGGTGGATATCGATCCGCTGCCGACGCGCCAGATCGCCGGCTCCCGGGTGCTGTCCGATGCGGATGCGCTGGCCCTGCATCACGCCAACATCGCCATGTATGCCCTCGCGGGACAGCGTATCGGCGAGGCCTGGCTGCACAGCGTGCGCGCACTGCAGTTGAGCCCGGCGCTGGCACAGTTGTGGGTAAATATCGGCGCTGTCTACCGCTCTGCCGGCCAGCATCGCGACGCAGAAGCCAGTTACCTGACCGCGCTGGAGCTGGACTCCGGCAATGACTCGGCCATGAACAACCTGGTCGTGCTCTACAGTATCGAGGGGCGCGATGAAGACCGTGAGCACTGGGAGTCAAGGGTCGCGGGGTATCGCGACGCCAACCCCTATTTTCATGCCTGGCGTGGGGACCAGGCGGCCGAAGAGGGGGACTGGCTGAGTGCGCAGAATTACTATGAAAAGGCCGTGGCGCTGCTGCCGGATGACAGTCGCCTGCTGTACGCACTGGGGATTACCCATGTCGAGTTGGATCAGCCTGTGCAGGCCTCCAGTTACATCAGGCAGGCGATAGCGCACGCCAGGCTGCGTTCGGACATCGACGCCTACGAGCTGCGGCTGCGGCGTCTGGAAGAGGGTTGAACGGCGCGTCCTTCCCGTTGCTTAGGGCCAGCCCGGGCGCCTGGCGGTATCAGCCCGGACGCTGAATTCTGATATAGGCGCGCCGTTGCATCTTGCCACTCAGGCGTGAAAAGAAGTCTGCTGCCAGCATCTGCCACCCGTACTTACGACGCAGCGCGCGCAGTGCCGTGTCCATGTCATCGCTGCTCTCAAGTACGGCCGCGGTGCTGTCCATCCAGCCCCCGGTGAGCGTCCCTGAGACCGTGCAGGGGGCGATGCGGCACGCCTCGAAGTTGCGCAGGCGCTTCACCTTGCCGGCCTCGCCGGCAGAAAATACGTAGTAGGCGTCGCCGTCCGGGGCGAACCACACCGGCGTGGCGACCCAGTCGCCAGATCGCTTGCGGGTGCCGAGGCTGAGGTAGCTGCCCCCTTCAAGAAACTCGATATCCGCTTTGCTCATATCCCCTCCGTCGCCGCGGCAGACGTTGCCTGCGGTTTGTCTCAGGGCCCTGCAGGGCCCGGCTGGTTTCGGTCGTCAGTATTCCCGGGTGCCTTACACCACCCGGGACTGGCCGCTGCTATCATTCAATCCGCCTTTCCAAAGTGCCACGATACCACTTTAGCCATTTTCGGGAGCCATAAAGCCATGTCCGAGTTCAACGAGCAGAGTACAACACGCGATGTTATTGCAGGGATTTCCCTTGCCGGAAAGTTGGCAATGGTAACCGGGGCCTCCTCGGGGCTTGGCGTGGAAACAGCGCGTACGCTCGCTGCGGCCGGTGCAACCGTCGTGATGTGCGCCCGCGACAGTGGCAAGCTGGAAGCCGCCGTGGCCGAGGTGCGCGCTGCCGTTCCGGGAGCGCAGGTTGAGACCCTGATCATGGACCTCGCTGATCTCGTCAGCGTACGCGCAGCGGCCGCGGAGGCCCTGTCCCGCTTTCCCTCCATTCAATTGCTGATCAATAACGCCGGGGTGATGGCCTGCCCGCTGATGCGCACGGCGCAGGGCTTTGAAATGCAGTTCGGTACCAATCATGTCGGCCATTTCCTGTTTACCTGCCTGCTGGCGCCTGCGCTGCAGGCAGGGGCTCCGGGCCGGGTGGTCAACCTGAGCTCGGCGGGCCACAAGTTTGCCAACTTCAACTTTGACGATCCCAACTACCGTGAGCGGGAGTACGAGAAATGGCAGGCTTACGGCGAGTCAAAAACGGCCAACGTCCTGTTCAGCGTGGGGCTGGACAGTCGGCTGAAATCGCATGGTGTGCGGGCGTTTGCCGTGCATCCGGGTGTGATCATGACCGGGCTCGCCAGACACATGGATGAGGCGGATTTCGCCACTCTGAGCGAGCGCAGCCCCAAGGGAGAGGCACTGGTGTTCAAGTCGGTGGAGCAGGGCGCGGCCACCTCCGTGTGGGCTGCAACCTCGCCGGATCTGGAGGAAAAGGGGGGCATTTATCTGGAAAATTGCAAAATCTCCGATTCTTCCGTGCAGGATTCCAGCACAGGAGTAGAATCTTATGCTCTGGACACCTCCGCCGCCGAACGCCTCTGGACAATGTCCGAGGAGCTGGTGGAGCAGGCGTTTAGTTTCGATTCATGAAAGGGGGCTAAAAATATGAATATATTCAAAGGCTTGTCGATAGCGCTGCTAGGCGCCGTGGGCCTGGGTGGCGCGCCGGGCGCGCTCGCTGACGACAAGGAGATGATCGACGCTAACACGGCGCGCGCCATTTCCTGGCTGAAAGCGTCCGGTAAGGACACCGAGGCACTATTGGAGAGAGCAGCCGGTGTGCTGGTCTTCCCGGACATCGTAAAGATGGGTTTTGGGGTCGGCGGTGAGTTTGGTGAAGGTTCTTTGCTGGTGAAAGGGGAGACCGTTGACTACTACGTCACCGCAGGCACGACTTACGGCATGAGCCCGGAGTCTGAATACAAGGCGGAGGTCATTTTCTTCATGACCGAAGAGGCGCTGCAGGAATTTCGCCGTACGCATTCCTGGAAGGTAGGTGATCATGCACAGGTGCCCGTTGCTGTCAGCAGCACAGACGAGCTCTGGTCCAGTCACCCGCATGTCGGTATGGTTTTTTCAGAGGACGGCCTCGTCTCTCATTTGCAACTCAAGGGCGACCGTATCACACGCATCGCCCGCTGAAGGTTGATCCAGTCTCCGGGGAGCCCCCAACCCGGAATGCTGGCGATGCCCGATGCACTTGAGTATCCTGCGCGCTGAGCTAAACATTGCCTTTCACTCACCGCCGCCATAGATCTTCTGTATGTCCCAAGACACTGCTGTAGCCGCCGTCCTGCGCGGCGATATTGAAATCGGATCCACCGTGACGCTGCGCGGCTGGTTGCGCAGTAAGCGCGACTCAAAGGCGGGTATCTCCTTTCTCGCGGTACACGACGGCTCGTCGTTTGACGCGCTGCAGGCCGTGGTGCCGAATTCACTGGACAACTATGAATCGGAAGTCTTGCACCTGTCCACCGGCTGCGCGGTCATTGTGCGCGGCGAACTGGTGGAGTCCGAGGGCAAGGGTCAGCAGGTGGAAGTGCAGGCGCAGTCGGTGGACGTTGTCGGTTGGGTCGATGACCCCGAGAGTTACCCGATCGCAAAGAAGCGGCACAGCTTTGAGTACCTGCGCACCCAGGCGCATCTGCGTCCGCGCACCAATACCTTTGGTGCCATCACACGCGTGCGCACGGTGCTGGCCAATGCTATCCACAATTTCTTTTTTGAACGCGGCTTTCATTGGATCAACACCCCGATCATCACCGGCAGTGACTGTGAAGGTGCGGGCGAGTTGTTTCGCGTGAGCACGCTCGACTTTGCCAACATGCCGCGGGATGCGCAGGGTGCGGTGGACTTTCAGCAGGACTTTTTTTCAAGCGAGTCTTTTCTGACGGTCTCCGGCCAGTTGGAGGTGGAGGCGTACTGCCTCGCAATGAGCAAGGTCTATACCTTCGGGCCAACTTTCCGCGCGGAAAATTCCAATACCAGTCGGCACCTGGCAGAGTTCTGGATGGTCGAGCCGGAGATCGCGTTTGCCGATCTTGAAGCTGACGCGATGCTGGCGGAAGATTTGCTGCGCCATGTCCTGATCGCCGTGCTGGACCAGTGCGAGGAGGACATGGCTTTCTTCCAGCAGCGCATCGATAACACGGTGATCGATCGCCTGCGCACCGTGATAGACAACCGCTTTGAGCGTATGGAGTACACCGATGTCATTGAGGTGTTGCAAAAGAGTGGTGAGTCTTTCGAATTTCCGGTGGAGTGGGGTGTGGATCTTGCCTCTGAACACGAGCGCTATCTCACAGAGAAACACGTTGGCCGTCCGGTTGTAGTCGTCAACTATCCCAAGGACATCAAGGCGTTTTACATGCGCCTCAACGATGATGGCCGGACCGTCGCTGCCATGGACGTATTGGCACCGGGTATCGGCGAACTCATCGGTGGCAGCCAGCGCGAAGAGCGCCTGGAGGTGCTCGATGACCGTATGGATGAACATCTGCGCGAGGAGCTTTGGTGGTACCGGGATCTGCGTCGATACGGCACGGTACCGCACGCCGGATTTGGCCTCGGCTTTGAGCGCCTGTTGAATTATGTCACCGGCATGGAAAACGTGAGGGATGCGATTCCCTATCCGCGAACGCCGGGACACGCCGACTTCTGAACCCGCCGCGTGGCGCGACGATGCGCCGCTCAACGTGCTTTATTCGACATCGCAACCGACGCAACACCCTGACCCAAAAGGGTATTTTGCGGCATGATTCGCCACCCCTTTGATAAATAGTGCCTAAACTTGGACGCAGGGCGCGCTTGTTTCACGCGATACTGAAAGCGCGGCAATAATCATAACAGGCACACAGCAGGCCGCGGTGGGGGAGAGAGATGCAATACAGCTACAGCATCGGTGAAACGTTCGCGGTCAGTGAGATGGCAGTCGTGGATGTCTTCACACGACTGATATTCAATGACCAGGGCGAATTCACGGCGACCGAAAAAACCATTATCGAGGCCTTTCGTACCGTTGATGCCAACGTGCTGATGGATACCTATTCAGAGATGGGCCAATACCTGCGGAACCTGGGCGTGCGCGAGATGATCCACCTGGTTTCGCGAATCCGCGAACATCTGGCTGCCCAGCCCCTGGGTGGGGCGCAGCAATCGGCAACATCGGCCAGCCTGCCCGGTAACCGCGACAAGGGTAATTGTTCCAACTGAATCCAGCGGTGTGGCGCAGTGCTGAAGACGACCTGCCAGTGCGTTGGCGGGGAATTGCTGCAACGCAGAGGGGTGCTAGCTGTTGGCTGCACCCTGATCAGATTCCGGCGCAGCGTCAGTGACGGTGTCTTTCTCGGGATCGCCAGCAGCATCGTTCTTTTCGCCGCCCGCCTGCTTGTTTTCCTTAGGTGGCTTCAGGCCACAATTCGCCACCACTGCAAACTTTGCCTGCCACTGTTCCTCCGCAGTTGCCCCGAGATAGTGCACCTCCACCTGCTGATTTAACTGGAATCTGCGGGTTGTGCTGGTGAGACTGGCGGTCCACTTGTCGTAGCTGAACTTCTCCGCATCCTTGCGCAGATCCACGAAGCCGTCGAGGCCGCTATCCTCCAGGCGCACGTTGAATCCGCCGCTGCTGACGTGGCTGACGCGGCCAATAAAGGTTGCACCTTCTTTTGCTGCCAGTTGCGTGAGATAGCGGTGAGCAAGCCAGCGCTCTGCCTGCTGCGTTGCTGTGCGGCAGGTGGCCAGTTGGCGGCTGAGTTGTTGCAGGGTCGCGGCGTCCACCGACTGGCCGTTGCCGCCGTTGAGGATGGACTTTATCTGTAGATGAACCAGAAAATCTGCGTATTTGCGCAGCGGGGATGTGCAGTTGCTGTACCCGGGCAGGGACATACCCATGTGCTCCGCGGGCTTCACGCTTAGTTCGGCGCGAGCGAGCAGACGATTGATCATGGCGCGAAGCGGTAAAACGTGTTCCGGTGAAGCCAGATTGCGGAGGATGTCGCGGTAGCCCTCGAGGGTGTCGGGCTTCAGGTCTGCAAGCTCGGGCGCGTGCATGTTGAGAAATTTGCCCAGTTCTTCCAGTCTATCCTTGCGAAACCCGCGGTGTACAACAAAGGGCCCACTGGCGTTGTGTTCACTCAAAAAGCGCGCTGCGCACCGATTGGCGGCTACCATGCACTCTTCGACAAGCTTCTGCGAAAGCAGTTTTTCATGTGGTTCGATACTTTCGATTCGCTTGTCGTCACCCAGCACCCAGCGGAACTCGCGGCGGTCTTCCATGAGCAGGTTGTGCGCTTCGCGGTGTGCTCTCAGGGCACGGTAAACCTGGTAGAGCGCCTCCAGTGGGGTGGCGTGGCTCATCAGGTCGTCGTACTGCCCATTGAGGTAGCGATCTACCGCGTAGTAGGAAAGTTTGCCCCGTGAGCGCACCCGCGCTTCGATAAATTCAAACTCGCCGACCTCGCCGCTGTCGCTGACCGCGGCCTTGCATACCAGCGCTGGCCGATCGACGCCTTCAGACAGGGCGCAGGTGTCCTGGGATAATGACTCCGGGAGCATTGGAATCACGTCGCCGTGAAAGTAGACGGAGGTGGCACGGGAAGCCACCTCCTGCAGAAGCTGCGTCTCTTCGTTCAAATAGGCGGTGGGATCTGCGATGGCGATATACAGCGTCCAGCCATCGTCGCTGATCTCCGCGTAGAGGGCGTCATCAATGTCCTGGGTTTTTGCCGCGTCAATGGAAACAAACTCGAGGTCGGTAAGGTCGCGTCGATTTTCGGTCTGCAGCGGTTGGTGTTCTGCGAGAATACGCTCCAGTTCCTTGCGTGCAGCGCTGGACCACTCTGTCTGCAGCCCGAACCTGGCCATTGTGTAGCTGTTTTCGATCCCTGGCGTGCTGTCCTTGCCCAGTACGCTCAATACCTTGGCCTGTGGTTTTCCGTCGCGGATGGGGTGGCGCAATACAGCGGCGCGCACATAGTCGCCCTCCTGCACGCCGTTGCGCGCATGGGGAGGAACGAACAGCCAGCGGGTCAGTTGTGCCAGATCGGGTTGAATGAATAGCGCCTTGCCCTTGCGAACACACTGGCCGGTGAAGTCCTGTAGAGGACTGTCGACCAGCTTTTCAATATCAGCGATAGTTTTGTTGTCAGGCGCGGGGCGTACACAAACCCGAACGCGATCACCCGGGAATGCTTTGAGCATTTCCTGCGGTGGTATGAACACTTCTCTGCCGTCATCAAGCACGGCGAAGCCGTAGCGAGCCTGTGTGCCTTTGACGACGGCCTCGGCGTGCTCTTTTTCGGCTTCCATTTGGGACTTCAAGCCCCGCAGTTGGGTGAGCGACTCTTGGTTGAGCATCAGTCAGGAGTTATAGGATTTTGAAAGGAAGAACTTCGCATGCTAGCCCAAATCGCAGGCGGTGTCAGTTGCTGGCAGGACTTTGACAGTAAAACATCGCGTCGCAAATTCTGTGTCGGAATATACGGCCTGGAAAAACTCTCGGCAAAATTGGCACTGCCATTGACAGCGGCGCTTCACGCTGACAATAATCGAGGTGAATCAGCCGCTGGGATGTGCCTTTGAATTGCGCGGCGACACAGGGTGCGGGAATGGTCTGTTCCCCGCTCGTGTCCATCTGCCAAGGGATTGAGCTATTTGACGAGCCGCAGCGGCTCCGAAGAGTTTTACGCCCTGAAAATAATACAGCGCGATGCCTGCTCGGGCGCGAGCGCGCCTGTGAGTAACCCCCGTCTCTTCCCTTCCACCGCTGACCCGGTGTCAAGCGCCGGCCCTTGTTCGATCCGAATCCGTTTCCGCCTTACCGTGTTACCCGAGAGGAATGCTTTATGGACTCAGGCTCTACCCTGCGCGTAGAAAATCCACCCCACCTGAAACCCGTCACCCGGAAAACCTATGTTCTGGACACCAATGTCCTGCTGCACGACCCCACTGCCGTAACTGCCTTCAAGCAACACCACATCGTAATACCCATGACGGTCCTGGAGGAGTTGGACCATATCAAGGATCGCCGCGACAAAACCGTGAGCCGCGAAGCGCGCATCGCCATTCAGATGATCGACAAAGTGGTGGATAGCGCATCGCCGCAGGAAATACAGGCGGGGGTGGAAGTCCCCGGGTCGGAACTTGAGGGCATGGGGGCCGGGACGCTGGCCATTTACCCGGATCAGTGCATTCGTGAAAACTCGCTTGTGCCCTATCTCGACGGCACGCCCGCCCAGGCGAACGACAACCGCATTATCAATGTTGCATTGCGCCTGCAGTCAGAAAACCCCGAGCAGTTTGTCTGCCTGGTCACCAAGGATATCAACATGCGCATCAAGGCCAAGGGCTCGGGCCTGATGCACGTTGAGGACTATCGCCGCGACCGCGTGCTGGACGATATCGACCTGCTTGCCAGCGGGTACGAGCATATCGCTGGCGACTTCTGGGCCACGATCAGCGAGGTCGATACCCTGCGCGAGGGCGATTGCACCTTGCACCGCATACCGCGTAAGTCGTTGCAGACGGTTTATCCGAACATGTTCCTGTACGACGACCAGGAGTTCATGGCCTTCGTCAAACGCGTCGACAGCGAGTTTGTCTACCTGCGTTGCGACAGTCGCGACAGCCTGATGAATCGGCGCTTCTGGGGCCTGGTGCCACGCAACCTGGAACAGGCGATGGCCATGTCGTTGCTGACAGATGATGCGGTTGATCTCACAGTGATGACCGGGCCTGCGGGGTCAGGCAAGACCCTGCTCGCGCTGGCCTATGGCTTGCACGCCATACTTGAGCAGAATAAGTACAGCAAGCTGATCGTGGCGCGCTCCACGCCGCCTATCGCAGAAGAGATTGGCTTTTTGCCGGGCACCGAAGAAGAAAAGATGGCGCCCTGGCTGGCGGCGTTCGACGATAACCTGGAGATTCTGCACGGCGCCGATGAGTCATGCCATGGCAGCATCGATTACGTGAAAGAGCGCGCAAATATACAGTTCAAGTCGCTTAACTTCATGCGCGGTCGCTCATTCAACAACGCCTACATCATCATCGACGAGGCGCAGGGCCTGACGCAGTTTCAGCTCAAGTCAGTGATCAGTCGCGTTGGCGCCGATTCAAAAATTGTGGTGCTGGGCAACCTCGCGCAGATAGACAACAAGTATATTTCGCCGCTGACGTCCGGCCTCACCTATCTGGTTGAAAAAAGCAAAAATTATCCCCATGCGGGAATTATGCATGTGAACGGCATCGTCCGCTCACGCCTGGCCGCCTTCGCTGAAGAAAACCTCTGAGCAGACAAGCACAGGTCAGTGGGCTGTTACGGGTAGGGTGCGTCCGGTTTTTCGGCGGGTCGCTCCGTGTCGATATTCGGGCTGTCCGACGGGTCGTCGTCTGAGTTGCCGGCAGAACGTCTGCGACGCGGTTCGAACAGAATTTCCAACCGCAGGATAATGTTCCAGGCGCCATCGCGGTCTTCGTCTGAACGGCGCTTGCGGAAATTGTAGGAGGGCTCTACTTCAAAGAAGAAATAGCGGCGGAACAATTGTTGGCGCAGCACTGTGCCAATACGTACGTTCTCGATGTACTCCGGATCAGTTACGCCGTGCACGGAGGTGAAGAAGCTCAACACCGAGGGGTCGTGATTGAACGCGCTCTCAAAACGTTGATTCAGTGATAGGATGGAGCGCCATTCCACGCCCTCGGTCTCTTCTCCATACTTCCCGCGCGTACTCCAGCGCACCAGTTGATTGTCGGTCAGCACGTGGTCGAGGTTGAACTGGCCGGTGGTGTATACGCCCTCGTCACTTTCCCACTGCAGGCGCTGCGTAAAGCGATAACCCCAGTCTTCCGATATCGGAGCCTGGTGGCGATAGCGCACACCGGGCTTCAGCCCATCCTGGTTTAAACCCAGGGTCAGGTCCACGCGGGAGCGTTTTTTTTCGCGTACGTTGTACACAAGGTCGGCCGTGTCGGCATCCTCGCGCGTAGCACCGGGGACGAGGTCATCGCCTTCCTCGCCGCTGAATACCAGGCTGAGTCGGCTGGACAGGTTGGGTAGTCGAAGTTTGCCGCGCAGTTTCAGGCGGCTCTTGTGATCATCCTGCTCGTCCCAGGAGTTTTTCCAGGTAAGGCGCAGCAGTGAGTCGGGTTTCTCGAGGTCATAGACCGGGTCGCCGAAGAAGCTGTCCATCCATTCGGTCATGTCCTGCACCCTGTCAGTGGTGTAGGCATGGCTGTCGTCCACCCATGTAACGGATGAATCGTCAGTTGGCTGCGCTGTCCCTGCCCTTACCGTGTCGGTTTCTTCGCCAGACTCCGGCCTGTCGTTGTCGCCGCTCCAGGCCAGCGCGGGCAGAGCCAGCAGCAGGATGAAAAATCCTGTTCTCATTGCCCTGATTCACTTACCTATGAGGCCATACCGATTTACACTACGTCTTATGGACAGAATTTTCATCTTTTTACAGCATATTTCCCCACATCACCTGCTATCGAGAGCGGCGGGTTTTCTGGCTCGGCTGGAATCACCCGTAGGGTTGAAGGACTGGGTGATTGGTAAATTCGTCAGCTATTACGATGTCGCCATGGAGGAGGCAGAGGAGCCCGACTGCACACGCTATCCGCACTTCAACGCCTTTTTTACGCGCGCGTTGCGTGCTGACGCGCGACCACTGGGTGACGGCGACGTGTTGTGTCCTGCCGACGGTGCGGTGAGCCAGATCGGCAGCATCTCCCAGGGCCTGATTCTGCAGGCCAAGGGTCGTTACTTTACGGTGGAAGATCTACTCGGTGGAGATGAGGAGCGTGCAGCACAGTACGAAGGCGGGGAGTTTGCCACCATCTACCTGTCTCCGCGCGATTATCACCGTGTACACATGCCTGTCGCTGGCCGTCTGGTCGCAACGACGTATATTCCGGGGAAGTTGTTTTCTGTGAACGGCGTCACGGCAGAAAATGTCGACCGCCTGTTTGCGCGCAACGAGCGTCTGGTCTGCCATTTCAGCACTGAGCATGGACCCATGGCCATGGTGCTGGTGGGAGCCATGATTGTTGCCGGGATCGAAACGGTATGGGCCGGTCAGGTGGCGCCGCCGCCGAAACAGCCGGTTACCAAGGACTACCAGGCTTTGCCGGAGACGGTTGAACTGGGCAGTGGCGAGGAGATGGGGCGCTTTATGCTCGGCTCAACCGTGATCCTGTTGTTCCCGCGTGGTTCGATTGCCTGGGAAGCGCGTTACACGGCCGGTGCCATGACGCGCATGGGCGAAACTATGGCAAGCTATGACTGAGCCTGCGCCAGCTCTTCGATGATGTGCCGGTAGCTGGCAAGGCGTCGCGGGTTGATTTGGCCCTCCTCGACTGCTGCCAGCAGCGCACAGTCTGGTTCTCCCTCATGTTGACAGTTGCGAAACCTGCAATTGCCCAGGAACGGTCGAAATTCCGGGAAGCCCTGCTCTACCTGCGGTCTGTCGAGATGCCATAAACCGAATTCACGAATGCCCGGTGAGTCGATCAGTCGGCCACCGGCGTCCAGGTGGAACAGCTGCGCGGTAGTGGTCGTGTGCGTCCCCTTTTGCCGGTTTTCCGACAGGGCGCCGACGCGCAACTGTGCCTCGGGCAACAGCATGTTGACCAGTGACGACTTCCCCACGCCTGACTGGCCGACAAAAATGCTCGTTCGGCCCTGCAATGCCCGTCGCAGTGCGTCGATTCCGGCTTCTGTGTTGGAGGTGCGAAGCACCCTGTACCCGATGCTGGGATACAGGTCCAGCAATGTGGCCATTGCCGCGTCCAGTTCAGGCTCTGCCTGCAGCAGGTCACACTTGTTGAGCACGATGACAGGCTCTATACCCAGCGCCTCCGAAGCCACCAGGTAGCGGTCGATAAGGTTGGCGTGGGGCTCGGGGTAGGGTGCGATGACCACCAGTATCTGATCGATGTTGGCAGCAACGGTTTTCATCCCGCCATGGCTGTCCGGCCGGGCAAGCTCGCTGTTGCGGGCCAGTTGCGCGACGACCACCCCGGTGGGCTCGCCTGCGCACCAGATCACCTGGTCGCCGGTCACCAGGTTGTCCAGGTTTGCCCTCATGTGGCAGCGAACGCTCTCGCCGGGCGCCGATTCCACTGCCACCTGGCTGCCGTAGTGAGCGACGATCAGGCCCTCCTGTTCAGGCCCCAGCTCGCCTTCCTGCAGGGCCTTTTCAGCGTCAGCATCGCGGCGCGCGGCGCGTTTGGCGCGCTCTGCCTGAATTTTCTCAACGCGCCAGGCCTGCTGCCGGCTGAGTTTTCGCTTTGACATTCCGGCATTATTCGGCCCGCGTGGTTGTCTGTCGAGGCAATTTGTTACACTGCGACGATTCGCCAGCCGCCTGCGGTGGCCGCACTCGCCGCTGAGGGCGCGGCGGCTTCCCGCTGACAGAGAGCTGTACTAGCCAGAGGTACCCCGATGCAAAACGCCAGCAACCTTATCTGGGTGGATATGGAAATGACCGGCCTGGATCCGGATGGGGATGCCATCATCGAAATCGCCACCATCGTCACCGACACACACCTGGAGACCCTCGCCGAGGGCCCGGTGATCGCGGTGCACCAGGACGACGCGCGGCTCGCTGCGATGGACGAGTGGAACACGACGCACCACACCCGCAGCGGCCTCGTCGCGAGGGTGCGCGACAGTGAGTACGACGAAGCGGCCGCTGCTCGCGAGACCATGGATTTTCTGCAGCAGTGGGTGCCCCCCGGGGAGTCACCCATGTGCGGCAATACTATCTGCCAGGACAGGCGCTTCATGGCGCGTCATATGCCGGCGCTGGAACGTTACTTTCACTACCGCAACCTGGACGTGAGTACCTTGAAGATCCTGATGCAGCGCTGGCGGCCTGATCTCGAGGCCGGAATCAACAAGAGCGGTGCGCACCTCGCCCTGGACGATATTCGCGAATCGATTAACGAGATGCGCTACTACCGCGATCACTTTATGCGATTGGGCTGACACCGTGGCGCGCAAGCGCCCAGTGCACATGCTCGCGCACCAGCTGCGATGGATGTGCTGCCCGGTGCTGTAGCGCCTGTATGACCTCCTCTGATCGCGCTGCGTTGCCCAGTGCAATGGCAAGATTGCGCAGCCAGCGCTCGTGGCCAATACGCCGGATGGGTGAACCTGCTGTTTTGCGCAGAAAGGTTTCCTCGTCCCATGCAATGAGCGTTGCCAGGTCAGCGCTCGCCAATCCATGGCGTGGGAGAAAGTCCGCCTCATTGCTGGGCTGTGCAAATTTGTTCCAGGGGCAGCAGAGCTGGCAGTCATCGCAGCCGAATATGCGATTGCCCATCAGCGGTCGCAGCGCCGGGTCAATGCTTCCCTGGTGCTCTATGGTGAGGTAGGAGATGCAGCGCCGGGCGTCCAGCTGAAAAGGCCCTGTAAACGCCTGCGTTGGGCAAACGTCGAGGCAGGCGGTGCAGCTGCCGCAGTGCTTCTGGTCTTGCGCCGCGTCAGTGGGCAGCGGCAGGTCGGTGTAAATTTCCCCAAGAAAGAACCAGGAGCCGGCCTGGCTGTTGATCAACATGGTGTTCTTGGCGATCCAGCCCAGCCCGGCTTTTTCGGCAAAGGCACGTTCCAGCACCGGCGCGCTGTCGACGAAGGCGCGATAGTTGCCGCGTTGCGCAGCCCCTTCAATTTTCCGGGCCAGCTTGGCCAGTCGGGCGCGCATCAGCTTGTGATAATCCCGTCCCAGCGCGTAGCGCGAGATATAGGCACTGGTTGGTGAATCCAGAACCTGCAGCGGCTGGGTGTCGGTGCTCAGATAATCCATGCGCAGTGAAATCACCCGCGCCGTCCCCGCCACCAGTTCATCCGGCCGCGACCGTTTAACACCGTGGCGGGCCATGTAGTCCATGGTGCCGTGATAGTCAGCCGCCAGCCACGCTTCGAGATGGTGCTCGTGCTCACCCGCATCGGTGTCGGTGATGCCCACCTGCTGGAAGCCGAGCTCATCCGCCCAGCGTCGTATGTCGACGACAAGGGCCTGCAGCTGCTCGCGGGTTGGCCGTGGTGCCGGCGCACTGGTCGTCTGGTGATCCAAGCTATTGTCCTGTCCGAGGGTCACTCGGGGGCGGGTTGTGCGTATAATTTTGCCAGAATCGAGGCGCGCTGTATTTCTGGCGAAGCACACCTGCTGTCACTGGCAACTGGCAGCATTGTCCGCGTTGAGATTTAGCCCATGCCGCACAACACATAGCAGGCACAGTACACCATGCTGGGAATCGAACCCCTTTACACCGCAGAAGAAACGCGAGCGCTTGATCGATGTGCCATCGATGACTATGCGATACCCGGAATTCGACTCATGGCGCGGGCCGCGGAAACGGCGCTGCGGCACCTGTTGCTGAGCTGGCCACAGCCGCAAAGCCTGCAGGTGCTGTGCGGCACCGGCAACAACGGCGGCGATGGCTATCTCATGGCCGATCTCGCACAAAAACGCGGCATACCGGCAGTGGTGCACCAGCTCGGTGATACCGCCAGAATTTCCGGGGACGCGCTGCGGGCGCGCGAACTGGCGCTGGCAAATGGCGTGCCGGTTGTGCCTTTTGGCTCACAGGCATTGTCACCAGAGGGGGTCATCGTGGACGCGATGTTGGGCACCGGTCTGGGCGGCGAGGTGCGCGGGGCGTACCGCGAGGCGATAACAGCGGTGAATACCTGTGGCGCACCCGTACTCGCTGTGGATATTCCCTCTGGCCTGTGTGCAGATAGTGGCCGCGTACTCGGCTCTGCGGTGCGTGCCGAGCTGACAGTGACGTTTATCGGATTGAAGCGAGGCCTGTTTACTGCCGCGGCGCCGGATTACACAGGGTCAGTACAGTTTTCCGACCTGGAGGTGCCGCCGGAGGTCTACGCCGAGGTGCCCGTGCGCTGTTCTCGCCTGGAGCTCGGGCCATTGCTGGAACGGCTGCCTGCGCGTCCTGCCAACTCGCACAAGGGCATGTACGGCACGGTGCTGGTGGTCGGCGGCGACTACGGCATGGCGGGTGCCGCGGCGATGGCGGCCGAGGCTGCGTTGCGTTGCGGCGCGGGCCTGGTGCAGGTGGCCACCCGTCCGGCGCATGTTGCGGCAACGGTCGCAAGGACGCCGGAAGTGATGGCGCATGGGGTGGACTCGGGCGCGGAGCTTGCGCCCTTGCTGGCCTCCGCCGATGTGCTGGTGGTAGGCCCCGGCCTCGGTCAGTCGGACTGGTCGCGTCAGCTGCTGCAGCAGGCCTGTGCGGCAGAGAAGCCCACCGTTTTGGATGCGGATGCGCTGACCCTGCTGGTTGCTGACGATGCGCTGGGCGCTGACAGGCGCGATAACTGGATTCTGACGCCACACCCCGGCGAGGCAGCGCGGCTGCTGGGCTGCGATACTGCCGCCGTGCAAAACGATCGATTTGCTGCAGCAGCCCAGCTGCAGCAGCGTTTCGGCGGCGTGGCCGTGCTCAAGGGCAACGGCACCCTGGTAGCGGGCGATGCCGAAATTGCGCTTTGTGATTATGGCAATCCGGGTATGGCCAGTGGCGGTATGGGCGACGTTTTGAGCGGCGTTCTCGCGGCCCTGCTCGCGCAGGCTGTGTCCCCACTGGAGGCGGCTGCGCTGGGCGTTTGCCTGCATGGCGCCGCGGCGGATATCGCCGCCGGGCAGGGTGAGCGCGGCCTTGCTGCGACCGATCTTATGCCGCATTTACGCGCCCTGCTGCAGTGAATAGCGGCGCTGTGAGTTGGCATGTCGCCGACGAGGCAGCCATGGTTGAAGCGGGCGCCGCCCTGGCGCGCGCCGCCGCTCCCGGGCTGGTCATTTTCCTGGAGGGCGAACTCGGCATGGGTAAAACCACTCTGGCGCGGGGCTACATACGCCACTGTGGACACGACGGTGCAGTGAAAAGCCCTACCTACACGCTGGTTGAGCCCTATACCTTACCGGCTGGCACCCTCTATCACTTTGATTTGTACCGTCTGGGTGATGCCGAGGAGCTCGAATTTATGGGAATACGCGATTATTTTGGTGAAAATTCCGTGTGTCTGGTCGAGTGGGCTGAGCGGGGCTTGGGAGTTTTGCCTGTGGCAGATATAGTGGTGAGTATTACAAGGGAAGACTCGGGTCGGCGCCTGTCGCTGTCTGCGGGTACTGACCAGGGCAAGTCGGTGCTACAGCGTTTGCAGCAGCGGCAAAAATAAGCCGGACAGGGCCGCCAGCGTCTTGCGTGGCATCCCGGTGGACGTGATTGGTTATGGGCAGGATTTGGATCGCAATAATCCTCGGGTTTCTGGCATCTGCCGGGGCTTTCGCGGCGGAGGTGCAGGACGTGCGCCTGTGGCGCGCGCCAGACCACACGCGTGTCGTATTTGATCTCAGTGCGCCCGCAGCGCACAAACTCATGGTGTTATCCAATCCGCGCCGGATTGTACTGGACGTGGCGAACACCGCATTGAAAAGCAATCTCGATGACCTGCAACTGGCAGGTACGCCGGTGCAGCGTGTACGCTCCGGTGTGCGAGAGGGCAATGACCTGCGCGTGGTATTTGAGATTGGCGCGGAGGTGGATCCGCGCAGCTTCTCCCTGGCGGCGAATGCACAGGCGGGAGACCGGCTGGTACTCGATCTGTATGACAAGCGTGTCGGCAGCGAAGCCGTCAGCGTGAGGAAGAGCGCCAGTCAGTCTGCCAAGCGCGATATCGTTATCGCCATTGATGCCGGGCACGGTGGTGAAGACCCGGGTGCGATTGGCCCGCGCCGCCTGCGCGAGAAGGACGTGGTGCTGGCAATTGCCAACGATCTGAAAGCACTGCTGGAGGCGGACGCCGGTTTCAAGCCCACGTTGATTCGAACGGGCGATTACTACATCAGCCTGAAAGGGCGCAGGGAACTGGCTCGCGAGCGCCAGGCGGATTTATTCGTTTCTATCCATGCCGATGCGTTTCCCAAGAAACAGGCCAATGGCGCCTCGGTGTATGCGCTTTCCACCAGCGGCGCAACCAGCACGGCGGCGCGACTACTGGCGCAGCGTGAAAACGCGGCCGACCTGGTGGGGGGTGTAAAACTTTCCGATAAAGACGACGTGCTCGCCGGCGTGCTTGCGGATCTTTCCATGACCTCCACACTGGATACCAGTATCAGCCTGGGTGATCGTGTGTTGGGCAACATCGACAGTGTGGCGCGTCTGCACAAGAAGAACGTTGAGCAGGCTGGCTTCGCGGTGCTGAAGTCACCGGATATTCCCTCGATCCTGGTGGAAACCGGCTTTATCTCCAACCCCAAGGAAGCGCAGAAACTGGCCAGTCGCAGCTATCAGAAAAAGATGGCGGCGGCGATTCATCGTGGCATTCGCGACTGGTTTGTGGCGCACCCGCCCTCCGGCACTTTGCTCGCGTGGCAGCGCCAGCAGGGCGGCCAGGAATATGTGATCGCGCGCGGTGATACCCTCTCCGGTATTGCACACCGTTTCAGCGTTTCTCTCGCAGACCTCAAAAGCTATAACAGTCTTTCCGACTCGCGCATTATGGTCGGCCAGAAGCTGACAATTCCCCGCACCTGAATCCCCACATCTGATTCACAGCACTTCCACGCGCGTGTCGGACACTGCCCGTTGCCCACGTCATCCAGGCGATCGGCACGACGTCGACACTGCTGCGACTGCAGTGCATTGCATCCCCGCGCGATTTGCCTGATATTGGCGGCCCGGTACACGCTGAATGTCGCCGTCCCGGCGCACGATTGAAAATCCACTCCCTGGTTTAATCCTCACAGGACAGGTTATGCCCCGAATCCAGCAACTCAGTTCCCGGCTCGCCAACCAGATAGCGGCCGGTGAAGTGGTGGAGCGGCCCGCTTCGGTGGTCAAGGAGATCCTCGAAAACAGTCTGGACGCCAGCGCCACCCGGGTTGAGATCGAGGTTGAAGGCGGCGGTGCCAAACTGATCCGTATTCGCGACGATGGAATGGGAATTGAGCGTGAAGAGCTGCCGCTGGCGCTTGCTCGTCACGCCACCAGCAAGATTGTGTCCCTGGAAGATCTTGAGCGTGTCGCGAGTATGGGTTTTCGCGGCGAAGCGCTGGCCAGTATCGGCTCTGTTTCACGCCTGACGATTACCAGCAATAACCACAGTGAGGGCAGCGAGGGCTGCAGCGCCGCGTGCGAGGGGCGAGATATGGAAGTTGTGCTGAAGCCCGCACCGCATCCACGCGGCACCACGGTGGAAGTGCGTGATCTGTTTTTCAATACGCCGGCTCGGCGCAAGTTCCTGCGCACCGATAAGACCGAATTCGGGCACCTTGAGGAAGTGGTAAAGCGCCTGTCACTGGCCCGTTTCGACGTCAGTTTTAACCTGCGCCACAACGGCAAGGCGATACACAGTCTGCGCGCGGCCTCTACCCAGGCCGAGCGCCAGAGGCGCGTGGCGTCTGTGTGCGGCCCGGCCTTTATGGAACAGGCCATCGCCGTGGAGTCGGAAGCCGGGCCTTTCCGCCTGTGGGGCTGGGTTGGCCTGCCAACCTTTTCCCGCAGCCAGGCGGACCTGCAGTATTTCTTCGTCAACGGCCGCGTCATTCGTGACAAGCTGGTCGCTCATGCCGTAAAGCAGGCTTATCGCGATGTGCTCTACCACGGTCGCCATCCCGCTTTCGTGCTTTACCTGGAACTCGACCCTGCGCTGGTCGATGTCAACGTGCACCCAACCAAACACGAGGTCCGTTTTCGAGACGGCCGCGACGTGCACAACTTTATTTTTTCGTCCTTGCACCGCGCGTTGGCGGATGTTCGTCCCGGGGATGCCGTCCATGAAATACCCGAGGGTGCACAGCGCGAAGCGCTGGGCGAGGGGCTGACTGTGGATCCGGCAACGGGTGAAGTGCAGCATCAATCCACGCTGTCGTGGGGCTTGCCCGGCGGCGGTTTGCGCAGCGCGAGCGCATCGGCGCCACGGGTGCGTGAGCAGATGCAGGGCTATCAGAAGTTGCACACCCTGCCCGAGACCGCGGAGGCGGAGGACGTCCCGCCCCTGGGATATGCGCTCGCCCAGCTGCACGGGGTGTATGTGCTGGCGCAAAACGCGGACGGTATGGTGCTGGTGGACATGCACGCCGCCCACGAGCGCATCACCTATGAA
>JAUHYL010000075.1 GCA_030426545.1 Gammaproteobacteria bacterium
TCAGGCCGGAGAGGATATCGTTTTTGGCGCTTGCATTGTTGCTGGGATGAATCTCAAACATCTTTTAGTCTCAAACAGTTTCTGTATACACCGTTTGCAGACGTCGCTGTTGTTCAAACAACAGAATGCCCCCCGCCTACGGTAGTGGAGGCGGTGCAACCAGTGGGTGGGCCAATCGACGGGGAAGTTCTTGTTATACGGCGAGAGGAAAGGCGCGCATTCTAGAGTAAGGGTCCGGGCAGCACAATCACTATCCGCGCACTGTAAACTACTCACAGTTCGCCAGGGGTAATCCGTAAACCCGGCGCAGTCACGGCGGTACTGACAGGTGATAGTGATACCCCAGGTGCGCGGATCACCGAAGGCCGGCACGTCGCCTGCGCCGAAGGGGGAACACGCGGCGGTGCTTACCAGCCCGTACTCCTGGTCGGTCAGGTTGCGGCGCCAGCGCAAATGACAAAGAATGGCAGCCTGTCCCCGCTTAAGGAGGCCTGGGCATGTCTTTGGTATTCGCGTTCCTGCTGGGCGCCGCCGGGTGGACGCTCCTCGAATACATACTACACCGCTTCGTCTTTCACTCCGGCTCTATAAAGGCATTGGGTGCACGGGAACATCGCAAGCATCACGCACTCGTTGATTACTTTGCCCCCTGGTGGCAAAAGATGCTTGCGGCCGTCGTAGTGACAGCAGCCTTGCTACCGCTACTCATTCAGCTCAGCGGAGCGCAACACGGAGTAGCGGGCACTCTGGGCTTTATTTCGATGTACCTGCTCTACGAACTACTGCACCGCCGTATCCATACCCACCCACCCAGGCATCGCTATGGCCGCTGGCGTCGCAAGAATCATTTTGCACATCATTTTGCCGATCCGCGGCGCGCACAGGGCGTTACGAGCCCCTTCTGGGATAAAGTCTTCGGCACTGTTCTGAGCGTTGAGCGAGTGCGCGTTCCAAGGCGCCTGGCCATGCCCTGGTTGCTGGATGCCAATGGTGAAATTTGCGCTGAATATGCGGAAGACTACGCGCTAGTGGGTTCGCCCAAGAAAGACCAGACTACCCGTCGACTGGACACTGAGGCGGCGATGAAAAACGAGCGGCCGGGCGTTTGAACATCGGCTGCACTATGCCCGGGTTGCCGGCCTTTTCTGGTAAGTCGGCATCGTCCGATCTCATGCAGAGCCGCGCAGGCCATAACGGTTGTGCCCCATGGCAGGGGAAGAGTCGGTCAGTGACGAAGCATCCCGTCTTATATATTACGGTTATGCGGCTCCCGAGAGTTGGTAACGTGTCGAAGCCGATGGCGGCCTGGTGTAAACTGAAAGCGGGTTCGAAGATACTCGGAGCGATATCGTGATACGAACACTGACAAGCGTCCTGGCGATTTCGGTGATGGCGCTAATGACCGGCTGCTCGACCCTTAACGAAGCCGAGTGCCGGAACGCGGACTGGCGCGCAGTTGGTTACGAGGACGGCACCAGGGGCAGTGCCACCAGCCGCGTCGGCGAACACCGACAGGCCTGCGCAGACTTCGGCGTGACGCCGGACATAGATGCCTACCGCGCAGGGCACGCCGAGGGAGTGCTTGAATACTGCACGCCGGCGCGCGGATTTGACGCAGGCAAACGAGGGTATACCTATAATGGCGTCTGCAGTGGTTCGCAAGAAACGGCGTTTCTCGAGGGCTACAATACCGGTCGCGAACACTACACGGTACAGCAGCAGATCAGCGAGTATGACCAAAAGATCCGCAGCAGCGAATCAAAGTTGAAACAACTCAGGAAAGACGTGAAACGCGAGGAAGCCCGACTGGTTAACGATCAAACCACTGAAAGCCAACGCGCCTCGTTGCTGAGCGACATCAGGAAACACGAGCGGGAAATCGGCAAGCTGGAAGCACTTGTGCTGGAGTATGAAAAGGACAAGGCGGTAAAGGAATCTGAATACGAACAGCTTGACAGGCCAGCTTACTGACCAGCGCCAGCGCTCTTCATCACCCGGGACTTCATCGACTGCGGTTTACTCGACGGTTGGCAACGCTCGCCCGGCTTCATCGGCCCGAGTATCAGGCGGCAGGCGCTCAACACAGCGCAGCACTTCTGCCTGGTAACGCTTACCGCGCTCATTGAACAGATCCAGCACGTGCAACATGGTAGGCACAAAAGCAAAACCGATGTCCAACTGCGGTTGCCATTGAAACACCGAGCCGCCCAATCCCATCCAGCCGTAGAAGCCTTCTCGACCTTCAGTAAAATCCCGCTCCAGCCTCGAGCTGCCCGGTGTGCAGGGTAGGAAACTGTCCACGCCACCCTGGGTGAATCGCGTGGTGAGAATACTCCCCATCGTCGCTTTTACGGGGTGGTCGTGCGCCGCTTTCCAGGCCGCAGCGTTGATATACTCACGGCCTTCCCAGGTGCCGCCGGACGCCATCATCGCCCCGACCCTGGCCAGCCCCCGCGCGGAGCAATTGGCATTGGCCGAAGGTGTTTCGCCCTGCAAAAAGCCGGGGTGGTTAATGAAATCGAGGCCCGCAACACCGGCAAATGGCGGCACCACCCTGGTTTTTCGGCCACGGGCGATCATAGGTATCAGTTTCACCAGGCGGCCGAGTATCTGGAAAATATTGTGAACCACACGCCTCCCCAGAAAACGGGGTAAAAAGCTCTGTAGAAAATGGTAACCAAAGCCCAGTACCTTGACGCGGGAGGCACGTTGCAGTTCCTCCTCCTGCAGACCGACAAACACATCGGCCTGCAACGGACCACTGATCTCATCGCGGAGATACTCGCCTATCGTGCGACCGGCGGGATCAACCCGGCGAAACAATTCATTAACTATCCAACCACGTGTTAGTGCGTGGTACTGACGCTTGTCTTTACCTTCAGGGCCAAAATCGAGCGCGTGAGCTTCTATCAGCTTGCCAACGGCGTTCTGTTTAATGTTCTCGGTAAACAACGCCTCGAGATCCAACGAAGTATCGAAGTTGGCAAGCCCGGCCTCATGGCGCATGAGATCGGCTACGGTCAGATCCTGTTTGCCCGCCGCGCCAAACGCCGGCCAGTACTCAGTAATTTTTGCGTCGTAACGCAGGCGCTTTTCGCTGACTAACGCCGCTATGGCAATGGCCTCCAGACTCTTGCCACTGCTGAACACATTGACCAGGCTATCCGCCGAAAAATCTGTGTCTTCGCCATTGGAAGCCCAGAGGTCGACCACCTTCTCGCCACGGTGATAAACGCACAGTTGGGCAGATTGCTCAGCCATGGTCTGCATTTCGTGCCTGAATAGCGCTTCTACAGACTCGAAGCCCGCTGCCGTTGAACCGTGAACCTGCATTTGCATAGTTTTTCCCGAGTTAGTTTTGGCCCCTGCTTCATGGCCGATAGGTTGTGTACCGTTTCCGCGAGTGCGCGCGAGTCATCCAGGTGAGAGCCGTGAACAAGGATTATGAATATTACACTGGTCTAGGATGAAGAACGAACGGCCGGGCGCCGGGAAACTGAGCGCAGCTACCGTGAGGAAGACGACAGGTGAAAGCCAGTGTCGTTACGGCAAGTGCGGCTATAGTGTCACCTGGCAGAAGCATGCGATGTATGTAGCCAGGCTGATAAGCAACACGGCAGTTCAAAGCGAACGCAATAGCAGCCGTGCCGCCGCATAGGGGTCTATCTCCCTGGCCTCGACCGCAGCCAGTACATCGGGGTCGGTTTTTTCCAGCGCCAGCTGCAGTAACGCTTCGCCCATCAAACCCAGGGTCTGCGCGCGTTCCCGCTGGCCTGACAGTCGCTCGAACTCGCCATTGTCACGCAGAAACTGCGCGTGCGCCTCAGTGGCATCAATGATCTCGGCAATGCCTTCATCGTTTAGTGCAACAGCACGCAGCACCGGGGGCGACCAGTGTAGGCTACTGTCTTGCCTGCCTTCAGCACGCAGGTGCAGCATCAGTTCAAACTGCTGCCGCGTGGCCTCATAGCCCTCGCGGTCGGCCTTGTTGATGACGAACACGTCACCCACCTCCATCAGGCCTGCTTTTATGGCCTGTACCTCGTCGCCCAGGCCCGGCAGGCCGACGATCACGGTGGTGTGAGCGAGCGCAACGATATCGATCTCGTCCTGCCCCACGCCTACGGTCTCTACAAGAATCACATCGAAGCCCATGGCGTCCAGTATCAGGCAGGCATCGTGGGCAGAGCGGGATAGTCCGCCCGCCTGACCGCGGGTGCCTATGGAGCGAATGAACACATCCGCATCCAGGGTGTGACGCGCCATGCGCACACGGTCACCCAGGATCGCGCCACCGCTGAACGGGCTGCTTGGATCGATGGCGACTACACCCACGCGCCGCCCCCGGCTGCGCAGCTGTGAAATCATGGCATTGGCCAGGGTGGATTTACCGGCCCCGGGGGGACCGGTGATGCCGATGATGTGGGCGCGACCCGTGTGTGGGAAAACGCTGGCCAGCACCTCGGCACCGCGCGGGTCGCGATCATCCAGCCAGCGAATGGCGCGCCCGCCCGCCAGCATATTGCCACCGAGCAGTTCTTTGGCGACGTCCATTAGCTATGCCCGGCCTGCTGTGCCGCGCGCCACTCATTCAGGTAGGTGATGATGTCGCGCGTGTCGGCACCCATGGTGAAGATTTTGTCGACACCGGCTTCTTGCAACAGTGGCTGATCTTCCTCCGGAATCACGCCGCCGACGAGCAGCAGTTTGTCGCCTGCACCGGCCTCGCGCAGCAGGCGCGCGAGTGTGGGCAGGCTGCGGGTGTGGCCCGCCGACAGCGAGGAAACACCCACCACATCCACATCCTCCTGAATGGCCGCCGTGGCCACCATCGCGGGCGTTTGTTTTAGGCCGGTGAAAATGACTTCCATCCCCGCCTCGCGCAGCGCGTGCGCAATGACCGTGATGCCCACCGTGTGCGTATCCATGCCGAGCTTGGCCAGCAGCACGCGCAGGGGTCGTTCAGTCCCTTGTGGCATCAGATGCCACCCAGTTGACTGTCGGTTCGGTGTTCGCCAAATACATCGCGCATGGCGTGGCAGATTTCACCGTGTGTGGCGTAGGCGCGCACCGCCTGCAGACAGGGGGGCACCATATTGTCGCCGTTGCGGGCGGCGATGCGAACCTCGTCCAGCGCGCGATCTACCGCCGCCTGGTCGCGGCGTGCACGCAGTGCCTGAACCTTGCTGACCTGTTCCGCTTCAACGCTGTCGTCCAGCCTGAAGATGTCGATCTGGCGCTTTTCTTCTTCGAGTTGCAGGTGATTCACGCCCACCCATTTGCGCTTGCCCTGTTCAATATCGCGGTTGCGCTCGTATTGTTCGCGCCCCAGCGCGCGTTGAAAGTAGCCACTTTCAATCGCCTTGAGCGCGCCACCCATCTCGAAAATCGTGTCCATTTCAGCAAAGGCCGCGGTTTCCAACTGCTTGGTCAGGGTTTCTACGTAGTAGGAACCTGCCAGTGGATCAATGGTTTCGGCAACGCCGGTTTCATGGGCAACGATATGCTGCAGTGCGGCTCCTACCCGGATTGCATCTTCGGCGGGCAGTGAGTGAGCCTCGTCGTGCAGGGGCGTGGTCATACTTTCGCCGGCGCCGCCCAGCGCACAGGCGGTGGCCATGATGGCAAGGCGCCCGATATTGTTCAGCGGTTGCTGCAGGGTCAGCGCCGTGGTCGTGGGTGAGGTCATCATGCGTATCTGCATCGCTTCCGGGCGGGTGGCGCCGTAGCGCTCGCGCATCAGTCTCGCCCAGCATTTGCGGAAAGCGCGCAACTTGCAGATACCTTCGAAAAAATCCATGTCGACGTTGATCACGAAGTGAAAGTAAGGCGCTACCGTGTCGATATCCAGCCCGCGCTCAAGCACGGCGTCAATATAGGCGCAGGCGATAGTCAGGCTAAACGCTATCTCCTGCACCGGGTTGGCTTTCGCGGGCTGCAATTGCGCGGCGATAATGGATATCGGCGCCCAGTTTGGGTGATGCCGGATGATGTACTCGATGCAGTCAGTCGCCAGGCGCAGGCCATCTTTCGGTGGATAGATATAGCGGCCCACGCAGGTGTACTCAATCAGAATGCCGTTGACGATATGCAGCACAAAGTCCTTTGGGTCGACGCCCTTTTTCTCCAGCGCCGCAATGATCATGGCCAGGTTGACCGGTTGCGGTGCGTTGCAAACACTCATCAGGTATTGCAGTTTGTCGAAGGGCAGGTCAAAGGCCTGCTCCAGGTCTTCGAGGCTGTCCAGCGCCATGCCGGCGCGGCCGACCTCGCCTTCCACCAGCGGGTCGTCGCTGTCGTAGCCGTTGGTTGTCGCTAGGTCATATTCGAGGATCAGGCCGGACAGGCCCTGGTCCAGCATATAGCGCGCCCGTTTTGACCATTCCAGCCCTTTGCCAAAACCGGTGACCTGGGTCATGGTCCAGAAGTCGGAGCGGTGACCATTGGGCGTGGTACCGCGGGTGTAGGGGTACTCGCCGGGGAAGCCCAGATCTTGCAGGTAGTCGAAATCAACCGCTTCCAGGTCTGCCGGTGTGTACAGCGGGTTGACGGACCATTGTAGTGCCTGGGTGACAAATTCATCGCGGCGTTCGGGATGTGCCTGTACGTAGGGGCCACGGGTATCGCTTTGCCAGCGCTGCGCCTCTACGGCGATGGAGTCATCCTGCTGTGCTGGCCGCGTGCTTTGCATCGCGGCGCGGGAGGATTTGTCCTTCATTGCTATCACCAGTGTCTGTGAAACGTGACGAACCTGAAGAATGCTGCAACAGGAGAGGTGGTTCAAGGGCTTGTGCCACGATACGGTACAGCTTTGGTTATGATAAACAGCCCTTACCCTATGCCGGATTTTGACTATGCCTGACAGCAGCAGCTCAAACACGCCCGAACAGCTCATTGTGGATGGCAGCCTGTGGGCCGAATTCTGCGATGAACTGAAAAGTGCGGGCGATGTCATCCTGCAGGAACACACACCATCCGACCTGTTCAATCGCGCCGAGGGTTTTCGTTACCTGACGCGGCTGTTGCGCGCCGGGCTCGAAAGCTATGTGGAATCCAGCGACCCACGCTTCCCGCGGTTTTTCCAGTTGGCGAACGAGACGATCAAGATCGGCAACGACAACCCGGACAACATCTATCACAACGCCAACGTGGATGGCTCTCTGGACTACAGAATCACCGGTAATCGCGGCACCGTGGATTACCTGAGTTTTGGCACCAAGGCCGGTAGCTATGCCACCACTGGCACCATGGAACCCACCGGCCAACTGGAAGCAAACGATCTTGAGCTTGATGACAAGGGCAACTTCGACATTGTGCTCAGCAGCACGCCCCATCCAGGTAACTGGTTGCCCATGCGCAAGGATAGCCAGAGCCTGATTGTGCGACAGACCTTTGGTGATCGCAGCAAAGAACGCGCGGCCACTTATACGATTGAGTGTACAAGCCCCAGGGGCGACAACAATCTGGATCCCGCGGCGTTCGCCGGGCAATTGTTGCGCAGTGCAGGGTTCGTCAACAACACTGCGGGCATGTTCGCCCAGTGGATGCAGCGCTACAGTGCGCATATCAACGAACTTCCCGCGGATGACCAGGCGCTATGCCAACGCGCCGGCGGCGACGCCGCTATTCACTACCTGCAAAGCTACTGGAAATTGGCGCCGGACGAAGCGCTACTGATTCACGCACGCGAAATTCCAGACTGTAAAACCTGGAACTTCCAGCTATCGAACTACTGGATGGAATCACTGGACTATCGCTACCATCACATCTGTGTCAATAAACACACGGCACACTACAATGCAGATGGTTCCGTCACCGTAGTCGTTGCACACCAACAACCCGGCATTGCATTCCCCAACTGGTTGACTACCGCTGGCCATGATCAGGGCGGCATGTTGTGGCGCTGGGTTGAGGCAGATACGCACCCGGCGGTGGAATGCCGCGTGGTAAAACTTGCTAGCCTGCAATCGGGTTCGCCACTGGAGAACATACCTTGAGTGATACCACCGCAAAGGAGAGTGGCGTCGGCGCTACGCAAGTCACCCTCGACAGCACAGCCATTTTGAATGAAGCCCGTAAGCAAACCGGGTTGAGCAACTTTGGCTGCGAGTCCTTTCGTCCGGCCCTGCAATGCCTGGTAACCTCGCTCAACGCGCAGGCAGACCTGAACCCGGTTGGTCGGTTCATGCAGTACCAACGCATACTGAACAGTCTGAAAAACCGCCTGCGCATGGAAGCCTGGATCAACAGGTATCCTGAAATCCTGCACGAATCATTGGCGCCGCCCGTGGTTATCGTGGGGCTTACCCGCACCGGCACCACCATGCTGCACCGCATTCTTGCCAGCGATGCGCGTTTTTATGCGCCACTGTGGTATGAGGTTCGCAATCCGGCCCCCTATCTGGACTGGGAGCCCGATCAGCCGGATCAACGCATTGTTGAGGCGCGCGAGGAAGTAGCGGCCTTGTTGGCGGCCAACCCCGAGATTGCTGCCATCCATCCCATGGATCCAACCGGCGCAGACGAGGAAATCCTGCTACTGGAACACAGCTTTTACAGCTATGTGCCAAATTCCTTCGCCCACGTGCCGGATTACGGGCGGTTCGTGGCAGAAGCGGACAATGGGCCGGCCTACGACTATCTGAAACGCCAGTTGCAGTTTTTGCAGTGGCAGAAAAAGCGCCGCGGTGAAAGCGCCCAGCGCTGGCTGTTGAAGGCACCGCATCATCTGCACTTTATGTCCACCTTGCTGCAGACCTTTCCGGACATTCAGGTAGTGTCTACCCACCGTGACCCGGTGGTGAGCATTCCCTCCACGGCAAGCCTGTACTACAACCTCTGGCTGACCGGTAATCCAGACGCAAGCAAGCATGTTGTTGCCAGGGAAGTGCTGGATGTGTTCTCACGCGGTACCGCGCACACGCTGCAAACACGCGCCACGGCTGAAGATCAATTCTGTGACATTCACTTTGAAAACACAGTCGCCAGGCCGAGCGAGGTGATCGAACAGATTTACGCGTTCATCGATATGCCGTTGACGTCGCAGGCGCTGCAGGCGATGGACAGGCACCGCGATGAAAACAAACGCAGCGATCGTCCGGCGCATGCCTATACACTGGAGGAATATGGCTACACGGAGGCGGAAATTCGCGACCGCTTTGCAGATTACTGCGCACGGTTTATCGCGTGACCCAGGCGGCGGGTAAAAAGGGGATCGATTTATTGCCGAGTCAGCCTGTCAGTACCTTGCTGCGCGCCAGGCACCGCAATTTTCCGGGAAACCATTCGCCTGTTGCCTAAAACCACGTGAAACGTGTTGATATATCGACGCCCGGAGGCGACTATTTGAGTTGATTCGCGTATCAACTGGGTCGAATTCAGGCCTGGCTACTGTGCGCTGGCGGCGTCAGATGTCACGACAGCTTCCCCAAAAGGGTAGCCACTAATGGGAAAACTTCATACAACAACCACACAACGACCCGGGAACCCGTTAGCATCCGCTACAATGAAGGCATTGCCGACAAGAAGAAAAATCCGACAGCCATGCGCCACACCCTTTACCTCGCCCTGACGCTTGTAGCACTCTGGCTTAGCCTGTCCGGCTTCTTCACGCCGCTGATGCTTGCCTTTGGCGTGGTGTCGGTTGTCACCGTACTGTTTATCAGCCATCAAATGGACGTCGTTGATGAAGAGGGGCATCCATTGCACCTCAGGCCGCATCGGCTGTTGCTATTCTGGGTCTGGCTGCTGAAGAAAATGGTTATTGCCAATCTGGAGGTCGCCAGGATTGTCCTGTCGCCATCACTACCGATTTCGCCGACGATCACCCGCGTCAGCGCGAGCGGCCTTAGCGAAGTCGGCAGGGTAACCTTTGCCAATGCAATCACACTCACGCCCGGCAGCCTGACGGTGGCACTTACCGCCGAAGGGGAAGCTACCGTCCACACGCTAACGCAAACTACCGCGCGAGATCTGGCAACAAGCACCCTGCAACAGCGCCTGGCAGCCGTCGAACAGGGGTGGCAGGCGGAGGAAGGCGACTGATGGCATTGCTTGTCGCCACCACCCTGGCGCTGGTCGCATGCATGGTGATGATTCTGGCACGCGCCCTGCTCGGCCCCACTGTGTATGACCGCGTCATGGCGGTGAATACCTTTGGCACGACCACAGTGATGATGATCGCCATGGTGGGGTACTTGATGGGACGGCCCGAGTTTCTGGATATCGCCATTGCCTACGCGCTGATCAACTTCATTGGTACCGTGGCTGTGCTGAAGTTTTTCGAGGTCGGCATTCTCGGCGCTGATTCATCCAGCCCCAGTGAACCGAGCGCGCGGGAGAAACCCGTTGAGTAGCGTCTTTTTGCTCTGGGTGGGAGGCGCCATCACGCTGAGCGGCGCTGTATTCTGCCTGATTGGCGCGTTGGGTCTGCTGCGGCTACCCGATGTTTACGCGCGCATGCACGCGGCCAGCGTCGTCGACACACTCGGCATGCTGTTACTGGTACTGGGTATGCTGGTAATTGAAGGATTTTCGCAGAACGCGCTGAAACTGCTCATGATCGCCGTGTTCGTCCTGTTCACCACCCCGGTTGCGGCGCACGCACTTTCGCGGGCGGCACTAAGAGAAATTGAACCCCAACTGGATTCAAAAAAACAAGATGCCGCCGAGCCGCCATGACTGAAAACCTGCTCATACTATTACTGCTGGTGATGCTGATCGTGATCGCCGTTGCCGTGCACCGACTACGCAGCCTGTTTGCGGCGGCCATGTTGTTCGGCCTGTTCAGTCTGGTGGCGGCGCTGGCCTACGTACTGCTGGACGCCGTGGACGTGGCGCTAACCGAGGCGGCTGTCGGTGCCGGCATCTCTACGATTCTCATGCTGAGCACACTGGCCCTGACCCACCAGCGCACCGAGGCCAGGCACAGGCGCCACCTCGCCGCATTGTGTACCGTGATATTCACCGGCGCAGTGCTGTTGTGGGCGACCACTGACATGCCGGGCTTTGCCGATCCGGAGTCACCGGTTCACCAGCACCTGGCGCCCTACTTTCTGCAGGAATCCGCGTCTGATATCGGAATCCCCAACGCAGTCACCTCTATCCTTGCCAGCTACCGTGGCTACGACACGCTCGGGGAGGTCGTTGTTGTCTTTACCGCCGGGGTGGCGGTACTGGGATTGCTGGGGGGCCGGCGCTCCAGTGGCCGGCAGCGTCGCGAGGAGGACTGAGACATGCAGCACGACCTCATATTACGCATCGCGGCCAAGCTACTGATACCGATGATTATGCTGTACGCACTGTATGTGCAGTTCCACGGTGACTACGGGCCCGGCGGTGGCTTCCAGGCTGGCGTGATATTCGCGGTCAGCATTTTCCTGTACGCGCTCGTGTTCGGCCTGCCGGCAGCCATGCGCGTGTTCAGTCCCACACTGGTGCAGGCGCTGGCCGCAGCAGGCGTCTTGCTTTACGCGGGAGTGGGCGTGGTGTCCATGATAAGTGGCGGCAACTTCCTCGACTACGGAGCGCTCAATCCCGGAGATCGCGCGCTGGGCGAACACATCGGCGTTCTTTTAATCGAACTGGGCGTGGGAATCACTGTGGCCGCCGTCATGATCATGCTGTTTTACCTGTTTGCCAGCCCGATTGACGCAGACGACAGCGGTGGCCACTAACGCATGGAAAACCTGATGCAGCATGCACCCTACTGGCTGGTCGTCGTGTTACTGATGGTCGGCTTTTACACCATGATCGCCAGCGCCAATCTGGTCAAACGCCTGATCGGGCTCGGGGTGTTCCAGGTCGCCGTGTTTTTCCTGTACATCCTCCTGGCCAAGGTGCGCGGGGGTACTGCGCCCATACTGGAGGAAGGTATCGCGCTGTACTCCAACCCGCTGCCGCATGTGCTGATCCTGACGGCAATCGTCGTCAGCGTGGCAACCACGGCGCTCGGCCTGGCCCTGGTGGTACGCATCTACCATGCCTACGGCAGCATGGATGAGGATGAACTGGTGCAGCACGACAATGAGGTGGAGAGCGCACTCGCCGCGCGGGATGCGCGAGTACTGCAGGCGCCACGCAAGGCGGAATCTTCCTGATGGAATTCGGCTGGGGTGCGCACTTACCGATATTGCAGGTCATCGTTGTGCTGCTGGCAGCGCCGCTTGCCTTCCTCACCCGGCGTGTGCGTGCTGCCTGGCTGATCGCCTTCATCGCGAGCGCGATTGCGCTGTGGATAGCCAGTCGCCTTCTCATCCAGGTGCAACAAGACGGCGTCATCGTCTACCAACTGGGCGGCTGGGCCGCCCCCATGGGAATCGGCTATCACATCGACCTGTTGAACGCCTTCATGTTGGTGCTGGTCAGCGCCATCAGCACCATTGCACTGCCCTACTCCCTGCGCAGCATAGAAAACGAGCTGAGCGCGCACAGCCAACCGCTGTTCTACGTTTACTGGCTGCTGTGCGTGGCGGGACTGCTGGGCATTCTCGCCACCGGCGACGCCTTTAACGTTTTCGTGTTCCTGGAAATATCCGCACTGTCCACGTACGCCCTGATAGCGCTCGGCAGCGACAGGGGCGGCGATCGACGCGCGCTGCACGCCAGCCTCAGGTACCTGCTGCTGGGCAGCATCGGTGCAACTTTTATCGTCATTGGTATCGGCCTGCTCTACATGATGACCGGCACCCTCAACATGATGGACCTCGCCGCGCGCCTGCCTGCGGTAGAGGATACGCGCACCGTGCACGCGGCCTTTGCCTTCCTGGTAATCGGCACCGGCCTGAAGGCCGCGATGTTTCCGCTACACACGTGGCTGCCCGATGCCTACACCCATGCACCATCGGCAACCAGTGTGTTACTCGCGGGCACCTCGACCAAGGTAGCCATCTACGTCATGCTCCGCTTCCTCATCAGCGTGTTCGGGTTTGAGTTCAGCTTTATTGGTATACACGTTGAGCTGTGGCTATTGCCACTGGCAGTGCTGGCCATCCTGTACGGCTCGCTGTGCGCCGTTTATCAAATGGACGCCAAACGCCTGCTGGCCTATTCCAGCGTGGCGCAGGTGGGTTACATCTTCCTGGCCATATCCATCGGCAGCGCCGCCGGCATCGCTGCCGGGCTCATTCACATGTTCAACCACGCATTAATGAAGGCCGTCCTGTTCATGGCGATAGGCGCAGTGGTGTATCGCGCCGGCGGCAGCCGACTGTTTCATATCGCCGGGTTTGGCCGGGCGATGCCGTGGACGTTCGGCGCCCTGCTGCTGGGCGGTATGAGCCTGGTGGGCGTGCCCTTTACCGTCGGCTTCATTAGCAAGTGGTATCTGGTGACCTCGTCACTGGATACGTACGGGCTGGCACTGGTGGTGTTCGTTCTGGCAAGTTCGCTGTTGGCAGCGCTGTATGTCTGGCGCCTGGTCGACGTCGCCTGGTTTCGGCCTGTCATGCATGAGCGTGAGCTGCAGGAGGCACCCTTGAGCATGCTGTTGCCGATGTGGGTACTGGTGCTGGCGAATGTGTACTTTGCCTTTGACTCCGACCTTACCGTCGGCATCGCGCAGCGCACCGCCGCGGTACTCCTGGGAGGCGCACCGTGATGCTCACCAGCGAGCCGGGACAACTCCCCGTCATCGCAGTAGCGCTGCCCTTTGTTGGCGCGCTGGTGATTTCCACGCTGGGACGCTGGCAAAACCTGCGCGAGGCGGCGAGTTTTGCCACTGCGGCAGCGCTGCTGCTGGCAATTCTTCCCCTGTGGCCAGTGGTGGCCGACGGCGGCCGTCCCGGCATGATACTGGCCGAGCCGATTGCCGGCATGCCCATCGCTCTCCAGGTCGAGCCTCTTGGGCTGTTGTTCGCCGTGGTAGCCGCTGCACTGTGGCCTGTGACCATCCTGTACGCCATCGGTTATATGCGTGGCCACCACGAAAAGAACCAGACGCGCTTTTTCGCCTTCTTTGCCATGGCGATAGGCGCAACCCTGCTGGTCGCATTCGCCGCCAACCTGTTCACGCTCTTTCTCGGTTACGAGCTGCTCACGCTACTGACGTTTCCCCTGGTCACCCATCACGGCACCGCCAAGGCCCGTGCAGGTGGCATGCGCTACCTGGGGATTTTGCTGGGCACGTCACTGGCGTTTTTATTGCTGGCCATCATCTGGACCTGGCAGCTTAGCGGCAGCGGAGATTTTCTTGCCGGAGGACTGTTGGCCAAAGACACAGACCCGGCCACGCTCACCCTACTCTACCTGCTGTTTGCCTTCGGCATCGGCAAGGCTGCGCTGATGCCCTTTCACGGTTGGCTCCCAGCGGCCATGGTGGCACCCACGCCGGTCAGCGCATTGCTGCACGCCGTGGCTGTGGTCAAGGCAGGCGTCTTCTGCGTACTCAAGATCACTTACTATATCTTCGGGCTGGATCTACTACAGGACAGCGGTGCGAGTGACGTCGTCGCCTATATTGCGGGCGCTACCATCCTGATTGCCGCGTTGATTGCCCTGCGCCAGGACAACCTCAAGCGGCGGCTGGCCTACTCAACCATCAGCCAGCTCTCCTACATCGTGCTGGGCGCCGCGCTGGCAACCTCCACCGGGATGCTCGGTGGCGGCCTGCACATACTGGCCCACGCCGTGGCCAAGATCACGCTGTTTTTCTGCGCCGGCGCCATTCTCGTGGCGGCGCACAAAAGCAGCGTCAGCGAACTGCACGGTATCGGCCGTGCCATGCCCATCACCATGACGGCTTTTTTTATCGGCGCCATCACACTGATCGGCCTGCCACCCACGATTGGCCTGTGGAGTAAATGGCTGCTGGGCAGCGCGGCCGTTGAAAGTGGCCATTTCGTGCTACTGCTGGTGCTTTTGCTCAGTTCGCTGTTGAACATCGTCTACCTGCTGGAGATTCCGGCGAAGGCGTTTTTCAGCACGGCGCCTGCGGCGGCGGAGTACCGTCAGGGCGCGGTAAAAGAAGCGCCGCTGCCCTCGGTGATCGCCATCTGCCTGACCAGTGCGGCCTGCCTCGCGCTGTTCTTCTTTCCCCAGCCGTTTTACGCTTTGCTGGCCGGACTTTCCTGAGGGTGGTGTCATGAGCGACGAACCGCATGCGAATACACGCTTTATCGATCCGCAATCTGAAGAACCCGGATTTTTCTACCGGCCTGAGGTTATCCGTAACATTCTGCGCGGCTTCTACGCGATCTGTGCCTTACTGTTTGCGCTGGACTTTATCTTTCATCGCCACGCCTATGTGAGTTTTGAGGGGCTGTGGGGGTTTTACGGCATCTTTGGTTTCGTCGCCTGCGTAGCATTGGTCGTGGTGGCCAAGGGGATGCGCGTGCTGCTCTGGCGCGAGCCCGATTACTACGATGATTCAGCGGACCATCCCACGCACAAACACCAGCACAAAGGGAGCGGACACTAGTGCTGGATCAGATCGCCGCCCTGGGCGCCACCAATCCGCTGCCACCCTTCACGCTGTTTTTCGGCGCCGCGGCGCTGCTCATCGTACTGCCGCACAGCCTGCGCTTTCTGCCCTGGCTGCTGACGCCTGTGCTTGCCGCTGTGTCACTGGCGGGGCTGGAGCCCGGCATGCATACCCGCGTCAGCGTGCTGAATCTGTCACTGGAACTGGTTGAGGTCGACAAACTCAGCCTCATGTTCGGCTACCTGTTTTGTCTGGCTTCATTGATTGGCGGCACCTTCTCCCTGCACCTGCGCGACCGCATGCAGCACATCGCGGCAATGGTATACGCCGGCACCGCGCTGGGCGCCGTGTTTGCAGGCGATCTGCTCAGCCTGTTCCTGTTCTGGGAGGGAATGGCGGTGAGTTCCGTCTTTCTTATTTATGCGCGACGCTCAAACACCTCCAGCAGCGCAGCGCAACGCTACCTCGTCTTCCAGGTAGGCTCCGGCGTACTGTTGCTGGCGGCGGCCATCCTGTACTACCAGGGCACGGGCAGCCTGGACTTCACCAGCATGTCGCTGGATAACCCCGCCGGGGTACTGCTGTTCCTGGCATTCGGGATCAAGGCGGCCTTTCCCTTCCTGCACACCTGGCTGACCGATGCCTACCCGGAGGCAACGGTTACCGGCACGGTCTTTCTGTCATCATTTACTACCAAAGTCGCGATTTACGCCCTGGCGCGCAGCTACGCCGGTACCGACCTGCTGATTCTGATTGGTGTGGTCATGGCGGCAACGCCGATTTTCTACGCGGTGATCGAGAACGACCTGCGCCGCGTGCTGGCCTACAGCATGATGAACCAGCTTGGGTTCATGGTGGTGGGTATTGGCATCGGCACTGACCTGGCGCTGAACGGTGCCGTGGCCCACGCCTTTAACGATGTCATTTTCAAAGGGCTGTTGATGATGTCCATGGGCGCGGTGCTGTACATGACCGGTCGTATCGACGGCTCTGACCTGGGCGGTTTGTACAAATCGATGCCGGTGACGACGGTGTTGTGCATTGTCGGGGCGGCAAGTATTTCAGCGTTCCCACTGTTTAGCGGCTTTGTCAGCAAATCCATGATTATGGCGGCCGCCGTCAAGGAAAATTATATCGCCGTTTGGCTGGTGCTACTGTTTGCCTCGGCGGGCGTGTTTCACCACGCCGGCATCAAGATTCCCTACTTCGCCTTCTTCGCCCATGACAGCGGCATCCGCACCACCGAGCCGCCGCTGAATATGCGTATCGCCATGGGCATCTCCGCTGCGTTGTGTGTGTTTATCGGTTGTTTTCCCGGCACGCTTTACAGCCTGTTGCCGTGGGCCAACGAGTACAAGCCCTACGATTACACCCACGTCGTGACACAAATGCAGATTCTGTTTTTCTCGGCGCTGGCCTTTGTCTGGTTGAACCTGCGCGGCATCTACCCACCAGAGATTCATGGCGTAAACCTGGATACCGATTGGCTGCTGCGCAGATTGATTCCTTCCGCACTGCGCACAGCCGTCGCTCCACTGGTTGCCGCTTTCAATGCCGGCGTCGCACTGGCCCGTCGCACTGCACAACGCCTGGTGGCAACCGGGCGCACCTACCTCGCGCCGCAGTATGAGCATGCATGGCTTACCGACCTGGGTGTGATGGCCGCCGTGCTGGCGCTGGGCATCGCTGTACTGCTGAGTTATTGATAGAAGCGGTTCTGACGGGCTAATTTCGCCAGGCCAGCAACTTTCGGCCCTGGCGATCAGGCAACTGCGCTGGTCCATTGTCCAAACGCAAATTCCTGATATCCCGATAAAGTGGAGCCCTTTTACCGGGGTCATTGTGAGCTTCGGCTGCATCAAGGGTAATACCCCAGGCCTCGCGATACTTCGCTGAACCGGGGCCAATGAACGTGGCCTCATGAAAGTTGTTGGTCAGAGCCTGAATGATTCCCACGCTGGCCTCGACAGTTGTTTATCCAGCTTCCTGAACCATGTTCCAACAGCGGCCACCCTGCTGACTCGCCAGCATCTGCGTGTCTCCGCATAACAATTTGGGGACAGACCGCCATTTCATCCAGCTGACAGAAATAGACCGTGGTCTGTCTCCTAACTGTTTTCCAGATAGAAATAGATGGGCGTCAATTGCGCGTTAGTTCATAGATGACCATTTCTTTGTGGTCGCCTTCATCGTGTTCAACACGAGACATTCCCATTCTCTCCAGAACGTGTATAGAACGCAGGTTGGGGGTGTCTGCCGCTGCTTCAATGCGTTCGAAGTTCAGATCTGAAAAACCGTACTCGCATAATCTCCGGGCCGCCTCCATCGCCAAACCTTGACCCCAAAAATCGGGGAGTAGGCCGTAAAGCAATTGTAGTCTTGGCGGCTCAAGAAAGTCGCGGAATCCGGCAAAACCAACCACATTACCGTTGCCGAAAAATTTAAGTATCCACAGACCAGCCTGCCCAGACAGGAATCGTTGCTTACTATCTCGGATTTCCTCTTGTACCCATTCTGGTGACACGAGTTGATCGTCCAACAAATAGCGTCGCACCTGCGCATTGCGGAAAATGCCCAAGAGAATTTCAGCATCGGTGTCGTCGATCGGATGGAGCTCAAGGCGTTCTGTTTTGAGTATCATGAGTGATTAACCTCATGGCGGGTGATCACCTCGCGGATCGCCACGTTAGCACGGGTTTTCAGCCTGAGGCCGTACCTCGGCGTAACGGGAGCGTGGGAACCAGCGGCCTATGCTCTTTTTCAAGTGTGGCCGCCCCGTTGCCAATAGTGTGCCGTTACTGATTGCAAATTGTGGCGTGATGTCGCCCATCCAGATGGCCGCCATGGTTTCGAGGTTACTTGATAAGTAAATATCGACGTCATACCCGGGATCATCGTTACATAAATCGATGGACTCGCCTTCTGCGATTACCCACCATTTCGGGGTCTCCTGGTCGGCAAAGATAACGCCGATAATGTTACGGCCATCCGGCAGTGTTTCTGTTACCAGGGTGCGGTGAAAATCCCACATGAAGCTGCCCACATCCAGGTCGGCATCGCAGAGCTGGTCCCTGGCCCAGCGCAAGCCCCAACGAGCCAGTGAGTCGACTATTGGCGCAAGTTCCCACGCGGATGCCGTCAGGCGGTACTCGCCACGTTTCTGGCCGTCTGCTTTCTTGTGCACGACCAGCCCATTTTCCTCCATTTTTTTCAGTCTGCCACTGAGAACGGTCGGTGAGATGCGCGGCAAAGCGCGCTGGAATTCACTGTAGCGTCTGGCACCGAAAAAAAGCTCACGCAGCAAAAGCAGCGTCCACTTGTCCCCCAGGACTTCCGCAGCCTTGATAGTTGGGCAGAGACTTCCGGGATTGTTCATGTCATGCACCAGTTACTACGGAATGCGTAGCGGGTTACTACAGTATGCGCAGTATTAGCGTGGATACACCAGTACTAGAATCATTTACTGGTTCACTGGGCGGAAAGCGGCGACAGGGTGCGCGTTCGTTTTAACACCACACCAGCCCCCCTCACTATCTTAAGGCTGATACCCCGGAGAGAGTCAATATGAGTATCACGACAAAGTTATACGGACTGCTATGCTATTTGTTTGCGCTTGGCATGCTCGTCGCGTTCATGCTGTTCGCTAATAACGATATGGGTTTGCTGGGTTGGCCGGCGTTACTCTCTCTGAATATCGATCAGGTCAAAGGTGAGCCGGCCGCCATGCCCTTGTTGGTGAATCTTGCCCTGTTGCTGCTTTTTGGTCTACAGCACAGCGTGATGGCGCGGCCAGCTTTCAAGCGGCTGATAGCCGGCGTCGTTCCGGTCACGTGCGAGCGCAGCACCTACCTGCTGGCAACAGGGCTGGTGCTGCTGGCAATCGTGCTGTACTGGCAACCCATGGACGGTAACGTATGGACGATAGACCATCCGGTTGCACGAAATGCCATAGTATTCTGCTACTACGCTGGCTGGTCCATTACCGTCCTGGCCACGTTTATGCTTAACCATTTCCACCTGTTCGGGCTCCAACAGTCGTTTGGTTCCGGCGACCCGGATGCTGGTACCAAGGTATTCAGGACACCCTTGCTGTATCGCCTTGTGCGGCACCCCATCCAGACCGGCGTGGTTATTGCCATGGTTGCATCTCCGGATATGACTCAGGGCAGGGCAATGCTGGCGACTGGCATGCTGGCTTACGTTGCCATTGGCCTGTTCTTTGAAGAGAAGGATCTGATCAATGAGTTCGGGCAGAAGTACGTCGACTATCGGCGGCGGGTGCCGGCTGTTCTGCCACTTATTCGCAGGCGATGACTGGCTCGTAAGAGTCAGCTTGAGGTGGGGTACCAGCAGGTACTGATAAGCTAAGTTGCCCGATCAGCATTCAAGGGACTGACAAGTCTTGTCGGCACCCTTCCTGCATTCACATTGCGCCAAAAGGCTCTGGCCCTTTCAGGGAACGACCCTCGTCGTGAATAACCAAGAAGCACAAATCCCAACCCTACTAGTGCAAAGACACTGGGAGCAGAAACACCCTGGGGAGGCCGCGAAGTACCATCGGCAGAGGATGTTGCGGCTATGTAATTGCCACCGAACCGAAACTTTGTGAAGTTGTCGGTTCCCAGGTCAATCCCGCGAAACTCAAATTCGTTGACGCCGCCGGGTGTGGATATCGGTGCAGCAGTGGTTAGCTCCCAGCTTTCCAATACGACATCATCCGCGTCGAGGACGGATATGACTGCACTCCCACCACCAACAAATGAAGTCGAATAATTGAAGTAGGCACCAAACACACTTTGCGGCGTTGCAAACTCAAACTGTGCATAGCCGCTTGCAGAGTTAAGCCCCGCGTAGACTGCCGGCAGATCTATGATACCGTTGCCGGGAATGCCGTAACGCCCCTGGCCCAACACCGAACCCTCACCAGAGTTTCCCCCTCCACCCGGTGCGGCCGTAAAAGTGATGCCACCGGGGAGCGGTTCGGGGCCGAAAGTAAAATTGTATTCCCCGTTTTCATACGGACTCAAATCCAACACGATCCCGCTGTAATCCACATCGGAGGTTAGCAGCGCTGCGCTCGCCACCGCCGCGCCGCCCGCCATACAGAGGGCCGAAAATACTATAGCTACCGCTTTGCGAATCGATTGTATGGAGCGTGGACCGTTGCCGTGCGAATTCAACATCTATTGACCCTAGCAGAGAATTGAAAATTGCCAACCGAAAAAAGTCGTTCGCAGTCCCGGCAGCCAGCGAATTGCTAAACGCTGTCGAATGGTGGAGCATAAGCGGCCTTCGACTGCCCTGTGAATTGGAAGCCATGATCACTCCAACCATTCGTGACAGCTCGCTCATACTCAAACGTATTTTTGCATTGTTGGCCGCCATGGTTCTGGCGATCGTGTTGTCCGGCTGCAAGGCAAGCCATCATCCGTCGGAGCCGGGCAAACTCGGCACCCCGGCATCCAGTGATGCAATGCTTGCGGTAATCGAAGAACCTGGCCCGATTGAGCTTGAAAAGATCACTGCCGCCAACTGGGTTGTTATTCGCAGTGGCCTGATCAACCTCGACCATCCCGCTGCGCAAGCTGCTGGCCTGGAAGATGGGGACGAACCCATCGAGATCTACTTCTACGTTTTGCGTCACCCAACCTACGGCACGTTTATCGTCGACAGCGGCGTGGAATCCGGTTTTCGATCATCCGAATCAAACGCACGCGTGAGCTGGCTGGTGACTCAGGCGATGAAGATTGATGAGTTGGAAGTACGCACCACGACGGCGGAATGGCTGGCGCTTGAGCAGCAACCCCTGGCAGGCGTGTTCATCACACACCTACACCTCGACCACATTATGGGCTTACCCGATGTTCCGCCGGGCACACCGGTTTATACCGGACCGGACGAAGCGGGTGCGGAGCAGTTCCTCAATTTGTTTACTCGCGGCACGATTGATCGAATGCTGGATTCAACGGGCAAACTCAATGAGTGGCCGTTCACCGCGGACCCTGCGAATCGCTTTGCCGGTGTCATTGATGTGTTCGGCGACGGCTCTCTGTGGGCCATTCATGTACCGGGCCACACACCTGGAAGCACCGCCTTTGTCGTACGTACACCACAAGGGCCGCATCTGCTGCTGGGCGATGCAACGCATACGCGCTGGGGGTGGGAGAATGGTGTAGAGCCGGGTAGCTTTTCACACAACCCGGCGCAAAGTGCGGTGAGCCTGAAGACGTTGCTGGATTTGTCCGCGCAGTACCCGGACATGAAGGTTCACCCCGGGCATCAGTCCTTGAGTGACAGTTCGGCGAGGTAAAAAAGGGGTTAGTCTGGCTGACTCTCCGTACGGTTTCTTTCCTGGGGTGAATCAGCTTTTAAACCGCTATTAGTCGGCTCGCGGGACAGAACGAGCCATCTCCGCCATAATCCGCTGACTTATTCCAGTGGCCGGTAAAACCAACTACCGGGAGGCCCGCCCACATGAAGAATGTTGACAAATCCAGCAGGGATACTTCCAGTTCGTCCCACGCCCGCCTGTCTGTCAGGTGCCAGATCAAGTAGCAAACCTGCAACAGTCCCATCGCTGGAATCGAGAGCGGGGCTGCAGACCTCCTGCGGATAGTGTGTTGATCACTGC
>JAUHYL010000076.1 GCA_030426545.1 Gammaproteobacteria bacterium
GCTGCTTTGAACACCTTGTCGGTGCTGGTCAGCAGGCGGTCGCGCAGTGGCGCTCCTTCGCGTTTGAACTTGACGGCCTTGGCGCGCAGCATGAGGTGAGGGAAATCAACGTTCCACTCGTGCGGCGGCACGTACGGGCACTTTGTCATGTAGCAGAGATCGCAGAGATAACACTGGTCCACCACGCGGTGATAATCCGCCTTGTCGACGCCGTCTACCTCCAGTGTGTCTGACTCATCCACCAGGTCGAACAGTGTGGGGAACGCATCGCAAAGACTGACGCAGCGCCGGCAGCCGTGGCATATGTCATACACACGTGCCAGTTCGGCGTTCAGCGCATCTTCATCCCAGAAAGGTTCTGATTTCCAGTCAACAGGATGACGGGTGGGAGCCTCGAGGCTTCCTTCGCGCACGGTCATATCTCCTGGTAAGGGCGGGCCGCGCGTTGACAGCGTGGTGTCAGCGCTGAGCGTGGCCCGCGGCGGAGTGATTAGTCGTCCAGGTGATCCAGGGCTTTCTGGAAGCGGTTGGCGTGACTGCGCTCTGCTTTGGCCAGCGTTTCCATCCAATCGGCGATCTCGTCAAAGCCTTCATCCCTGGCGGTTTTCGCCATGCCCGGGTACATATCCGTGTACTCGTGCGTTTCCCCTTCGATGGCCGCTTTGAGGTTGTTCGAGGTGCTGCCTATGGGTAGCCCCGTCGCTGGATCGCCAGTCTCCTCGAGGTACTCGAGGTGACCGTGGGCATGGCCCGTCTCACCTTCTGCCGTAGAGCGGAATACCGCTGCTACATCGTTGTAACCTTCCACATCCGCCTTTGCGGCGAAATACAGGTAACGCCTGTTGGCCTGCGATTCACCTGCGAATGCGTCCTTCAGATTCTGTTCGGTCTGGCTGCCTTTCAATGACATCTTGCTTCTCCTGGAGAAATCGACGCCCCCGGATCAGGGCGGTGTTAGAAAAATAGTACAGGCAGCGGGCTCTGACAAATCCTCTGATCAATCCCGTTGCATCCTCTCTGGATTCTGCGTCGCCGGGTCGCCCCTTGCACGGGTTTGGACGACCGTTCTGCGCGCGAGTGCCGTCAGTCGGCAATAGTTTCCCGGATCAGCTCAATGGTGCTTGCCAGTTGGTCTTCGGGCAGCGACCCGGGGGCAAAAAACTTCACCACTCCCTGGCTGTCGAGGATCATCAGCCCAGTGCCGGCTTTGCCCAACGCCCATGTCTTGACGCCCGAGCCTTCCTCGTCAATGACCATGGTTGCTTCCGGGTGCTTTGTCTTGTTCTTCTTCAGCTCCGATAGCACCATGCCGGACGTGCCCCACATGGCTGCATCCATATTCAGCACGGTTGTCACGTGTACGCTTCCGGCTGGCAGGCGCTGTTGAATCATGTCGGTAAACGGTTCAAACACGTCGCGATCGCCAAGGTTGGCTCCGAAGTACTGGATAACATGTACCTGCTGCGGTCGCTTTTCAGAAGACCATGGAACAAAACTGAAATCCTCCCCGTCGAATACCAACTCGCCGCGGTCTTCAATGTTCAGGGTCGGTAAGGCTTCACCGGGCGTGGGTGCGCCGGCTAGCCCCCTGGCGCTCATCAGCAGCAACAGGGTGAGGACAAAAAGTGATTGGCGTTTCATGTAAGTAACTCTCCTGTGGGTGTCAATTTGCGGAACGAGTGGCTTTCTATCTGGGCTGGCGCTTACGGCCTCGTTTAGGATTGCGTGGCAGCCCGGTGTGTTGCGTGGCGAAGTTGCCAGCGTTGACATCCACCACCCTGTGTCGTTTGGGTGGTTGGCGTGTCGGAATCAGGTGGACCTTGCCGTTACCGATCAGATCATTGCGACCCATACGCCGCAGCGCTTTGCGCAGTTCCGGCCAGTTTTCCGGGTCGTGGTAGCGCAGAAACGCCTTGTGCAAGCGCCTTTGGGCAAGCCCCTTTACCGTAGCCAGCGAGGCGCTGTTACGCCTGACCGGACGCAGGGGGTTTTTGCCGCTGTGATACATCGCGGTTGCCGTGGCCATTGGCGAGGGATAGAAGGTCTGCACCTGGTCGGCGCGGTAGCGATTGCGCTTCAGCCACAGGGCCAGGTTCATCATGTCTTCATCTGACGTGCCGGGGTGGGCGGCAATGAAATAGGGTATGAGGTACTGCTCCTTGCCCGCCGCAGCGGAGTATTTCTCGAACATGGCCTTGAAGCGGTCGTAACTGCCGATACCCGGTTTCATCATTTTGTCCAGGGGGTCGTTCTCGGTGTGCTCCGGCGCGATTTTGAGGTAGCCCCCGACATGATGGGTCACCAGTTCCTTGACATACTCCGGCGTTTCTACAGCCAGGTCGTAGCGTAGCCCGGAGGCAATCAGCACTTTCTTGACGCCCTGCACCTCGCGAGCACGACGGTACAACTGTATCAACGGTGTTTGATCGGTGTTCAGGTTTTTACAGATGCCCGGAAATACACAGCTCAGCTTCCGACAGCTGGCCTCGATCTCTGCACTTTTACAGGCCAGGCGCCACATGTTGGCGGTGGGCCCGCCAAGGTCGGAGATAACACCGGTGAAAGCGGGGGATGTATCCCGAATCTGTTCAATCTCCCGGATGATGGAATCCTCGGAACGATTCTGGATGATGCGGCCCTCATGTTCGGTGATCGAACAAAAAGTACAGCCACCGAAACAGCCTCGCATGATATTGACGGAGTGCCGGATCATCTCGTACGCGGGAATTTTTGCCTCGCCATAGCTGTGATGCGGTAACCGCGTGTAGGGCAGTTCGAACACCTGGTCCAACTCCGGCGTGCTCAGCGGAATTGGCGGTGGGTTGAGCCAGACATCGCGATCGCCGTGGCCCTGAACCAGTGGGCGCGCGTTGTGTGGGTTGGTTTCCTTGTGCAGGATGCGCGAGGCGTGCGCATACAGGTCCGGGTCGGCCTTGACCCGCTCATAGTCAGGAATGCGGATGACGACTCGTTCTTCCGGCGCGGCACTGTCGAGCAGCCTTACCGCCTGCACATCGTTGTCGGGGCGCTGGGCGCAATCAGTTGTCTGTGGCACGTCGTAGGGGTTTGGCGGTGCACTTGCGGGTGTGACAGTGTCGATGGAGGTGGAGTCCAGTTCGCGCCAGCCCTCGGCAGCTTGCGTGCTGAACTGCCGCGAGACAAATGCGGTGCCACGGACATCGCGAATCTCTCTTATCGACTCGCCCTCCGCCAGACGATGGGCCACTTCAACGATTGCACGCTCTGCGTTGCCAAACAGCAGCAGGTCCGCCCGGCTATCCAGCAGAACAGAGCGACGTACCTTGTCGCTCCAGTAGTCGTAATGTGCGATGCGGCGCAGGCTGGCCTCTATGCCGCCGACGATCAGCGGCACGCCGCGAAAGGCCTCGCGGATGCGCTGGCTATAGACAATCACCGCGCGATCCGGTCGCTTGCCGGCGACGTTGCCCGGTGTGTAGGCGTCGTCGTTGCGCCGTTTGCGATCGGCGGTATACCGGTTAATCATGGAATCCATGTTGCCGGCCGCCACACCGAAGAACAGGTTGGGTTGGCCCAGCACCTTGAAAGGCTCGGCGCTGGACCAGTCTGGCTGTGCAATGATACCCACGCGGAAGCCCTGGGCTTCAAGCACCCTGCCTATGACCGCCATACCAAAACTGGGGTGATCGACGTAGGCATCACCGGTAACGATGATAATGTCACAGCTATCCCACCCCAGCGCGTCCATCTCTGCCCGCGACATCGGCAATTCGGGAGCCGGACCCAGGCATTCGGCCCAGTATTTGCGATAGGAAAAGAGATGGGGAGGCATTGTGTCCGACAAAAAGCTGATTTTGCAGCATTGTAGCACGGACCCGGGTTGATCAAGGTTCACCTTGAAACGGCGTTCGCCCCGGTCTGCCCCGGCGCGCGAACCAAAACACCTACAAAATTTACTTCTACCGGGCGCTCGCTCTCGCTACCATGGCGAGGCCCTATAAATTCCTATAATTCAGGAGGCTAGCCCCCCATGTTGAAACTTTCCCAGCGCTCGACAATGGCGTCTGCAGTGGCCGCTGCGCTCGCCCTAGGTGTACCCGGCGTGGCCAGCGCGCAGGTTGGCATGCTCGAAGAGGTGATTGTTACTGCCCAGAAGCGTGAACAGAGCCTGCAGGATGTACCGGTAGCGGTCAGTGCTTTTACCGGCGAAATGCTCACCCAGTCGGGTGTAAAGGATATGTTTGACCTGCAGGTGAATGCCCCCAGCCTGATTGTTGGGCAATCGCAGACATCGACAACAACCACGTTCCAGATACGCGGTGTTTTTACCAGTTCGCAGAATTTCGGCCTGGAGCCCTCGGTGGGTCTTTACGTCGACGGCGTTTACCGCGCGAGACAGGGCTCCATGATTAACAACCTGGTCGATATCGCATCGGTGGAAGTGCTGCGCGGGCCGCAGGGAACACTGTTCGGCCGTAACACCCCGGCGGGGGCGATCCAGATCAACAGTGCCGCACCGGATTTTGAAGGTTCCGGCTTCGTGGAAGCCACCGGCGGCGATTACAACCTGTTCGGCCTGAGTGGCGCCAAATCGTTCACGCTGATTGACGATGTGCTGGCGATCAGGGCGACTGGCTTTTATATGGAACGCGACGGCTACGTTGACTGGCTGGGGCTCGATGGCGCCAGCGAAAGTGATGCCATAAACGACAAGGATCGTTGGGGAGGGCGACTGCAGGCGCTGTATACCCCCACTGATGCGCTGACCCTACGTTTTATCGTCGACCACTCTGAGGTGAGTGAAACCTGCTGTGCTGTGGGTTCCTGGAAAAGCAACTTTTTCCCCCAGGATGGTGGCACGCTGCCTCCACCGTTTAACGCGTTTCCCAATGGGCCCACTGATCAGTTTGTCGATCAATTTGGTGGCACCGTCCTCGATCAGAACGATTTTTACGACTATCAGGTAACCGCCGCGCGCAAGCCTCGTTCAGAGAATGAGGACGAGGGCGTTTCACTGCGGGTTGACTGGGAAACCGATCTGTTTCTGGTAACCAGTATCACGGCTTACCGCACGCACGAATCCTACGATGACGCTGACATCCTGTTCACTGACCTTGACGGCGCCTACCGCATCAACGATGCGGAGCAGGAGCAGTTCACGCAGGAAATTCAGTTTACCGGTGAAGCAGACAAGCTCAACTATGTCGTCGGCCTGTTTTATTACAAGCAGGAACTCGATAACGATCGCAGCACGCTGGTGGGTGAGGATGTCACCGAAATTGCGCTGGGCGAGGACAATAACCTGTTTATTGGCGGCACAGGCTCGCGGGATATAAATACCCAGGAGCACGAGAGCTACGCGATTTTTGGTCAGGCAGATTACAACCTCACGGACGACCTGGTGTTAACCGCAGGCTTGCGCTGGACCTACGAAGACAAGGATATGTCAAACACCTTCACGCAGGATTTTCCACTGGAAGGTGGTAGTCCCACCGATAACTTTGGCTTCACGCTGTTTGCCCCGCTGGTGCCCACGCCGGATTTGCAGGAAGACTTCGACGATGACCAGGTAACAGGCACCATCAAGTTGAGCTGGTTTGTGACCAACGACATTATGCTGTATGGCTCCTACGCCACAGGCTATAAGTCGGGCGGTATTAACACGGATCGTATTGACCCGGTATTTGATCCGGTGTTTGGCGCAGAGGATTCGGAATCGTTTGAACTGGGTATGAAGGCTGAGTTTCCCGATCAGGCGCTGCGCCTGAACGTTGCACTGCACAAGACAGACACCAATGATCTGCAGACTGTGTCCTTTCAGGGCGGCGGCTTTACGCTCGCCAACGCCGGTACCGCAGAAACGTATGGCGGCGAGGTGGATTTGTCCTGGCTGGCAACCGAGAGCACCACATTGACCTTTGCCTACGCATACAACCACGGTGAGTACGCTGATTTTGAAGACGGCCCCTGCTGGACAGGTGCGCCCTGGCACACTGGCCAGCCGGACCCGGGCGATCCCGATCCTTCTGATCTGAATACCGCCTGTGACCGCAGCGGTGGTGACCTCTCCGGCAACCCTGAAAATGTCGTGGTCATGACGGGCAACCAGGATTTCTATCTTTCCGACGCACTGGGCGGATTTGTCTACCTGGAGTACATCTGGACCGATGATCGCATGACGGATGTCAACAATGACCCGGAGAAGTACGGGGACGCATACGGTCTGTTCAACATGCGTGCCGGATTGCGTTACGAGCCCTGGGATGCGGTGGTGACACTCTGGGGTCGCAACCTCACCGACGAAGACTACACCAACACTATTGCGGATGCGCCTGCCCAGACGGGGCGCTATATCGGTTACTACAACGAGCCGCGGACATGGGGCGTCACCCTGCGCAAGGATTTCTAGACGACGTTTCTGAGTTTCGCACCGGGGTAGGGCCTATGGCCTGACCCCGGACGCGCATTCGGTGCCGGGGTTAACCCGATTCCGGCGCATGGCCCGGCCTCGGCAGTGCGGCTCCGCACTGGCGGCAGTAGTGTGCAGAGGCGTCCCTTTCCACAGCGGCGCAGGTGGTGCAGTTTCTCGCGCTGCGCAGTTCCCGCTGTTCCTTGATGTGTTGAGATACGGTGACTTCCGCGGTAATGATACCCGTCGGAACGGCGATCACTGCATAACCAATTAACATGCCGACAGCGGATATCGCCTTGCCAATGGGGGTTAGGGGCACCATATCGCCATAGCCCACGGTGGTAATGGTGACAATAGCCCAGTAGATGCTTTCAGGTATATTCGCAAACCCATGCTCGGGGCCCTCGACCACGTACATCAGGCAGCCAAAGATGGTCGCCAGTACGATAACCATGGCGAAGAAAACGAAGATTTTGCGCGCGGAACGGTGCAGCGCGCCGGCCAGGGTGTTGGCTTCCTGTAGCATTGCCAGCATGCGCAGTACGCGGAAAATGCGCAGGATTCTCAGCAGGCGAATAATCAGTAGCGGTGCAGTTTGCGGTAACAGGAGCGACAGGTAAGTGGGCAGTAGAGCGAGCAGGTCGACAACGCCGTAAACGCTGCGAATGTAGGCCTTGCGGTTGGGAGCACACCAGATCCGAATGATGTATTCCAGGGTGAAAGCGAGCGTAAACGCCCATTCGATACCCAGAAAAAGCGCACCGTACTTCAGGTGCAGGCTATCAATGGAATCCAGCATGATAATCAGCACACTGGCAGAAATCACTGCGATCAGGCAGATATCAAACCATTTGCCGGCGGGTGTTTCCGTGCCAAAAATGACCGTGTAGAACCTGCTTTGCAGGGGTGTCTGCTGGCGCACACTCATGGCCCGGTCTGCCTTGCTCTGCTCTTGTTCCCTAACTATATTAGAGCGCCGCAGGCAAGTACAACGAGAGTCTGCGCAATGGAGTACCAAACCATGAAATATCCCCTGTTCCAGGTTGACGCCTTTGCCGATGAGTTATTCAAAGGCAACCCGGCGGCGGTCGTGCCGTTGCCGGCTTGGTTGGACGATGCCGTGCTGCAGGCCATCGCGCTGGAAAACAATCTCTCCGAGACGGCGTTCATGGTTGCGCAGGACGACGGTTTCGGTTTGCGCTGGTTCACGCCCAGTGTGGAAGTTGACCTGTGTGGTCACGCCACACTCGCGGCTGCCCACGTGTTACGCCAGCACCTGGATTGCTACGCCGAAACCATTCGTTTCCATACCCGCAGTGGCGAACTGAGTGTCACTGAAGGGGAGTTCGGCCTGACCCTGGATTTCCCGGCTCGAACTATCGCTGCGATCAATGTCGACGTTGGCTTATGCGACGCGTTGGGCGCTGTCGCCAGCGAGGCTTTCGACAGCGAGAATGGCTCTGGGCCATTGTTGCTGGTCTACGAATTCGAACAGGATGTGGCGGGTCTCGCTCCGGATTTCAATGCCCTGCAGCATGCAACCACGAGTAATGTAATCGTCACCGCGCCCGGCGATGACTGTGATTTCGTGTCCCGCTTTTTCGCCCCGCAGGTCGGCATTAACGAAGATCCGGTAACCGGTTCGGCGCATTGCAGTCTGGTGCCTTACTGGGCGGCGCGCCTTGGCAAGACGGCTTTGCGCTGCCGGCAGATCTCTTCTCGCGGAGGGGAGTTGTGGTGCGAAGCCGATGGCGATCGCGTGTCTATCAGTGGCAAAGCGATGACTTATCTGCAGGGCGAAATCAGCCTGTAGCCTTCAACGGTCGGCAGCGGGCAACGCTGCCACGACGCCTACCATCGCGCCAGTCAATGTCGCGAGATCCTCGGCATCGGTAATGTAGGGCGGCATTACGTAAACCAGTTTGCCAAAGGGGCGCACCCACACACCGCGCTGCACGAACAGGGGTTGTACATTGGCCATGTCAACGGGCTCGTGCAATTCGATGACACCGATAGCGCCAAGGCAACGCACATCGGCCACCTGGGACATGGAGCGCGCCGGCGCCAGGCCCTCTTGGAGCCCTGCTTCAAGCGCTTCGATGGTGCGCTGCCAGGGCAGGGAAAGAAGCAGGCGCAGGCTGGCCAGGGCAGTCGCACAGGCCAGGGGATTGCCCATGAAGGTCGGGCCGTGCATGAAGGCGCCTGCCTCGCTCGCACTGACTCCCCGCGCGACTTCATCGCTGCACAGGGTGGCCGCCAGTGTCATGTAGCCGCCTGTCAGCGCTTTGCCCAGGCAGAGAATGTCGGGGCACACGCCGGCGTGCTCCAGGGCGAACAGTTTTCCAGTGCGTCCGAAACCGGTGGCGATCTCGTCGTAGATCAGCAAAACCTTGTGTTGTTCACACAGCGCTTTTAGCTGTACGAGATACTCCGCGGAGTAAAAGCGCATACCGCCTGCGCCCTGCACGACCGGCTCAACGATCACTGCGGCAATGGTGTCTGCGTTCTCGCTCAGCAGGCTGGCCATTGCGGCAATATCCGCGCTGTTGCAGGGCGCGCCGAAGGCAGATTCCGGGGCCGGTGCGAACAGCTGCTGCTGCAGCGTCTGCCCAAACAGGTGATGCATGCCGGTAACGGGATCACAAACCGACATCGCGCCGAAGGTATCGCCGTGATACCCGCAGCGCAGCGCTACAATCCGCTGTTTTTCTCCCTGTCCGGCGGCCTGCCAGTACTGTAGTGCCATTTTCAGCGCAACTTCTACCGCCACAGAGCCGGAGTCGCTGAAGAATACGCGCTGCAGGGAGGAGGGGGTAAGCTCGCACAACAACTCCGCCAGTTCGATGGCCGGCGGATGCGTGAGCCCTCCGAACATCACATGCGACATATTCTGCAGTTGTGCTTTGACTGCTTCATTCAGCACGGGGTGGTTGTAGCCGTGGATGGCGCACCACCAACTGGCCATGCCGTCGATCAGCTCCCGGCCATCCGCCAGGGTGAGTCGTACGCCTTTTGCACTCACTACCGGGAAAACCTCGGGCACGTCAACGGCCGACGCGTAGGGATGCCAGACACTGCGCGCATCTCTCTTGCGGAGATCGTTCCAGTCGTACATGGCTATTGATCTTCCAGCAGTGCGACGATGCTGGGATAGACGCTATCGAGCATCAGCGGCTGCGCAGCCGCGGTGGGGTGTATACCGTCTGGCTGCTTCATGCCGGCATCGGTAGCGAAGGATTCCAGAATAAAAGGCCCTAGCGTGCAGCCGGTCTCCTTTGCCACCTGCTCAAACGTCTGGCGGAATCCCCGCGTGTAACGCTGCCCGTAGTTGGGCGGGATTTCCATGGGCAAAAGTAAGACTTGGGCGCCACTGGCCTGCGCCTGGGATACTATTGCTGACAGCGTACGGCGCAATGTCGCCAGCGGGAATCCGCGTAAACCGTCGTTGCCGCCCAGTTCGACCACGACGAGGGTTGGCGTGTATTCGTTCAGTAATTGCGGCAGACGGCGCAAACCGCCGCCGCTGGTCTCGCCGCTGATGCTGGCGTTAACAACCGTCGCCTCGATGCCATCCTCTGCCAGGCGCCGTTCCAGCAGTGTCACCCAGCCCTGCTCGAGAGACATACCATAGGCGGCGCTGATACTATCTCCCAGTATCAACAGACTGCCCTGCGCGGGTGCTGCATGCGCGTGAGGCAAGAGCAAACTCAACCACAGCAGCAGTGGCAAGGTAAGACGATAGGGAAGTTGGCGCATGATCAAGGCTGAAAATCTCCAGAAGAGGGTGCCCCTGGCGAGCGGCGAGCTGGAGATACTGAAAGGGATCACGCTCGAAATCAAGTCGGGGGAATCCGCCGCCATCGTTGGCGCCTCCGGTTCTGGCAAATCCACTCTGCTGGGGCTCCTCGCCGGTCTGGATGAAGCCAGTGGTGGCGAAATCATTATCAATGACACCAACATCAGCACGCTGGATGAGGATGGGCGAGCAGCTTTTCGCGCCCGGCACGTCGGATTTGTGTTCCAGTCCTTCCAGCTGCTACCGGCGCTGACGGCGCTGGAAAACGTCATGTTACCCCTGGAGCTTCGCGGGCAGGGCGAAGCCCTGGGGCCGGCGCGGGATTTCCTGCAGCGCGTTGGGCTTGGCGAGCGACTGCAGCACTATCCGCGGCAGATGTCCGGCGGGGAGCAGCAGCGAGTGGCGATCGCGCGTGCATTTGCCGCACGCCCGGACATCCTTTTCGCCGATGAGCCAACGGGTAATCTCGATACCAAAACCGGCGAACACATTGCCGACCTGTTGTTTGAAATGAACCGTGAAGAAGGCACCACCCTGGTGCTGGTGACGCACGACCTGACGCTCGCCGCACGTTGTGGCCGGTGTCTGCGCATTGAAGCTGGCGCGCTGGTAGCGAGCGAAGCAGCGTGATAACCGCCACCCGCATGCTCGCCAGGGACTGGCGTGGCGGCGAACTCGGTGTGTTGCTGGCAGCACTGGTGTTGGCTGTTGGTGTGGTGGCGGGTATCAGTGCTTTCACAACGCGCCTGCAAAACGCACTGGAAATGGAAAGCCATCGGTTTCTGGCCGCAGACATGGTCGTGCGCTCGGGTGCCGAGCTGCCTGGAGAGTGGCCGCAGGACGCGCAACAGCGCGGGCTGCAGTTTGCCCGGACCCTGCAGTTTCCGACGATGATCTACGCGGGGGAGGAGAACATGTTCCTCGCCTCGGTAAAAGCCGTCTCGGAGGCGTACCCACTGCGTGGTGAGCTGAGTTTCAGCGAGGCGGCGTTCGGGCAGGCACGGCCAGTGCCGCGGGGGCCGGGCCCGGGAGAAGTATGGCTGGACTCCCGCCTGTTTCCGCTGCTCGATGTGGCGCCGGGAGATTCTGTGGCCATCGGTGAGGCCAGTTTCACTGTCACCGGGGCCACGCGCTCTGAACCGGACCAGGCATCTTCATTTTACGGCTACGGGCCTCGCGTATTGATGCATTACGCAGACATTCCCGCCACCGGGGTGGTACAACCCGGCAGTCGCGTTGAATACCGCCACCTGTATGCAGGCGAGGTGTCCGGGTTAAGCGCCTTTCGCGACTGGCTGGAACCACAACTGCGCGAGGGGCAATCGCTGCTGCACGTCGACGAGGGTCAGCCGGGGATAGGCGATGCCCTGAACCGGGCCGAGAGTTTTCTCCTGCTCGCGGGTAGCCTGGCTGTTGTGCTCGCAGCGGTGGCCGTTGCATTGGCAGCGCGCCGCTTTAGTGAACGCCACACGGATTACGTGGCAATTCTCAAGAGCCTGGGTGCGACCTCCGGCGCCATCAGTCGTCTCTACGGAGGTAGCCTGTTGTTACTGGGGCTGTTTGCGACGGTGGCGGGCTGTGCGCTCGGCTGGGCTATACAGGCGACTTTCTTCAGTTTGTTCGCCGATCAACTGCCGATTCAACCGGGTCCCAGCGGCGTCAGACCCTATGCCATAGGTACGGTAACGTCACTGGTATGCCTGATCTGCTTCGCCTGGCCGCCGCTGCGTCGACTCAGCGCAGCCAGCCCGTTGCGGGTGTTGCGGCGCGATACACCGGATGAAAATGTGCGCACCGTCTATGACTACCTCATTGGCCTGGTTGCCATCGCGCTGTTGATGCTCTGGTACAGCCAGGACCTGCTGCTTACCTTCGCCGTGCTTTCTGGCCTGCTACTCACCGGGGCGCTGGGGCTGGTGTTGGCGCTCTGCCTGCTGCGTACCGGGCGACTGGTTGGCATGAGTGCCGGCAGCATCTGGCGCCTTGCCCTGGCCGGACTGCAGCGGCGCGGCGCGGCCAATGCACTGCAGGTGGTGATCTTCGCCATGGCGATCATGTTGCTCCTGATTCTGGTGCTGGTGCGCACCTCGCTGATCAGTGAATGGCAGATGCAGCTGCCCGAGGACACACCCAATCACTTCATGATCAACATTGCGCCTGAGCACGTGCAAGGGGTGGAACAGGCGCTGCGCAAAGAGGGCATACCCAGCGAGCCCCTGTACCCGATGATTCGTGGCCGCATTATGGCCGTTAACGGAATTGCGCTGCCCGAGACGGACGACCCCACCGAGGAGCGGCGACAACGCGAATCCAACTTCACCTGGGCTGATGAACTTCCCGGCGACAATGTACTGGTCGAAGGCCAGTGGTGGCCATCCAACAGCGATGCCGCGCTGGTCTCCCTGGAAGAGGAGTATGCCGAACGCATGCAGGTGGGTGTAGGCGATACGCTTGAATTTATGGTGGGTTCGGAGTCTTTCGAGGCGCGCGTGGGAAGCATACGTCGCCTTGACTGGCAGAGCATGCGTCCGAACTTTTTCCTGATTTTCCCGCCACGCCTGCTAGCGGAGTATCCCGCGACATTCATGACCAGCTTCCACCTGGGCGGGGACGACAAGGGATTTCTGAACAGCTTCATTCGCGTGTTCCCCACCGTGACCGTGATCGAGATGGATATCGTTATCGAGCAGATTCGCGAGATCGTGGATCAGGTGTCCGCGGCGATCGAACTGGTGCTGGTGATTATTCTTCTGGCCGGCGCTCTGGTACTGGTGGCGGGTGTACGGGCCAGCGTAGATGAACGCATGCAGGAGAGCGCCATTCTTCGTGCGTTGGGTGCAAGTCGTCAACTGGTGTTGGGCGGGCTGCTGATAGAGTTCGCCGCGATGGGTTTGTTTGCGGGATTGCTCGCTACCCTGGCGGCGGAACTGTCGGTGTTCTTTCTACAGACCCAGGCCATGGGCATGAGTTATGTGCCCACACCCTGGGTCTGGCCCCTGGGCGTGTTCGGTGGCTTGATGCTAATCGCAACGCTGGGCGTCTACAGTTGCCGCAGCGTGGTATCCACTGCCCCCGTCACGGTGTTGCGCGAGCTATAGGCTCCCGGGCTCGCCTGCATCCGCAGTGCCGGTGCAGATACCGTCGAGGAATATTTGCACCCCGAGATCAACCTGGCGCTGCAGATCAATGTAGCGCTCAAACAGTCCCGGCGTATCCACGCGCAAGGTGGCCAGACCATAAATACTCGACCAGGCAACGTTCGTAAGATAGGCAATATCGTCCGCGTCCTGGAAAATCCCCCGGTCGACACCGCTCTGAATTATGGTTTGCACCAGTTGAAAAGTGTCGCGACTGGCGCTGCGCAATTCCGGATAGCGATCAGAAGGCTGCACCGCCGGCCCGAACATCAGCTTGAATAATTGCGGGTGCCCCGCAGCGTAATCGACATAGGCGTGGGCGAAGGCGCGCAGCTGTTCGCGCGGGCAATCCTCGGTTTCCGTACCCGCTGCACGCAAGCGCTCCAGCAGTGCGCGATAACCTCGCGTTGACATGGCCGCCAGCAAATCGCTCTTGTCGGCGAAGTGGCGGTAGGGCGCCGTCTGTGAAACGCCCACAGCCCGTGCCAGCGCGCGCAGACTAAGATCCTCTGCACCCCTTTGCTGCAGTTGCTCGATGGCGGTATCGAGCAACTCTGCCCGGAGGTTGCCATGGTGGTAAGCCTTCTGGCTCGCGCTTTCAGTCATCGATGGAGTTCGCCATTGGTAGGAGTCCAAGCGGTTTCAATGCAGAGTACACCAAAAAAAAGGGGTCGGAGTATACCCCGACCCCCACTGGCTGTAGCGACTTCAGGGCAGCAGGTGCTGCACGGCGTCGCGCTCTTCGGTCAGCTCCTGTTCGGTAGCACTCATCCTGGCGCGGCTGAATTCACCGATGTCGGCATCCTGAACAATGCTCCAGTCGCCATTCTTGCAACGGCACGGGAACGAGTAGATGAGTCCCTCGGTAATATCGTAGGAACCGTCGGAGTAAACGCCCATGGAAACCCAGTCATCACCCTCGGTGCCCAGCGCCCAGCTGCGCATATGGTCAATAGCCGCATTGGCCGCCGAAGCTGCGGAGGATGCACCGCGCGCCTTGATAATGGCCGCGCCGCGCTGCTGCACAACCGGGATGAATTCCTCTTCGTACCACTGCTGGTCAACCAGGTCGATAGCGGGCTTACCCTCTACGCGGGCATTGAACAGGTCCGGATACTGCGTTGCAGAGTGGTTGCCCCAGATGGTCATGTTGCTGACATCGTTGACGGTTTTGCCTGTTTTCAGCGCAATCTGGGTTTTTGCCCGGTTGTGATCCAGCCGCGTCATCGCGGTGAAATTGCGCGGGTCGATAGCGGGTGCATTACGCTGGGTAATCAGCGCATTGGTGTTGGCGGGGTTGCCGACCACCAGCACTTTGATGTCTTTGCTGGCATTGTCGTTGATTGCCTTGCCCTGCACCGAGAAAATCGCCGCATTGGCCTCCAGCAGATCCTTGCGTTCCATGCCCGGCCCACGCGGGCGAGCACCGACCAGCAGCGCATAATCCGTATCCTTGAATCCGGTATCGGGATCGTCGGTGCACACAATGCCCGCCAGCAGCGGGAAGGCGCAGTCTTCCAGTTCCATGCGCACACCTTCAAGCGCCTCCATGGCGGGCGTGATGTCCAGAAGCTGCAGGATCACCGGCTGGTCGTCGCCGAGCATGGCGCCAGAGGCAATCCGGAACAGCAGGGCGTAGCCGATCTGACCGGCGGCGCCGGTTACAGTCACACGTACAGGTGCTTTCATGGGGGTAGGGTCCTCGGTGGTGTGGGTACTGTGTTATAGCGGCGCACATTGTCCGCGTTAGCTTTGGAAAACTCAAGGGAGAGATGGAGAGATGGAGAGGTGGAGAGTGGCTTGGCGCATCCGGCAGGCTACGGGAGAGGGGCTTGCGGAAAACGCAACAGCGCCGTCCGTGGCAGCTCGGGCGAGGCCATCCCTGGCCTCGCACGTTTCCGCAAGCCCCTCTCCCGTAGCCTGCCTCTATGTCGGCATTTGTCTCTGCATGGCTTTCCGGCGGAAAGCCCGCTGGAAATTACCACCCGGAGGAGGCCTGCTGTGTCGAGTGGGTCGTCCCGGGGCGTGCGAGGCCATGGATGGCCTCGCCCGAGCTGCCAAGGATGGCGCCTTAGCGGCCCCGGGACGACCCACTCGACACAGCAGGCCGGTTGACAAAACACCCCATCAAAACGAACCCACTGGGCCAAAGCCGCTAGACTGCAAGCCCGCGAACGAAGTAAAATGCCCGTCAAATCAAAGACTAACGAGTGTCTGCCAGTGCGCGAGCTGTCGCGGAAAGAAAAGACGGAGTTCAACAAGCTGCAGAAACGGCTTCGCCGCAACGTGGGTAACGCCATCGTCGATTACAACATGATCGGGGAGGGCGACAAGGTCATGGTGTGTCTGTCCGGCGGCAAGGATTCCTACGCCATGCTGGATATCCTGATCAGCCTGCAGCACAACGCGCCGATTTCCTTTGAACTGGTGGCAGTCAATCTCGATCAGAAACAACCGGGCTTCCCGGAAGACGTGCTACCCGCGTACCTCAGCGGGCTGGGGATTCCGTTCTATGTACTGGAAAAAGACACCTACAGTGTCGTCCGACAGGTAATACCGGAAGGCAAGACTACCTGTGGGCTGTGTTCGCGCCTGCGGCGAGGCAGTCTCTATGGTTTTGCGCAGGAGATCGGGGCAACCCGCATTGCCCTGGGTCATCACCGCGATGACATTGTCGAAACTCTTTTCCTGAACATGTTCTTCAACGGCAAGCTGAAAGCGATGCCGCCAAAGCTGCTCAGTGATGATGGCGCGAATGTGGTTATCAGGCCGCTAGCCTATTGCAAGGAAGCCGATCTGGTACGTTTTGCCGAGTACAAGGACTTCCCGATCATTCCCTGCAACCTGTGTGGTTCCCAGGAAAACCTGCAGCGTGTGCAGGTGAAGAAGATGCTGGCGCAATGGGAGAAGGAATACCCCGGCCGCACCGAGACTATCTTCCGCAGTATCCGCAACGTGGCGCCTTCACAACTTGCCGACGGCGAACTGTTTGATTTCGCGGCGTTGGAAGTCGCTGGCGTTGCCTGCGATCGTGACTTGCACATGCCGGCGATCCAGGTGGTAAACCTCTAGTGTCATTCGATGCTGCCGGCACGCCACTGCTGGCGGCGGAAAATCTCAGCCTTACCCGTGGTGGGCGCGACTTGTTCAGCGGGTTGTCGCTGCAGGTTGCGCGCGGGCAGCTATGGCAGGTAGAGGGCGAGAATGGTGCGGGCAAGACCAGCCTGCTGCGCATTCTCGCGGGGCTCTCCCGCTTCGGGTATGAGGGCGCCGTCACGCGAGCAGTGAACCCGCTGTACCTGGGGCACCACAGCGCCGTAAAGGCGCTATTGTCGCCGCGCGAAAACATTGCCTGGCATCCATCGGGCGAAGCGGACTATGCGCAAGCAGACATTGACGATGCCCTCGCCAGAGTAGGTCTTTATGGCTACGAAAGCTTGCCCTGCCACTCGCTGTCCGCCGGGCAGCAGCGACGGGTAAATCTTGCGCGGCTGTATCTGTCAAACAATCCACTGTGGATACTCGATGAACCTTTTACCGCGATCGATCATGCCGGTGTTGCTGCCCTGCAGGCGCGATTCGTAGAGCACGTGGCAGAAGGCGGCGCCGTGCTGGTTACTTCCCATCAGGTGCTTGAGGTTGATTGTGAGGTGCACAGGGTTGTCGTTGGCGCCGGGGCCGCCGCGTGAATGCGCCCGGTACGGCAGGCTTCTTCCTGCGGCTGTTGCGCCGACAGCTCGTGCTCGCGCTGCGCCGCCCGATAGAGATCATCAACCCGCTGTTGTTTTTTGCCATTGTGATGGCGCTGTTTCCGCTGGGGCTTGGCCCCGCGCCGGACACACTGGCGGCATTTGCGCCGGGCGTCTTATGGATTATCGCACTGCTTGCCTGCCTGCTCACCAGCGAGAGTGTTTTTCGGGGCGACTTTGAAGACGGTTCACTGGAACAACTGTTACTGTCGCCACAGCCGCTGTATTTTTCTGCGCTGACTTACAGCACCGCGCACTGGCTGACAACGGGCTTGTTGCTCGCGCTGGTATCGCCGGTGTTTGCATTGATGTTGAATCTTCCGGCGAGCGCTATTCCCGCATTGGCCGCAAGTCTTTTTCTGGGTACCGGCATCCTCAGCCTGATCGGCTGTATTGGTGCGGCCCTGACGGTGGGGCTGAAGCGCGGCGGAATGTTGATCTCCTTGCTGGTGTTGCCTCTTTACGTTCCCGTACTGATCTTCGGTTCGGCTGCAGTGCGTGGTGCTGTTGAGGGGATCCCCGTGGCCCCCTACCTGGCAATACTGGGCGCCATGCTGTCGCTGGGGATCGCGCTGGCGCCGCTTGCGGTGGCGGCGGGTCTGCGTATCAGCTTGGATGCCTGATGGTCTGTCCAACTGTATTGCGTCTGTTTAAGTTGTTCGCCTTCCGGCGCACTGTATAATTGCCGCCGCTATGTGGTCTTTCTTTCATAAACTCGGGTCGCCGCCCTGGCTGTATGCCATCTCCGGATCGATTCTGCGCTGGTTGCTGCCGATTACGCTGCTGGCGCTGTTTGTTGGCGCCGCGTGGGGGCTGTTGTTTACCGCGCCCGATTTTCGCCAGGGCAATAGCTACCGGATCATTTATATCCATGTTCCCACGTCGGTTGTGTCGTTGGCCGCTTACTACATCATGGCGATTGCCGGGGCGATCAGCCTGATCTGGCGCATGAAGATGGCGGATGTCGCGATGCGGGCAACCGCGCCGATTGGCGCCGCGCTGACCTTTACAGCACTACTGACCGGCGGTATCTGGGGCGAGCCCACCTGGGGAACCTGGTGGGTGTGGGACGGCCGCACGACGTCCATGCTGGTGCTGTTGTTTCTCTATCTGGGCGTGGTGGCCCTGTACGAGGCTTACGACAACAAGGAAGCGGCGAGTAAAGCCTGCGCTGTGTTAAGCCTTGTCGGCACGGTCAATATTCCCATCATCTATAAGTCGGTCGATTGGTGGTACAGTCTGCATCAGCCGGCGTCGATTAAGTTTACCGGTGAGTCAGCCATTGACAGCAGCATGCTCTATCCCCTGTTGCTGATGATCTGTGCCTTTTACGCACTGTTCACGTGCTGCCTGCTGATGAATATGCGCGCCGAGATACTGCAGCGCGAATCACGCACCGGATGGGTGCGCAAGCTCGTTGCGAGCAAAGGTGACTCCTGATGTACTTTGACAGCCTGCAGGCGGCGCTCTATATGGACGGCCACGGCGCTTTCGTCTGGGCGGCCTATGCCATTACTTTTATCGTGATTGGTCTGCTGTTGCTGACCCCCGAGCGTCGCCGTCGGCGAATCTTGCGTGAGTTGGAAGGCGAGGCAAGGCGGGCCACTGGTGCGCCGCAATCGCCGGCGGAGGGCGCCTGATGCATCCCGTGCGACGCCAGCGCCTCTTGCTGGTTCTGTTTATCGTCGTATTTTCGTCGGTCGCTATCGGCCTTGTCACGTATGCGCTGCGCGGCAATATTAATTTGTTTTTCCCGCCCGCCGAGGTAGCCGCCGGTATGGCACCGGTGGGGCAGCCGCTGCGGGTTGGCGGAATGGTCGAGGAGGGCAGCGTGCGGCGCGCTGCCGACAGCCTGGCGGTGTCTTTTCGCCTGACCGATTACCAAGCCAGCGTCGAGGTTGTTTACGAGGGCATTCTTCCCGACCTGTTCGACGAGGGGCAGGGCGCGGTTGCCGCAGGCGTTTTGAATGAAGCCGGTGTGCTGCAGGCAACGGAAGTACTGGCCAAACACGATGAAAATTACATGCCGCCGGAAGTGGCCGAGGCATTGGAAAAGTCCGGCTACGATCACAAGGGCGTGCCGCAGTGATCGCTGAATTCGGTCACTTCGCGTTGATCCTCGGGCTGGTGTTTGCCTGCCTGCTCAGCACCGTTCCCCTGTTGGGTGCCTGGCGTCGCAATCGAGACGCGATGGCGCTGGCACCGGGACTGGCACTGGGTATGCTGTGCATGGTCGCCATCAGCTTTGCCTGTCTAACCTGGGCCTTTTTACAGGATGACTTCACGCTGAAGGTAGTGGCCTCAAACAGCAACAGTTTGCTGCCCGACATTTACAAGTTTTCCGCAGTGTGGGGCAACCATGAAGGGTCGCTGCTGTTGTGGGCGTTAATCCTGTGCGGCTGGACCGCGGCGGTGGCGATCTTCAGTCGCGAACTGCCCCTGTTGATGCTGTCGCGTGTGCTGTCAGTGATGGGCATCATTTCCGTCGGCTTTTTGTCATTTTCACTGTTCACCTCCAATCCCTTCGCGCATAACCTGCCGGTGCCGCCCGTCGATGGCAACGATCTCAACCCACTGTTGCAGGATCCCGGGCTGATCATTCATCCGCCACTGCTGTACATGGGGTACGTGGGGTTTTCGGTGGCCTTTGCGTTCGCGATTGCGGCGCTGCTTGGAGGCCGTCTTGACGCAGCCTGGGCGCGCTGGTCGCGGCCGTGGACCAACGTCGCCTGGGCGTTCCTGACACTGGGCATCATGCTGGGCAGTTGGTGGGCCTATTACGAACTCGGATGGGGCGGCTGGTGGTTCTGGGACCCGGTGGAAAATGCGTCCTTCATGCCCTGGCTGGCGGGAACCGCGTTGGTGCACTCGCTGGCGGTCACCGAAAAACGCGGCCTGTTCAAGAGCTGGACAGTGTTGCTGGCAATTTTTGCCTTTTCGCTGAGTTTGCTGGGTACGTTCCTGGTGCGCTCCGGTGTGCTGACGTCGGTACATGCCTTTGCCAATGATCCAGACCGCGGCATGTTTATCCTTGTCTTTCTGGCGCTAGTGGTAGGCGGTTCCCTCACGCTCTACGCGTTGCGTGCGCCTGCCGTCAGCAGTCGCGTGCGTTTCGAATGGGTATCTCGCGAGAGCCTTTTGCTGGTGAACAACGTGGTGTTCCTGGTGGCGACCCTCACGGTGTTGTTTGGCACCCTGTTCCCATTGATTGTTGACGCGCTGGGCATGGGTAAGGTGTCTGTGGGGCCACCGTACTTCAACGCGGTTTTCGTACCACTGATGGCTTTGCTGGCGCCGGTGATGGGGTTCGGGCCGGTATCACGCTGGAAGCGCGATCGCGTTGCACGCTGGAGCAGCGAACTCTGGCTTGCCGCTGTTGCGGCGATCGCCTGCGGTATTACACTGCCGCTGCTGAATTCACCGTACAACGTCTGGGTGGCACTTGCCGTGCTGTTGGCGGCCTGGCTGGTGTTGGGGCTGGTGCGTGATGTCTGGTACCGCGTACGCAGCGGCAGCACGCTGCGCGCCGGCGTGAACCGATTGACGCCCAGTTATATCGGCATGGTTGTTGCTCACACTGGGTTTGCTGCCGCTATCATCGGTGTCGTGGCGACCAGCCAGTATAACCAGGAGCACGATTTAAAGATGATGGCCGGCGATTCACATGCGTTGGCAGGCTACGAATTTCGTTTTCTTGAAGTAGTGCCCATCCAGGGCCCCAACTTTGTGGCCGACGAGGCGCGCTTTGAGGTTTACCGGGATGGAGAACTGATCGCGGAGTTGGCGCCGCAGAAACGGCGTTACACTGCATCGGGACAGGTCATGACCGAAGCGGCGATTGACGCGGGCCTGTTCCGCGACCTGTTTGTCGCCATGGGTGAACCCATCGGCGAAGAGGGAGCCTGGGCCATGCGCCTGCACTACAAGCCCATGGTGCGCTGGATGTGGCTGGGCGCCATCATGATGGCCCTGGGTGGGTTCTGCACAGTGGCTGATCGGCGCTATCGTCGGCAGCGCTCCAGTGCGCCGGTCAAAGCCGGGGAGTTGGCCGGTGCTCGCTAGGGTAAAGCTGTTCATACCGCTGTTTCTGTTCGCCGTACTGGCTCTTTTCCTGTTTCGCGGGCTGTCGCTGGATCCCAAGGAACTGCCCTCGGCGCTGATTGACCGGCCGTTGCCTGCGTTTTCTCTGCCCAACCTGGCAACGGGCCAGCTTCTTGATCGCTCGAGCATCGTAGGGGAGGTCAGCCTGCTCAATGTTTGGGCTACCTGGTGCGTATCCTGCCGTGTTGAACATCCCTATCTGCTGGAACTCGCGCAGTCCGGTGTCGCCATCTTCGGGCTGAACTATAAAGACGAGGATGCGGCGGCGCGTCAGTGGCTGGAGCAACTGGGTGACCCCTACCGGCTGAACATCGCGGACAGGGAGGGCAGCCTGGGTCTTGATCTTGGCGTGTATGGCGCACCGGAGACTTTTCTGCTCGACGACCAGGGTGTGGTGCGCTATCGGCATGTGGGTGTGGTGGACGAGCGTGTGTGGCGCAACACGCTGCAACCAATTTATCAGCAACTGACTGCCGAGGCGGGGCGGTGAACATGCTGCGAGCACTATTCCTGCTTCTTTGCCTGGGCGTGGCGCATCCTTCCTATGCTGTGATTGAGACCTACGAGTTCAGCGATCCCGCATTGGAACTTCGCTACCAACGCCTCAGCGCGGAATTGCGCTGCCCCAAGTGCCAGAATCAGAACATCGC
>JAUHYL010000077.1 GCA_030426545.1 Gammaproteobacteria bacterium
TTCATGTGCTTCCCTGCCGATGCGGATTTCGCCACTGGTACTGGAAAACACCACGGCGCTGCCGCCTGAGGCAGGATTGCCGGCGCAGCCCGAGAGCAGGCAGAGCCACAACAGCGCGAGACAGGGAGAAATAACGTGACGCACGGTGCTCTCCTTACGCACTAGTATTCGCTCGAAAGATAGGCCAGCAACTGCTCGGCAAGACTGTCACAGGCCGTCCCCTGCACCGGCGCGATAATGGGAATGGGTACCACCAGCGCAGGCATATAGGATTGCCCGGTGGCGGTAGTGTTCATGCGGCCAACTTCTGCTCGATCTGTAAAGTCCCAGATGGTCGCTTCATAATTGGCGTCGTTGCTCCAGGTGTTGAAGCCAAAGCAACCACCTCCGCCCGGGCCTATCGCGCAGGCCAGGGATCCGGCTGCATCGGTGCGCACCGTGTTGCCGTCGATCCAGATCATGTATTCAATCTTCAACTCGGCTGCCTTGTCCATGACAGGCTTATGCTCAAGGAGTTTTTCCAGGTCAACCGGTCGCAGCGGCGCTGTTCGCGGTTCGAACCAGGGGTACAGCGAGTTCAGGAATTCCAGCTCACCGATGACCGTGACGGAGTCGTCCCGGGCCTGAATGTAATTGCCTACACAGCGGATAAATTCCGGCTCGGTGTCATAGTCACTGGCGTGGCGGCGGCCGAGAATAACCACGCTCGCTTCTCCAATGCCCTCGGTGGGCTCATTGAACACCATTTCGTCGACGGTAGAAGTGACGCAGCCCGTGACGGCAAACGCCAGGCAGGTAAGCGCGCAAGTGCGCCAGAGTCCTTTCATGACATCACCTCCCGCCAGGTTCCACGCTTCGCCTGAACTTTTCATGGCGCTGCAATGGGCTTTGCGGCCACAATGCCCCGGGATTGCAGCCACGGTTGCAGTACAGGCACGTCGGTAAAACTGGTTGCGAAGTTGGCGCCGGCATCCCGCAGGGCCATGACCGCGGCGAAGTTGACGGCCGCCTCATCGCTCTGCAGGAACGCGGTCGGTGTTTTTCCGTAGCTGGCCATGGTCCATTCCCCTATGGGTTCGCCAGCGGGAGAAACCAGCTTGAAACGATAACGCATCCAGATTTCGTACACCTTGATGCTGGTGTGGGTAGGAATAGCGTACTGCAGCTCGTCTACCGATGGAATGAGTACGCCGTCCAGATCGATCTGGGACGGCGCGGTGCCCGGCTCGCTCTCCAGGTGCACAACCTCAGTGAACATGCCCTGCAACAGGGTATCCCACATGTTTACCTGTGCCTGGCCGGTAGTCACTACCCAGTCTGAATCTCCGGGTGCTTTGGCCTCGTCGTGAAACTCGTGATTGCGGAATTCGTCGGCGTACCACACGCCCAGTTTCAGTGGTAGCGGCTCCATGAGCGGTGTAGGAAACTCGCCCTCCACCTGCACATGAGCGGGGCCACAGGCGGAAAGCGCCAGGGCCAGCGGTATCACCGAAACACGTAGTGCAGTGAAAAAGCGCTCAGTTGATGTTGTCCAGCGCGACAAAGGTGCCTCCGTTGCGATGAGTCAGTTCACGCATCAATGTGGCGAAGCGTATACCCGTTTGCTGCATATGACCGGCCTGGCGAAATACGATGGGAAAGCCCACCGCATGAATGCGCACCAGGCGGTTGCCGTTGGCGTCCTCACGGTTGATCTCATCGACGGTGTCGACGACCTGGGCGATGGAATTCCCGGTAAATTCGTCGCCGAATACGTACAGGCTGATCTTTTTCTCGGGATCGTAAAAGGTGCGGATCGCCGCTGTGATGCCTTCCACAGGACTGGAATTACTGAAAACGTGCCAGCCCGAAAGATTGCTCAGAATGAGTTTGCGACGGCTGGGACTGTCTGGAATCCACTTGCCGCGGTAGCGGCTGAACAGATAATTGCCCATGTCGTTCATCACCTGGATGCCTTTTACCCCGGGATAAATACTCAGGGTGGCCTCCACTTCCTGTATCACGCGGTTCCAGGCGCTGCGCATGGAACCGGAGGTATCGATGATAAAAATAATGTATTCACTGTCTACTGGAATACCCCCGATCAGCTGATTCCTGGACTGGTATTGCCTGCCCAGTAAGCGTTCCATTTCCTCAGTGAGATCCTGCCTTGCCTGGGCCAACTCGGACGATATCACCGCGTTGCTCCGCGTTTGCACCAGTACGGTGTCATGGCGGCTGCGGGTGCTGGCCAGTTCTCCGCGCAGGATGGCGATGCGTTCTTCATACTCTGACAGCTGCTCGTGCTTCGCGTTCAGATCGCGATTGAGGATGCGCGATTCGCCGCGAATCTCGAAGACCTGCGCCTGCAGTGCCGCTAATCGCCCCTCCAGGTTGATAGTCGAGGCCTCAATGATCTGCGGCTCCACGGTTTTGGTGATCATGAGCAACAGGATAATGGCGCCAAAACCGCAGCAGATGACATCCAGGAAGGAGAGCGAGAACTCCTCGGGGGCTCTTTGTCGGCGCCGAGCCATCAGGGCCAGTCCTTTGCCGGGCTGAGAAAGGAGCCGCCGGTGGATTGCGCCAGCTTCCAGAACTCCGATGCCGCCAACGGATCACCCTCCAGGGGCGCGAGAATGACGTTGACGGTAGCTCCCTTGGGAAGTTGCTCCCTTGCCTGTCGGTAAAGCCGTACACGTTCGCTGCCGCTGATCTTGCTGCCTTTTGCCGCCTTCTCGCCCAGCGTCGGCAGGCCGTCTGTGATCAGAAAAACGTTATCCGGTTGTGGTGTCAACGCGCGCAGTGCTGCGAAGGCGCGGTACAGATTGGTGCCGCCCGTGGGCAGTGTGTCGTAGAGTGCCGCTACCGCATCATCCAGTTGCTGGCGGTTGGATACGCTGAGCCACTCGCCCTCGGTTTGGGGCAGTACATAGCGCGCCTCGGTGTTGAACGCGATGAGTTGGTACTTTGACGCCACCGGCAGTTGCGCTGTTATCCAGTCTACGGTCTTGAGCGTGCGCGACCACTTGTCCGCCTTTTTCTGCACTTCCGTGTCCATATTGCGCAGGCGGATAATCTGTACCAGCTTGTCCGCCAGCATGCTCGAAGATGTGTCCACCAGTATGGCGATGTTACGCCCTCCCAGGTGCAGACCGGTCAAATACTGTCGGTTGCCTTTGCCGATGAACTGGCGCACCTGACTCCCGCTGTTCTTTTCGCTGGCGGAGCGCAGCTTTTCCACCTCAACCTCGAGCTGCTGAATTTCGGCTTTCAGGTCATCGACCGCGGCGCTATCCACGAAGCCATCCTCACGAATTGCAGAAATCCTTGCTTCCCACTCGCTCTGTTCTTCCAGGATGCGTGTGGCCAGGCCCTGCGCTTCAACGACTTTCAGGTCAACGTTGGACAGTGTGTTGCGTAGTGCGACGAGGCCTTTCTCGCCTTCGGTCACCTGCTCGTCAAGCATGTTGACCTCGGACAGCAGGTTTTCGTTCAGTTCAAGGCTGAGGTCCTCAATCGCATGGTTCATTATCAGGAAGACCAGCACCACGGCGCCAAAGCCACAGGACATTATGTCCAGAAAGCTGAGGTTGAAAGTATTGAAGGTGCGTTTCTTCCTTGCCACTTGGCCTAATCCTGCACGCTGATGACGGTGAAGCTGTGACCGTCAATTTCCAACTGGTCGCCCGCCACCAGCACCGATTCGTTGTCTACCCGTACCCCGTTTACGCTGGCGCTGGCGCCTTGTACCGCTAGTTGCCAGCCATCTTTCTCATGTCGCAGCGCGCAACCATCGGGCAGCAGACTGCTGGCCTCCGCCAGTGTTACCGCGCTGTGGCCATTCAGTAAATGGGTAGCTGCAGCGCGAGCGGGCGGCTGCGCCACCGGGTCGATCGGGGGGGTGCTGGCGGCTGTATTGGGTTCGAGTCGGGGGAGGGCGGTGATGTAGTGCAGGTTCGCGGCGCGCTGTACGAGATGTTCAAGTTGCGATGACATTGCGTTGTGCAGGTCATCTTGATCGATGATGCAGGCCCCTGTCAGTGCGTCGACAAAGCCCGGCAGTAATGCCGCAAGTGGGTCGGCAATCATCGGCGCGGGTGAGCCGTTTGACGTTTCTTCAATACTGCGTCGGAGCCCCTCGCTGGCCTTTACGAGATCGCTGCGTGCGATACGGGCGCGGTAACCATCGATCTCAACGTTCGTTTCGGTACTCGTTTGCAGCGACCTCAGGGCGGAAGGTAAAGCGTCGTACAGCTTTTGTTCACTGGCCGCACTGCGCCTTGGATCGAAGCGCGTCTGGCGCACGAACTCGCGCGCCACGATTTCCACGATTTTCTCCTGAAGTTGCAATAACCCGTAGCCAGGCAGGGCAATATGCTCCTGCAGAGAGACGGTGGTTTCATCTGCATCCACTCTGGTTAGCAGTGACTGGTGCAACTGCAATTCCAGGTGCCACAACTGTGCCTCACGCGCGTGCAGGCTGGCCAGTAACACGCTGCGGTTGACCAGCCCCACCGCGCTGAAGGGGCATGCCCGTGCTATGCCCAGCAGCAGGGCCAGTTGCTCGCGCTGCATGCTCGCCGGAACTGAAAAAATAACTTCCGCTGCATTGCCCCCCTCGGCGTGCAAAGCCTGCAGGTGCGCGTGCGCAAGATCTGCGCTGTGCCTTGCCGTGCCCAGTTCGGGCTGCAGTGGTTCTGTGCTCAGGTGCCACCAGTAGCGCGTGTTGACGTTTCGCGGCTGTAAGCGTGCCGCTGCTCGTGCGTCATTCCCGAACAGGTAGCGACTGTCGCGGTGCAGCGCGTATCCCGGGCTTTGTACACGCTGATCCTCGTGCCACAGCACCAGGTTACAGTCGTTGATGTCCAGTAGGGCTGGAACCATCAGTGCGCTACCAGAAAACGCAGCAGGCGCTTGTCAGCGTAGCGTTGACAGTCCAGCACCAGGCGCTCCTGCGAAAGCTGTAGCTGGTGCAGGCAGAACATGATGATGATGCTCAGAACAAGGGCGACAAAGGTGGAGTTAAAAGCAACCCCAAGGCTGGCGGTGACACCGGAAATGTCTCCCTCTACTGCTTTGTAGGCCTGGCCCAGGGCGTCACCAATACCGCGTACGGTGCCGATAAAGCCGATGGAGGGAATTGCCCAGGCTATGTAGCGCACCATCGACATCTCCGAATCGAGACGATCGGACTCTACCTCGCAGTTTTCCTTGATCGTGTCAGAGACCGCCTGAATGCTGCCGGTGGTGGCGAAACGCTGTAGTGCGGACAGCAGCGTACGCGGTAACAGGTAGTCCTGTTCCTGCTCAGGCAGTGCTTCCAGTGCGCGACTGAATTCTCGTGCGTCTTCGGGCAGTACGCTGGTGCCCTCGGGGATGTCCAGAAGGCTGCGCTGCAGCAGGTCCCCTTCACGGGCTGTGCGCAGGCCCTTGTAGCCCATGATAGCCAGCGCCCAGATCAAAAGAATAAAACAGGCCTCCTGCTCGAAATCGCGGATTACCACGGTGAGCGTGCGTTCAGGTGTGAAGTCTGTCCCTGCTGCCAGCAGTTCTGCCTGCTGCTTTAGCTGCGCATCAGCACTGGGTCGAATAGCGCCCACATAGACTGCGTGTACGACGATAACTGCAATCAGCAGGGCGAAAAGCTGGAATATAAACTCCGAGGACAATCTGTTTTTCATGGTTTTTCCTATATGTCCACCGGGAATGAGACTGACCGGTCTTCGGAAATCTCTTCGGAGGAGCGGTAGTCGTACGGCGAGGTGTTTTCTTCCTCGCCGGCAGGTGTTCCATTGTTGTCCGCGTCGCCCCCCTCAGTGGGGGACTCCTGCGTCACGGACGTTTCCTCACCAGCGTTGTTCGTTCGGTCGCCGCCCTGTTCATCCACTTGCGCATGGACATTACCGCACGCGAAGATCGCCTGTGCCAACATCAGTATCACCGCACTGAAAAATTTCGCGTGCAGCGTTGATAACTGCTGAACGACTTTGGCGACGCGAGCCTGCGGCTCGCAGTTTCCGGCTGACATGATCTACTCCGCGTAACGGGCTATGCGGAATCCTACGTCATCGCGACCGGCTTGCCCATAATCCCGGTAGCTCAGGCGCAACTGTGGCAGTCGGGCCATACTCCAGCTTGCGCCGCGAATGACGTAATTGTCACCCGTCTGCGGGCCCATAGGGTCTGTTGCGCTGGCTGTGCCGGCTTCCGGTATGGTGTAGACATCGTGCACCCACTCAGCTGCATTGCCACCCAGGTCGTGTATGCCGTGCTGGTTTGCGCCGAAAGAAGCGACAGGTGCACTGACCACAAAGCCGTCGTCGTAGTGGTTCAATACGCGGCCAGTGATAAAGGCCGAACTGCGGTCAGCGTAGTTCTCTACTTTTTTCTTCGGCGGGAACGTGTCACCCCAGGGGAATTTGAGCAGCGCTGAGCCCTTGCTGCGCGCAACCCAGGCCCACTCCGCCTCGGTGGGCAGGCGATAGCCGGTAGAGCTTGGCTGGTAGCCGATAATTATCCCGCGATCCTCCTTGTAGAACGGTGTCAGACCCTCACTGCGGCTCAACCAGTTACAGAACGAGGCGGCCTGCTGCCAGCTTAGCTGCACCGCGGGCTGACTGTCACGATTCAAACTGCGGCCGTTGACCAGCCCGGAGTTGTGATCAGCCTGGAACCGACGAAACTGCGCGTTGGTGACTTCACTGGTCGACAGGTAGAACATGCGCTGCAAGGTCACGTTGCGCTGCACTTCATTCGAACGGCGGCCGGGCTCACGGCGCGAGGCGCCCATTTCGAAGCTCGCAAGCTCTGACTCAGCGGGTATAAACAGGCGCATTGTCTGGCCGACCGGATTCCTTGATTCCGCGGGTAGCCTCGCCAGCACCGCCTCGCGTTCGGTGAGGAGGTTGATGTCGACGACCTGCTGCAGCCCTGGCCGCGGCGTAATGCGCCGGCGCTGGCTCGCGTGGCCGGGAAGTCTGACCTCAACGGTTTGCGCCACGGCCGGCAGTGAGACTGTGCGGCTTCCGCTGCCCACGGCGCGCCCCTGGATATACAGCACGGCACTGGCCGGGCGAATGTTGAATCGTATTTCTCCCAGTAGCGGTTGCAACTCGATGGTTTGTGCCGAGCTATCTGCCGCTGCCACATTGAGTACCTGTGTGTAGCGCTGGTAACCGGGACGCGAGAGGGACAGCTCATGTTGCATGTCGGGATCCAGTTGCAACGTAAGCGGCGTCTGCCCGTGGAATACACCGTTGACAGTGACGTTGGCTCCGCTGGGTATGCTATCGAGCTCTACCGACCCATCGGCTGGTTGCAGCGTGATCTCGCCAAGTGTCAGCGACTGGCCAGCGTTGATCCGCAGTTCCCGCTCCCAGGTGGCGTAGCCAGGCAGCTGTAGCGCTAACTTGTGTTCACCTTGCAACAGTTCCAGTTGTGCGGGGGTCTGGCCCACAATCGCGCCGTCCACCAGGACAGCGGCGTTTGCGGGCAGGCTGTCGATAGACACCTCTGCCCAGGCCGGCAGCAACTCCAGTTGCAGTTGCTGCTCTACGTTGCGCCCCGTCATTTGTAGCGTCTGGCGCATGGTGAGGTGGCGCGCTTCCTGGAGAACCAGTTCATGACTGCCCGCGCTCAGTGCAATGTCCGTGACAGGGGTGGTCCCCAGTATCTCGCCGTCAACGCTGACCGTGGCGCCCTGGGGTGTTGAATCAATGGACAGGCGCCCCGGCAGCGGTTGTAGTGCAAACTCGACACTCTGGTTTTCCCGCCCGTCCACTTCCACGGTTGTCGTGAGGGGCAGGTATCCTTCAGCGGAAAGGTGAACGGTGTGCTCCCCGGGAAGTAGCAGGTAGCGTTCTCCGAAGGGAAGGGCGAGTCCGGGAATGGAAATTTCAGTGGCCGTCTCCGCAACCACAGCCACTTGTAGCGAGCGCGCATTGATCAGGAACAGTAGCGCGCCCAGAAATGCGATGAGCAGGAGGGCGATGGCGAGTTTCTTCGGCTGCAGGCGATTAAACCGTTGGCGCGGGGCGTCATGCTCCGCACTGCCCAGCGGTGTAAACCCCGCCGGCTGGATTGCATCGCCGTTTGCATGCGCTTTCGGATGCTCAGATGGGGTCACTGCAAACAACCGTGACGATTAGCGGCTCTTCGTTATGCTGCACCTGGAATTCCCTGCGCACGTCGCGGTAACCCACCCGCGTTCCCACGGCGGTGTACTTGCCGGGTCTTAAGTCCAGCTCGTGCTGGCGAAACCCGCCCAGGCGGGCGACCTTGTACACGGTGACCTCGGTTTCGCCGTCGGAGCGTAGCGTTACCGGTACGGGGGTGTTGGCCAGGCGCAGCAGCTCGTCGAGGCGGCTGATCTGTGACTGCAGCAGCTTGCCCGACGGCTTTATCTGTCGCGCGTGGCGCAGAAAATCCGAAGCCTCCTGTGCCACGGCGGGCTCCTCCAGCCGTGCGGGCTCCTCGAGTATGCTGCGAAACTGCTTGTCCAGGCGGGCGCGTTCGCTGGCCTTTGCCATACCCTCTTTGGCGAACAGCACGCTGTCGTCAATTTTAAGGGCGCGCTCGTACACCGCCTGTGCATCGCTCCAGCGTTCTTGCTGTTGCAGCGCCGCGCCTTTGCGTTGCAGCGCGGCCAGTGAACTGTTGGTAGCAGCGGCCTCCACCTCGAGCAGCGCGCTCTTGGCCTCCGCGGAATCCGGCCGCAGTTCAAGCGCGGTGTTAAATGCCGCCTGCGCTGCAGTAAATTGCGCGGCGTCAAGCAGGGCATAGCCACGGCTCATCTCACCCTGAAAATCCCGTTCTCTGATGGCAACCCGGAGGCGATCCAGGGTCTGCGCACTACTTTTGTGCAGGGGATCCAGCGCCAGGTTTGCCGCCAGCAGTTGCGCGGCGGCGTCCAGTTCGCCCTCGGCCTCGCGCTTGCTCGCCTGTCCCAGGTTTTCCAGTACCTCAGGCAGCGTATCGAGGCGCGCACGTAGCGCGGGAATTTCTTTGTTTTCCGGATCCATCGCGGAAGCCGCTGCCAGTGCCGCGCTGGCACCGGCGGTGTCGCCGCGGGCGATACTGCTCGCTGTTTCCCTGAGTTTTTGTTCGAGCAGTTGCGGCAGTTCCGAGGACAGCGTTTGCAGAGAGGTCAGCGCCTTGCGGTATTCGACGGTGGCGTCTGTGTAGCGCTGGCTGCGGTACAACCTGTCACCTTCCGCGGCATTTGCCCTGGCATCGGCGTAGACACCCGGTGCCCAGGCCTCGACACCCTGCTCCTCCAGCGCAAACTGCAGATCCAGCAGTTCTGCCAGAATGTCCTGCGCTTCCAGGCGCAGGCGCGCCTGTTGCGCATCGGCCCAGGGTGATTTGTCCGCTGCCTGTTCCGGCGCGGCAACTCCGTCCGTTGTTTTCGATGATGGCTCGCCTCTGGCAGCCGTCTCGCCAGGGCTATATTCCACTGCGCTTTTACTGTCGTTGTTATCGACAGCGGGAGCTATAGACGGAGCGATTTTCCCGGGCAACCAGAAAATAACCAGGAAGGCCAGCGCGATCAGCAGGCCCAGCACCGGCATGATCCAGCGCCCTTCGCTGCCGGGCGCGGGGTGTGTCACCGGCGTTGCGCTGTCCTCGGCCGGGGCGGAGTCTGCTACGTCAAAGCGGGCTGGCTGAACTGGCTCGTTGTGGGATGTCATGCCGGGAGTCGGAGTATTGCCGTGTGTTGGTCGCCTTACAGTGTATCAGGGCCGGCCACTTCGGCGGACATTGCCTCTAGCTCTCCAATTTCGGTGCGGTAGATATCTGCCAATAGTTCGCGCCACTGGGCGTATTGTTCTTCCACGCTGCCGCTGAGAGTGACGGTGCGATCCTCAACCTCGATAATTTTGGGCGCGATCTCCGCTTCCAGCGACAGGCCCAGTTCCTCCAGCGCGGCGACGTGTATCTGCGTTTCATTGCGCTTGTACAGGCCGCTCTTGAGGATGTATGCGCCGCCAAGCACCGCTACCTGGCCTGCAGCGCGGGAAGCCGGGTGGTCGCCCTCAATCTGGGCAGCGATGCCGCCCAGCACTGCCACTACGCCCGTGATCATGTCGCGCATGCTCTCGGCTTTCAGTTCGCGTATGGCAATCACTTCTTCGTAACTGAGTTTGCGCCATTCGTTGTAGGGTTGGGTCATGATTTCGTCAAAGTTGACGTAGTAATCCTGCAGTGTGTCGATAAAGAGATGATCGCGTTCACGAATTTTTCGCACCCGTGCCAGCATGGGATCCTGCTCCGCAGGCAGTCGCATGATGGTGTACCTGCCGCGATCTTCTTTATCCAGGTAGCCACCAAATGCCTCGTTCGAGAAACTGCGCGCGAATCGCAGTTCGGTCACCAGGCGCACCTCGCGCCTGTCCTTGGCGGGGACCGACTGCATTGCTTCCAGTAGATCATTGGCAATGGTGTGGTACACGGCCTGGAAGGGGTCAGTTTCCGTGCGCGCTGTGACGGTGTAGGCGTAGCTGCTGGCGGTGCCCTGATAGGTTTCCTCCAGCCATGTGACGCCCCGGGAATCGACCGCAGTGATCGCCAGTTTTAACGTTTCGCCGTCGGAGTGCAGGATTTTACCGTGCACTAATAGATCGCTGCTCTGTTCTTCGTCCGGTAAGACGCGCACTGCGCCCCAGGCACCGCTGTCCTGCAGCGCGACGGTCAACTGATTAGGCAGGAACAGCGCCTCAGCGCGCCGTACCTCGGGGTAAACAGGAATGTCCGGCTCGTCATCCAAAACATCAAGGCCCGGGTCAAACACGACCACGCCGACATCCAGCAGCAACTCCTCAGGTACGGGCGTATCCGGCGTCTCAATGGCGGGCACCCGGGTGCTGGTGACAGATTTCGATACGCAACCCGCCAGAAGAAGCAGAGCTATCAGGCCCAGGGCCGGTTGGCAATTCAGGCCGCGCATTAATCGAGCCCCTTGTACTTGCGATACTCTTCCCACAGCTTTTCGCGCACCGCCGGATCCGGTTCGCGCATGGCCGCTTCACGCAACTGGCGCGCCACCACGTCGTCATCGTCACCGCTGGGGATGTCTTTGGGGGGAGGAAATTTCACCGGGTCTGTCGGCGCGGCGCCACCTCCGGCACCGGGGGCCATACCGCCGCCGTAGCCACCACCGCGTGAGGCCTGTGTCGGTGTGGTCGGTGTGGTCGCAGGGGGCGCGGAGGATGCGGTCTGTGACGCGCGTTCCCGTTCCTGTCGCCGCTGCTCCGCCTGCTCCTCGAGGATGAGGTCGTCAAAGTCGCCGGTGGAGCGCTCCAGTTCGGCGTCCAGCACGGCCACCTGTTCGGCATGGGTCATGGGGCCGTTGGTCGGGTTTGGGTTGCCGGCACCTGTACTCGTACCTGCATTAGCTACTGGCTCGGAACCCTGGCCAGCAGCCGTTGGGGAGCCGATGCCGGGCTCCTGCCCTGACCCGGTACCGCCGGCCTCCATGCCTGGCGCTGGGTCGCTGCTGCGTGTTACCGGCGCGTCGTCGCTCAGGTCGGGCAGACCTTCCCCCTCCGCCGGGTCGAAGCCAGGTTCTGCGCTGCCGTTGTCGGCGGTGCCCTGTGGCAGGCCATCCGGGCTACCGTCGGGTTGACCGTCAGTGCTGCCATCAGTGCTGCCATCGGGGCTGCTGCCGGGCATGCCAGCACTTGTGCCGGGCGGGGTCGAGGCGCCACCGCCGGGAATGGGGGACTTGCTGGCGCCAGGTATCGAGGGGGCGCTGCTGCCGGAATCCTGCGAGGGATTGCTGGCCATGGGGCAGCCGGCAAGGAGCGCGCACAGGCCCAGACATCCACCGGCCAGGGTGAGGCGATTCAAGCTGCGGTGCGTTTTACTCAATATCGACTGCATAGACAAGGTTCTCGGTGTCCACCGGTTGCCCGCCCTCAAAGCGGGGCCGGAACTTGGTTCTGCGCAGATGTCTTTCCACACGCCGGGCTTTGCCATTCAGCGCTTCGTTGGTGTCCAGCCGCGTGATATCGACTGCGCGGCCGCTGCGATTGACAGTGTACTGCAACATAATATCGCCTTTTGCCGCCTGTCCCCGGGTCAGTGACAGGGGCCGCAAGCCGTCGATATCGGGCAACGGCACTGGCTGGCCAAGCACGGCGTCTTTCTGTGCTTGGGCAGCGCCCAGGGCGTCAAGTTCCTCCAGCGCAGTGGTGTAGGCCGCGCGCGCAGCGTCATGCCGGTTATTGTACAGATGCCAGTCTCCAAGCATGATCCGGGCCCTGGCGGTGCCCGGGGAGATTTCGTCCGCGGCCTCCTGCTCAAGACCGTACAGCATCGTGATGACCGCGCGGCCCTGGGTGTAATTGCGGGTTTTGCCAAGACTTTCCTTTTGTTTCGATAAGTCTTTGGCCCAGCCCTGGGAATCTGCCGGTTCGGCCGGTGGATTGTAGTCCGCGATCAGGTAATAGGTGCGCATCAGGTAGTGCAGTGGGGGTATGACAGCAGGCGAACGAGTTCCCTCGCGCTGTGTGACATCGTTGTAGGCACCCAGGTAGAGTCTGCGCATATTGCCCAGGCGGCTGCCCGGATCGCCCACGCCCAGACGATAGGCCTGGTACTGCCACTCAGCCTGTTGCAGGAATATGGGCGCCAGCCCCTCGGTCGAGCCACGGGAACGCAGTTGTACGCGGTAGAGGTAGCGCTGCCTGTCCTCCACCGATGCGTAGTCGCCACTGGCCAGATGGCTTGATATCTCGCCCTGTAGCAGCGGGATTTGCGCAGCGCTGTGCAGACCATCGTTAATACGTGCAAGGTGAACACCGCGCTTGAAGAGTTCGACCGCCTCGTCGTGACGCCCCTGCGATTGCAGTGCCAGACCCAGACCCAACAGCGGTTCGGACAACCCGGCTGCGTACGCGCCATGCTGAATTTCGAGTGCCTCGATCTGCGACTCGTACTGGCGAAAATCGATTTCTACTTCGCGTTCCACCGCGTTCATCCTGGAGGCGGCTGCGCTCGCAGTTAAAGACTGCTCGCCGTCGCTGCTCAGACTGAGAGCGGGCATTGCCACGCCCAGGCTGAGCAACAGCGGCGCAAGCAATAGCAGAGCGCAGGGCGCGCCTTGGGGTTGGACGGGAAATGACATGGACTCTGACATACCACAGAACACCTGCTTGAAGCCCAAGTATATACATTCCACAGAAGTGCAGACAGAATACCCGCCTTCAAAGCTGACAACGTATTGACACAGGGAGCGCCTGATGGGGCAGTTTGAGCGCGATACCGCGGTGGAGAAGGTCGCCGACGGCAAGTATTGCGGCGAGTTACATGAGGGTTGGCGCATTGGCGAGGTACCCAATGGCGGCTACGTATTGGCGATTGCCGGGCGGGCTCTGCGCGCGGAGCTGCCGCATGCAGACCCCCTGAGCGTGAACGCGTTTTACCTGGCGCCCACTGCACTGGGGCCCATCGAGTGCCAGGTGAAAGTGTTGCGCACCGGACGCAGTACCAGTTTCGCAGAAGTGTCGATGTTCCAGCAGGGCGATCTGAAAATCAAAGTCACCGCGGCGTACACCGATCTGAATCGCCTCTCGGGTGAAAACTGGTCGGGCGTTGCGCGGCCCGAGTTCAAGCCCTGGGAGGAATGTGAACCCTCCCCACAAAAGGGCGTGGAGTTTCGCCAGCGCGCCGAACTGCGCCTGATTGGCGGTAAAGAGGTTTTCAGTGAGCGCAAACCCAACGGCAGTGGGGAGTTTGGTGGCTGGGTGCAGCATCGCGACGGCACCGCACCGGACGTGATTTCTCTGCTGATGTTCGCTGACGCATTTCCGCCGCCAGTGCTCTCAGTGGTTGGACCCATAGGCTGGGTGCCGACCGTTGAACTGACCGTGCAGGTGCGCGCGCATCCTGTGCCCGGGCCACTGCAGGCCCGGCTGGTATCACGCTATGTCACCGAGGGTGTTGTTGAAGCGGACGGTGAGTACTGGGACAGCGCGGGCTCGCTGGTCGCACTCAGCCGGCAGACCGCGAAGGTCAGATTGCCGAAATAGGATTTCAGTACGCGGCCACCCAGCCGCCCGGACGTCGCGCATCCGTCGCGCCATACAGCCAGCCATCCTGCAGCAGTATCGAATTGGTTCTGCCCTGGGTGCGGTTGCCCACTTCCAGTTCGTGTCCCATGGATTGCAGGAGCTTGATGGTATCGGCGCTCACACCCTGCTCGATGCGCAGCAGGTCGGGCAGCCACTGGTGATGAATTCTCGGCGCAGCAGCGGCCGCCGCAATGTTCATATCAAATTCCATCGCGTTCAGGGCGGTTTGCAGCACGGTGTTGATAATAATGCTCCCGCCGGGGCTGCCGGTAGCCAGCCAGGGCTCGCCGTCCCGGAAAACAATGGTGGGGCTCATTGACGACAGGGGTCGTTTGCGCGGTTCGATTCGGTTCGCCTCGCCCTGTACGAGGCCGTAGGCATTGGCGGTTCCCGGGCGGGACGCGAAATCACCCATCTCATTGTTGAGCAACATGCCTGTTCCCGGCACGGCGATATGTGAGCCGAAGCTGAAGTTGAGGGTGTAGGTGTTGCTGACTACGTTGCCGAACCTGTCTGCCACGCTGAAGTGTGTGGTATCGCTGCCTTCCGGTGTCAGCACGCGGCCGGGTGCGATGGCCGCTGAGGGTGTGGCGCGATCGCGCGCAATCAGCGCGCGTTGTCTCGCAGCGTAGGCCTTGTCGGTCAGTGCGGCCACCGGTACATCGACGAAATCCGGGTCGGCCAGGTACTCGCTGCGGTCAGCGTAGGCCAGCTTCATGCTCTCGGTAAGGTGATGCAGGTAGTCGGCGGAGTTGTGGCCCATGCTCTGCAGGTCGAAGCCTTCCAGGATGTTCAACATTTGTATGATGTGAATGCCGCCGGAGGAGGGCGGGGGTGCCGAGGTGATTTCAAAGCCGCGGTAGCTGCCGCGCACGGGCTCGCGTTCAACAACACGGTAGCCTGCAAGATCGGCGGCGCTGATCAGTCCTTCTGCGCGCTGCATTTCCTGCACGATTTTTTCGGCCGTATCGCCCCGGTAGAAACCGTCGAAGCCCTTGTCGCTGATGTGGCCCAGTGTTTTGGCCAGTTCGGGCTGCTTCCAGGTCGATCCGATTGTAGGTGCTGTGGCATCCGCCTGGAGAAAGAGTCGCGCCGCCTCCGGGTTGCGCGCCAGCTGTTGCGCACGCGCACCGATCTCGAAGTTCAGCGCGTAACTTACTTCGATACCCTCTCTGGCCAGGGCGATGGCCGGTGCCAGTACCGTCTTGCGTGACAGCACGCCGTACTTCTCCTGCGCATGGAGCAGTCCTGCCACAGTGCCCGGCACACCCGCGGACTGGTGGCTGAAATACACGCGTTGCTTGTCGACCTCGCCTTTGTCATTCAAAAAGAGATCGCGTGAAGCGGCCGCCGGTGCGGTTTCACGGTAGTCGATAAACGTTTGCCGATCTTCATCTGCCAGGTGTATGAGCATGAAACCGCCGCCGCCGAGATTGCCGGCGCGCGGATAGGTCACCGCCAGGGCAAAGCCGGTGGCAACGGCGGCATCGACAGCGTTGCCACCCTGCCTGAGTATGTCCAGACCCACCTCGGCTGCGAGTTGTTCCGGGCCGACGATCATGCCCTGTCGGGCGACCGCCGGTACAAAGCGCTGCTGGTAGTTGATGATCGGGCTGGTTTGTTGCGCCTGCTCGATGATGGGGGCGGGCGGCTCGGGCGTCTGGCAGCCGAGCGTCAGAACGCACAGTCCGGCCACGACAAGCGTGAGTCTCATTTTTTGCTGCAGGGTCTGCTTCAGGAAATTCACTGGCGATGATCCGGGATATTTGAAAGCCCAGACTTTAACTGTTTTCCGCTGCAGCGCATACTCGGCAGCAGTCCTGGCGCGATGGGAATTCGTTGGTGTGAACAAATTGCTACCTGAGTTGGAACAGCGCTTCAGCGCTATGTTTGCAGACCTCGCAAGGGGGGATGATCTACCACCAGCGCAGCGCCTGCGCTGTGAAGGCCTTATGGAAGCTGTTGTTTTGCAGGGGCTGGCGCCGGGTGCAGCGGTAGACGAGCTGATGGATGAGCGCTATCGCCAGGCATTTGGTCGCAGCCTGTGCGCTGATTTTGGTGACAACTGGCGCGCTTTCTTCCCGTTTCCGCAGATTCCTGCCATGGCGCGACGGGCCCCGGTATACCCAAGCACCAACGATTGACGCTGTGCCCTGCACGGCCGGTTACCTGGCCTCCCGCCACATGAACCACGCCGCGGGCCCGTTTTTCCCCACGCGCTCTTCGCCGATGACTTCGAAACCATGGCGTTCGTATAGCGGTACGTTGCGGCTGTTCGAGCTTTCGAGGTATGCGGGCATGCCGCGTTCGTCGCAGATGTCAGTACCGTGTTGTAACAGCGCGGAGCCCGCGCCCCGACCCTGCTCCTTCAGCGGACAGCCGATAAACTGCAGGTAGTAGTGCGGCTCGGTGGGTAGGTAGCGAGTAAACACCTGGCCCTGTTGGTGCAAGCGCAATAGTGCCTGCAATCCATCCAGTGTCAGCGAGCGCAGCATTAGCTTGACGAAAGCCAGGCGCGGCACTGTCTGCAGACGAGCTTCCGGAGGCAGCCACAGCGCCACAGCCTGGCTGCGGCGCTCCAGGTGGATCAGGCCCCTGGACAGATACACTTCCTGCAGCAGCAGGCGAAAATAGTGCGGGTAAAAATGCGTTTGCGGTATGACCCAGTTGAGCATGGGATCCCGGGCGAAGCTGTCGCTGAGCGTGTCAATCAACGTCTCCAGGTCGCTGGCCTCCCCGGTGCGGATTGCTCGCGAATTCACCATGATTATTATTGCCTCGAATGCTGGTGACTGTGGCGCACCCCTCATCCATTCGGTGGTGCCGGGGCACTACCGTATTGGTCAGCGGTGCCCTAGTATTGCAAAACCGGGACAGGTTAGCAGGTGTTAATGTTGAGTTACGAGGAATTCCGACGCGAGTACACAGCCGGTGGACTCAGCCGGGATGTGCTTGACGCAAATCCCTTGCGCCAGTTCGAAGTGTGGTTGGAACAGGCGGTGAAGGCGCGGCTGCAAGATCCCACGGCGATGGTGTTGGCGACCATCGATGCCGATGGTTTGCCCTGGCAGCGTATCGTCCTGTTGAAGGGGCTGTCCCGTGGCGGATTCGTGTTCTATACCAACTACGAGAGCGACAAGGCGCGCGCCATCGAGGTGCAGCCGAAAGTGTCTCTGCTGTTCCCCTGGAACGCACTGGACAGGCAGGTGATTGTTCGCGGCTGTGCCGAGCGTATGGGTCGTGCCGAATCCGTTGCCTACTTCGCCACGCGTCCGCGCGAGAGCCAGATTGCCGCCTGGGCTTCGCGCCAGAGCCGTGCGCTGCCCGCGCGGGCGGTGTTGGAGCAACAGGCCAGGGCGATGCGTGAGAAATTTGGCCGCGGCGAGATACCCATGCCTGATTTCTGGGGCGGCTACCGGGTTGCTCCGGAGCAAATCGAATTCTGGCAGGGTCGGGAGCACCGCCTGCATGATCGATTCCGCTACTACCTCAGAGAATCCGGTGCCTGGGACATCGAGCAGTTGCAGCCCTGACGTCAGCACTGGCGCAGGACTAACGCGCGCTGCGCTGCACGAAGTAGCGCGGTTCCTCATCGATGCCCAGCAGGGTGCGGCGAATCATGTCCAGGCCGGCAGCGGCGATCATGGTCTGGAACAGGCTGCGTTCAACCGGCCAGTGCAGGCAGCGTGTACGCAGCTGGCCCTGCTGTCCCCAGGCCAGCCAGACGGTGCCGACGGGTTTCTCGTCGCTGCCCCCGTCCGGCCCGGCAATGCCTGATACGGCGATGGCGTAATCAGCGCTGGCGCGCTGCAGTGCACCCTCTGCCATCTCCAGAACGACCTCTTCGCTCACGGCACCGTGCTGCTCCAGCGTGCCGCGCTGCACACCCAACACCGATTCCTTAATCGTATTGGAGTAGGTAACGAAGCCGGCGTGGAAACATTGCGACGATCCCGGCACGCGGGTCAGCATGGAGGCAATCAGGCCGCCTGTGCAGGACTCGGCCGTTGTCAGGGTACTGCCCTGTTGCTGCAGTAGCTGCAGCACACGCTCGGCGAGCTGCGTGTCGCCTTCACCAATGATGTGGTCCCCGAAAAGCTCCTCGAGCAGGGCCCTGCAGCGCTGCTGTGCGGGGAGCGCTGCGTGGTTTTCTACCGTCAGCTTGATTTCCATCTGCGGTGCCCCTGCGCGGAAACCGAGGTCCACTTCCCCGGGCCACTGGCCGCCGGCGTCGCTGATAATCTGCTGGGCAGTGGATTCGCCCAGGCCAAAGGTTTGCAGACGCAGGATGCTGCGCTCTGCGGGCTGTTCAAGCTGCGCGCCGAGGTCGGTGACGATGGCGTCCAGCATGGCAGCGAGTTCGCTGGGCACGCCGGGTGTGCAGATGACCTGGCACTGACCCAACTGCATGGCGAACCCTACCGCGCTGCCTATCGGGTTGTCGACGATGCTGGCCCCCTCGGGCAGCATGGCCTGCTTCCGGTTGGCTGCATTCAGCTGCAGATTGCGCGCGGCACACCAGGTTTCCAGGTGTGCGACGGCCTCCGGGTGTTCGCGCAGCGGTACACCTGCTACCGCTGCAAGAATTTCCGCGGTGAGATCATCGATGGTAGGGCCGAGGCCGCCGTTGATGATCACTACATCGGAGGCGTCCGCCATGGCGCGCAGCTCTGTTTTGAGTAGCTCCGGGTCGTCGCCCACGGTGATCTTGCGGTACACACCCAGGGCGATCTCTGACAGGCGCCGGGCGATCATCGCGGAATTTGAATCCACGGTATCGCCACTCATGATTTCGTTGCCGGTGAGAAGTAACTGCACGACGGGTGATTGGGTTGTCATTGATTGTTTCTCTTGGGGGAGTGGGGTCTCTGCCGCTGGCTTCGCAAGCATAGCGTCAATGCTTTTGCGCTGGCAAAGCAAAGTGCTATCTTGCCGGCATCGGTGTTGGAGCTGCCGCTGTGCTCAGCGCCCCGTTGCCCTGCCGAGGAGGCCGGCTTGTCCCAATTGAATTTCTGCCCGCAGTGCGCGGGCCCGCTGCTGCCACATTGCGTGGATGGGGAACAACGCCCCCATGCATACTGCGCCCGCTGCGCACAGCCGCGCTACGATCATGCCCTGATCGTGGTCACCACGTTTGTCGCCTGCGGCAAGCGTCTGCTTTGGGTGCAGCGCGCGCTGGAGCCCCAGCGCGGCCGCTGGGCGATTCCCGGCGGGTTTTTGGAGCGCGGTGAGACGCTGGCCGAAGGGGCTGCCCGGGAGTTGCGCGAAGAAGCGGGTGTGCGGCTCAGTCCCGATCAACTGTCGCTGTACATGACCGGTACGATCACTTTCATTAACCAGGTGTACGTGGGCTTCCGTGCGACGGTGGACAGCGAGTCTTGCGACCCGGGTATTGAATCCATGGACTGTCGTTTTCTTACTCGCGAGGAATGCCCCTGGGATGCGGTGGCCTATCCCCAGGTCAACGACTCTATCCTGCAGGCCTACGATGACCTGGACAGCGGCCGTTTCGACATCTGGCAGGCTGAAATGAGCAGCGAACACTACGAACTCAGGCCGGTGGCGCAGAGGGCGCGAAAGTAATCCTGCGCGGCCATTGTCGGGTCAAAAGCCCCCGTTAGCGCGTAAAAACTCCAGTTCTTCAGCGGTCGACTCTCGACCGAGCAACGCGTTGCGATGGGGAAAGCGGCCAAACCGTGCAATCACATCCCGGTGAGCCTGCGCGTATTGTGTGAAGTTCTGCAAATCCTCGTCGCCCGATTCCCCCAACTCCTCGAACAGCGCCACGCAACGTTCCTGTACGGCAATATCTTCACAGTGCTCCAGCGGCAGAAAGAGAAAGACGCGGTGTATCACGGGCAGGTGACGATACCTGCCGGCATCGATCGCGTCTGTGGCCAGGCCCAGTGCTTTGTCGTCGGCGGCAAACGCCTCGGCGCTGCCGCGAAAAATATTGCGACTGAACTGGTCCAGCAGCACGATGAGGGCGACAAGTCCGCGGTCGCTTTCTGCCCAGTCGTCCAGCTGCGCGGCCCGGGCCCGCTGCAGCAGTGCGCCAAACTGTGTCGCTATTTGCTGATCGGTGGCTTCGCTCTTGCGAAACCACAGCGCCTGCCGGTCGGCGGGGCTGCGGCCGTGGGTATCGAGTTCTCCAAACCAGAAACGGTGTATGGAATCGATGGCCTCGGCGGAGGTAACTTCCATGGTGTGCTCCCTTCATGGCAGTGCGCAGGAGTGTGCTATCGTTTCACTGATTCGCCCAATTGCAAACCCTTTACGCAGTCGTCTGCCGGTGTATGCAGCGACGGTCCTTTTGATCACACAGCGGAGTTGAAGCAACGATGTCAGCCGCCACTATCAATCTGCCACGGATACTGCGCGTTGGCGGGGGTGCCAGCCAGGAGCTGGCAGCCACGTTGGTGGAGTTGGGCTTATCCCGACCGCTGCTGGTCACCGATCCGTTTATGCTGCAATGCGGCTATTGCCAGCGACTGCAGGATCAACTGCAGGAGGCGGGCTTCAGCCACGGCCTGTTCAGCGACTGTGTGCCCGACCCGACGACGGACAGCGTGGCGGCGGCGCTGGAAATCTGGCGAGCGGGCGACTACGACTGCGTGGTCGCTCTGGGCGGCGGCAGTTCTCTGGATACGGCCAAGGCGGTGGCGGTACTTGCCCTCCACGGTGGTCAGATGCGCGATTACAAGGTTCCCGCGCGGCCGGATTCCGGCCTGCCCATCATCGCCATCCCCACCACCGCCGGTACCGGATCCGAGGCCACCCGTGT
>JAUHYL010000078.1 GCA_030426545.1 Gammaproteobacteria bacterium
GGCATCGATGTGATCACCGTACAACCCGGCGGCATTCGATCGGCGTTTGGTGATCACGCCGAAGAAGCGATTCAGCTGCCGGAGGACTCCCTGTACAAACCGGTGGAAAAGGGTATTCGCGCCCGTGCCCAGGCAGGCCAGCAGGGCGCGACGGCTGCAGAGGATTTTGTCGTGCAGGTGGCGGATGGATTGCTGCGTGATAAGCCGCCGGTGATCATTCGTGGCGGGAAGAACAGCCTGCGCCTGCCTCTACTGCAGAAGCTGTTACCCGTGCGCAGCTTTGACGCAATGATGCAGAAAAACTTCGGGTTGAATCGGTTGAAACCCTGATCTCGGCCAGCATCTACCTTCCGCGTTCCGCGGAAGCCTGTTCAATAGCCTGCATCGCCTGACTTGATCTTTGCCAGATACTCAGCGTCCAGTTGTTCGTATTCACTGGCGCCGGGTTTCATCACGTAAAGGGTGTCCTTCACCTGGTCGAGATCATAACCCTCTTTGCGCAGGTCGCCCTTGACCATTTTGAAGGTGGTGGTCGTGCCTATTTCCGGCTGGATACGCAGGAAAACAGGCCGTGCATAGGGCGGCAGCTGATCGTTGACAAAGCGTGAGAAGCTCGCGGTATCCAGTTCCTTAACATCGTCCCTGAGCACGACCGCTGCCATACCGGCGCGGCCGTCCGCCCCGGGTATTTCTACGCCGTAGACGTTGCACAGCTGAATGTCTGGATGCCCGTTGATAATTTCGCCGACCTCGTTGGTCGATACGTTTTCCGACTTCCAGCGGAAGGTGTCGCCGACGCGGTCCACGAACTGGTAATGTGGTATGCCCAGCGCAAATCCTACCTCGACCGTTTTCATCAGGTCGCCGGTGTTGAACCAGGCGTCGCCGTCTTCAAAGGCATTGCGCAATATCTTTTTTTCGGTTTCCTCGGAACTGCTGTAACCCTCAAACTCGGTTTTCTCGGTAATCTTGCCCAGTAACAGACCCGGTTCGCCATCGGCCACTTTCAGGCAGCGGCCCGCCTCATCGCGCAGGATTTCGTCGTTGTCCACATCGTATTTCACCAGGGCGAGTGGCAGGCTGGTCATACCAACGGTGCAGTCCTTGTTCAGCATATTGACGAAGCCAATGTTGCCTTCGCTGGAACCGTAGAATTCCGCGACGCGCTGAATGCCGAAGCGCGATTTAAACGACATCCATACGTCGGGACGCAGGCCATTGCCCATCATCCTGCTGAGCGGGCTATCCGCATCGCCCGGCTGTTCGTCCGTGTGCAGCAGGTAGCGGCAGACCTCACCGATATAAACGAAGCAGTTGGTGTTGTGCTCGCGCGCCTCTGCGAGAAAGTTGCTGGCCGAAAATTTGCGGCGTAAAAACAGGCTTGCGCCGGTGGCGAAAGCCGCGCCGACGCCAAGAAAAAGCCCTGTGCCGTGGTACATCGGCAGGCAAAGGTAAATGCGGTCCTGCACTGAGCACTTCAGCCCTGCCTTGTAGGACAGTGCGGAGGTGAGGTGGAAACGTCGGTTGGAAATGACTGCTGCTTTTGGCAGCCCGGTGGTCCCGGAGGTGTAAATGTACAGCGCGCGATCAGCCAGGGTGTTTTGTGACGTCTCCGGTGGGTTTGCGCTGTTTGCCGCCGCGGCGGATTCGTCCAGGTCCTGCGCCCAGTCGGGACAGGCTTGCTCGCCGGCATCGGCGACGAACAGGTAGTGCGCGACGTCGCTCAAGCTGGCGTCGCCACGCACACCGTCGATCGCCTCGATTCGCTCTTCGCCGACAATGCAGGCTTTGGATTCAGTAATACTGATGCAGTGACTGAGGGAGCGGCCGGTGAGATTGGTGTTGATCAGTGCCCCGATGAGGCCCAGTTTGTTCATTGCGATGATGGCAGCGAGAAACTCGATGCGATTCTCCATCAGCAGGCTCACCGCGTCGCCGCGTTTAAGGCCTAGCGCCTTGAGCACCGAGGCGTAGCGATTCGCCTGGGCGTTGAGTTCGCGCCAGGTTCGGGTTTTGCCTTCAAAGATGACGGCTGTGCGCTCGGGGTAGCGCGCCGTTGTCTGTTCCACGCGCGCGCCAAAGCAGTCGGCCGTGGACGATGGGCGAGGCTGCAGTTCCTTGAAAACGCGCGCCAAAGTCGGCGCTTCGGCCAGGGTCGATGTAATTTCCTTCAGCTTCATGTGGCTTCTCGTTCCGGGGTGGTCTGGTTCAGTGCCTGGAGTTTACCTGGTCACTAAACATAGCTGCTGGTCCGGTGTCGGGCAATGCCCCATCAAAGCGTAAAAACGCCGAACAGGGCAGCATGGTCCGACAGGTCACGCCACGGGCCCGTGCTGAGGCGCCAGCAGGCGTTGGGTTGCAGTCCCCGGTAGTAGACGCGGTCTACCGGTAGCATGGGTGCCCACACAGGAAAGGTGCGCGCGTGACGGCCGCGCATCTGTACGAACAGTTCTTCAAGGCCAAGATCATCGTGCAGGTGCAGCTCGGCGCGGCGACGCCAGTCATTGAAATCGCCGGCAATGATCATGGGTTCATCCTGTGCTACGTGTTCGTTGATGCGTTCGGTCAGCGCCTGTAGCTGTTCCTTGCGTTCCTGTTCCAGCAGGCCCAGGTGTACACACAGTGTGTGCAGCCGTTTGCCGCTCTCCGGCAATTCGATCACGCCGTGCAGGATGCTGCGGCTGGTGCGAGGGAAAACCGATATGTCGATGTTTTCCCAGGAGGCGAACGGGTACATGCTCAAGATCGCATTGCCGTGGTCGCCCTTGCGGTAGATAGCGTTGCGTCCGTAGGCGTAGTGCGGCCAGGCCTCGTCCGCCAGGTACTCGAAGTGCGGTTGATCCGGGTACGAGAAGCGTCGGCGCTTGGCGTCACTCTTGATTGCGGTGCCGTGAATCTCCTGCAGAAAAACAATGTCTGCACCGGTCTCCGCGATGCGTTCACGCATGGTATCCAGCACGAAACGGCGGTTGCCGGTACAGTAGCCTTTGTGGATGTTATAAGTGAGGATGCGAATTTCTGTGCTCACTTCGCCTCCTGGGTGTGCATTGTAGATGTGCCGCTCACGGTCAGCGCTGCCTCTTTCTTGCGTTCAGGGCCTTGATCGTCCAGGTCACGACATAGTCAAAGCCGCTGGCCAGCGCAAAGGCAATAATTAAAACCGTGGTGAAGGTCAGCACCGCCGGTGGTATTACAGGAAAAACCTGTGCCACAAGTAGCAGCATGCAGAACACGATCTGCATGAGCATATTGCCTTTACTCAGGCGTGTTGCCGAGAATTCAAAACGGCCAAACAGCAGGGCATAAGCCAGCGCTCCGCCGACGATTACAATGTCGCGCCCGATCACCACGATCGCCAGGTACCAGGGAATCAGGTCAACCATTGCAAAGCACAGAAAGCTGGCAGTGATCAGTGTTTTGTCCGCCACTGGATCAAGCGCAGCGCCAAACTGTGACAGTGCGTCCAGGCGGCGCGCGAGGAAGCCATCCAGAGCATCTGTGATGCCGGCGAAAAGCCCTATCACCAGGGCCAGTGGGTAATCCTGGCGCAAAATGGCAAGCCCCAGGGGAATGGCCAGCAGCAGGCGCAGCGAGGTGAGCGTGTTTGGCAGGAGTTTGAGCATTAGCAGTTAACGTTACGCGATGGCGTTGGCATGGCTGGCCTGCTGGGGCGAATCAACATGGGTAACGGCAAGTTGTCTATTCGACGGTCGCGGGTCGCACCGCGTTCGGGCGCAAATCACGCTGCACCACGTAGACCGCGAGCGCGCGCTGTTGTTCGCTGCTCAAGGGGTAGACCGGCATGGGTGATTGCGGCGCCTGCAGACTGTTGATCACGCTGGCGTAGTCTTCGCGTGTGGCGAGATGGTCAAGTCGTTTCGCGTTTTCACCCTGCTCGTGGCATTCCCCGCAGCCCAGTTCGTTGTAAAGTGCCGCACCCTCGCTCGCCAGTGATGCCAGATCCGCCGTAGCTGTCCACGCGGGCGCCGCCGCTTGCACCGGTTTGCCAGCCTTCACTGCAAGATTGTCATTGCTGTTCTGTTCCCCGTAGACCACGCGGTAGATCGCGCCGGCGTAGTCATCGGAGATATAGATTGCGCCGTCGGGGCCCTGGGCGATATCGACTGGCCGGCCACTGATCTCTCCATCGCTGTTGAAGCCCCACAAGAAGTCGCGCTCTTCGATTCCGTCGGCTGTAAAATGCAGCGACACCACTTTGTAGCCGTCCGGCTCCGAGCGGTTCCAGGAACCGTGCAATGCAACCAGTGCGCTCCGTGAGAAAGCCGCCGGTAGCGCCTGCGCATCGAGAAAGCGTATCCCCAGCGGTGCATTGTGCGCGCGGAACGGGTGGGCCGGGGCGACGGGTGTGCGTTGGGCAGCCTTGGGGTCTGTACCCATGTCAGGATCGGGAACATTATCGCCATTGAAGTAGGGCCAGCCGTAGAAGCTGCCCTCGCGTATCAGGTTGAGTTCGCAGGGGGGGAAATCGTCACCGAGCAGGTCGCGGCCGTTGTCTGTCGCGTACAGTTCGCCGCTCCAGGGCGCCCAGTCAAATCCCACGCTGTTGCGCAGGCCGGTGGCTACCGTCTCCGCACCGCTGCCATCCAGGTCGAAGCGCATCAGGGTGGCGCGTCGCGAGTCCTCTTCCTCACACACATTGCAGGTTGAGCCCTGGGCGAGATAGAGCCGCTTGTCGGGGCCGATACCCAGTGTCTTGCTCCAGTGGTTGCCGTTGTCTGTCAAACCGTCAATGACTACCTCAGGTTCGCCCTGCGTGGCACCGCTGTCGCTGTCGAACGGCAGGCGAATGACGCGGTGCGATTCGGCGATGTACAGCCAGCCGTCATGGGTAGCGATCCCCAGCGGGCGCTGCAGGGAGTCGATCAACACCTGGCGCGCATCAGGCGCGCCGTCGGCATTGGCATCGCGCCGCAGCAGCACGACATCGCCAGCGTGGGGGCGACTGACCAGCAGGTCGCCGGCGTCGGTGATATGCAGAAAGCGTGCGCGGGGCAGGTCGCTGGCATAGAGGCTGACCGAAAAGCCGTCCGCGGTGCGATAGCGGCTGCGCACGGTGGTTGCGTCCGCCTGGGGGCCGCCCAGCCCCGTCATCACGTTCAGCACCATACGCAGGCTGGAGCTGTCGATTGTGCCGCTGGCGATCAGCAGCGCTGGAATGGCGACTATCACGGTGGCGACGAGGGCCACGCCGATCAGCAGCTTGCGCATGAAAGTGTCCTTCTTGGCATCAAAAGGGTGTCGATATCGCCGTAGTTGCGGGGTTTTCGGGTCGTTTTAAAGGGAGCTGCAGGTTGGGTGCAGACTATATCACAGGCCCCTGGGACGACCGCAAAGTGACGTTTTCAGACACTAATCCCGCCGAGGGGGTTGAAAATGTGAAAAATGACCGTATTTTGGAATGATATTTACAATCAAACATTCTCAAATAGAATAAAATATGAGAATCAAAGGGTTAAGCTGGTCAAAAAGTAAGCAAAGGGCCCATTGTGAAGGGCAGGGCGTAATTGCCGCGATTGAAAACAATAACCAGACCGGGCATTGGACCTGGTTCAGGGAACGGGACGCTGACAGTTGAACGATAGGTCGCACGCGCATGCTTAAGACGCTGAAAGTGTCTACTGTGGATCTGGACATTGGCATGTATGTCAGTGCGCTCGATCGCCCCTGGCTGGGGACACCCTTTATCACCCAGGGCTTCTTTATCGAGAACCTGGAAGAGGTCGACCTGCTACGTCAATACTGCGATTTCGTGCTGATCGACAGCCGGCGCAGTTCCATGCGCAAAAAAACCAGCCAGCGCAAACTCCCACAGGTTACCCGCGAAGCAGCTGCGAAGCAGCGGCCGGTGACTGAACGCCGCCGCGTGCCTGTTGAAAAAATCTTTGCCGAGCACGCCATCAGCCCCTACAGCGACGACAGCGGCTGGGAGGAGGAGGCACCGCGCGCCAAGCAGGTAATGGACAGCCTTGTGCACGATATCGGCGGCCTCTTCGACGAGGTAGAAGAGGGCGAGAAACTCAACGTGGTGCGCCTGCGCAAGTCCGTGGAGCCCGTGGTCGACAGTATCAGCCGCAACCCGGACGCCTGCCTGTGGGTAGCGCGCATGAAGCAACACGATAAGTACACCTACAAACATTCGCTGGGTGCATCCATCTGGGCGGTTGCCCTGGGTCGGCAACTGGGCCTGCCGCGGCATGACCTGCGCTCACTCGCCATGGGCTGCATGTTGATGGATGTGGGCAAGTTGCGTGTTGACCCTGACCTGTTACAGGCAGATCGCGAACTTAGCGTCGACGAAACCTCCGAGGTGGCAGCGCACGTAACGCACGGCCTGGATATCCTGCAGGAAGGGGGGATGATCAATCAGAACGTGCTGGATATCGTCGCCCATCACCACGAGCGATTCGACGGTTCGGGCTACCCCAACGGGTTGAGAAACGAGGAAATTCCGCCCTTCGCCCGTATCGCCGGTGTGGTCGATACCTATGATGCAATCACCAGCTCACGCAGCTATGCCGAGGCGGTGTCTCCCTCCGATGCCATCAAAATATTGTACAAAGCACGTGACGAGGCCTTCCAGGCTGAGCTGGTGGAGGCGTTTATCCAGGCGGTGGGCATTTACCCCGCCGGAACACTGGTGGAGCTGTCCTCCGGGGAAGTGGGAATTGTAGTGGCGGAATATCGCACGCGTCGTCTGCGACCCAAAGTGATGATTCTGCTGGATGCCCGCAAGCGCCGACTGAATACCTCGCGTATCGTCGACCTGCAGGAACTTGCCGCCAATGGCCATTCGGCGCTCTCGATCAAGCGCAGCCTTGAACCCGAAGCCTACGATATCGACGTCAGTAAGTTGGCCATCTGAAGCGCCGTTCAGACTGCGGGAGTCCTGCGTTTAACGGCATTGCCGAATTCCCTTCCTGTGTCCGCCTGGGTATAGACCTGACAAACCTGCTTCTACCTCTTGCGTGGTTGCCTCATTCAGCAGCAGCCGTTAGGCTGGTCGCGTCCGGCCGGGCGATCCCGCCTGCCGGGGCCAGTCCAGCAGGGGTGAGACCGCATGATTCGATTCGTTCAACTCGTACTATTTTCCGCGGCGTTGGCCGCCTTCTCGCAAAGCGCCAGCGCCAACAGTTACGCGGACGCGATACGCTCGTTTGCCAACGCGGGAGAGAGTGCGGAGTACTTCAAGACCGCCTACGGCTACGCGGTGTTTCCCGGCATTGGCAAGGGCGGCTTTGGTATTGGCGGTGCCCACGGCAAGGGCCGGGTTTTCGTCAATACGCAGCACGTGGGCGATGCCACAATGACGCAGTTGACGCTGGGTGCGCAGCTGGGCGGGCAGGTGTTCAGCCAGATCATCTTCTTCGAGCATGAGCAGGCGTTCAGGAATTTCACCTCCGGTAATTTTGAGTTCAGCGCGCAGGCCACTGCGGTCGCGATAACGGCAGGCGCCACGGCCGAGGCGAATACCGGCGGTGGCACCGCTGCCGGGATCAGCGGCGGGCGCAATGACGCCGCCACAGTTCACGGCGGCTACCGCAAGGGCATGGCGGTATTTACGATTGCCCGAGGTGGGCTGATGTTTGAGGTGGCGCTCGGTGGACAGAAATTTACCTACACGCCGCTTGCGGCGGTTCAGCCCGCGGCACAGCCGGACATGCAGCCAGCGGGGCAGCCCGCCTATGAAGCAGCCCCTGAGCCCGCTCCGATCACACAGGGGCAGCCCGCGCAGTAGTCAGGTTTGCACGCCCGCATTGGCGCGTGCCTGCTGCAGTATGCTGTCCGGTAGGTCACCCACGAGGATGACGTGCCACGCCTTCGGCCCGTGAGCGCCGTAGACCAGCTGACCTTCGATGTCTGCGGTGGAAGAGGGCCCGGCGATAAAGTTGATCCCCCGCGGTCTTTCCTCAGCTTCGGTCAGCGCTGCGATTCTTTCCCAGGCTTGCTCCGATGCTGCCACTACATCAGCGGCATCAACCAGGACTACATGCTGCTCCGGCAGCAGGTTGTTGGCCGCTGGATTGGCCTTGCCGGTAAACGTCACCACCGCACCCAACTCCGCCACGCCCAGTCGCGCATAACTCAACGCAACCTGTTCGTTTGCCTCTACGCTGCCGAAGCGTGGCAGAAGGCCGCCATCACGCCAGGGCAGGGCTGCCAGGCGTTGATCGTTGCTCGCAACCAGTCGGTGCTTGCGGTAGTTCGCGTAGAGGTGTGCGGCAATGGCTTTCACCGTGCCCACGCGGCCGGCGGCACAATCGACCGTCCCCTGGTTTTTCAGAACGTTGGTCAGGAACGCCTCGTGCAAATCTGACCCCGGTAGCGCCGGCGCCGGGGCACTGCCCAGGGCCCACTGTTCGCGTAGAATGTCGTTGTTGCTCAACCCGCTCGCGCTGTGTTGCAGGCGCGCAAAAATGTCGGTCCTGGCGTCTCTATCCGTCATGCCTGTCGCGCTCCCGGTAAAGTTGCATGAAGGTTTTCTGCTGGGGAGCGGGAAAGTCGCGCTGGCTGCTCCAGCCGCCGGCCAGTGGCAATCGACGAAAACGGCCTCGTCCACGCGCCAGCCTGTGCAGCGCGCGGATACCCAGGCCGGTAAGCAAGCGATAGAGGGCGGGCTGAGCCGCGAGCCAGGCGTGCATCTTCAGCCCGAAACGCCAGCGCAACGGAGAAAGCCGTTGCTCGCGTTCTTCACTGCGCAGGTCGCGCAGCAGGTCTGGAAGGGGTATGTCCGCCGGGCAGATTTCCGCGCAGCGTCCACAGCTGGTGCACGCATTGGGCAGTGCGGCGCTCTCTTCCAGTGACGTCAGCAGGGGCGTCAGTACCGAACCCATTGGCCCGGAATACACGGAGCCATAGGCATGGCCGCCGACACCGGCATAAATTGGGCAGTGCGTCAGGCAGGCGCCGCAGCGTATGCATGCGAGTATTTCTCGGTAGCCACTGTCCAGGATGTCACTGCGTTCGTTATCCAGTAGAACAATGTGAGTTTCCAGCGGTCCGTCCGGGTCGGGTGCACGACGCGGACCGGAATAGAAGCTGGTATAGCAGGTTTGCGGCTGTCCGGTCGCAGAACGCACCAGCAGGCGCAACATGGCTGTCGCATCTTCCGCCCGCGGCAGGATGCGGTCTATGGTGGCGCACACGATCAGCACCGAGGGCAGGTTTGCGCACAGATCGCCGTTGCCCTCATTGGTAACGAGCATCGAGTAACCGTTTTCCGCGATCAGGGCGTTGGCACCGATGATGCCGACGTCCGCGGTCAGGAAATGCTCGCGCAAAACCTGCCGCGCTTCGGCAACCATGTCGCTGGTTTCCAGCAAATCCCGCTCGCCCAGATCGTGCTTCTCCAGGAAAAGCTCGCGAATTTCATCAGCGGATTTGTGCAGGGCCGGGCCGACAATATGGCTGGGAGTTTCACCGGCCTGTTGCACGATATATTCACCGAGGTCAGTTTCCCTGACGTCCAGCCCCGCGCGCGCGAGGTGCTCGTTCAGCCCGGTTTCCTCGGTTACCATGGATTTGCCCTTGGCGATGCGCTGGGCGTCATGCCGCTGACAGATGTCCAGCACAATGCTGTTCATCTGCGCCGCGTCACGGGCGAAATGGACATGGTTCCCGTTGTGGGTTGCCTGTTCTTCGTACCGGGCCAGATAGTAGGCGAGGTTGTCCAGCGTGTGCTGCCTGACCTTCTTGACGTGCGCGCGGGTTGCCTCGTGGGCGGCAAAGTCATCGACCGCACTCTGGCGCATGATCGGCTGGAACAGCGCGAGCAGGTCGCGTCGTTCGGCGCGCGCCTCGTCGCCCAGTGCAGTGTGGGCGTTACCCAGAAAATTTCGGCTGGTCTGTTCCATGCCTGTCAGTTTGGCCCCACATTCATCGTGTTTCTTTCGCTTAGCTGTTTGGTGTTGCGTTCGTTGGGTTGATACGTTGTTATTTACCTGGGCCCGGCATCGGCTGCTGCGACCTGTCGCTAATCAGCCCCGCCAACCGGCGGGGTGTCCTGGTCGCCCACCAGTAGCTCGGCAACGTGGCGCATTTCCAGATTTTGTCCCGTACGCTGCGCCCGGCCAGCGAGGCTCATCAGGCATCCCAGGTCTCCGCCGGTAAGAATCGTGGCACCTGTGCTTGCCGCATCCTTGAGTTTATCGTCTGCCATCTTCGCGGAGATTTCAGGCATCTTGGCGCAGAATGTGCCGCCAAAACCACAACACACATCGCGTTGCTGCAACTCGACAACCTCTACACCACACGTTGACTTGAGCAGGGCGCGCGGTTGTTCGCGTACCTGCATTTCGCGCAGGCCGGCGCAGCTATCGTGGTAGGCCACTTTTCCTGAGGGGGGGTGTAGTTTCTCCGGGGTGGGAAGAGGGGCGATGTCGCGCAGGAAGCTGGTCAGTTCAAAGGTTTTGGAGGCGACTGCGAGTGCACGATCGTGCCACTCACCGTCGAACAGGCGCGGGTAGTGCTCGCTGAGCATTCCCGCACAGGAGCCCGAGGGAATCACGACATAGTCAGCCGGCTCCAGCATGGCAATGGTCTGCTTTGCCAGGGCGATAATCGCGGCGCGGTCGCCGTTGTTGTAGGCGGGTTGGCCGCAACAGGTCTGTTCCGGAGGTACCACTACCTCGCAACCCGCTCGTTGCAACAGGGTCAGGCTGGCAAATCCAACAGAAGGGCGAAAGAGGTCGACCAGGCAGGTGGCAAACAGTGCCACCAACGGTCGGCCAGATGCCTTGCCCTGCGCTGCGGAACGTTCGCTCATGGTTTTCTGCCGCCTCCAGTTTAATGTTCGCCGCGGCGCAAGCGGGCGACTGCGTGCAGTATATCGAAAGGTGGATTGCGCTGTCGCCCTGTTACGCAACCCGGTACGGGAAGCGTTAACCTGTTGCGAGCGATGAGAGGCGCTTAAAGGCGCTCGACCCCCAGTAGAACCAGAGCAAAGAGACTGAAAAGAATCAGGCAGAGGCTGCCCTGCAACAGTGGATGCCAGCGCTCTGCAAGCTTTACCCACAGCGTTTTACGATCAATCCTGATACCACCCGCCGCGAGCGGGACAACAGCCTGGCGTACCACGTTGGTGTCGAAGGATGGCCAGAGATAGCTGCCGGCGTAAACGACCACATCGGCTATCATGATGAAGTTGCCGCGATAGTGGATAGCGGAACCTGTGCCAAGGTGGTACAGGTTGTCATGATCGACCAGCAGCAGGTGCTCACCGAAGACGGCAATGTGGCCGCCGGGGCTGCGCAGCGGAATCAGCACAAACAGCGCCACGCCCGCCAAGGCGCACAACAGGGCAGCAAGTTGCAGTGCGCTTGCCCCGACACCCATGGCAACCAGGCACAAAGCGACGGCCAGCACTGCGCAGGTGATACTTCGCGCTCGCAGACTTTGCGCCCGCTGTGGTGCGGGCGGTATCCAGTTCAACTGGTCGGCAATGTCGTCGATCGGTTCTGCGCCCCTTAACCGTTGCGATTTGTAAACCAGTGTCCGCAGGTGATTCAGGTAAGCCCAGCCCGCCGCCAGTAGCAGGGTCAGCGTCAGCAGTGAAAAGCCGATACGGCTGCCCAGCGTACGCAGGCGCTCAGCGCGTTCACCGGCTTCCACTGTCTCTCGCAGCAGTGCAGAGGTAAAGGGTGCCTCGGCCTCGCCGAGGGCACTGAATCGCGTGATGTCGAAGCTGTTACGGTCGTACACCAGCAATTTGTCTCCCCAACGGCTCAAGCCCACCGCTTGCGCTGTGTGCTTCCGGGTCTGGTTCGCGAGTGCGTGGTTTGCCTGGTAGTCCCAATCTTCATCGAAGGTGTAAAGCGCCTGCTGCCGGCCATCACCATCTGCCATCAAGGCCCACCACGTGGCACCTGTGCGCACGAAATCGATAACGGTCGTGGGTGCCGGTGTGAGTGTGGTGGGAACGAGCAGGATTTCGTCCAGTTGCTGCCCGAAGGCGTTGCGGTCGTAGCGGTACACGCTAATCGCGGGGCCTTTCGCGCTGTTCAGCAGGAGCAGCCCGGAATCCGGTCTCAGCGAAGGGGTTGCCGGCAATTGCAGCGTGGCCCGATTGAGAACTTTCCCCTGGCCGTCCAGTCGCAACAGTTCCCCTGCTGCTGCATCCACCGCGAAGACACTGCCGTCGATGGGGTGAGGATGAAAATTCAGCAGCGCGCGACCGGCAATGCCGGCCGAGAATATTTCGCACTGGCGTGCCTCCAGGTCGCAGCGCAGCAGCGTTTTTTGCGTGGGTTCCGAGCCTGCGTCTTCGTTGGCTGCCAGCGCTCCCAGTCCCATTAGCGAGCCGTCTTCCAGGAAGTGAAGTGGTGACGACAGGCTGGCAATACCCAGCTCAGTGAGCGTGATCACTTGCTGGCCCAGGCCTGCCCGGTCGTGTTGGAACAGTTTGCGGCCAGAGAGCAGGAAGAGTTGACCAGTGGCATCGGCGGCGACTGCATCGACACCAGATGCCTTCTCCAGTGGCGCCAGGCTGTCGTAGTAGACCGCACCGGCGAAAAGCGCCAGTAGCGTCAGCGCGGTCAGCAGCAGCCCACTGCGCCCGCGCACCGCGGCACGGGCTCCGCGCTCTCGCACAGACTGCGACACGCGAAAAGCGTTCAAGGTGTAGAGATTGGGTTCACCGGGCTGGCGTTTGCGGACGGGCGGTGCCTGTTTGCTTTCGGCGTGTGCTTTGCGGCGCTGTGGAAGATCGACGCGGGTGCGAGGTGCGTTCTGCTGGGAGCCCGACTTGACACCGCGCGCCAGTTCAGACGCACCGCGTGTGATGGCCTGCTCTTCCAGTGCTTTTTGCTGCTGCAGCGCTTCGGCGGTCGACTTCCGCTGCTGCAGATCTTCCAGCACCTGCGCGCGCGCTGCATCCTCGGCCGCTTTGCGCGCCTCTTCGGTGCGCGCCCTTTCCGCGCTTTGTGCCGCCAGTGACGCGGCGCGGTTGCGCGCAGTTTCTTCGGCTTGCCGGCGAGTGGCTTCCTGTGCAGCCCGCTGCTCTGCGGCTTCCCGGCGAGCCTTTTCTTTAGCGGCAGCAGCCTTTTTCCTGGCCCGCTCCTCGTCCTGTTTTTGCGCGGCTCTTGCAGCTTCTTGCTTTGCCGCCAGGGCGGCTTCTGTCGCTGCCTTTTCTCGCGCTTTTTTCTGAGCCGCTGCCTGTGCGGCCTCACTGGCTTCCCTGGCGACCTTTTGCGCGTGGGCCTCTGCTGCGAGGCGTTGCGCTTCGGCCTGTTTGGCCTGCGCATCTTTCTGCGCTTTCTCACGCTTTAGCCTGGTCTTTTCCTCTCGCTGTCGCTGCTGCTCGGCTTTGCGCTGCTCCTGCTGCGCTTTTTTTTGTGCGGCTGCTTCCCGCGCAAGACGCGCTTTTTCAGCTTTTTCGCGCGCGGCTTTAGCGCTGGCTTCGCGCTTCCGTTTGCGCTCGTCTCGCTGTGCCTGCTTTTTTTCTTCGGCCTCCCGCTGCTGTCTTTCCAGCAGGGCGGCAGCTTCCGCCGCCGCCTCGGCCTCCAGTTCCTCGGCAGAGACTTTCACCAGTTCGGCGTAGGCACCGATACGACGCATGTCCTGAAACCATTGCGCCGCCTCTTTGCGATCCAGATGACGGCGCAGAACAATGGGTTTGCCAGAGAAAAAACGCTGCAGTCGTTCGTTGTCGTCGATGCCGAACAGCTCGGCAAAGCGCCGCTTTACCTCGTCCGGTGATTGATCGGACTGGATCTCGCCGCTGAACGTGAGATTAAACTTATTCAACCCGTGCCCTGAACTCGCTGCTACGACCCGCGCCCGTTTCAGGCGCGCTGCCCGGTTTAGCCGGGCGCCCCAGACCGAGAATGTACGGTGTTTGCCCGGTGTTTTCCAGCACGTGTGGAGGTTTGTCTGTGCTGTTTCAGCCGCTCACGACACTGAATGTCAGGCCTGCCCTGGTTTGCAGGCGCTGCAGGTAGTCAGCGCCCAGGGCGGAGGCGGGCGTCCAGAACCCGCCGCCGGTTTGCGCAGTATCCAGCGCCAGGCAGACAGCGGACTCCCCGAGCATGCGAGAGGTTGAGCCGTAACCCGGATCCAGGTCGCCGCTGACACTGGTGCGCAGGTCGCGGTTGCGATCCGTGGGGTGTATGCCGTGGAAGAAAACCTCGTAGCGCCCTGATTCGCGGGTTTCCCGGTCCGGGCCTTCACCCGGCTTGGGCAGCATGCGCTGCGCCAGCTTGCGCGTTGGGCTTATGGCCATGGTCAGCATGCCCACGCCGGAGGCAAGGCTGAGCAGCTTCGCCTGACTGCGTGATCGATTCAGTACGGCCTCGTCGTAGCCAAAGTTCTCGCCCCATGGAAAGCCCAGCAGGGCATTGCTGCGCCGTACCACCCGAGTGTTGATTGCCGCCATAATGAACGGCGAGGTCCACTGCTCGAAATCCTCGTCATAGACAGCGCCACGCTGGTCGCCGCCATCCTGGCCGCGCGGTGCGCCCTCGGGCAGCAGTACGTAGGGGTCAGCCATGCTGCGTATCAGGCTGGGATCTTCTTTGGCTTCCTCCATCATATTCAGCATACTCGCGATGGTGCCGCCGCTGGCGCCGCCCTTGCTGCTGCCCACCCGCCCCTTGATCCGGGTAGCGTAAACTCCGTGCTTTTCGTGCATCAGCTGTTGCAGATGCCAGACACCCATATCGAAAGGGACAGAATCGAAACCGCAGGTGTGCACGATGCGCGCGCCGCTGTCTTTGGCGCGCTGCTGGTATTGCGGTATCACGCGGGCCATCCACTGCACTTCGCCGGTGAGATCGCAGTAGTCGGTGCCCGCGTCAACGCAGGCCTCTACCAGTGCGGTGCCGTATTTTGCGTAGGGCCCGACGGTAGTACAGATAACCGCGCTGCGGGCGACCATTGCGCCAAGACTGGCGGGGTCGTCGCTGTTGGCGATAATGGTAGACAGATTTTTTTTGCTGTCTGCTGGCTGGTAGCGACTGCGTATGCTCTCAAGTTTGTCGCTGTTGCGACCGGCGATGGCCCAGCGCAACTCCCCATCGATGCCATAAGTCTGCATCAGGTATTCGACCACCAGTTCCCCGGTGAAGCCCGTGGCACCCCACACGATTACGTCGAATTCGCGTTCTGACATATGCCGCTCCTTGAGCTTGCGTAGACTTTGTTCAGTGAATGCCGTGCATCAGTTTTTTCAGCACGGGCGAGATTACCAATAACACAACACCGACAGCCACGCCGGTAAAGAGAAGGTTGGTGAAGAGCTCAGTATAGCTTGCCAGTGCCGCAGCGACATCCGTTACGCCGCCGTCAACGGTCTCCATTGCGGCGAGTTTTGCCAGTTGCACAGCAACAAACTCGGAATAGGCGGTGGCCAGAAACCATGCACCCATCATCACTCCGACCACACTGGGCACTGACAGCTTGGTCACCGCCGAAAGGCCGACCGGCGACAGGCACAACTCGCCCGTGGTATGCAGCAGGTAGGCCAGAATCATCCAGTAGCCCGCGACGAGCCCGGCTTCATTGGGCATGGAGGCACCCAGCACCAGTGCTCCGAAGCCCAACCCTGCCTGGGCAATGCCCAGTGCAAACTTTATCGGTGTGCCGGGTTCCAGGCCGCGTCGGGCAAGCGCTGTCCACAACCAGGCAAACAGCGGCGCCAGCGTGAAAATAAACAGAGGATTGAGAAAGCCCAACTGTGAGGCATTGAATTCGATGCCCAGGATGCGCCTGTCCATCACGCGATCGGCAAACAGCGTCATTGAACCGCCCGCCTGTTCAAACAGCGCCCAGAATACAACGGTGGACATGGTCAGCACGATCAGCACAATCATTCGTCCGCGCTCCACGGCGTTGCATTTAACCGTTATAAACCACGCCAGTCCGACCAATACGATCAGCGCCAGCGCGTTCAGCGTGAAGCCCACTGCGCCGTGAAACTGCAGCATCTGCCATGCGACACCCACGGCGAGTACCGCGCCAAGGTAGATGGTCCACTCTTTGCTAAGGCCGAGGACTGACGTTTCCTTGAGTAAACCGGGATCTCTTGGCTCCGCGACGCCGTGCAGGTGTTTCTGGCCGTGGATAAAAGTCGCCAGGCCCAGCAACATGCCGACGCCCGCTGCGCCGAAGCCGTAATGCCAGCCCCAGGTCTCACCGAGGTAGCCGCAGAGCAGCGTGGCCGCAAAGGCGCCCAGGTTGATACCCATGTAAAACAGCGTGAATCCGCTGTCGCGCCGCGGATCCTCCGGTGTATACAGACGGCCGACAATGGTTGAGATATTCGGTTTGAGAAAGCCCACACCGATCACGATCAGGGCGAGGGAAAAGTAAAATACCTGCAGGGCGCGCTCATCGCGCACGATGTCGCCGCCGGTGTAGCGCGCCTGTTCACCTTCGAAGGCCATGCCCAGGTGGCCCAGCGTGAGGAAAATACCACCGCAAATAACTGCCTTGCGCATGCCCAGGTAGCGGTCGGCGAGCAGGCCGCCTATCACCGGCATTGCGTAAACCAGCGCGGCGTAACTACCCAGCACTTCCAGGCCATTGGCGTCGCTGAACAGGTGGTACTTGGTGAGGTAGAGCAATAGCAGCGCTTTCATGCCATAGAAGGAGAAGCGCTCCCACAATTCGGTGGCGAAGCAGACGAACAGGCCTCGGGGGTGTCCGAAAAACCCGGCACTGGTAGTTGCTTCCATTATTTTACTTCTCCGTGACCGGCCGGGGTTCATTATAAGGGGCATTTATCCGGGCGGGCAGTGATGCACCATACCCCCTGCGCAGAGGTTTCACCATGCGCGAGCTGGCCTGCGTAGCGAGTTGTGCCCGCTTGATCTATTCTTGGGTTTGACGACGGTGATGCGTTGAGCTGGCCTGATCGAGGAGACAACTGTGGCGGAATCTACAGCGGGTGTATTGGCGCAATTGCGCGAGGTACTGGGTGAGTCCGGTGTGCGCGACACGCCGGATGACAACCTCCCGGATATTATTCTCAAGCCTGAAACGACTGAGCAGGTGTCGCAGGTGCTCAAGATCTGCAGCGCCGCGCAGCAGGCCCTGGTGCCTCTGGGTGGTAAAACCGGTCTGGCGAATGGTCATTTCCAGACCGGCAGTGAATTCGGCCTGTCGCTGGAGCGTATGAATGCAATTGAGGAGATCGACCCCCACAATCGCACGATGACCGTGCAGGCGGGCTGTATTCTGCAGGTTGCCACGGAGGCGGCCGAAGAGCAGGGCTTGTTGTTGCCGCTGGACCTGGGTGCCCGCGGCAGCGCGACCGTCGGCGGCAATGTTGCAACCAATGCCGGGGGGAATATGGTAATCCGCTACGGGATGACCCGCGACATGGTGTTAGGTCTGGAGGTGGTGCTGGCCGATGGCACGGTGGTGACCAATCTCAACAAATTGCTGAAAAACAACACGGGTTACGACCTGCGCCAGTGGTTTATCGGCGCTGAAGGGACGTTGGGTGTTATTACCCGCGTGGTGTTTCGGCTGCGCCCGCAGCCCAAGAGCCAGAATACAGCGCTGCTGGCGGTGGACAAGTTCGCCGATGTAGCGGCGCTGCTGCATCGTCTGGATAGCCAGACCGCGGGAACGCTCTCGGCGTTCGAAGTGATGTGGCCTGAGTTCTATGAATTCGTGACGCGCGAGGAGGGTATGCATAAGGCGCCACTGCCGCACGGTAGTGCGCATTACGTGCTGGTCGAAACGCAGGGCTCCGAGCCGGAGGCCGATGCCGAGCGGTTCGAAAACGTGTTGAGTGATGCCATGGAGGCCGGCCTGATCGCCGATGCCGTGTTGACGCACTCCCAGGCAGAGCGCAATGCGCTGTGGGAAATTCGCGACGACGTACTGGGCTTTTTTTCGCTTGGCCCCATTGTGCCCTTTGATATCAGTGTCACCATTGATCAAATGGAGCCCTTCGTCGAAGATATCCGCAGCGCAGCGGCCAGGTTGGACGACAGCATCTGCGTATTTTTTGGCCACCTGGGCGACAGCAATCTGCATGTGATACTGGGTAACCGCGAGCCTGCCAACTTTGACTACGAGGCGATCCAGGAACTGCTGTACGGCACCGTCGAAAAGTACCAGGGCTCGGTGTCCGCCGAGCATGGCATTGGCCTGAGTAAGCGCGATCAGTTGCATCGCAGTCGCAGCGATGCGGAACTGCAACTCATGGTCGGACTGAAACAAATGTTGGACCCGCAGAATATCCTCAATCCCAACAAAATATTTACCGCAGCGCAGATCGCTTCTGCCTGAATTGAACCCACACTGACTGATACATCGGAGCACCGCACATGAATGGCGCTGAAAGCCTGTTAACCACCCTGATCAACAATGGCATCGACGTATGCTTTACCAACCCGGGCACCTCGGAGATGCACTTTGTCGCGGCGCTCGACGAGGTTGAGGGTATGCGCTGTGTGCTCTGCCTGTTCGAAGGGGTGCTAAGCGGTGCCGCGGATGGTTACGCGCGCATGGCACGGCGCCCCGCGTCCACGCTGCTGCACCTGGGACCCGGTCTGGGCAATGCGCTTGCCAATGTGCACAACGCCAAGAAGGGCAATGTACCGATGGTCAATATCGTCGGCGATCATGCGACGTACCACGTGAAGTACAACGCACCGCTGACGTCTGACATCGATAGCATCGCGCGGCCCATTTCCCACTGGGTGCACTCATCCGAGAAGTCGGAGGATATCGCCCGTGATACCGCCCAGGCGGTGTTGCAGGCCGGGCATAATAAAGTCGCAACACTGATGCTGCCGGCGGATGTGTCCTGGGGTGATAACCCCGGCGGCGCGGAAGAGGCCGTCACGCTGCCGCCACTGGCCGCCGTCCCGCAGTCGCGGATTGACGACGTTGTGGCCAAGCTGAAAGCCGGCAAGAAGTGTCTGTTCATGATAGGGGGCGTCGAGGTCGATCATCGCCGTGGCCATGCCCTCAGCCGCATTGGCAAGGCGTCTGGTGCCCGCGTCAGTACAGACGTTTTCCCGCCCAGGGTGGCGCGCGGCGAGGGCAGTGCCGCTATCGAACGCCTGCCGTACCTGGCGGAACTCGCGGTTGATCACATCAAGGAAGTAGAGGAGTTGTTTCTGCTGGGCGCGCTCGCGCCTGTCTCGTTCTTCGCCTACCCCAATCAGCCCAGTGAAATCTACTCGCCCGAGTGCCGCGTAACCGAGCTTGCCTCCGTTGATGAGGACATCGACGGCCTGCTGGATGCACTGCTGGAGCAGTTGGGCGCTGCCGATGAAGAACCGGACGTGCATGCATTGAACCTGCCCGATCTTGCCAGTGGCGACCTGGACGTGGACGGCGCGGCACGGGCGATTACGCACTTCATGCCCGAGAATGCCGTGATCGTCGACGAATCCAACACCAGCGGCACGTTCATCTCGCTGTACACCACGAACGCGCGCAGCCACGATCTGCTGAATCTTACCGGCGGCGCGATCGGTTACGGCCTGCCCGCAGCCGTGGGAGCAGCGGTGGCCTGCCCGGACAGGAAGGTGTTGTCGCTGGAAGCGGACGGCAGTGCGATGTATACGCTGCAGGCACTGTGGTCCATGGCCAGGGAGAATCTCGATATCACCGTCGTGATCTTCAACAACCGCAAGTACAGCATTCTGGAACTGGAATTCAGTCGCACGGGGGCCCGCGGTGGAACGCCCGGTCCCAAGGCAGCAAGCACGCTGCAAATTGGTAATCCGGATCTGGATTTCGTCGCACTGGCCCAGGGTATGGGTGTTCCGGCGACGCGGGCCACCACCGCCGAGCAGTTCAACGAGCAGTTCGAACAGGCAATGAAAGGCAAGGGCCCCTGCCTGATCGACGCGATCGTACCAACGGTCTTTTGATCGTGTCCGCTGTCGCTTAACCGGCCGCCAGCCGGCCGGTTTATCCCGGTAGAGGCAATGCGCCTCAAACTGCAGTAGAATGGCCGGCTTTTGAATTCGGGGCGGCCTCGCGCGCACCGTCAACCTGGAAATTACACTATGAAACACTACAAAATCGCTCTCCTGGAGGGCGACGGCATCGGGCCTGAAATTGCCCGGGAAGCGGTCAAGGTCTTCAAACTCGTTGAGCAGCGCAACGACGTCAGCTTCGACATTACGCATTGTGATTTTGGCGCGGGCGCCTACTTCAAGTGCGGACACCCGTTCCCTGACGAGACCAAAGCGGTGTGTGATGCGGCCGATGCGATTATCAAGGGCCCCATCGGCCTCAGTCACGAAGAATCGCAGAAGATCCCCGTGGATATGCAGCCGGAGCGGGGCGCTTTGCTGCCCATGCGCGCTCGCTACAACACCTTCGCAAATTTCCGCCCGGTGTCTCTGCCCCGGGAACTGGCGCATTTTTCGCCCCTTAAGCCCGAAGTGATCGGTGAGGGCATCGACATTGTGATGGTGCGTGAGTTGGTAGGAGGGCTTTACTTTGGCGAGAAGGAAGTGGGCGTCAACGAGGCCGGCTTGCGCTATGTGAAAGAAACGCTGGAATACAACGAAGAACAGGTACGCCGCGTTGCGCACGAGGCGTTTGCACTTTCGATGCGCCGCAAAAAGGTGCTGCACAACATCCACAAAAGCAACGTATTGAAGTCCAGTGTGCTGTGGAATGAGGTGGTTGAGGAGGTTGCCGCGGAATATCCTGAAGTTGAGGTCAAGCACGTACTGGTAGACGCTGCGGCGACACTGCTGTGCCTCAATCCTGGTCAGTTCGATGTCATGTTGATGGAAAACATGTTCGGCGACATTCTGTCGGACCAGGGCGGTGGAATCCTGGGTTCACTGGGCCTGATGCCCTCATCCTGCAAGGGGCCCCAGAAGAGCTACTA
>JAUHYL010000079.1 GCA_030426545.1 Gammaproteobacteria bacterium
ATGTCTTTGACCAGGCACTGGACGAGCTGCATGCCATCGTCAGTGCACAGCGCCTGCGGATGGCGCGCCAACAGCAGGTACACGAATCGCTGCTCGGGGAACTACTGGCCAGCAGTTGACGCCAGGCGCTACAGGCCTCGCACCGCTCCACCCCAACACGGCACTATTAACGCTGGACGAAGGCCCCGGCTCCTTGCGATAATTGCGGGTTCCTTTGGAGTTCGCAGATGCACTGCCGCTCCGGTTTCAATTTACCTGCGGTTTACCGGCCATCACGGCCAGATGCACCGCCAGACCTATGGGATGTAAACAAGATGGCTCGCGTTACCGTTGAAGATTGCCTGGAAAATGTTGCTAACCGCTTTGAACTGGTGATGGTAGCCAGCAAACGCGCTCGCCAGATGGCCACCGGCGGCAAGGATCCCATGGTTCAGGAAGAGTCCGACAAGCCGACCGTGATCGCCCTGCGCGAAATTGCCGAGGGCTTTGTGACACAGGACATCCTGACTCGCGAAGAAGAGCTCGAGGCGGAAGAGGAACTGGCTGAAGTGATGGAGTCAAATGAGAGCCTGCTGCCTCCGCAAACACCCTGATTCCGGCAACCCCCGTCACAGCCCCGGGCGTCTCTGGTAGATTATTGCTAATCCCATGCAATCTATCGACGCCCTCAGCACCACCCTCCGCAGCTATCTGAACCCCGAGCAGACCAACAGCGTCAAACGCGCCTATTATTTCGCCGAGCAGGCGCACTACGGCCAGCGCCGGCGCTCGGGCGAGCCCTACGTCACCCACCCGCTGGCGGTTGCCGGCATCCTCGCCGATATGCACATGGATCATCAAAGCCTGGTCGCGGCGATGTTGCACGACGTGATCGAGGACACCGGTATCGAGAAATCCGCCATCGGTGAACAGTTTGGCGATACCGTCGCAGATCTCGTGGACGGCGTGAGCAAGCTGACACAGATCGATTTCGAATCACGCGAGGAACAGCAGGCGGAAAACTTCCAGAAGATGGCCCTGGCCATGGCGCAGGATATCCGCGTCATTCTGGTGAAACTGGCCGATAGATTGCACAACATGCGCACCCTGGGCGTACTCAGCACCGACAAGGCACGACGCATTGCGCGCGAGACGCTGGATATCTACGCCCCCATCGCCATGCGCCTCGGTATGAACAGCGTGCGTATGGAGTACGAGGATCTCGGCTTCAGCATTCTCTACCCGATGCGCGCCAGCCGCATCGATGCCGCGATCCGCAATGCACGCGGCAATCGCAAAGAGCTGGTGGAAAAAGTGCGCAGCCAGATCCAGGCGACGCTGGAGCAGGAGGGCCACGATGTGCGCGTGGTCGGTCGCCAGAAACACCTGTACAGCATCTACCGCAAAATGAAGTCGAAGCGTAAGTCCTTTGCAGACATCATGGACATCTACGCCTTTCGCATCATCGTGGACAGCGTAGATACCTGCTACCGGGTTCTGGGCTGCATACACAGCCTTTACAAGCCTGTGCCCGGTGAATTCAAGGACTACATTGCCATTCCGAAATCCAATGGGTACCAGTCGCTGCACACCGTGCTGATGGGCATGCACGGCGTGCCCATTGAGGTGCAGATACGCACCCAGGAAATGGAAGACATGGCAAACAACGGTATAGCCGCACATTGGTTGTACAAGAGCGACGACGAGTCCAGCAACTCCAGCCACGCCCGCGCCCGGCGCTGGGTGCAGGGGCTGCTTGAAATGCAACAGCAAGCCGGTGACTCGCTGGAGTTCATTGAGAGCGTAAAGATCGATCTGTTCCCGGACGAGATCTACGTCTTCACTCCCAAGGGCCGCATCCTGGAACTTCCGCGTGGCGCTACCGCAGTGGACTTTGCCTATGCGGTGCATACTGACGTCGGCAACAGCTGTGTTGCCTGCCGCATCAATCGACGCCTCGCCCCACTGTCCGAGCCACTGGAGAGTGGCCAGACCGTGGAGATACTCACCTCATCCGGTGCGCGGCCCAACCCATCCTGGCTGGATTACGCCGTTACCGCCAAGGCGCGCTCCAACATTCATCATTTCCTGAAACGCCAGACGCGCGAAGATTCTATAGCGCTGGGCAGAACCCTCTTAAACAAGGGTCTGTCCGCCTTTGATACCGGCCTTGACCAGGTCAGTGAGGCAGATCTGGCGGAGTTCATGCAGGAACATCACTACGCCAGTGTCGAAGACCTGCTGGTCGAGGTCGCCACGGGAGCGCGACTGCCCTCTATTACGGCGCAGCAACTGCTGCGCAAACATGCGAGTGACACACCCGAAGAGCCCGATACCGCGCCTGTGGCCATTCGGGGCACAGAGGGCTACATGGTCAGCTTTGCGCGCTGTTGCCACCCTATCCCCGGCGACGCGATAGAAGGCTACCTCAGTTCCGAGAGGGGTATGGTTGTGCACCGCGAGCAGTGCAACAACCTCGGCGACATGCGCGTTCACAGTGAACGCCTGGTGGCATTGCGCTGGGATGATGAGGTCAGCGGCAGCTACCCGGTGGAGCTGAAGATAGAGGTTGAAAACCGGCGCGGGATGATCGCCGTCATCGCCACACGCATCAACAGCATGGGCGTGAACATCGAGAAAATCTCAACCGACAATAAGGATTACCAGTTCACCTACGTTATGATGGAAATGCATGTGGAGAACCGTGTGCACCTGGCCCGCATCATGAAGCGGCTGCGCGATATCAATCATGTGCGCAAGGTGATTCGCGTTAAAAACTAGCTAAATCCAGCCTGTTTTTAAGCTTTATACCTGAGCCGGGGAGCAGCACTACCAATTCCGATGCTATAGCACGCACCCGTTAGCGCTTAACCAGCAACGAACACAATCACTTCCGGGAATTAACATGAGCAATCGAGCCGTAATATCCACACCCGCTGCACCGGAGGCGCTTGGGCCATACTCCCAGGCCATCAAGGTCGGCAATACTGTCTGGCTGTCGGGTCAAATTCCGCTTCTTCCCGAGAGCATGGAACTGGTTGCGGGCGATATCAGCGCACAGGCCCAGCAGGTGTTCGAAAACCTGCGTGCCGTATCAGAAGCGGCGGGCGGTAGCCTGCAGGATGCGGTGAAGATCAATATTTCGCTCACTGACCTGGCACACTTTGCGGCCGTCAACGAAGTAATGACCCGCTTCCTCGCCGAGCCCTATCCCGCGCGCGCCTGCGTGCAAGTTGCGGCGCTGCCCAAGGGGGCGGATATCGAAATCGAGGCGGTGCTAGTCCTGCGCCAGTAATTTGCTGTAGCCTGCTTTGTAGTCGGGATACAGCAATTTATAACCGCTGGCTTGCAGTGCCAGGTTTTTACAGCGCTTGTGCCCGCCGGCATTGTGACGAACGGGTTCGTGCACATCCTCTTCGGGTAATTCCACACCCAGTTGCCGCGCCAGCCATGACTCCACCTCGGAGCGCGGTGCGGGGTAATCGTCTACTGCCGTATAGACCGGCTCCAGGTTTTCTCCGCCCAGTGCCTGGGTAATCAGGTGCACCAACAGGCCCGCGCAATCCTCGCGATGGATGCGATTGGTATAGCGCAGGGGCAAACGCGGGCTGATCTCGCCGCGACTGATACGCGCCAGCAGACGCCCACCGGGAATGCCGTAGATGCCGCCAAAGCGCAGCACGGTGGCGCTGAGGGCACTGTCCAGCAGGTCTCGCTCCGCGGCAATTATGGATAGCGCCCAATTATCCTGCGTGGACAGCGCGCTATGCTCATCGACCCAGCCACCGTCCTGTTCGGCGTACACACGCGTGCTACTGGCCATGAAAACATGTGCAGGCAAATGCGCGCCCAGCCCGCGCAAAAGATTCTGCATACCGCCGGCAAACCCACGGCGATAGCCGACCTCGGACCGATCAAAGGGATTGAACGTCGCTACCACGATATCGGGTTGCAGCGCAGCCGCGAAATCCAGGCTTCCCGGCTCGCTGTAGTCTGCGGCATGAGCAGTGAAGACTTCGGGCAGCCTGCTCACATCTCGGCGCACGCCGTGCACGGCAAAACCTTGCTGGTGTAACTGCAGGCCAGTGCGTATACCGATGTCTCCGCACCCGACCAGTAGTGCCGATGGATCAGATCTGCTCGTTTTATTGCTTCCAGTCACTGGTTACACTATGCCCCTTCACTTATTCAAGCTCCGCACAACAGGCTGCTGCCATGACACTAACAGAACTACGCTACCTTGTGGCTCTCTCCGAGACCGGCCATTTTCGCAAGGCTGCCGAGCACTGCAACGTCAGCCAGCCTACATTGAGCATCGCGATCAAAAAACTCGAGTCCGAACTCGGCGTGAGCCTGTTCGAACGTTCGCGCCACAAAGTGAGCACGACACCCACCGGCGACCTGATCGTGGAACAGGCGCGCACCGTACTGCAGGAGGCACAAAACCTGCTGCAGTTGGCAGAATTGGGCAAGGATCCGCTGGGAAGTATGATGTCGGTTGGCGCCATCTACACGGTGGGCCCCTACCTGTTCCCACGGCTGGTCGGCAATGCGCAGCAGCTTGCGCCAAACATGCCGCTGTTTATCGAAGAGAGCTACACCGCAAACCTGCGCGGCAAGCTCTCGCGCGGGGAACTGGATGCGATGTTCGTCGCCCTGCCCTTCACCGAAACGGATGTGGTTACCAAACCTGTATACGACGAGGATTTCGTCGTCGTGGTACCCAGCGATCACGACCTGGCCGGCGAGGAGGAAGTGGACCCGGCGGCCCTGGCGAACTACAGGGTACTGCTGCTGGGCGAAGGCCACTGCTTCCGCGATCAGGTTCTGGAAGCCTGCCCGGGCCTGCAGCAGGCACTGCGCGAAGACCAAGCCAGGGGTCACGCAGTGGTCGAGGGCAGCTCGTTGGAAACGCTCAAACTCATGGTTGCCAGCGGTCTGGGCATTACCGTGTTGCCCAGAACCGCAGCCAACATCGCGACTTATGGCGAGCGCTCGCTGGTAGTGCGGCCATTTATGGCGCCCGCGCCACGCCGCACCATCGCCCTTGCCTGGCGCGCCAGCTATCCCCGGCCACAGGCCATCGATATCCTCACCAACGCGGTAAGCGAAGCCTGAGCCCGGCGTGGAAGAAATCGGCAACCTGTCCGTACGCGAGCTGCGTGGCGTGGGGCCAAAGCTCGCGGAAAAACTGGCACAGTACGGTGTAAACGACCTCGAAGACCTACTTTTCCACCTGCCACTGCGCTACCAGGATCGCACACGTATTACGCCCATCGCGGCCCTGCGCGAAGGTGTTGACGTGGTCATCGAAGGTGAGATCCGTGCCGCCGATACCGTGTTCGGCCGACGCCGTTCGCTGGTCGCACGGATACAGGACGGAACCGGCACTGTGACGCTGCGCTTTTTCCACTTTTCAGCCGCACAGAAGAATAATCTGCGCACAGGCACGCTGCTGCGCTGCTTTGGCCAGGTGAGGCGCGGCGCCAGCGGGTTGGAAATGTATCACCCTGAATACCGCACGCTGCAGGACGCTGGAGAGCCGGTCGACGAAACGTTGACACCGATCTACCCAACAACCGAGGGCATTGGCCAGAATCAGTGGCGCAATTTATGCTCGCAGGCGCTGACCTACCTGCGCCGGGCGCAGGTAGCCGAGCTACTACCGCCAGACAATGCCTTTACCTACGAGCTCGCCGCCGCTCTGCAGTACCTGCATGCACCGCCACCCGACGCCTCGCTGGAGCAGATGCGCGAGGGACAACACCCCGCACAATTGCGTCTTGCACTGGAAGAACTGGTTGCGCACAACCTGTCGCTGTACCGGCTGCGCCAGTTGCAACAAAAAGACGGCGCACCGGAGTTGCCCCCAAAACCCCAGGAACAGGCAAGCTTTCTCGATTCACTGCCCTTTACACCAACCAGCGCACAGCGGCGCGTTCTGGCTGAAATCAGCGCCGACCTGAGCAGGCCACTGCCGATGTTACGCCTGGTGCAGGGAGATGTCGGCTCCGGCAAAACACTGGTCGCGGCGGGCGCGGCGCTACAGGCCTTGGCGAACGGCTACCAGGTCGCGCTTATGGCGCCGACGGAAATACTGGCCGAACAACACTGGCAAAATTTTCACGCCTGGTTTGAACCCATGGGCATCAGTATGGAATGGCTGAGTGGGCGCACCAAGGGCGCAAAGCGTGCCAGCGCCCTGGGCCGCATAGCCAGTGGCGAGGCCGGCCTGGTCATCGGCACCCACGCACTGTTTCAGGACGATGTCGTCTTTGCAAAGTTGGGCCTGGTCATCGTCGATGAACAACACCGTTTCGGTGTGCACCAGCGCCTGTCTCTGACAGAAAAGTCTGCATTGGGCACCGGCCGGCCACATCAACTGGTCATGACGGCGACGCCGATACCGCGCACGTTGTCCATGGTCGCCTACGCGGATCTCGACTGTTCAATCATCGACGAGCTGCCGCCGGGCAGGCAGCCCGTGGGTACGGTACTGATCGATGCCAGCCGTCGCGATGAGGTTGTCGACCGCGTTGCCGCGGCCTGCGCACGGGGGCGGCAGGCCTACTGGGTCTGTACGCTGATAGAAGAGAGCGATGCACTGCAGGCCCAGGCGGCAGAAGCTACCGCTGAAGAACTGCGCACCGCTCTGCCCGAGCTGAACATAGCGCTCATACATGGCCGCATGAAAGCCGCCGACAAAGAACAGGTGATGGCCGCTTTCAAGGCCGGGGATATCGCACTGCTGGTGGCCACCACCGTGATCGAAGTCGGCGTTGACGTCTCCAACGCCAGCCTGATGATCATTGAGAATCCTGAGCGACTGGGCCTCGCCCAGTTACACCAGTTGCGCGGCAGGGTAGGGCGCGGCGCAGCGGCGAGTCACTGTGTGCTGCTCTACCAGTCGCCGCTGTCCTCCAACGGCAAGCAGCGCCTGGGCGCCATGCGCGAAAGCAACGACGGCTTTTACATCGCGGAAAAAGATCTTGAGCTGCGCGGCCCGGGCGAGGTGCTGGGCACACGTCAGACCGGTCTGATGGAATTTCGTGTCGCCAGCCTGCCGGCGCACGATCACCTGCTGGAAGCCGTACACACAGTGTCAGATCGGGTGCGCAGCGAGTGCCCGGACAGAATCGACGCCATTATCCGGCGCTGGACAGGCACACGCGAGCAATTCGCCCGGGTTTGAACGCACCGGGACATCGACCCTTGCGCCAGCCACCGAGGGGACTTGCCAGCTTGCTATCTCATCATGACGGGACAGGGGGTATGCACACATCGCCACACGCATGATAGCTACCCGGTAGAGCCAGTACTCTGCTGGAACCAACCGCCGCCAAACCTGTACCATCCCCGCAAGCACCGATTGGATTACCATCGGCGCGAGACGACGATTCACCTGGCCTGAACGGAGCAACGGCAATGGAGTTAGCACAGATCTACGGAAGCACTTTCCAGGCACTGGGAGCCATGGCGCTGCTGATGCTTTTACAGGTGGTGGTAGCGGACGTCCTGGGCATTCGTGCCCGGCATACCCCCGGCAGCCTCGTGACGGCCAATCACGCTGACCCGGTGTTCAGGGCATCACGGACGGTAGCCAATACCAATGAGACCATCGCAATTTTCTTGCTGGCGACCCTGTTCTGCGTGCTGACAGGTGCCTCTCCTGCCTACACAGCTTATGCAGCCTGGGCTTTCGTCGCCTGCAGGGCACTCTACGCCGTTTGTTACTACGGGAATTGGCAGATCGCCAGGTCAACCGTGTTCGGCCTGGCACTGCTCTGTCTGGCGGCACTGCTGGTAATTGGTGCCATGAGCTGACGGCTGGCAAAGAAAAAGGGGGCAAGGCCCCCTTTGTGCTACCCCGACTGCCGGCCGGGGTAGAAGCTTTTTCCAGCATTGCGCTAGGGCATGATCGCCGGCAGTTCCTTCTGCAGCGCCATTTTCTCCTTCACCGCCTCACCGGTGAGCGCGAAACCCAGCAGGGCGCCGCTGGCGTCACGGAACAGCGCCTTCACGTTGTTGCCCTCTTGCTCCACCTGCCACTCACCGTCTGCGCCGATAGCGGGGGGCGCAACCACCACCGGACAGGCCGGGGTTTTGATCGTGACGGGCATGGCGGGGTAGCTGACTTCAGTGGGTTCGCCGGCAAGGGTTTTACCCAGTGCCTTGGCGGCGGCCATCAGCGGCGCCACGTACACCAGCACATTGCCGTTAACCTCTGCGCAGTCGCCCATGGCGTAGACGTTTGGCGCGCTGGTTTCCAGCAGGCGGTTGGTCAACACACCGCGATTGGTATCCAGACCGCTGGCCTGCGCCAGCGCCACGCTGGGCCTGACACCGACGGCAGATACGACAATATCGGCGCTGATGGTGTCGCCGTTGTTCAGGGTGACGACGACACCGTCGTCCGCCTTGTCAACGCGCGTTACCAGCGGGCCGAAGTGGAACCTGGCGCCCTTTTCTTCCAGCGCTCGCTGCACGGCCTTGCCCGCAGGCTCAGGTAGCAGGGTTGGCAAACAGTAGGCCAGCGGGTCGACTGCCTCTACTTCAAAGCCACCGTTGAGCAGGTCATTGGTGTATTCACAGCCGATGAGGCCGGCGCCTATCAGGCACACCTTCTTCACGTCATTTTTCTTCACGGCCGTGCGGAAGTCGGCAAAATCAGCGAGATCATTGATGGAGTACACGAGCTCCATGCCATCGCCCTCAATGGGCGGACGGATGACGTCCGCGCCAACGGCCAGCACCAGCTTGCCGTAGTGGATGGCACTTTGCGCATCGCCCACCTTGATCATCTGGTTGGCCGTATCAATCTCGCTGACCTTGGTCATGGTCCATACGCTGGCCTTGAGCTGGCGCGCCATACTGCCTGCATCGAGCTGCGCGAGATCGCCCGCTTCTGTGCCCTTGGTGTAGCCGGTGGACAGCATGGGTTTGGAGTAGGAGCGGCCGTCATCCGCGGTGATCAGGATCAGGGGCGTATCGGTATCGTGCTTGCGGAACTCCTTGGCGAGGCCGTAACCGGCAAGCCCGGTGCCCAGAATGACCACCGGAGCGTGTACTTTATCCACCACCGGTTCTTCGTGATGGGGGGTGTCGTCTACTGGCGTCTCTTCGAGAAGCTCGAAATCTTCCTTGCCGACACCACAGTCGGGACACAACCAGTCCTCTGGGACATCCTCCCACCTGGTGCCTGGGGCAATGCCGTCATCGGGCCAGCCTTCCTTCTCGTCATAGACCAGACCACAGACAATACACTCCCACCTGCTCATACCGTTTCTCGCTCTGTTTAATCTTCAGAAAAGCCCGCAATTCAATGGCTTGCGGCCAAAATAGGCCGGGCGACGGGCGTAAAATACGGACGCCACACTATAGAGTTGTACGATAAATGTGCAAGGGTTTTCTCGCCCTGACGCCGTGGTGGTTCAAGCTCACAACCGCCGGGTTGACGGTAAAAAACCGTGCGCGGGCTCGTCATGGGCGGCTCGGCGCTGCATTTGCTGCTGCAACCCAGTAAGCTACCGTTTTTCGCGCAGATATACCCGCCCTATGCACTCTACAGCCAAACCGGCTGCGCTGCTGCAGCTCACACGCTTCGACAAGCCTATCGGCACCCTGCTGCTGCTGTGGCCGACGCTGTGGGCACTGTGGATAGCATCAGGCGGTATCCCGGAGCTGAAACTGCTGGGGATCTTCACGCTGGGCACCCTGCTGATGCGCTCAGCTGGCTGCGTGGTGAATGACATTGCCGACCGGAACTTCGACGGCTATGTGGCACGCACGCAACAGAGACCGCTGGTAACCGGGGCGGTATCCGTAACAGAGGCCTGTGCCTTGTTACTGGTATTGCTGATGCTGGCCTTCGGCCTGGTATTGATGACCAACCGCTTCACGGTGCAACTCTCGGTCATCGCGCTGCTACTGGCCTGCACCTACCCGTTCATGAAGCGCTACACCCATCTGCCGCAGGTGGTATTGGGCGCAGCGTTTTCCTTCAGCATTCCCATGGCGTTCACCGCGGCGCGCGGCGAACTGCCTGCTGCGCTATGGTTGCTGTACCTGGGTAACCTGCTCTGGACGGTTGCTTACGACACCCAGTATGCGATGGTCGATCGAGAGGACGATCTGAAAGTCGGCATCAAGTCGACGGCCGTGTTGTTTGGCCGCTACGACAGACTATTTATCGCAGTGCTGCAAATCGCCGCCCTGGTGCTGCTGGCAATGGCGGGACAGGCATTCAATCTGGGGTGGGTGTATTACCTGGGACTGATCGGCGCCGCCGCCATCTTCGTATATCACCAGTACCTTATTCGCGATCGGGATCCCGCCCTGTGTTTCAAGGCTTTCCTCAACAACAGCAATGCCGGTGCGGTGATTTTTGTCGGAATCGCACTGCACTATCTGTTGCAGAACCTCTGAACCGCCATGTCTGAAGTTGATGACGGGGTGGAACTGTCCGCGGAATTTCTGAGTAGCCTGACTCAGTTAGCCGCCGGTGAGTGGAACGCCATCACCGGGACTGACTATCCCTTCCTGCGCCACGAGTTTCTCTGCGGCCTTGAGGCGACTCACTGCACCACCGCAGAAACGGGCTGGCAGCCCTGTCATCTATTACTGCGCCAGGGCGAGACGCTCGCCGCGGTCATGCCGATGTACCTGAAATCACACTCCTACGGCGAGTACGTGTTTGACTGGTCCTGGGCGGATGCCTGGCGCCAGAGCGGGCTGGATTACTATCCAAAACTTGTCACCGCCATTCCGTTTACGCCTGCCAGCGGCCCAAGGCTTTGCCACAATACACTGCTGGAGCGCACGGCCGCCTGGCAACTGGCGGTGAACGCCGTAAGCCGTTTCGCCGACGAGCGCAGTCTTTCCTCCTGGCATATGCTGTTCCCGAGCGAAGAGGACAGCCAGTTATTGTTGCAAACCGGCATGCACCAGCGCACTGCCACACAGTTTCACTGGTTCAATGATAACTATGATTGCTTTGAGGATTTTCTCGCCACCTTCAACAGCCGCAAGCGCAAATCCCTGAAACGAGAACGCCGCCGGGTGGTGGAGCAGGGGCTAAAGATGCAAACACTGGTCGGCGATGAAATTACCGAGGAGCACTGGGATCAATTCTACCGCTTCTACCAATTCACCTATGCCAAGCGATCCGGGCACGGCGGCTACCTGACCAGGGCCTTTTTCCTGGAAACAGCTGCCTCAATGGGGGAGCAGGTGGTTATGATACTCGCCTCGCACGAGGGCAGCCCGGTTGCCGGCGCACTGTGTTTTCGCTCCAGCGATACCCTGTACGGAAGGTACTGGGGTTGCGAGCAGGAGTTTGACTGCCTGCACTTTGAGGCCTGCTACTACCAGGGTATCGACTTTTGCATTGCCAATGGCTTGCAACGTTTTGACCCGGGTGCGCAGGGAGAACATAAAATCCAGCGTGGCTTCAGGCCTGTCACTACCTGGTCAAACCACTGGATTGCAGACCCAAAACTATCGGCTGCAGTGGGTGACTTCACGCGCCGCGAGGCGCAGCATACCGAGATGTACAAACAATCTGCCGCAGAGTACCTACCGTTTAAAACAACGCCCGAAACAGCAACGAATCAGGACAACCGATGAGTGAAGACAAACCCGCATTGATCTGTGAACGGGAAGGGCCCGTGGCCATCATCGTCAACAATGATGCCCCGATCAACCGCATGACACTGGCCTTCATTGACGAACTGGAACAATTGCTACCGGAACTCGCCGAAGACGATTCCGTACGCGCGATTATCATTCGCGGCGCGGGGGAAGAAAACTTCTCGGTAGGAATGAATCTCAAGCAGCTGGGACAAGGTATCGAGGAAAAGGGCGGCATCGACGCGCTGCTTGACCAACGCCTGCGTGTGCTGGCAATGATAGAGCACCTGGAAAAGCCGGTGATTGCTGTCCTTTGCGGCTACTGTCTGGGCGGCGGACTCGAGCTGCCACTGGCATGCCACTTCCGGCTGGCGGCAGAGGACGGTGCCCAGATTGGTCTGCCAGAGTTGGACATCGGCACCGTTCCCGCCTGGGGGGGTACCGCCAGACTCACGCGTTGCGTCGGACGTGACCAGGCGCTGGACATCATTCTCCGTGCAAAGAAAATCTCTGGCCCGCGCGCGCTGGAGATCGGGCTGGTGCACGAAATCTGGCCGAATGATCAGCTCCAGCAAAAAGCGTTGGAGCTGGCGCAGGAACTGGCCGCCATGCCGCCCTGGTCTGTCGCGGGCGTTATGCGCTGCGTGGTAGGTGCAGAGCACGCATCGATGGACAAGGCCCTGGCAACAGAGCGCGAAGCAGTGCACAAAGTCTCGAGCGGCAAGCACCAGTTAGAAGGCATGATGGCCTTTCTGGAGAAACGGAAACCGGATTTTTCCGGGCCGCCTGACTAGGCGTGGGCTTTGCCGTGGCGCGCGACACGCTTCTCTAAACAACGCTGCACTAGTTCCCGGGCTGACTGCCGGAAGATGCTCATGCCTTTTTCCACACCAAAAGACGGTTATTGGCGGGCATTTCATTATCGCTAAGCAAGGTATAACCGGCCTGTTGTGCCAGCGCATTTACCGCCTCAAAATCGCGGATTGCACTATCCGGATGCTGTTCTGCCAGCCAGCGATCAAACCGCGCATTGCTCTCACTGGTGTACTCGCCCCCGTAATTGAACGGGCCGTACACTGCCAGCACCCGGTCAGCGCCAGATGTTTCATACACGGCATCACCGAGCACCTCAAACAATCGCTGTACCGAGGCAAACGACATGATGTGCAGGGTATTGGCACTGAAAACGGCATCGGGGATTGAAACCTGCCACGGCTCATCCCAGACATCGAGCGCTTGTTCGCGCAAAAGATTGCCGCCTGCATAGGCGGCACATCGCGGACGCAGCACGTGCAGATTTTGCGGCACCTCGGTGGGCTGCCACAGCAAATGCGTCAGTGCGGATGCGAAGTGCGTTGCATGCTGGCCTGTACCGCTGCCTATTTCCAAAACCTGTCGGCGGTCGCTAAACACCTCGCGAAGGACGGTCAGTATCGCGCCCTTGTTGTTTTCACAGGCCTGGGAAAAGGGCAGGTTGTTCATAGCGCCGGGCGGGTGAGAGGCCGGTTCAAGACACGCATCCGCTCAGCAGCTCGCACTATCCAGGTGCCTTGTCGCGGGTAAAGACCAGTTCACGGGCAGTTGATTCCGCCCTGTTGTACCGGTAGCCGTCTTGCCTGAACTTCTTCAGGCCCTCGGGATCGTTGATCTCGTTATCAATAATAAAGCGCGCCATCTGGCCGCGGGCCTTCTTGGCAAAAAAGCTGATCACCCGATACTTGTCGTTCTTCAAATCCTTGAACACCGGTGTGACCACGTCTGCTTCCAGCGCTTTGGCCTTTACCGACTTGAAGTACTCATTGGACGCCAGGTTGACGAGTACATTTGAGCCGGATTTGTTGATCGCGCGGTTCACCGACTGCGTAATATCGTCGCCCCAAAACTCGTAGAGATTGCTGCCGCCCGAATTCTGGAACTTCAGGCCCATTTCCAGTCGATAGGGCTGCATCAGGTCCAGCGGGCGCAGCAGGCCGTACAGCCCAGACAGAATGCGCAGGTGCTGTTGGGCAAAGTCCAGCTGCGCCTTATCCATGGTTTCGGCTTCCAGCCCCGTGTAGACATCACCTTTGAAGGCAAGCAGCGCCTGTTTGGCATTCTTTAAGTCGAAAGGCGCTCCCCAATCCATGAAGCGTTTGTGATTGAGTGTCGCAATATTTTCACTCACACCCATCAACGCGCGAATGCCCTCGGGGCTCAGCTTGCGAGCGTCTTTGACCAGCCGGGCAGAGCGCTCAATAAACTCCGGCTGGGTTGCCCTGCGAGTGGTGGGCCGGGTCTCATAGTCCAGGGTTTTAGCGGGCGAAATAATCGTTAACATGTCAGGTCCGTTTAGAGACGCCACCACTGCGGCGGCGATCTAATACTTTACACTCGTGGCAGCCGGCTATGATACTCTCAGCTTCAATAATCAAAAAGTCCTACAAAAAGAACGGTTAGTCATGTCCGCCCTGCACGCCTGTGTGCACTACATCGATGCTTTTACCGAGCGCAGCGGCCGACTGTTAGCATGGCTGGTGCTCGCCATGGCGCTGCTCACCGCGATCATTGTTGTTCTACGCTACGGCTTCAACATCGGCTCAATTCTGGCCCAGGAATCCGTCACCTATATGCACGGTGCGCTGTTTCTGCTGGGGTCAGCCTACGCACTGAAAGCCGGCGCCCATGTGCGCGTTGACATTTTTTACCGGGATTTCAGCCCGCGCGCGCGCGCCTGGGTTGATGCACTGGGGGGTATCGTATTCCTGCTTCCGCTTTGCGTCTTCATCATTGCCAGCAGTTGGGATTACGTCTCTGAATCCTGGTCGATGCGGGAATCCTCGCCCGAACCCGGCGGTATCGCAGCGGTCTTCCTGCTGAAGACGCTTATTCCACTGGGCGCGGCCAATCTGGCACTACAGGGCATTGCCGAGGTGCTACGCGCAGCGCTGCTGCTTACCCGGCAAGAGCAGGCCTGATGGAATATCTCTCGATTTACCTGTTCCTGACCGTGTGTCTGCTGCTGATGCTGGGCTATCACGTGGCGTTTACGCTGGCCGGTACAGCACTGGCATTCGCAACCGCTGGTGTTCTGTTCGGTATATTCGACGCGGGTTTTCTCTCCGCGTTGCCGGGGCGCATCTTTGGAACAATCAATAACACTACCCTGATCGCAGTACCCCTTTTCATCCTTATGGGCTCGGTACTCGAAAAGTCCCTCGTCGCCGAGGAACTGCTGGAGAGCATGGCCAAGGTTTTCGGAAGCATGCGAGGCGGGCTGGGGATCTCAGTTGTGGTGGTTGGCATGTTCCTGGCCGCCAGCACCGGCATTGTTGGCGCCACGGTCGTTACCATGGGCCTGCTGTCATTGCCCAGCATGTTGCGCAACGGCTACAGCCCGGCACTGGCAACCGGTACGATCTGCGCCACGGGGACGCTGGGGCAGATCATTCCTCCATCCATCGCGCTGGTGCTGCTCGGTGACATACTGTCGACCGCCTACCAGCAGGCACAGCTCAACATGGACATTTTTAATCCCAAGACAGTGTCCGTGGGCGATTTGTTTGTCGGCGCACTGATACCGGGCCTGATTCTTGTCGGGCTGTACATACTGTACCTGTTTATCTACTCGCACCTTAAGCCCGAGTCGGCGCCGCCAGCCCGGGAGGAGTCCGTCTCCGTGCGGGTAGTGCTAAAAGGGCTATTGCCACCGCTTGGTCTCATTCTCGTTGTGCTCGGCTCAATACTCGTCGGCGCCGCGACGCCAACTGAAGCGGCGGGAATCGGCGCGGCGGGCGCCATTCTGCTCGCCTACGCGAAAGGACAAATGAATCTGCAGCGCCTGCAGGAAGCCGCTCGCAATACACTGGAAGTTACCTGCATGGTGTTCCTGATTCTAATTGGAGCCGCGGTTTTTTCGCTGGTTTTTCGCGGGTTTGGCGGGGAAGAGCTGATTCACGAATTTTTCCACTCGCTGCCCGGGGGTGCCATGGGTGCAACGCTGGTGGTCATGCTGGTGATCTTCCTGCTGGGCTTCATCCTCGACTTTATCGAGATCACCTTCGTTGTGGTACCGATAGTCGGACCGATTCTGCTCACAATGGGCCTGGACCCGGTATGGCTGGGCATCATGATCGCGCTGAACCTGCAGACCTCCTTCCTGACCCCGCCGTTCGGCTTTGCACTATTTTACCTGCGCGGCGTAGCGCCTGAGTCGGTGCCAACTGGCGCTATCTACCGCGGTGTCATTCCCTTTATAATTCTGCAGCTTGCACTGCTCGTCGCACTCTGGTTCTGGCCCGAACTGGCCACGTGGCTGCCGTCAGTGATGAGCAGGTAAGGCGCTACCCAACCAACCAGAGCTGCCCTCAGGCGCTCGACGTTTTCAGGATTTGCCATGAGTGACATAGACGCCACCCCCACACCGCTGGGCACGCTGGCATTGCAAACGATTGCCATGCCCAAGGACACCAACGCCAATGGCGACATTTTCGGTGGCTGGCTGCTGTCTCAAATGGATCTCGCCGCACTGATTACCGCGAGCAGGGTAGCGGATGGCCGCGCCGCCACAGTTGCCATCGATAGCATGGCATTTCTCACCCCGGTACACGTGGGCGCGGTGGTGTCCTGTTACTGCGACGTTCTGGAGATAGGCCGTAGCTCGGTACGCATCATGGTGGAAGTCTGGATTCCCTCGAAACAGGATGGTCAGCCTATCAAGGTTACCGAGGGAGAATTCGTGTTCGTCGCTATCGACGAAAACGGACGCACCCGCGCTATCAAGGCCTAAGGCCTTATAGCCGCTCAGTACTCGCTGTCGCCCAATACCTCGTCCCTGACATTAATGTACGCCTGCTCGGAGATGTGGTGGTAATTGCGCACGCCGCGATAGAACTCCCGGTAAGACGCATACACCTTGGCGGCCATAGGGTCGCCGGCAACGAGCTTATCCAGCGCCTGGCGCGTACCGCGCCACAACGCCTGCAACACATCGTCAGGCAGGCGGCGCAGTTCTACGCCGTGCTCCGTGATCAGGCTTTGCAGTGCGGCGTTATTCCGTGCGGTATATTCATCGAGCATGTCCTGGTTAGCCGCGCGTGAGGCATACTTGACGACAGCCTGCAGGTCTTCAGGCAGCGCTTGCAGAGAGTCCTTGTTGACAATGAACTCGAGCATGGCGCCCGGCTCATGCCAGCCGGGGTAGTAGTAGTACCTGGCCACTTCCTGAAAGCCGAACGCCAGGTCGTTGTATGGCCCAACCCACTCCAGCGCGTCGATCACGCCAGTCTGCATCGATGTATACAGCTCGCCACCGGCGATGCGTACCGCGGTTCCGCCAGCGGCGGCAAATACCTCGCCCGCCAGGCCCGGAATACGCATCTTCAGTGTTTTTAAATCCTCGATAGAGTTGATCGGCTTGTTGTACCAACCGGCCATCTGCACGCCCGTGCTGCCACCGGTAAAAGGCACCAGATTGTACGGTGCATAAGCCTCGCGCCACAGCTCCAGGCCACCACCGTAATGCAGCCAGCCGTTCATCTCCTGTGCGTTCATACCGAACGGCACCGAGGTGAAGAACACCGATGACGGCACCTTGCCCTTCCAGTAGTAAGCGGCCCCATGGCCGGCATCGGCCACCCCCTGGGACACTGCATCGAAGACTTCCATCGCTGGCACAATTTCGTTCGCGCCATAAACACGAATGGTCAACCGGCCGTCGCTCATCTCATCGACGTAACGCGCAAGGTTTTCCGCCGCCAGCCCCAGGCCGGGAAAGTTCTTTGGCCAGGTGGTGACCATCTTCCACTCGTAGCGCGTGCCGGATGCCTGCGCGGTGGAAGCGCGTTCGCCCCCGGCGGGAGCGGACAGGGTTCTCTCCCTGGCCCACAGACCCAGCGTGGCCACCAGTGCGGCGACCAGAAGGAGAATGATGGCGGGGGCCAGACGGCGTTCGGTTGTGGTGTCGCTCATGCTGCTGCCCTTTTATTATCGGGATAATGCAGGGCCACAGTTACCAATGCGCTGCAACGTTATCGCATTCATCCGGGGGTCCTGTTACTCAACACTGCGCTAACAAGCAGCAATGCACTAACAAACCGCGATGCTTCAGAACTGTACAAACAGGCTAGAGCAACTGCAGGTTGGCATATTGCAGTACGAGCCACTTGCCGCCCTCGTTGTCGAAGTTTACTTCGACGCGGGCACTCGCTCCACGGCCTTCGAAGTTTAGCACGACGCCTTCACCGAACACCTGATGGTAAACACGCTGACCCAGCGACAGTTCTGTATCAGGCACCGTTGCCTGTGTGAGGCTGCTCACCGGCTGCGCCACACTGCCGTGCAGGCGCACTTCCTGCAAAAGTTCCGCCGGAATTTCGCGCACGAATCGCGATGGCGCGTTGAAGCTCTCGCTGCCGTGCAGGCGCCGACATTCCGCGTAGCTAATCACCAGTTTCTGCATTGCACGGGTAATGCCGACGTAGCAGAGCCGGCGCTCCTCCTCCAGCCGGCCGGGCTCTTCCAGTGACATGCGATGAGGAAACAGGTTTTCTTCCATACCGGCGAGAAACACCAGGGGAAACTCCAACCCTTTTGCCGAGTGCAAGGTCATTAGCTGAACGCTGTCCTGGTGCTCTTCCGCCTGTGCGTCCCCCGCATCCAGCGCGGCGTTGTCGAGAAATTGTTGCAGTGGTGACAGTTCCTCTTCCTCCGCTACAAACTGCTTGGCGGCGCTGACCAGTTCCTCAAGGTTCTCGACCCGCGCCTGCCCTTTCTCGCCTTTTTCGTTCCGATGAAAGTCAACCAGCCCCGATGCCTCGGTAACGTGTTCCACCAGTTCTTCAAGACTTAGCTCATCTGAACCGCTATCAAGCTCATTGATAAGGACCGTGAACCCTTCCAATGCTCCCAATGCTCTGGCGGGCAGCATTTTTTCCTCGAGCACAGCGCCTATCGCCATCCACAGGGGTAGGTCACGCTCGCGGGCACACTCGCGCACTGTGTCCAGTGTTTTGGCACCGATGCCCCGCGGCGGCGTATTGATCACGCGTTCCACTGCCGCGTCATCGCCACGGTTGAGCAACAGACGCAGGTAGGCCAGTGCATTGCGGATTTCCATGCGCTCATAAAAACGCTGGCCGCCGTAGATTCGGTAGGGAATCGCGCTGCGCAGCAACGCTTCCTCCAACACGCGCGACTGGGCATTGGAGCGGTACAGAATGGCGCTGGATTGAAAATCATTGCCGTCCCGTGACCACTGCTCGATTTGCTCGACGATATATCGCGCCTCGTCGTGCTCGTTATAGCCCGCGTAGAGGCTTATTGGCTCGCCGTCGCCGCCAGCCGTCCATAGCTCTTTGCCAAGACGGCCGAAATTATGGGCGATTACGCTGTTGGCGGCGCGCAAAATGGTCTGGGTTGAACGGTAGTTCTGCTCCAGACGCACGGTGCGGGTACTGTTGAAATCGTCGGAGAAGCGCTGGATGTTCTCAATCTTCGCGCCGCGCCAGCCATAGATGGACTGGTCATCATCACCGACTGCGATTACCGGAATGCGCCCGCCGGACAGCACCCGCAACCAGGCGTACTGAATGGTGTTGGTATCCTGGAACTCGTCCACCATAATCTGCCGGAAGCGGCCCTGGTAGTGAGCCAGGACGTCGGGATTGTTCAGCCACAGTTCATGCGCTCGTAGCAACAACTCGGCAAAATCCACCATACCGGCGCGGGCACAGGCGACCTCGTAGGCGGCATACACCTGCACCATCGTCTGGGCGAAGAGGTCGCCCGGCGTCACCACCACATGGGCGGCCCTCAGGCCCTCATCTTTCTGCCCGTTGATAAACCACATTGCCTGCTTCGGTGGCCAGCGAGCCTCGTCCAGCCCCATGTCGCGGCATACGCGCTTTACCAGCCTGAGCTGATCATCAGCATCCAGAATCTGGAAGTTCTGCGGCAGGCCAGCCTCTTTCCAGTGCGCTTTCAACAGGCGGTGGGCGAGGCCGTGAAAGGTGCCTACCCACATGCCGTGTGCGGGCAGAGAGAGCATCTGCTCTATCCGCCCACGCATCTCCTTGGCCGCCTTGTTGGTGAAGGTCACGGCGAGGATGGACCAGGGTGAATAGTCTTCGGCTCGTATCAGCCAGGCGATACGGTGCACCAGCACCCGCGTTTTACCGCTGCCCGCACCGGCCAGCACCAACATATTCTGGCTCTCGGCGGCTACGGCGTCACGCTGTGCATCATTCAGGGGTGAGAGAATATCCGAAACATCCATCGCGGCATTCTAACCAACTCCAGAGGACGAACGTAGCGCTTAATCCGTCGCAGGGGCCGTCTACTCAAACTGCACGGGCCGTTTGTACTAATTGCACAGATTAATTGAAGAAATTGGCTGGATTTGTTTGTTATTATCACGCTGTCTCTTCCAGTATGCAGGTGCTGCCGGCCATGAAAGAAGAACAGGACGATCTGACCACCTCAAGCCATCAGCCCCTGCCCGGTTTCGGCTCCAACCCCTTCGACAAACCTGCCTCTGAGAGGTCTGCTGACGATCGTCTTGATGACCGATTTGAGGCCGAGGAAGAAGAGCTCTACGAGGAGCCCGATAGAGACACCGACTTCAGTCTGGGTTTTCGCGAAGAAGATATAGACGAAGAGGAAGCATTCGATACATTGCTGCCCAGTGAGCTGGAAGAAGATGACGCGCAGGTTTTTGCCGAGCAAGAGGCATTCCTGCGGCGAGAGGTAGAGGCTGTCGCAGCCGTAGAGGCGGCGGCTGTCAAGAAACTGGAGCAAGCATGGGATGAGACATCAGTGCCGGAGCTGAACGAAGAAAAGTGGGATGAAGAACCGGAAACACCCGCCTGGCAACAGCCGGCATGGGCAGATTCAGCGCCCGTGGAACCCATTCCTGCCGATGAACCCGCGGCCGTGCTGTGGAACGAAGAGGATGAATACATGGACGAGGACGGGCAGGGCCAGTGGCCTGTCAGCCTTATTGTGGTGGGCGCTATCGCCCTGTTGCTGGTTGTCGCCGGAGTCTACGGCGTGATGCAGCAGCGGTCAGCCACCCAGGAGGAAATACGCCAGTTGCGGGCCAGCCTCGCCACCGCGGCAAGCCCCGATGAGATCGCCAATACCCGGGCCGCCCTGCAGAATGCGCGGGAACACAATGCGCAGCTTGAATCGAGCATCGCCAACCTGCGCTCCGACAATCAACGC
>JAUHYL010000080.1 GCA_030426545.1 Gammaproteobacteria bacterium
CGTTGTCCGCACTGCGGCCTCCAACACTCAGTGCAGCTCCACCGGCTCGACACGGTGGATTTGCACATCAAAAAGTATAGTACGACCAGAGAGCGGATGATTGAAATCTACCGTTACCTCACTGTCGTCAAACGACACAATCATGCCCGGCAACTCCGCGCCGCTGGGTTCGGCAAACGAGTACACCAGTCCGACCTCCAGTGCTTCTTCATCGTCGAAATGCGAGCGTGACACCGTTTGCACATTGTCGTTGTGTGGCTGACCAAAGGCGTCTTCAGGCGCCACGGTAAACATCTGGCGCTCACCTGGCGCCATACCAAACAGCAGGCGCTCGAAACCGGGCAGCAGGCTGCCGTCACCGATTTCAAAATCCACCGGATCACCACCGAAATTGGTGTCGACTTCCGAGCCATCTTCCAGACTGAGTGAAAAATTCAGGTATACACGGGTCCCCTCGCTGACGGTCACAACAGTCACTTCCGCGCCTCCCTACCCTGCTTACCAGCCCGATTGTCTTGCTGCTTCGTCCGCTGCGCGTCGCCATCGCTCGCGTCTCTATGGATAAAACTGTCCAGCAGCATCAATACGGCACCGATGGAGATGGCAGAATCGGCAATATTGAATGAGGGAAAGTAGTAGCCGCCATAATGCACGGAAATAAAGTCCACCACATACCCCAGCTGCACCCTGTCCCACAGGTTGCCCAGGGCCCCGCCCAGTATCAAACCCAGGCTGAGCGCCAGCAGACGCTGGCCACGCGGCATGAGATACAGCCAGATTACGAGCCCTGCGCTGATGATCGACGCCACAACTGTGAAGAAATAACGCTGCCAGCCACTGGCGTCCGCGAGAAAGCTGAAGGCCGCTCCGGGATTGTGCGCCAGCGTCAGATTAAACCAGAAGAAGACTTCATGCGGGCGCCCGTAATCCAGAGCGCTACTCGCCAGGCCCTTTGTATACTGGTCAAGCAGAATGACCACCACTGCGAGGCCATACCACCAGAGTGCCGCAAATCCGTTACGCAAAGTGGCGCTGCTCACCTTCACCCTCTATGTTTTCGACACACCGACCACAGAGGCCAGGATGGGCAACCACGCTGCCGACATCGGCCCGCCGGTGCCAGCAGCGCTCGCATTTTTCCTCGCTCGCCACGCTCACTGACAGGCTTAGTCCCGGCAGATCGGTCGCCCGAGCTTCGGCTGTGTTTTCACCACCGGCTTCTTCAAGCCTCTGCAGGCGGGCTTCCGAGGTAATTAGTACGAAGCGAAGTTCATCGCCCAGCTGTGCCAGCAATTCATACAGCGGCGCGTCACAGTAAAGCGTTACCGCAGCATCGAGTGGGCCGCGCAATTCGCCGGCGGCGCGCTTTACTTCCATCTCGCGGTTGACTGCCGCGCGCACTGCCATTACCTGCTGCCAGTAAGCACGCCCCATCGACTCGCCTGCACCCTGTTCAGCCAGCCCCTGATACCACTGGGCCAGCATCACTGATTCGGCGCGCTCGCCGGGCAGGTTTTCCCAGATTTCCTCCGCGGTAAAACTGAGAATCGGTGTAATCCAGCGTACAAGGGCCTCGCCGATATGAAACATCGCCGACTGTGCGGAACGCCGGGCCAGGCTGTCAGCGCGCGTGGTGTAAAGCCTATCCTTGATAATATCGAGGTAAAAACCGCCCAGATCATTGCTACAGAAATTGTGCAGCTTCTGGTAGATCATATGGAACTGATAGTCGTTGTAAGCTTGCAGCAGTTCCTGCTGCAGCTGCGCAGCGCGATCTACCGCCCAACGATCCAGCGGCAACATATCACTGAAATCGACACTGTTCTCGGCCGGGTCAAACCCGTTCAGATTGGACAGCAAGAAGCGAACGGTATTGCGAATGCGACGGTAGGAATCAGCAATGCGTTTGAAAATCTCGTCGCTGGCAGCCAATTCACCGCGATAGTCTGTGGCAGCCACCCACAAGCGCACGATATCCGCGCCCAGATCATTCATGGCTTTCTTCGCGGGTATGATATTCCCCAGCGATTTGGACATCTTGCGACCGTCGCCATCCACGGTAAAACCGTGCGTCAGCACCGCGCGATAGGGCGCCTCGGCTTTCATTGCTATGGACGTCAGCAGCGAGGACTGGAACCAGCCGCGATGTTGATCGGAGCCTTCCAGGTAAATGTCCGCGGGAAACCGCAACTCTTCCCTGGGATCCAGTACGCAGGCATGCGTCACACCTGAATCGAACCAGACATCCAGCGTATCGGTGACCTTGTCATAATCACTGGCCTCGTCGCCCAGCAGCTCCGCCGGGTCCAGATCAAACCAGGCATCAATACCCGCCTCTTCCATACGCAGGGCAACTGCCTCAATCAGTTCTCCGGTACGCGGATGCAGCTCTCCACTCTGACGATGAACAAAGAGGGCGATCGGTACGCCCCAGGTGCGTTGACGGGAAATGCACCAGTCCGGCCGACTGTCGAGCATGGCATCAATGCGCGCCCTGCCCCAATCCGGCAGCCAGGTAACGCCATTAACCGCTTCCTTGGCGCTGTTCAGCAGACCCGCCTGTTCCATGCTGATGAACCACTGCGGCGTCGCCCGAAAGATAATTGGCGACTTATGGCGCCAGCAATGCGGGTAGGAATGCTCATAAGGCTCACTGTGCAGCAACACTCCGCGCTCGCGCAGCAGCTCTACAATGGTTTCATTCGCTTTGAAGACATGCTCGCCGGCAAAGAACGGGGTTTCCGGCAAAAAGACACCGTTATCACCCACCGGGTTGGCGACATCGAGGCCGTAGCGTTGCCCCACCACAAAGTCGTCCTGGCCATGGCCGGGGGCAGTGTGCACGGCGCCAGTACCTGCTTCAGTGGTGACGTGATCGCCGAGAATAACCGGCACCTGCAGATCGAGGAAGCAGTGTTGCAGCAACTGGTTCTCGAGAGCGCCACCGCGACATCGGCCCAGCACCTCCACAGAATCGAGACCATAACGCTGTGCGCAGGCCTCCGCCAGTTCCTCTGCCACCAGCAGCGCCCTGCCGGGAGCCGCCAACAACACATAAGTCAGCGTCGGATGCACGCATACCGCCCTGTTGGCGGGCAGTGTCCAGGGCGTGGTCGTCCAGATGGGAATGGCGATATCGCCCGACCAGTCCGCGTCGCAAGCCGCGGCAATTACAGCACTGTCCACCGCGGTAAACGCAACATCAATCGCGGGCGAGGTCTTATCCTGGTACTCCACCTCCGCCTCAGCCAGCGCCGACCCGCAGTCGATACACCAGTGCACGGGTTTGAAGCCCTTGTGCAGGTGCCCGTTGTCGACGATTCTGCCCAATGAACGCACGATGTCCGCTTCAAAGCGAAAGTTCATCGTCAGGTAGGGATTGTCCCAGTCGCCGATCACGCCCATGCGCACAAAATCCTCGCGCTGGGCATCCACCTGGCGGCCGGCATAATCGCGGCACTTCTGGCGAAAGTCTGCCGCGCTGATTTTTACACCCGGTTTACCGACCTTCTTTTCCACGTTGAGTTCGATCGGCAGGCCGTGGCAGTCCCAGCCGGGCACATAAGGCGCATCAAACCCTTCCAGCGTCTTTGATTTGACGATGATGTCTTTCAGGATCTTGTTCACCGCGTGGCCGAGGTGCAATTCTCCATTGGCGTAGGGAGGGCCATCATGCAGGATAAAGCTCGGACGCCCGGCACATTCGCTGCGAATCCGCTGATACAGGCCCATCGCCTGCCATTGCTTCAGCCGCTGTGGTTCGCGCTGTGCGAGGCTCGCCTTCATGGGAAAGCCCGTCTGCGGTAGATTCAGTGTGTCCTTGTAATCACTCATACTCGTTCAAATCACAATGGGTGGTCCGCGAACCACGCCCGGGTTGCCGTGATATCCCTGGCGATATTGCTGCGCAATTCGTCCAGCGATTCAAATTTCTTCTCCTCGCGCAGTTTGCTGTGAAACGTTACCGATATCCGCCTGCCGTAGATATCGACTTCGCGATCCAGCAAATGCACTTCCAGGTTGGCCTTGATACTGTCGTCGACCGTCGGGCGCACGCCGACATTGGCGACGCCCTGCGCCCCGCTCAGCCCGGCACCGTCTACACTGACGGCATAGACACCTGACAGTGGCGCGCGCAGCCTGCGTAGCTCGAGATTTGCCGTCGGCGTACCGAGACTGCGCCCCATCTGCTTGCCGAATATGACCCGACCGGAAATACTGTAAGGCCGACCCAGCAATGCCTCCGCCTGGGCAAAATCCGCCTGCTGCAGCGCCTCTCGAACACGCGTGCTGCTGACCCTCTCGCCGTCCATGGTAAAGGTCGGCGTCGGCCCGGCCGCGTAGTTATATCGCTCGCCCTGCTGACGGATAAATTCCACATCGCCCTGCCTGTCAGCGCCGAATCGGAAGTCGTCTCCCAACACCACATACCTGACGCCCAGTGCGGCGACAAACACATCGTCGACAAACTGTTGTGCCGACATACAGCGCAACCGCTCGTCAAAGCGAATACGCAATAGTCTTTCCACGCCCAGTTGTTCCAGAGCGAGGTACTTCTCCGCAAAGCTCATCAGCCTGGCGGGCGCCTTCACCGGCGCCAGGTACTCACGAGGCAGTGGCTCAAAGACAATAATCAGCGACGGCAGCTTGTACTCCGCGGCCTTCTCGAGAAGATGGCTGATCACCGCCTGGTGACCCAGGTGAACACCGTCAAACGCCCCGATAGTGGCGACGCAACCGTGGTGTCTGGGACGCAGATTATGCAGCCCGCGAATCAGTTCCATGGAGAGAGGACGCCCACCAAAACGAGACGGGGAAGTATAACGAACTTGCGCTTCAGCGCCTATGGTCGCGGCTCGGCCGCAAATCGGCGGCTGAGCCAGCCGTCAAAGTGCCCCGGGCGAACGCAGGTGACGCAGCCTCGTGCCCATCAACCACTGGCAAACCAGGTACACCAGCAAACCCAGCCCGCACAGCCAGCCCAGTTGCAGTGCCCGCTGCTGCCACCCCCAGGCCAGCCAACTGGCTTCATCCGGAACCAGGAAGATCAACGCTACACTCATTGCCGCCGTGGCAAGCAGCAACTTGAAAAGATGCAGAGACCAGCCCTGCTGAAAACGGTACACCCCGTCCCGCAGCAGGCCGCGCAGCAAAAGCCCGGCATTGAGATAGGCCGCCAGGCTTGTGGCCAGCGCAAGCCCGACATGGCCCACGTTCCACAGGTACATCAGTGGGACGACAAACAGCAGATTCATGATCATGTTCGCGACCATGGCAATTACGCCGATTTTTACCGGGGTTTTAGTGTCCTTACGCGCATAGAACCCGGGGGCAAGGATTTTTACCAGCATGAAGGCCAACAGGCCAAGCGCATAAGCGCGCAGACTGAGCGTCGCCATGCTGACGTCGGCTGCGGTCAGTGCGCCATTCTGGAATAGTGTGATGAGGATAGGCTCGGCCAACAGGATGAGGGCGGCAGTAGCCGGCACGCCGATCAGCAGCACCGCTCGCAGCGCCCAGTCGAGCGTAGTGCCAAAGGCCTCGTCGCGCGAGGCCGCGCTGTGAGCCGACAGACTGGGCAGGATTACGGTGGCGATCGCAATGCCAAAGACTCCCAGCGGCAGTTCCGCCAGGCGGTCAGAATAGTAGAGCCACGAGACGCTGCCGGTAGGCAGGAACGAGGCAAGAACGGTATCAAGCAGCAGGTTAATCTGACTCACCGAAACCCCGAAAAGGGCGGGCACCATCAGTGTCAGGATGCGCCTTACGCCCTCGTCGCGGCGATCCAGCTTTGGCCGGGGAACCAGATCCAGGCGATACAGGGAGGGCAACTGAAACAGCAGTTGGACGATTCCAGCAAAAAACACGCCCCAGGCAAGGGCGAAAACCGGTTGCTCGAACCAGGGTGCCGCCACCAGGGCGGCGAAGATCAGAGAAAAATTGAGAAATATCGGCGTAAACGCCGGTACCGCAAAGCGCCCGTAACTATTGAGAATGGCGCCACAGAATCCCGTCATGGAAATCAACATGAGGTAGGGAAAGGTGATGCGAATCATGTCCGAGGTGAGCTGGAACTTCTCAGGCTGCCCAACAAACCCGGGCGCAAACAGCGCGGTTACCAGCGGGGCCGCGAGCACCGTCACGCAGGTCACCAGCAACAACACGCCGCCGAGCATCCCGGCAACCCGGTCTACCAGCCCCTTCACCGCCGCCAAACTACCCGCATTCTTGTAATCCGCGAGTACCGGCACAAACGCCTGCGCGAAGGCGCCTTCGGCGAACAGGCGGCGCAGGAAGTTGGGAATCTTGAATGCCACGAAAAAAGCATCCGACGCGGAGCCAGCGCCAAAGGCCGCGGCAATCGCAATATCGCGCAGTAAACCGAGAACGCGGGACAACATGGTCATGCTGCCCACCAGCGCACTGGAGCGCAACAGTCCGGGCGGGGCCGGCGGGGCGGGAGTTTCTTCCTGGTGCACTGGTCTCACTCCGCGCCGGTCAGGACCAGCGCGCCCTCACTGCATCGCCGTGAATATGCAGCCACTGCAAGGCAATATGCGTGTGGCCGTTCGGTACCCGATCTGCCGCCAGTAACTGCAGGGCTTCCGTGCGGGGCATGACATGCACAAGAATATCCTCGCCCTCCTCCTGCAGCCCGTGAACGCCACCCGCCCCGGTGGACTTCACTCGCCCGCAGTAAAGGCGCACCTGCTCGCTGCAGGCGCCGGCACTGGGAAATACCGTCGCCATCGGCAGCAAATCCGCCAGCTGGCAGGCGGCTTCTTCCATGGTTTCCCGGTGAGCCACATCGGCGTCGCTCTCACCTGATTCGACAACCCCGGCGACCAGTTCAAGCATCCACGGGCTGCCGTTGCTGCGCATCGCTCCGGGACGAAACTGCTCCACCAGTACCAGCGTATCCTCCTCCGGATCATAGGGTAGAACAGCTACCGCATCGCCACGCTCAAACACTTCGCGCTGCACGGGCTCATTCCAGCCACCGGTAAAGCTGCGGTACTGCAGCGTTAGCCGTCGCATGGCGTAGTGGCCGGACCAGGCTAGCTGGTCTTCCAGCACGCGCACATCCTGTGCGCCGAAGCTGAGTTCAAAGGGCATTAGAAACGGCCCGCGGTGTACCAGCCCACGTCACGGGCATGGGTGTCGACCTGATCCACCACATCCAGAATCAGGGCAAACAGCGCCATACGTACAAGCAGCCCGTTGTCTGCCTGGCGAAAGATGGCGAGATTGGGGTTATCGTTGAGGTCTTCGTCCAGCTCGCGAGCGTGCTCCCGTGAATCACGGGGCAATGGATGCATGATGACGGTGTTGGGCTCACAGTGATGCGTATAGATGCTCTGGTTAAGGCGAAAGCGCCCGCGGTACAGGTCTGCCTCCTCCTGCGAGTTGAAGCGTTCTTCCTGGATGCGCGTGGAGTACACGATATCAACGTGGGCAATGCTTTCTTCCAGGCGCTCGGATTCCAGTACGTCGTGTCCGGTCTCGCGCAGACTCTCTACGATATCCGCAGGCATGCGCAGTGCCTCGGGAGAAACCAGAACAACCTGCACCCCGTCAAACAGGTTGAGCAGCTTACACAAGGAATGCACGGTTCGCCCGAAACGCAGATCGCCCACCATCGCGATACGCAGCTGACTCAACGGCCTGCCCCGGGCCGCGACCTCACTACGAATCGTGTACAGATCGAGCAGCGCCTGGCTGGGATGTTCATTGCTACCGTCGCCACCGTTGATCACCGGTACACGGCTGGCGGCGGCAAACTCGGCGACCGAGCCCTCTTTGGGGTGGCGCATGGCGATCACGTCGGAATAGCCGCTCAACACACGAGCGGTGTCGTACAGGGACTCCCCCTTGGCAATCGCGGTACTTTCGAATCCCGTGGTTTCACGCACCTCTCCACCCAGCAGGTTAAAGGCGCTGCCAAAACTGACGCGCGTACGCGTGCTGGGTTCAAAAAACATGGAACCGAGTATGGCCCCGTCCAGCACGCGGGTGATCCGCTCCCTGCGCGCGTAGGGCACCATGCGGTCGGCAATGGTGAAGATCTGCTCTACATCCTCCCGTTCAAACTGTTGTATTGAGAGAATGTGGCTTCCCGCGAACTGCACCTGCTGCTCTCCTGCGCTGAATAGCTGTTCTGAATCGTTGAGCTGAAGTACGCCTAGCACGCACTGGCACCATTATAGGTGCGGCGCTCTGCCCTGCCCATGGGCGTAATACCGTTAAATTTGGTGCATTGTGGCTCCAGACAGCCGCGCGGCGAGCGCGCTGCCCATCAGGTAGCTGACAGTCGTTGTACCCCGCCGTGACTCAGGCCAGCAGCCCATCCGCATAATCCAGAAGCGCGAGCAGAATCTCTCGCTGCCCGGGCGTTACTTCATTCGTCGCCAGCCGTTCTTCCACCTCGGCGTGGAAGGACTCCATGGTAAGGCTGGCACCTGCATCGGGTTCGGTAAGGCGCTGAAAACGGAATTCCTCCCACTGGGCACGCTCTTCGGGCGAAAGCGATGCCGGGTAGTTGCGCGCCCGGTAGCGAAACAGCATTTCGGGCAGACGCTTGTCCTCAAATGCGAACGAGGTAACACCCAGTTCATCCGCCGGTGTTGAACGCACCTGCGCCATGATGCGCTTGTCCTGCTCAGAGAAAAAGCCGCCGCCATACAGCATGGTGTCCGGGTCGGTGTCGGGGGCGAACTCCCTGCCGCTGTAAATGGCCTGCACCTTGTCCTGGAAGGCGCGCGCATCCCGAGCCCTGAATGCATGCAATCCCGCCAGGTGCGCGCGGCAAGCTGCGCCATCGATGCCGAGTCGCTGTGCCGTGTCCGGGTCGGCCATTTTTGCCGGCAACAGCACGGGGCAGCGATTGATGTGCACTGACTTCAGCCCCGGACGATGTACATCATCAGGCAGCTCATCGCTGCGGGAGTAAAGTAATTGCCGAATGGTGTCGGCATCAGAGTCCACCAGCAGCTCCGGACTCACACTCAGATCCCAGCAGATGACTTCATTGCTGTTCACCGGGTGAATGGCAAGGGGAACGATCAGGGCGATGTTGCTGCGGCGTGCGCCGAACATACCCGAAACGTGCAGCAGAGGTTTCATGCCATCGATATCCAGCTGCGCGAGAACAGACTTTTTATCGCGGTGGTCAAGCAGATAGCTGTACAGCTTCGGCTGTTTCTCGCGCACCAGCCTGGCCATGGCAATGGTCGCGTACACATCGGCAAGCGCGTCGTGTGCACCCTCATGAGCAATACCGTTGGCGGTTGTGAGGTCTTCCAGCCTGAAGCTGGGCAAGCCATCCTCGCGCTCTGGCCAGACGATACCCTGGGGACGCAAGGCATGGGCGGTACGCAACATGTCGATAATGTCCCAACGGGAATTGCCGTTCTGCCATTCGCGCGCATAGGGATCATAGAAGTTTCGGTACAGGGTATAGCGGGTCACTTCATCGTCGAAGCGCAGCGAGTTGTAGCCCACACCGCAGGTACCGGGCTGCGACAACTCTTCGTGGATACGCGCGATGAATTCGCACTCCGGCACACCTTTTTCCAATGCCAGTTGAGGCGTAATACCGGTCACCAGGCAGGCACCGGGATGGGGCAGAAAATCGTTTGCCGGACGACTGTAAATCATCAGCGGTTCGCCGACGATATTCAGTTCCGCGTCCGTTCGAATACCGGCAAACTGAACAGGACGATCGCGGGCGGGGTTAGCGCCGAACGTTTCGTAGTCGTGCCAATAAAAGGTCTGGGCGCGCATAGAAGCTCAGCCTGCTAGACGACGTCCAGGGCCTGCTCTTCTATCCGTGCGCGCCAGATTTTTGGCCCCGTCTCATGCACTGAGGTTCCGCGCGCGTCCACCGCAACGCTTACCGGCATATCCTTCACCTCGAATTCGTAGATAGCCTCCATACCCAGTTCCGGGAAAGCGACAACCCTGGCACCGATGATCGCCTTGGATACCAGGTACGCAGCACCACCCACGGCCATGAGGTAAACAGCGCCGTGCTTCTTGATCGCCTCGACGCCAGTGGCGCCCCGCTCGGCCTTGCCGATCATGCCCATCAGCCCGGTGTGCTGCAGAACGAAGTCAGTAAACTTGTCCATCCGGGTGGCCGTGGTGGGGCCAGCGGGGCCCACAACCTCATCGCGAACCGGGTCTACCGGGCCCACGTAATAGATAAACTTACCGCGCAAATCCACCTCGGGTGGTAGCCCCTCGCCGCTTTCGATGAGTTCGACAATTTTCTTGTGCGCTGCGTCGCGCCCGGTAAGCATTTTTCCTGAAAGCAACAGGGTATCGCCGGGCTGCCACTGCGCGGCCTCTTCAGGCGTTACCGTATCGAGGTTGATGCGACGCACATCTTCACTCACTTCCCACGTGACATCTGGCCAGTCATCGATGGAAGGCGGCGTTTGCAGCGCAGGGCCGGAGCCATCCAGCACAAAGTGCGCATGGCGCGTCGCGGCACAGTTGGGAATCATCGCCACCGGCAGGGATGCCGCATGGGTGGGGTAATCCTTGACCTTCACGTCCAGCACCGTGGTGAGACCACCCAGCCCCTGCGCACCAATGCCCAGCGCGTTCACAGCGTCCATGATTTCCAACCGCAGTTCCTCAATACGGTTCGCGGGGCCCCGCTTGCGCAACTCGTGAATATCAATGGGATCCATCAGCGACTCCTTGGCCATGACCGCAGCCTTCTCCGCGGTACCGCCAACGCCGATTCCCAACATGCCCGGTGGACACCAGCCGGCCCCCATCGTGGGCACGGTCTTCACCACCCAGTCCAGGATGCTGTCCGACGGGTTGAGCATCACCATCTTGGATTTGTTTTCCGAGCCGCCCCCTTTGGCCGCAACCTGAACGTCCACCGTGTCGCCCGCCACGACTTCCATGTGGATAACGGCAGGGGTATTGTCCTTGGTATTGCGCCGTGCTCCCGCCGGATCATCCAGAATGGAAGCGCGCAGCACGTTGTCGGGGTGCGTGTAGGCGCGGCGTACACCCTCGTTCACCATATCTGCCACCGACATCTCGGCGTCCCACTGCACATTCATGCCGATTTTCAGAAACACAGTCACGATGCCGGTGTCCTGGCAGATCGGGCGATGGCCTTCAGCACACATACGTGAATTGATCAGGATTTGCGCCATTGCATCTTTGGCCGCAGGATTTTGTTCACGCTCGTAGGCCTCGTTGACGGCCTGTACGAAATCCAGCGGGTGGTAGTAGGAGATAAACTGCAGGGCGTCGGCGACACTGTCGATCAGGTCATCCTGGCGAATTACGGTCATAGGGTGAAATCCTTGCTCATGGGGGGCTCAGGCGCCAAATTCAGGGGCGGCATTATACACCTCAGGCCCCGGGTGTTCAGTTCAGGGGATTGCAAGGCCGGGATCAGGGTGTGGCTTGCAATGCTCGGACGGATGCCTGCAACTCGGTGAGACTGGCGTTGATCTGGCGGCGGAAAGCATTGATGGAACTGACCCATTCCTCGTTGCCACTGACCCGCTTATCCAGTTTGGCCATGTCCAGTTCAATGCGGTTGAGGCTGTCGGCAACCCGCTCCACCTCGGCCTGGTTGGCCTTGGCGCTCGTCATGAGACGGGAAAGATCGCCGGCCACGCTCTTCAGCTTGCCGATATCCGCCGCCGCGGCCTGCAACTGGCTCTCAATTGCCTGCAGTGATTTGGCCTGGCTGGCGGAGTTGCCCTCCAGTTTGCCAAGCCGTTGCTTGGACTGCTTCCAGACATTGTCCCAGAGTTTGCGCACTTCGGTGTCCAGTTCGCGCAGCTTGGCAGCCTGCACCTCTGCATTCTGGTTCATACCCTCGTCAGTATCAGACAGGCGCGCCTCCAGATCAGCGATGCGCCTGTCCTGGGAGGCAATTTCCTGTTCTGACAGGCGAAGTTCCGCCTGCAACTGCCAAGCCCAGGCGCAGGCAACCGCAGCCGCGACAAGCGCTATCGTGATAATCAGACGCGCAAAAAGGCCAACACCGCCCCCGCCCGGGCCCGATGAGCCGTGGTCCGCACGACGACGATTCTTGCCGCCTGCCTTTCCGCCGGGGGTAGTACCGCGCCCCTGCACGCCTTCCCTGCTGGGAACAATGGAGGGAATTTGATCGATATCGTCCTGGGCCATGGGGAAAACCGTTACCGCTGTGAATTCAGGCGCGATTATACATCGGCAGCGCGCCAGCCCAATTGATGCAAAACGAAAAAAGCCGGGCTGAGCCCGGCTTTGCGATACTCACTGAACGACTTCTGGTCTACAGGAAGGCCAGCAGTGCCCAGAGAACAGCGGTCAGAGCGATACTGCAATGAATCACGCCCTTTACACTGGTCATCGGGCCCGTTTTACCAAACAGCGCATTGGCTTCCAGAGCGAGGATAATCGCCACGCTGGCCCAGAAGCCCGTGCCGCCGGCATCTTCGATGTACAGGTGCTTGGAGCCAAGCATGCCGAAAAGCATCGGCCCTGAAAGCAGTGTGTTGGTGCGCGAAGCCAGCCCTGCCTTGGCGGCCGACGAGGGACCATCCCCGGTTTTGCCGTTCAGGCCCAGTACGACCTGCTGCGCCGGCCAGATGATCAGCCAGACATTCAGGAACATCAACGTACCGGCGATTGCACCCACCCAGATCACCGGGCTGCCAGAGAAATTACTGAACGCACCCACCTTGTGCAACAGGTAGAGGCCGGTGATGAACGTCATCATCGCACCCCAGCGGAACCACCACAGGGCGCGCGGGGCCAGTTTTGCCTTGGCGTCTTTCAGGGCCTCGGCTTCAGCTTCCTTGAAGTACTCGGTTTGGACGAAATTGAAATAATACAGCATGCCTATCCAGACAATGCCCACCAGGACGTGTGCCCAGCGAAAGATAAACTCGATTTCGGCTCCCATCGATTTCCCCTTTTTGTTGTGTCAGAACCAGCCGGTATTGTACATAAATTTGCGCGCCTACAGACCCCTATCCGGAAAAAAGGCCGCTGCGTTCACGCATGGATTACAACCGCCACCCAAAAAAAAGCCCCACCAGAAGGCGGGGCTTTTCGGGTGCTGGGAGCTTGGGCTTACATCATGCCGCCCATGCCGCCCATGCCGCCCATGTCGGGCATTGCAGGTGCACCTGCGCTGTCTTCCGGCGCATCCGCGATCATCACTTCAGTGGTGATCATCAGGCCAGCCACGGAACCGGCTGCCTGCAGCGCGGTGCGGGTGACCTTTGCCGGATCGAGGATACCCATCTCGATCATGTCACCGTATTCACCGGTTGCTGCGTTGTAGCCGAAGTTGCCTTTACCCTGGCGTACCTTGTCCAGAACAACGGAAGCCTCATCGCCAGCGTTGTCAACGATCTGACGCAGCGGACCTTCCATAGCGCGCAGCGCAGCGCTGATACCGTGGTTCTGATCTTCGTTGTCGCCCTTGAGGTCGGCAATCGCACCGATAGCGCGCACCAGGGCAACACCACCACCGGCTACCACGCCTTCTTCTACCGCAGCACGGGTTGCATGCAGGGCGTCTTCAACGCGGGCTTTCTTCTCCTTCATCTCGATCTCGGTGGCTGCACCCACTTTGATAACCGCAACACCGCCAGCCAGCTTGGCTACACGTTCCTGCAGCTTTTCACGATCGTAGTCTGAAGAGGTATTTTCGATCTGCGTACGGATCTCGCCAACACGCGCCTGAATGGCCGCAGCGTCCCCAGCGCCATCGATGATGGTGCTGTTGTCCTTGTCCATGGTCACGCGCTTGGCGCTTCCGAGGTGCTCCAGAGTAGCGGATTCCAGATCCAGGCCGACTTCTTCGGAGATCACGGTACCGCCGGTCAGGATGGCGATGTCTTGCAGCATGGCTTTACGGCGATCGCCGAAACCCGGGGCCTTACAGGCCGCTACTTTCACGATACCACGCATGTTGTTAACAACCAGTGTGGCCAGCGCTTCACCTTCCACGTCTTCTGCCACGATCACCAGCGGGCGAGATGCCTTGGCGACCTGCTCCAGCAGGGGCAGCAGTTCACGGATGTTGGAGATTTTCTTGTCAACCAGCAGGATGTAAGGCTCTTCCTGTTCAACACTCATGCTGTCCTGGTTGTTGATGAAGTAGGGAGAGAGGTAACCGCGGTCGAACTGCATACCTTCTACCACGTCCAGTTCATTTTCGAGGCCAGAACCTTCCTCTACGGTGATAACACCTTCCTTGCCCACTTTTTCCATGGCTTCGGCGATGATGTCACCCACCTGGGAATCAGCATTGGCTGAAATGGTGCCCACCTGGGCAATCGCCTTGCTGTCTTCACAGGGCGTTGATGCCTTCTGAATCTGTTCTACCGCTGCAATAACGGCCTTGTCGATACCGCGCTTCAGGTCCATCGGATTCATACCCGCGGCCACGGACTTGAGGCCTTCGTTCAGGATTGACTGGGCCAGAACCGTCGCCGTGGTGGTGCCATCGCCGGCCTGATCAGACGCCTGCGAAGCAACTTCCTTCACCATTTGAGCGCCCATATTCTCGAACTTATTCTCCAGTTCGATCTCCTTGGCTACAGAAACACCGTCTTTCGTGACAGTGGGTGCACCAAAGGATTTGTCCAGGATTACATTGCGGCCCTTCGGCCCCAGAGTCGCCTTGACGGCGTCGGCGAGTACATTTACGCCCTTGAGCATCTGTACTCGTGCGTCATCGCCAAAATATACGTCTTTAGCTGCCATGATCTGATTCCTCTACTTTCTATCGCTTGATAAATGTTTGTGGGACGTTACGGCCAGGTTCAATCAACGACGGCGTAAATTTCGCTCTCGCTCATGATGATCAGCTCTTCGCCGTCAGCCTCAATCGTGTTACTCCCGGCGTACTGGCCAAACACCACAGTGTCACCAACTTTCACGGCCAGTGCACGGGTTTCGCCATTGTCCAGGGCCTTACCTTCACCGACGGCAACCACTTCGCCCTGGTTGGGCTTCTCTTTTGCCGAACCGGGGAGCACGATGCCTCCGGCAGTGGTTTCTTCCTCGGCGTTGCGACGAATGACCACACGGTCATACAGCGGACGGATTTTCATCTGTGACTTTCTCCAATCTATCGATGTTATCGGAAACCCCAGAAAGGGGACTCAGCTACTATTGGGGCGCTTTCAGCAGTTTCAAGGGCTGATTAGCACTCTCTTTAAGAGAGTGCTAATTCTAGTCACGAAAATGGGGGAGTCAAGGGGGGTGCAGCGGCTGGCCCGAGTGTGGCTAAAGGCCATTTTTTTCTTACTTTACAGAAGCTTATCTATCTTCCGGGGAGTCGACACGGCGATATTCGCCCTCAATCGTGTGTGGTTGCTGCACATCCGCCCCCGATTGATCAGGCCGGGTGGATCCGGGGCGCCACAAACCGACAATGCGCCGCCGCAGAGGGCCGATCATCACCAGCAGCGCCAGTGCATCTGTCAGCAGGCCAGGGATCATCAGCAGCAGCCCGGAGAAGCCCAGCGCCATTTCATCCACCAGCAGCTCGGGCCCCAGAGTACGGCCGTGTTGCAACTGCCGCAGCAGGCCCTGGCCCTGTTGTTGCAACAGCAGAACACCCAGAACGAAGGTCAGGAATACCCAGGCAAGCGCCGTGATTGCACTGGTTTCAATTCCGAGCTGGATGAGCGTGGCCAGTTCCAGCCACGGAAACAGTATGACCAAAAATCGCATTATCTAATCTCCAACCCGTCCAGTATGGGTTGAGCTGGTTATAATTCAAGCTCAGCAGGATTTCGTCTGATCCACCCGCCGTGTTCCCGGCAACAGTGCCGGAGAACGAGCGCGCCACTGTAAACGGCAGAATTTTTTATGGCCAGCTTCGAAGCGGACATCAACCAACGCATCTGGCAGGTGGTGGCGGCTATCCCCCGCGGCCGTGTGAGTACCTACGGGGAAATCGCGCGACGCGCGGGCATGCCCGGGGCAGCGCGACGCGCAGGTGCCGCACTCAAAGCCCTGCATGGCCAGACCCGCATTCCGTGGCACCGGGTGCTGAACGCCAGCGGGCGCATTTCCCTGCCGCCGGGTTCCAGCGCTGCGCTGACACAGCGTCAACGTCTGGAAGACGAGGGCGTCGCATTCAAACCCAATGGCAGTGTCGATATGAAGCAATTTGCCTGGGACAGCGAGGTCTAAACCGCCAGCAACGCGGGGTTCTTCTTCCAGCGATGAATTTTGGCGGCTTCCGTGGGAATGTGTCCCAGGAAATAGAACGACCGGGAAGTGATAATATTGCGGTCGCCACGCAGCCGCTCGTACTGCGCGAGATAGTTTTCAAGTTGGCGGTCGCGGTCCGGGGTAGCGACGTTGGTCGTGGTCCCGCCATGGATCTGGTGAAAGCAGCCCTCCCCTATCAGTTGCACCGGCGTGGTCGCCTCAACCTCAACGGCGCGCTTGAACGTATCGGCGTTCAGAAACCCTCCGCCGGGGCTGTCAAAGCGCTCATCCACGCCACCCAAGGCGGCAAACAGCGATCGCGGCAGGAAGAAACAGTTGGACTCGAACAACCGGTTCATCCAGTTGATGTTTTCTCCCTCGGTCACCAGGGGAGCACCGATCTCAAACAGGCGGTAACCGTCCTCCGGCCAGGCAATACTGTGTAACAGGCGATCCTCGATCGACTGGCAATAGCCCTCTTCTATAGAGCGGTTCTGCGCATCGGGTCCCAGCCAGAAATAGCGTGTGGCGACCACCGGCTGCTCGTACATGGCGAAACTTGCCAGGGCAAGGCGAAACACGCCGGGTGTGAGAATGTGGGCGCCGTCGATCATCAGGCAGATGATGTCTCCCCTTGCTTCGCTCAGGCCGCGGTTGATCGCCCGGGCGGGCGACGGCGCCGCATCCTCCACGCGAATCAAGCGAACCGGCACATCGACATCGCGCCAACTGGCTTCGTCCAGGGGTTCGGGGGAGCCGTTGTCCAGCAGCAGAACCTCGTATTCCAGCTCCTCGGCGCCCTCCTGGTAGCTGCGCGACAATCCACGCAATGTTCGTGGAATTTCCCGCGCCATGTCGTAACAGACCAGCAACACGGAAAGCTTCATCGGCCCACGCTCCCGATGATGCGAACCAGGCGCCTACAGCGATGTTCCAATAGAAAGCGCATCCGCTACAACAAACCCAGTTCGCGCGCGCGCCGCCGGTCGCGAGCAGTGATATTGGAGGCGTCTGTGCGCAACTGGCCCATGTGATGGAAAGTCACGTCTGCAAGCAGGTCGTCGTGGCCGCGTATTGCGCGATACTGCTCTCGATAACGCTGTTGCATTTTTGCCCGGGCGTCCTCCTGCGAGTTGGTCGATATACCGCCGTGCAACTGGTGAAAGCTGCCCTCGCCAATGATTTGCACCGGCGTTACACCCGGCGATTCCAGCGCGCGCTTGCAGATATCCATATTCAGCAGACCACCTCCGGGCAGGTCAAACCGCGTGTCCGCTCCACCCTGCGACTGAAACAGGCTGCGCTTCATGAACAGGCAATTGGTTTCGCCAATGCGATTGAGCCAGGCCGTCAACAGGGCCCCGTGACGCAGGGGTGTGGCTATCTCAAACAGGCGATAACCGTCCTGCGGCCAACCTATGCGGGACAGGAGGGCATCCTCGGTCGGTTTGTCGTAGCCCTGCATAATGGAGACCGGTTGTTCGTCATTGCCAAGGTAAAAGTAGCGGATTGCCACCACGGCATCGGGAAAGGCCCGGTAACAGGAAAGCGCCTGTCGAAAGACACCCGGCGTCAGCAGGTGCGCGGCATCGATCATCAGACACACGATGTCGCCCGTCGCGTGCTGCAGCGCGAGATTAATGGCGCGGGCAGGCGAGGTATCGGGATTCTCGACCTGCAGAATGCGCAGAGGGACATCGATGTCCTCAAACTGACTCAAACTGGGTGGTCGGGGCGAGCCGTTGTCTACCAGCAGCACCTCGTAGTCCAACGCCGCTGCGCCTTCCTGGTAGTCGCGGGCCAGCGAGCGCAGCGTGCGCGGCAATTCACGCGCCATGTCGTAGCAGACCAGGATGACTGACAATTGCATTGCTTTTCCAATAGGCGCCAGGTTCAGCAGTTGTGCCAGCGCAATGGGCGAATGATGAAAGCCGCCTATAGTAGAGAAATTTCGCTACCTGTAACAGTCGACTGGCTACACTCCCAAACCCATCAGTCCATACTTTATCGATTCCGATGCGCGCATCGACTGGCGCCCATGAATCCAATAAACTGCCCGCGTTGGCTCGCCCGACTGGCATTTTCTTCAACGTCGTCAGTTCAGGCAGCCGCAACGCTCAAGACACAGGGAGAAACACGAGCATGTCCGCCCTCCGCTTCTCAGAGCGCGATGTTACGCGGGACCAGGCGAGCGTCGAATCGCGCCTGGAGACCTTTCGCGAAATCGATAAGGATCCCACCACGCCGCTGCTAGTGAACACCGGGCAGGAAGATCTCGGTGAATGCACAGAATTACCGCAAATAGCAGCAACCGACCTGTGCGCAGACATCCTGCGCAACGCAATGCAACAACACGGCTGCCTGCTCGTCCGCGGCCTGTTCCCGGATGAAGCCACGACGAAGTTGCAACGCGCGATCGATAACGTGCTGGACGCCTGCGAGGCGAATGCCGCTGGCAATGCCCCACAACCCCATACTTTTTTTGCCCCACCACAAAACCTGTCGAGCATAATGCCGCGTCACGAGCGCGAGCTGGGTAATACACGCAGCTTTCACCGCGAATCCGGTTCTGCCATGTGTATAGAGGCACCCTCAATCGCCGAGGAATTGCTGCGCTGGTATGAGCTGCACGAACTCAAGGATCTGCTCACTGACTATTTTGGCGAGAAGCCCTGCCTGTCGGCGAAGAAGTGGGTATTGCGGCGCTCCCGGCTCCCCGTGGCAGAAGCGGGCTGGCACCAGGATGGCGCCTTTATGGGCACAGATATCAACAGCCTCAACATGTGGTTGCCGCTGAATGTCTGCGGCGGCAGTAGTGGGGCACCGGGGCTGGATATTCTGCCGAAACGCCTGTCCCGCATCGCCAGTGCGGACGGCGCACAATTTGACTGGTCTGTCAGCACGTCACAGGTACAACAGGAAGCGGCTCAGACAGGACTGACAAGCCCTGAATTTGCACCCGGGGACGCCCTGTTCTTCGATCACTTTTTCCTGCACCGCACCCAGTACGGACCCGAATTCAGTAAGGTTCGCTACGCCATCGAGACCTGGTTTTTTGGTCAGAGCAGCTTCCCCAAGAACCAGATTCCGCTGGCCTGGTGAGCCAGCTTGCACCGACCACTGGCTTTGCAGCCGCTTCTATCTAAAGGTCGCGGCGCCGGTTGAACAGTAGATTGAAAGCGAGCTCTTTTTCGTAAGCTTCATCCACGTGCTCTGGCGGCAAATCGTGCAGCGCAGGGTTCCATGGCACTTCGACAAACTGCTTTTCCCGCCAGTAGTATTTAAGCTTGTCCGACTGCCAACCCCGGTAGATCTCATCCCAGTCCATACGCTGAAAGTGAGGCTGCAAACAACCTGGCGTCAGTGCTTCGCCCTCTCGCTGATAGCGGTAGTCCACCGACAGGCGCATATTGCTGGCGTTATGGTTTGCCAACGCACGGTGCACGGTGAGTGAGGGGAATAACAGGACGTCGCCGGCCGCAAAATCGGCACCCACCCAACGCAACGACGCGAGTTCCTCGTGCAAAACAGCCCGGCGATTTCCAGCACCCAGGTGAAAACGAAGCGGCAGCACGCCGAACCGGTGGGACCCTTCCAGCACAGCCAGTGAGCCATCCTCTACGGCGCAGTCCGCCAGCGGTATCCATGCAGCCGTAAGGTCAGCGCTGCCCTGATTATTCGGGTAGTCCTGGTGCGGAGGCGTGGACAACTCAGGGCTGTCCGGGAAAATCAGGCGCACGATACTCAGGGGATGCGGAAAGGCTGTTGCGCCCAGCACGGTTTGCATCAAACGCAGGAGGCTGTCTTCGTGAGCGAGCGCGTGCAGCGCCTCCAGCCGCACCACCCGGTCGTGCACTCGAAAAAACCTGGGCTGCCCTTCGCGACAGGGCCTGCCGCTTGCTACCGCCAGCAGACGGCGTTCGCCGCCCTCTATCCAGCCCTCTTCGGCGAGAATCGAGGTGATCTGATCACGGAGATGCAGCAATCGATCAACGGGAACAATGCCGCGCAGGAATAGATAGCCGTCTTCGTCCAGGCGCGCTCGCAGCGCTTGCTCATCCGACAGCACATCGTTCGATTCGCGCATGGAATGAAGCGCTGGCGCGGCAGACTCACGCTCCAGGTCCTGCATACGCATTTCAATCAGACGATCCATCAGTGGCTGGCTACCACTGGCCCTCGCAACGCGCTGCATCAGCGCGATACCTGCGTCGTATTCACCTCGCGCAACCAGTTGTTCGGCCTTTTGCACCTCGGCAGCGACCTCTGGCGCAAGCGTAGTCACAGCCTGGCCCTCTTCAGTCATCGCGCTTATCGCTAGGGCACCGTGCCACCGGTACTAGCCTTGCTTCGCGCCGCTGGCCTGCGGCTTGCCGGTGCCACCCATTTTTGTCCCCTTGCGCGCCGCCCGAACCTGCTCCGCCTGGCGGCGTGATTCGAGAAAGA
>JAUHYL010000134.1 GCA_030426545.1 Gammaproteobacteria bacterium
GATCAAACCAGTACAAACTTGTAGTGTGCTCGATGCAGAGTCGGTGAAGCGGCTGAACCGTTCGTCGCAAGTGCGCGCCGAGGGAGGGAGCGAAACGGCGCTTTTCCGGTTCGCGACCGACGGAGGGTACCCCAGCGGGGCGCGTGTACCAGACGGGCGGTTCAGGCACTTCAGCGACGGCTTCGGCGCGTCACAGGGAGTATAGGTAGTGGATAGTGATGTCGAAATGGAAGAAGGCCGCTGTGATCGTGGTATACCCCCGAAAGGGAGTCAAAGCGGGTTCGACCGCTCGGGGGTATACCACGATTGCAGTGGCCGTTCAGCTGGAAAGTGTCTATCCACCAGGCAACCCCGCTAATCTGCGAAGAGCCATAAAAAAAGGGCCCATCCAATGGATGAGCCCTGTGCAGCAAACTGCGTTGACAGGCAGTTTACCAGCCGGTGATTTCGCCCAGTGCGGAGCCGATTTCAGCCAGCGAACGCACGGTTTTCACCCCGGCATCTTCCAGCGCGGCGAACTTCTCGTCCGCTGTACCCTTACCGCCGGAGATAATAGCGCCGGCATGCCCCATACGCTTGCCTTTGGGGGCCGTTACGCCTGCGATATAGCTGACGACGGGCTTGGTGACATTCGCCTTGATGAACGCCGCGGCCTCTTCCTCCGCTGTACCGCCTATCTCACCGATCATAACGATAGCCTCTGTGGCGGGATCGTTCTGGAACATCTCCAGAATATCGATGAAATTGGAACCAGGTATAGGGTCACCACCGATGCCCACGCAGGTTGACTGGCCATAGCCTGCATCTGTGGTTTGCTTGACCGCTTCGTAGGTCAGGGTACCGGAGCGGGAAACAATGCCCACCTTGCCGGGGAGGTGTATATGGCCGGGCATGATGCCTATTTTGCACTCTCCTGGCGTTATCACGCCGGGGCAATTGGGCCCTATCAGGCGCACGTCCAACTCATCGCACTTCACCTTGGCCTCGAGCATATCCAGCGTGGGAATGCCTTCGGTGATGCAGACGATGAGTTTGATCCCGCCATTTGCAGCCTCAAGTATTGAATCCTTGCAAAATGGTGCCGGCACATAGATCACAGAAGCGTCCGCTCCCGTTGCGGCCACGGCCTCGCGCACCGTATTGAATACGGGCAGGCCCAGATGTTCCTGCCCGCCTTTGCCTGGCGTAACACCGCCAACCATCTGCGTACCGTACTCGATTGCTTGCTCGGAATGGAAGGTGCCCTGTGAGCCGGTGAACCCCTGACAGATAACCTTGGTATTCTTGTCGATAAGAACGCTCATTATGCCGCTCCTCCTGCTGCAGTCACTGCCTGTTGCGCAGCGTCAGTAAGGCTGGTGGCAGCAATAATATTCAGTCCACTGTCGGCCAGAACTTTCCGGCCCAACTCCGCATTGTTGCCCTCCAGGCGCACCACAACCGGGACTTCAACGCCTATCTCCTCAACGGCACCTATGACGCCCTCAGCGATCAGGTCGCAGCGCACAATACCGCCGAAAATGTTGATCAGCACGGCTTTCACGTTGTCGTCGGAAAGAATAATCTTGAAGGCCTCGGATACACGCTCCTTGGTGGCGCCGCCGCCGACGTCAAGGAAGTTTGCCGGGAACCCACCATGCAGTGCCACGATGTCCATGGTACCCATCGCCAGCCCGGCTCCGTTGACCATACAGCCGATGTTGCCGTCCAGCGCCACGTAGTTCAGTTCCCACTGCGCCGCATGGGCTTCGCGCTCGTCTTCCTGGGACGGGTCATGCATCTCCCTGAGGGCGCTCTGGCGGTAGAGTGCGTTGCTGTCCACACCCAGTTTGGCGTCCAGGCAGTGCAGCTTGCCTTCCTCTGTGATGACCAGGGGGTTTACTTCGATGAGCGCCAGATCCTTGTCGACAAACATCTGTGCCAGCCCCATGAAGATCTTTACGAACTGCTTGATCTGGTCACCGGACAGGCCCAGTTGAAACGCCAGTTCGCGGCCCTGATAAGGCTGCGGCCCTACCAGCGGGTCGATGGTCGCCTTGAGTATTTTTTCAGGCGTCTCCTCCGCGACCTTCTCAATCTCCACGCCGCCTTCGGTGGAAGCCATAAACACGATACGCCGTGTGGAACGGTCGACGACGGCACCCAGGTAAAGCTCTTCAGCGATATCGGTGCAGGACTCAACCAGAATTTTGCTGACCGGCTGTCCATTTTCGTCCGTCTGGTAGGTAACCAGGTTCTTACCCAGCCATTGCTCGGCAAACTCCCTGATTTCATCCTTGCTCTTGACCAGCTTGACGCCGCCGGCTTTGCCGCGTCCGCCAGCATGCACCTGGGCTTTTACCACCCACATATCGCCGCCAATCTTGTCTGCCGCTTCTGCCGCGTCCGCGGGTGTATCAACTGCATACCCCTTGGAGACCGGCAGTCCGTATTCGGCAAACAATTGTTTGCCCTGATACTCATGAAGATTCATGTGTTGTCCTGCTCTTTTCTGGATTGCTAGTGTTGCTCGATTTTGACCCGATACTGCGCTGCAGTACCTGGCCCCTCAATTACGCGCGCCGGCGATTGGTCTTATTGTACGCGCGCGTGCGATTCTACTTGCGTTTCTTGCGATTGGCGATATGAATCGCCTGCCCGTCTACGGCAAGTGCTGCCTCGTGTACCGCTTCTGACAATGTCGGGTGGCCGAAAACGGTCAACGCGAGATCTTCAGCGCTGGAGCCGAACTCCATCGCTATAACGACCTGCTGCACCAGATCCGCCGCTGAAGGCCCGACGATATGACACCCCAGAATGCGATCTGTCTCTTCATGCGCCAATAGCTTGACCATACCATCGGAGTCGTTTGAGGCCAGTGCCCTGCCGCTGGCGGCAAACGGAAACGTACCGGCTTTGTAGGGTACGCCCTCGGCCTTGAGCTGCTGCTCCGTCTTGCCAACTGCGGCGACCTCCGGATGCGTGTAAATGATCGAGGGAATGCAGTCATAGTTCATTTGCGCCGGCTTGCCGTGAATCCGCTCAGCCACCATAACCCCTTCTTCCGAGCCTTTATGGGCCAGCATCGGGCCGCGCACTACGTCACCGATTGCGTAAACGTGGGGGGCTTCGGTCTCGCAATAATCGTTTACGAAGATAAAGCCGCGTTCATCCAGCGTGATACCGCTGTCGGAGGAGAACAACTCTTCTGAACGAGGGCGTCGCCCTACCGCAACAATCAGCTTGTCAAAAGTCTCACTGTGGTCCCCTTCAGCCGAGCTGTAGGCAACCACCACCTTGCCGTCTTTCACCTCGGTGCCCGTTACGCGGGCTCCCAGGCGAATATCCAGCCCCTGCTTCTTGAGTATCTTGCCGGTTTCCTTGGCAATCTGCTGGTCCATCATGGGCAGGAACTCATCCAGAGCCTCCAGCACCACGACGTCGGCGCCCAGCCGTCCCCAGACGCTGCCCAGTTCCAGCCCGATGACGCCAGCGCCGATCACACCCAGGCGCTTTGGCACCTCTGTAAACTCCAGCGCACCGGTGGAGTCGACGATGCAATCATTGTCCACGGGCGCGGGCGGGATCGCTACAGGTACGGAGCCAGCGGCGATGATAACCTTGCCGGCGTCCACAACCTGCACATCGCCGTCCTTGTTGGTCACCTCTACCCTGGCGCCAGAGAGAACACGCCCTGTACCGGAGATGGCGGTCACACCATTGTGCTTGAACAACCCGGCTATA
>JAUHYL010000004.1 GCA_030426545.1 Gammaproteobacteria bacterium
GGCGCACTGTTATTGCTCATGGCCCGACGCCCCACGCGGGTAGCAAGCTAGTCTCCGGCACCGAATCCCTCGCACCCTTCGTCCTCGCCTTTTTGTCGCAACTCCTCGATGTAGGCGCGCTGCTCTGACTCGGAGACTGATTTACCCTCGTCATCAGTGATGAAGTAGTAAGTAGGCCGACCGCCCACAATGTGCAATTCGGTGAACTTGCGATACTCGGCCTCCAGCTTTGCACACGCAGTATCCAGTGCCTTGTCCTGCCTGGCGCGCGCCGTTTTTTCTGCCTCGGCCTGTTCGCGCTCTTCCTGGCGACGAATCGACTGACTCTTTTTCAGTTCTGCTTCACTTTGCGCCACGGCCTTTTCCTGTTCACTGAGTAGCTCGGAGGGCTGGTAAGCCTCCCTGACCTCTACTTCCTCAGCGTGGGATGCGGTGCGCTTGTCGCGCGGCCTGTCGCCAAAGTGCACGTTGCCGTCCTCGTCCACCCACTTGTAGATCTGGGCCGAGCTGCAGGGCACGTACAATCCTGTCAGCAGTAGAGTCGCAGCAATAAGTGTTGGCAGTCGAGTCATGGATACGTCCCAAACCTGTTATTCATCCAGCTAGTTTAGCATCCGGCGCAGAATCGACAGCGAGGGCGCCCCTTGCGGCGCGCCACTAAATACTCAGCGTGCGCAGCTCCGGATCCTTGCTGCTGAAGCGCCATAGTTCCTCGAACAAATCGAGGTGCCGCTGTGTGGAGGCTCTGGAATCGGCCTCGTAGAACGCCTGCGTATCCGAATCGCCAGGCCTGTATAGCACCCCGTTGCGATCTCTGATCACGATGGTTTCCCCATTCCAGTCCGGGTGCTCGTCAAGTCGCTGCAGTTGCACGGCGCTGGGTAGCCTGCGCGCCAGTTCCAGCAGTCGGTGACCACGGCTCACCAGTGGGCGCACATCGCTGATCAGAATGCGCACCTGTGTTTGCCGGCTGGCGCGGGCAATGGCGCTCAACGTTTCCTGTAGTGCCTCGTTGTCGAACACGCGATGGTCCAGCGCAGGACTCAAGATCGCGACATAGCGAGTGGCGTCCTGGCACAGTTTGATCACGTAGTCGTCAAAGGGGCTCGGGTACTCCACCCCGGTTACAAAAGACTCACTCGACATTCACACACCCCGTCTCTAACAGGAAATGGAGCAAACCCGGACCATGCGCAGATTCGCACAGTGCGGTATACGCCGTTTCATCCAGCCTGCGCACTTCGCAGAGTTCCTTTACATAGGGTAGTTCAGTGCTGCCCAGCGGCATACTTTGTCCGTTGGCAAAAACGGTGTAGCCATCGCTGTCTTCCTGCCAGGCCAGTTTGGACGCAGTGTCCAGGTGCAGCATTGGGCTACTCGTATCATGCCCGCCGGATGCGCTTTCGTTCAGCTCAGTTGGTTCGGGCGCGTAGCGTGGTTCAGTGACCAGTTCACCGAACCAGCGCCCCGCGTTCAGCTGGCTGGCAAGCGCATCGCTGAGGGACTGAACGGCACGTTGCCTGTCTTCCACAGAGATTTCACCATCTGCGCGGGTCGGCTCACGGCCGATATCAGTGAAGAATCGTTCCTGCGGAAAAGAAGCCAGGCACTCATCGACCCAGCGCGACAGCATGTCATTGGTGCGCGGGGCTCGAAATCCGATGGAGTATGTGATGCTCTGGCCCTGTGCGATCCCCCAGTGAGCGATACCGGGCGGGATATACAGCAGGTCACCCGTGCGCAGCAGGTACTCTGCGCTGCACTGAAAGTCAGCCAGTATGCGCAGTTGAGGGTGTGGCAGTAGCTCAGAGTGTTCGTCACAGGCCTGTCCGATGCGCCACAGCTTCTCGCCCTCGCCCTGCAGCAGGAAAACGTCGTAGTTATCGTAATGTGGCCCGACACTGCTGCCATCCGTGCCATAGCTAAGCATCACGTCGTCAACCCGCCATTGCGGTATGAAATCCACCAGTTCACGCAGCGCTGCGACGTCATCGACGTAATGATCCACCGCCTGGACCAGAAGGCTCCACGCACCTGTTCGCTGCAATTGCGCTTCCGAGAAGGGCCCGTGATGCACCTGCCAGTCACCGCGATGGCACTCTACAATGCGTGACTCTACCTCTTCTTCCAGCGCCAGGCCGGCGAGCTCATCGGCAGTCAGGGGCGGCTGGAAGTGGGAGAGGGCGGCTGGCAGGAACAGCGGCCGCTGCTGCCAGAATTGTGCGAGAAAGTCCGCCTTGTCGAGATCCTGCAGCGCACCGGCGAACATCGCGCGCTACTCGATGGCCTGCGCCTGGGCCACGGCGTTGCCAATGTAGGTGGCCGGGGTCAGCGCAAGTAAGGATTCGCGCGCATCGTCGGGTAGATCCAAGCCCTCGATGAAGTCGTGAATAACCTCGCGGGTCATGGCCTGTCCGCGAGTCAGCGCCTTGAGCTTTTCATAGGGCTGTTCGATACCGTGGCGACGCATGACGGTCTGGATGGGTTCAGCCAGTACTTCCCAACTCTTGTCCAGGTCTTCAGCCAGTCGTGCCGTATTCAGCTCCAGCTTGCCAATGCCTTTCTGCGCAGCCCGGTAGGCGATGAGGCTGTAGCCAAATCCCACGCCCATATTGCGCAAGACAGTGCTGTCAGTAAGGTCGCGCTGCCAGCGACTGACTGGCAACTTGGCGGCAAGGTGCGTGAAGATTGCGTTGGCCAGCCCCAGATTGCCCTCGGAGTTTTCGAAATCGATCGGGTTGACCTTGTGCGGCATGGTGGACGAGCCCACTTCACCGGCCACCGTCTTCTGCTTGAAATAGCCCAGAGAAATATAGGCCCAGATATCCCGATCAAAATCCAACAGCACCGTGTTGAAACGCGCAATCCCGTCGAACAGTTCTGCCATGTAGTCGTGGGGTTCGATCTGGGTGGTGTAGGGGTTCCAGCTTAGTCCGAGCGAGGTAACGAATTCCCGGGCGTTTTCCTGCCAGTCTATGTCGGGATACGCGCTGAGGTGGGCATTGTAGTTGCCCACCGCACCGTTAATCTTGCCCAGGAATTCCACGCGATCAATTTGCTGCAGTTGGCGCCGAAGCCGCGCCACAACGTTGGCGATTTCCTTGCCCATGGTCGTGGGGCTGGCAGTCTGGCCATGCGTGCGCGAGAGCATGGCCGCGTCAGCGCTGTCGTGCGCCAGGCCGGTCAGCGCTTCGACGATGGACTGCATGTCGGGCCGCAGCACCTCGCGTACGCCATCGCGGAGCATTAACGCATGCGAGAGGTTATTAATGTCTTCAGAGGTGCACGCAAAGTGTACGAACTCAGCGATCGCCTCCAGTTCTTTATCACCGTTAAAGGCTTCCTTGATAAAATACTCTACGGCTTTGACATCGTGATTTGTGGTGCCCTCTATCTCCTTGATGCGCCGGGCATCGGCTTCCCCGAAGTTAGCAGCGATGGAATCCAGCTTGCGCTGTGCCGCCTCCGACAGTGGCGGGACCTCGGTAATGGCCGGATGTGCAGCCAGCTGTTGCAGCCAGCGCACTTCGACCAGTACACGGCGCGTGATCAGGCCAAATTCACTGAAAACACTGCGCAATTCGGCGGTTTTACCACCGTAACGACCGTCGATCGGTGACACTGCCGTCAATGCGGACAAATCCATCAAATTCTCCGTCAGTCAGGGCGCCAAAAGACTGTTCTTCCAGGGTGCGCCGATGGTTCAACAGGGTGATGCCCAGGGGAGTGCAGTTTACACCACGCCTAAATCACGCGACAGGTTTTGAGAGGTCTCCAGCAGCTTGCGTCGCTGTAGCAACAGCTTCCAGCGTCGTCCGCCCAGCTGGCGCCACAGAAAAGCGGCGCGAATACCCGCCAGCAGTAATGCACGGATAATGTCGGCATTCTGTGTGTTTTGCAGGTGCTGGGCGGAGCCAGTCACCTTGATACGAAACTTCAGGTGGCTGAGCGTATCCTGGTAGATGCCCGAGATGCTGTGGCACAGCTCCTGCGCGTGACTGGCGAAATGTTCAGCGCGAAAGCTTGTATGCTCAAGGCGCGAACGAACCACCGCCATCATCTCCGGGTTGGAAGAAAAGCGCCTTTCCAGGTAAAGCAGGCCAAATACATAGCGCACCATTTCCTGGTTTTCGTTGCTTTGCTTGTTTGCCAGCAGGCTGCTGAGGTTGTGCAAACCGAGCTTTACTCCCTGAACGCCACCGTAGATGGCGTCGACGGCCTCTGCATCAAATTCAAACAGGCTGTGAATAGAAGGCTCCAGAAACTCCAGCGGATAGCTGCCTGTTTTTGACACCTGGTCGACCAGGCGCGCGGCCTGCGTCACGCCCGCCAGTGCAATCACCTGCTGTTGTAGTGGGGATAAAACCCGTTCGCTCACGCTGCCTCCGCCTGTTCAATAATGCCACCACCAAGACACAGGTTGTCGCGATAAAAACCGACTGATTGTCCCGGTGTCACCGCCCGCTGCGGCGATGAAAAACGCGCTGTGTATCCGCCGTCGTCACACGGCTGTAAAACGCAGGCCTGATCCGCCTGACGATAACGCACCTTGGCGTTGCAATGGAGTGGCAGGGCAGGCGGTTCGCCTGCGACCCAATACAATTCACCCGTGCTCAGGCTACGCTTCAGCAATGCAGGATGATCATTCCCCTGGGCTACGACCAGTACGTTGTCCTGCAACTGCTTGTCCACAACATACCACGGCGCTTCAGCGTGGCCCGCGAGACCACCGATACCCAGACCCTGGCGCTGGCCTATGGTGTGATACATCAGACCCTGGTGACGACCCAGTGTTTCCCCGTCGAGGCTGACGATGTCGCCTGGCTGAGCCGGCAGGTATTCCTGCAGGAAGTCCCGGAAGCGCCGCTCGCCAATAAAGCAGATGCCTGTGGAATCCTTCTTTTTCGCCGTTACAAAGCCCTGTGACTGTGCGATATCTCGCACCGTTGATTTTGTCAATTCGCCGACGGGGAACAGGCTACGTTGCAGTTCCTCGTGGCCCACGGCGTGCAGGAAATAACTCTGATCCTTATTGCCGTCCAGGCCCTTCAACAAGGTTGCCTTGCCGTTTTCCTCGCCGCGGCGCACATAATGACCGGTCGCGATCATGTCCGCGCCGAGCATCAGCGCGTACTCCAGAAATGCCTTGAACTTGATTTCGCGGTTACACAGGATGTCGGGGTTTGGCGTGCGACCGGCGCGATACTCCTCCAGGAAGTGCTCAAAAACATTGTCCCAGTACTCGGCGGCAAAATTGGCGCTGTGCAACCTGATGCCGAGTCGATCGGCGACCGCCTGGGCGTCCGCCAGATCCTGCCGCGCGGTGCAGTATTCGGTGCCGTCGTCTTCCTCCCAGTTCTTCATGAACAGGCCTGCTACCTGATACCCCTGTTCGAGCAACAGGTGGGCCGCCACAGACGAATCAACGCCTCCGGACATGCCAACGATCACTTTGGTAGAGGGAATGTCGCTCATGAATGCTGGATTGGGCTCAGTCTGCTTTCAGGGTTCGTCTCTGGGCTCGAAGACAACGTCCAGGGGAAAACACTCCCCGCGCCGATGGCGTTCCACGCAGGCAAGTACCAGCGGGCTGCGCATTCTAGCAGACATGGCGCGCAAGCTGGCGTAGTCCAGCCAGTGTACCGCATGAATATCCGGATCAATGCTCGCCCCCGGCAGCTGTTGAAGAGGCTGGGCAAGAAATGCGGTACGGCAGTAGATCTCGTCGGTGTCGGGCGGGTTGTACAGCGCCACGCCAAGGGTTGCTATCAGTTCTACTTCCCAGCCTGTCTCCTCGCGTGTTTCGCGTAAAGCAGCCTCAAACAATGTTTCATTGGCCTCTACGTGACCTGCCGGTTGGTTGAAGACCATCTCCCCGCTGCGCTTGTCGCGCTCTTCGACCATGAGAAATTGACCGTCTTTTTCGACGACACAGGCCACGGTGAGATGGCTGGGCTGGCGCATCGTTCAATCGCTCCTTTTTCGCGCCCGCTCGCGGGCGGCAGCGGGTAAATGTACGCTAACAGTGCGTGATTCGCCGGGCTGCAATGTACCCAGGCTCCAGTCTCCCACTGAGCGGCGTATCAGCCGCAGCGTGGGACAGCCGATGGCGGCCGTCATGCGCCTGACCTGGCGATTGCGCCCCTCGCGAATAGACAGTTCCAGCCAGGTGTCAGGAACGCTCAGTCGGGTCCGCACGGGCGGCTCTCGCTGCCAGAGGCCCTGCAGTTCAGCGCTGGGCAGCAGCCGCACCTTTGCCGGCCGGGTGCGCCCGTCTTTCAGATCGACGCCCTCGCGCAGGGCCTCCAGATCGGCATCGGACGGGCAGCCCTCGACTTGCACCAGGTAGGTTTTCCAGACTTTGTGGCGCGGATTGGCGATTCGCTGTTGCAACTGGCCATCGTCGGTAAGCAGTATCAGGCCCTCCGAGTCGAAATCCAGGCGACCGGCGGCTCGGAAGCCCGGTGCCGAAATACAGTCCGCGAGGGTGCGCCTGCCGTCACGATCGGTGAACTGGCTCAGCACCTGAAAGGGTTTGTTCAACAGAATCAAACTAGCCATGAAAATCTCTTCACGGGGGTAGAAAAACGCCGCCCCAGGCGAGGTTTGCCGCCCAAGCCATGCTACAATACGCGCCGCTTCTCCGCGGGGCGCTTACCCGGCTCTCCCCGCATCAAGAATCTATTAGAAACGGAGTAAACTATGGGCTACAAGCATATTCAGGTGCCTTCCCAGGGTGACAAAATCACCGTCAACGAAGATAACAGCCTGAACGTACCGGACAATCCTATCATCCCTTACATCGAGGGAGATGGCATCGGCGTCGATATCACGCCGGTCATGATCGATGTGGTGGATGCCGCTGTCGAGAAGGCTTTCGGTGGCAGTAAAAAGATCTCCTGGATGGAGATTTACACCGGCGAAAAAGCCGCAGAACTTTACGACGGGGACTGGTTTCCCGAGGAAACGCTGGATGCGATCAAAGAGTATTCAGTCGGCATCAAGGGTCCGCTGACCACACCTGTAGGCGGTGGCTTCCGCTCGCTGAACGTGGCGCTGCGCCAGGAAATGGATCTGTACACCTGCCTGCGCCCGGTGCGTTGGTTCGAGGGCGTGCCCTCACCGGTGCGCAACCCCGGTGACTGCAACATGGTCATTTTCAGGGAAAACTCCGAAGACATTTACGCCGGTATCGAATACCAGGCGGGTACGGAAGAAGCGCAGAAAGTGGTCGATTTCATCATCAACGAGATGGGTGCGACCAAGATCAGATTCCCGCAGAACGTCGGTATCGGCATCAAGCCGGTGTCGGAAGAGGGCACCAAGCGCCTGGTTCGCAAGGCTATTCAGTACGCTATCGACCAGAATCTGCCTTCCGTCACACTGGTGCACAAGGGCAATATCATGAAGTTCACCGAGGGCGCATTCCGCGACTGGGGCTATGAGCTTGCCAAGGAAGAGTTTGGTGGCCAGGAAATTGATGGCGGACCCTGGGTAGGCATTAAAAACCCCAACAACGGTGAGGAAATCGTCGTCAAGGATGTGATCGCAGATGCAATGCTGCAACAGATCCTCACCCGGCCCAAGGAGTACAGCGTGGTTGCCACGCTCAACCTGAACGGCGACTACCTGTCAGACGCGCTGGCCGCCCAGGTGGGTGGTATCGGCATCGCTCCCGGTGCCAACCTGTCCGACACGGTCGCCCTGTTCGAGGCCACACACGGCACGGCGCCCAAGTACGCCGGTCAGGACAAAGTGAACCCCGGCTCATTGATACTCTCTGCTGAGATGATGCTCCGGCATATGGGCTGGAACGAAGCGGCCGACCTCATCATCAACGGTATGAACGGCGCTATCCAGGCGGGTACCGTGACCTACGACTTCGAGCGACTGATGGATGACGCAACGCTGCTCAGTTGTTCAGAATTTGGTCAGGCAATCATCAAGTCGATGTAGTCGTACTGTCTAGCAGTCGTTGAATGGGCCCGAAACGGGCCCATTTTTATTTCCACCAGGCACGTCCAGTAAATGGCACCCCCCCGGAAGCCAAATAATTCACACACTCCGAGACCAATAATCACAACCTTGCACCAGTAAGCGGCAAAGAATGGCCTGACGGCGCAGGGCGCACACGGTGAGTATCCTGGCCTCCCGAGCCGCGTGAGCCCTGCGCCCTCAGGCCCTAAAACGCCAATCCCGCAGCCTGTCACAAACCGCGAGGCTACCCGACAGGAAAACGCCCTACAGCAATGCTCCCCAGCCACCAAACTTTTACCCGTGAGCAAAACTCGTATAATGATTCGAACAGGCAATGTTGCGGACCATGACAACCACACCGACAAAATCAGGAAAGCGTGCGTGGAACTGATCCATCACAATACGATTTGGCGTATGAGTAAAGAAGAGGAGGGCGACGATTCCTCCGGGAATCTTGCGCTCGAAGAGCAGAAGCCTGAACTTAAACGCCCGCCGTTGTTCAAAGTGGTGTTGATCAACGATGATTACACCCCCATGGAGTTCGTCGTCGAGGTTCTGCAGGTCTTCTTCCGCATGAACCGGGAACAGGCGACTCATGTTATGTTGACAGTTCACACTCAGGGCAAGGGTGTGTGCGGCATCTACACCAGGGATATCGCCGAGACAAAGGCGGCCCAGGTGAATCAGTACGCAAGGGAGAATGAACATCCCCTGTTGTGCGAAATCGAAGCGTCGGAGGGTTAACGCCCCGGGGAGCGGTAGCAATGTTAAGCAAAGACCTGGAACAGACTCTGAACGACGCCTTTCGCGGCGCCAGGGCGAAACGGCACGAGTTTATGACCGTTGAGCACCTGTTGCTCGCCCTGTTGGACAACAACGACGCCATACGCGTACTCAAGGCCTGCGGTGCCGATATCGGCAACCTGCGCGGCGACCTTGTGGAATTCGTCGACGCCACCACGCCCCTGATCCCGGAGGACGAAGACGAGCGCGAGACACAGCCCACCCTGGGCTTTCAGCGCGTGTTGCAGCGCGCCGTCTTTCACGTGCAGTCCTCCGGCAAAAGCGAAGTCTCTGGCGCCAACGTGTTGGTGGCAATCTTCAGCGAACAGGAGAGCCAGGCGGTGTTCTTCCTGAAAACACAGAGCATCAGCCGCCTCGACGTCGTCAACTTCATGACCCACGGAATTTCCAAGGTCGGCAATGAGGGAGAGCCTGCCGAGCCCGGGCAAAGCAACGCCGAAGAAGGCGTCCCGGAGGAGGCTGAAGCCAACCCGCTGGACAGCTACGCCACCAATCTGAACCTGGAGGCCGAGGCGGGTAATATCGACCCGCTGATCGGGCGCATGGATGAGGTGGAGCGCGTGGCGCAAATTCTGGCCCGCCGGCGCAAGAACAACCCGCTGCTGGTCGGCGAATCCGGCGTTGGCAAGACCGCTATCGTAGAGGGCCTGGCCAAAAAGATCGTCGATGGCGATGTGCCTGAAGTGCTGGCAGACAGCGTGGTTTACTCGCTGGATCTTGGCTCCCTGCTGGCGGGCACCAAATACCGTGGCGACTTCGAAAAGCGCCTGAAAAGCCTGCTCGCCGAGTTGAAAACGCGCGAGGGGGCCATTCTCTTTATCGACGAAGTGCATACCATTATCGGCGCAGGCGCAGCGTCAGGCGGCGTGATGGACGCCAGCAACCTGCTCAAGCCGCTGCTCAGTTCCGGCAAGTTGCGCTGCATCGGCTCTACGACGTTTCACGAGTACCGGGGCATATTCGACAAGGACAAGGCCCTGAGCCGCCGCTTCCAGAAGATTGACGTGCTTGAGCCCAGCGCCGACGACGCCTACAAGATTCTCAAGGGTCTGAAATCGCGCTTTGAAGAACATCATGGCCTGCGCTATACCAACCCGGCCCTGCGCGTGGCTACCGACCTGTCGGCGCGCTACATTACCGATCGTTTCCTGCCAGACAAGGCGATCGATGTGATTGACGAGGCGGGCGCCTACCAGCAATTGCAGGCACCTTCCAAGCGCAAGAAGGTCATCGGCGTCAGCGACATTGAAGCCATCGTGGCCAAAATTGCCCGTATTCCGCCAAAAACCGTCAGCACAGACGACAAGGAAACCCTGGCCAGCCTGGAGAAGAATCTGCGCATGGTGGTGTTTGGGCAGGACGATGCCATTGGCAGCCTTGCCACCTCCATCAAGCTGGCGCGCGCAGGGCTGCGAGAGGGCGACAAGCCCATTGGCTCGTTTCTGCTTGCCGGCCCCACCGGCGTGGGCAAAACCGAGGTTACACGTCAGCTCGCGATGCAACTGGGCCTTGAACTGATCCGGTTCGATATGTCGGAGTACATGGAGCGGCATACGGTGTCCCGCCTGATCGGTGCTCCGCCGGGATACATTGGGTTTGACCAGGGTGGCCTGCTGACCGACGCCGTGACCAAACACCCGCACGCGGTCGTATTGCTGGACGAGATCGAAAAAGCGCATCCCGAGGTGTTCAATCTGCTGCTGCAGGTGATGGACCATGGCACGTTGACAGACAACAACGGTCGTAAAGCGGATTTCCGCAACGTCATACTGGTAATGACCACCAACGCGGGCGCCGAGAGTATCAGCCGTCGCTCGATAGGTTTCACCGAGCAGGACCACAGTACCGATGGCATGGAAGCGATCAACAAGATGTTCACGCCGGAGTTTCGCAACCGGCTGGACAGCGTAGTGCAGTTTCAGCCACTCGGAGAAGACGTAATCCTCACCGTGGTAGACAAGTTCCTCACCGAGTTGCAAAGTCAGCTGGACGAGAAGCGCGTCATGCTCACTGTCGACGAGGATGCCCGGTTGTGGCTGGTGGAAAAGGGCTACGACATCCACATGGGCGCAAGGCCCATGGAGCGTGTTATCCAGGAGCACATCAAGAAGCCGTTAGCGGAGCTGGTACTGTTTGGCTCGCTGGCTCAATCCGGCGGCACAGCGCTGGTCAGCCTGAACAAGGCCGAAGATAAGCTTGAGGTATCGGTGGAGGAAAAGGAGCGGGAGCTGGAGGAGAGCTGAGCCTGACTCAGCGCTCGCGATAGGTAATGCGACCCTTGGTCAGATCATAGGGCGTTAGTTCAACGCGCACCTTGTCGCCGGTGAGAATGCGGATGTAATTCTTGCGCATTTTTCCGGAAATGTGTGCGGTAACCACGTGACCGTTGTCGAGCTGCACACGAAACGTGGTGTTCGGAAGGGTATCGATTACCTCGCCTTCCATTTCTATTTGATCTTCTTTTGCCATCCGGCAGCGATCCTCGCTGTATAAAGAGGCGGCATTTTGCCTCATTCCGGTGCGGAGTGCCAGAGCAAACTTGGCGCACCATTACCTGCAGTTACGCGCCAGTAATAAACATGGAAGCGTGCATTAGCGGGGAGGGTCTGAGCGGTCTGGCGGTAGCGGGTAAACGAAATTCTACTGCGTCGGCAGCTTACAACAGCGTAGTCCAGCGGCTGTTAATGTAGACCTCCAGCGGCCGGTAGTCCGACTTGTATGACATCTTCTGGCAGTCCCTGATCCAGTACCCAAGGTAGACGTAATCGAGTCCCAGCTCGCGCGCCTTTTCGACCTGCCAGAGAATCGCGTAGGCACCCAGGCTACGCCGGTCTTCTCCCGGCTCAAAGAAGGTATAGATCGCCGACAGGCCGTCCTCCAGCTCATCGATCACCGCCAGCGCGACCAGTCTGCCCCCGTCGTAGAAGCGGTAGTACTGCGTGCAGTCCCACACGCGATTCAGAAATGCTTCGTACTGTTCCCGGTCGGGGGGGTACATGTCGCCATCCGCATGTCGCAGGCAGATGTAGCGGTGATAGAGGTCGAACGCTTCGTCGTCGCGAATGTCGGCGCTGCAGGTCACGACCAGATCGCGGTTGCGCTGCTGCACCCGCCGCTGGCCGCGGCGCGGCTCGAAGTCAGCTACCGGTATACGCGCCGGGATACAGGCATTGCAGGATGCACAGTGAGGGCGATAGATATGGTTACCACTGCGGCGAAACCCCAGCTCGGATAATTTGCTGTACAGGCGTTGATCCACAGGCTGGCGCGGATCGACGAACAGGGTGGTCGCCTCCTGATCCTCCAGGTAACTGCAGCTGTGAGGATAGGTCGTATAGACCTTTAGGTCTCGCATGGATGAGGTCACAACAGCTCTCCACAGCTCTCTGGCAAGCGCCAGATGCCGCTGTCAGTCTCAATGTCCACAGTTTGGGCAAGTCGCGCCTCGAAGTCCAGCCTGCTGATGCAGCGCGCACCCAGCGAGTTCAGGTGATCGCTTTCCACCTGACAGTCAATCATGTGAAAGTTAGCGCGCCGCAAAATGTGCACCAGCGCGACCAGCGCGACCTTGGAGGCATCCGTTTCGCGACTGAACATGGATTCTCCGAAAAACACGCGACCCAGCGCGACCCCGTAAAGTCCGCCCACAAGCTGCTGCCTTGCGGCGTCGAGATATACCTCAATGCTGTGGCCATAGCCCATCTGGTGCAATTCGCAGTAAGCGGCTTTCATATCCTCGTCGATCCAGGTGCCGAGGCCATCACCACGCAGCTCGGCGCAGGCGTCAATAACGTCGGCAAAGGCGCGGTCAACGCCAAGCCAGAAGCCGTTGCCGCGCAAGGTTTTACGCAGAGAGCGCGACTGATGCAGTTCATGGGGAAACAATACCGAGCGTGGATCCGGTGTCCACCACAGCACCGGTTGCGGGGCGTCGTACCACGGGAAAATGCCGAGCCTGTAGGCCGTGAGCAATCTCTGGGGATCGAGATTCCCACCTACCGCCAGCAAACCATTGGGTTCCTCCATTGCCTCATAGGTCGGAGGGAAATCGCTGTACTGATCGAGGCGCGGAATGGTCTGCATACACCCTGTTCTGCATGCCACATCGACAAACTGGCGACGTGGCAGCCGTATTTGGCCGGACGGCCGACCGTTGGGAAGGTCGCCCGGCAGGCCTGCTATTGTGCGTCGAGAAACTTCTCCGCGTCCAGCGCTGCCATGCAGCCAAAGCCCGCGGACGTGACCGCCTGCCGATAGATATGATCGGCCACGTCGCCGGCGGCAAATACACCGGGCACAGTGGTTGCGGTCGCATTGCCCTCTGTACCGCTGGTGATCTTGATGTAGCCATCGTGCATTTCGAGCTGGCCGGCAAAAATATCGGTGTTGGGTTTGTGGCCGATCGCGATAAATACGCCGGCGAGATCCAGGTCGGTGGCCTCGCCGCTTGCCACTGACTTTACCCGGATACCGGTTACGCCCGAATCGTCGCCCAGCACCTCATCCAGTACGTGGTCCCATAGAATGCGGACTTTGCCTTCTTTCTCGCGCGCAAACAGCCGGTCCTGCAGGACTTTCTCGGCGCGCAGAGAATCGCGGCGGTGCACCAGCACTACTTCGGAAGCGATATTGGCGAGGTAAAGCGCCTCTTCCACCGCGGTGTTGCCTCCGCCTATTACCGCTACCTTCTGATTGCGGTAGAAAAAACCATCGCAGGTAGCACAGGCGCTGACACCCTTGCCCATGAAGGCCTCCTCGCTGGGCAGGCCCAGGTACTGGGCAGAAGCGCCGGTAGCGATCACCAGCGCATCACAGGTATAGGAAGCGGTTCCCTCGAGTTTGAACGGCCTGGCACTCAGATCCACCTGCTCGATGTGGTCGAAGATTACCTGGGCGTCGAAGCGCTCCACGTGGGCCTGCATTTCCTGCATCAGCTGTGGCCCCTGCAGATCGGGCGCGCCGCCCGGCCAGTTCTCGACTTCGGTAGTGGTGGTGAGCTGTCCTCCCTGTTGCATGCCGGTAATCACCACGGGACTGAGATTGGCCCTGGCAGCATAGACTGCAGCTGTGTAGCCGGCTGGCCCGCTGCCGAGAATAATGAGTTTATGGTGGTTGTTGTCGGTCATGCTGAGTTCCTGTTCGTCCCTGGTGTTCGGTTGATGGGTTGACGCCTGGACAGCGCGTGGCTGCCGCACCCTGTCCGGGCAAACAGCGCTCCCGCGACGGCTCCCCTCTGGCTCCGCCGGCGCTGTCTAAATCGCGTCAATTCGTTCTGTATTGGGGCGGACTATGTTACTTTAAAGCCTGTTCGGGGACAAAGATCGGAACACTATTAGATAAAGATCGTAAGTCACTGAAATGAAAAAGAAATCAAATCACTATTGCTTCGCACTATGGAGCTGATAGAGGCGCAGGGCAGGGGCGGTTCGCTGGACCGACCGGCGCTACAAGATGTTAGGGACCGTGGTCGAATCTAGCACTAAATCCAGCTCGACAGAGAGCTTTCTTGGCCCCCGCCTGCGGGAAGGGGCGTTTATTGGCGTGTCCGCCGTTTGCGTTTACCTGCTCATGGCGCTGGTCACCTACAGTCCGACAGACCCGGGCTGGTCTGCCACGGGTACCGGTGCGGGCATCGAGAATCTGGGCGGCCCCACCGGCGCGTGGCTCGCGGATGTGTTCTTCTCGCTGGTTGGTTACGCCGCGTACCTGTTCCCCGTCATGCTGGCCTATCGCGCCGTGATCATTTTACTGGAGCGTCATCAGGAGAAGGGTTTCGACTGGCTGACCTTCGGTATTCGCTTCCTCGGGCTGGTGCTGGTGATGATCGCCGGCACCGCGCTGGCGGCCATGAACGATACCGGCACAACCGCGTTGCCGCAGGGCGCGGGCGGCATACTGGGTCAGGCCATAGGGGGCGCATTCAACAGCGCCTTCTCTGCCGTGGGCGCGCGGCTGATGCTCCTCGCCGTTTTTCTGTTCGGTATTACGATTTTTACTGACCTGAGTTGGCTCAGGTTGATGGAAACCCTGGGTGCCTGGGGCATGAAGGCCTTTACGGTGACACGCAGTCGAGTGGTCGGAATGATTGACGACATGCGCGAGCGGCGCCAGCGTGAAAAAGCGGTGGAAGAGCGTCAGTTGGTCATCACCGAGCACGTGGAGAAAACCAAAAAACGCAAGCCGCCAAAAATCAAGCCGCTGAAGGCACCGGCGGAAAAAAGCGATCGTATAGAGCGCGAAAAGCAACAGCCGTTGTTTGATGCACCGGCGACGGGAGACCTGCCGCACCTGGAGCTGCTCGACGAGCAGTACAAGGATCCCGAGAAGGGCTTTTCCAAGGATGCGCTGGAGGGGCTGTCCAAGGTGCTGGAACTGAAGCTGGCGGACTTCGGCGTGGAGGCAGAGGTCACCGCCGTTTACCCGGGCCCGGTTATCACGCGCTTTGAATTGCAGCCGGCCGCCGGCGTCAAGGTTTCACGTATCTCCAACCTCGCCAAGGATCTGGCGCGCTCGCTGGCGGTCATCAGTGTTCGCGTGGTGGAAGTCATTCCGGGCAAGTCAGTGGTGGGCATCGAAATACCCAATGAAGACCGGGAGATCGTGAATTTCCGCGAAGTGCTGGCCTCGCAGGCGTTCGAACAATCCAAGTCGGCGCTGACGTTGGCACTTGGCCACGATATATCAGGCCAGCCGGTGGTCGCTGATCTGGCGAAAATGCCGCACCTGCTGGTGGCCGGCACCACCGGTTCGGGCAAGTCCGTGGGCGTCAACTCGATGTTGCTCAGCCTCCTGTACAAATCCGGTCCCGCCGACGTGCGGCTGATTCTTGTCGATCCGAAAATGCTCGAGTTGTCGGTCTATGACGGTATTCCGCATTTGTTGACCCCGGTCATCACCGACATGAAAGACGCCGCCAACGGTCTGCGCTGGTGTGTGGCTGAAATGGAACGGCGCTACAAGCTGATGGCGGCCCTCGGTGTACGGAACCTTGCGGGCTACAACCGCAAGGTAGACGAAGCAGAACGCGGCGGCTCGCCTATACAGGATCCCCTGTGGACGCCCGATCCCATCTTCGCAGAGACGGACGAAGAGCAGACCGCACCGAACCTCGAGCGCCTGCCCAGTATCGTGGTGGTGATCGACGAATTCGCCGACATGATGATGATCGTCGGCAAGAAAGTTGAGCAGCTTATTGCGCGTATTGCCCAGAAGGCGAGGGCGGCGGGGATTCACCTGATACTGGCTACACAGCGGCCCTCGGTCGATGTCATTACCGGCCTGATCAAAGCCAATGTGCCGACCCGTATTGCCTTCCAGGTGTCGTCCAAGGTGGATTCGCGAACCATCATTGACCAGGGTGGAGCAGAGCAGCTTTTGGGCCATGGCGACATGCTCTACCTGCCTCCTGGCAGCGGCATGCCGACCCGTGTGCATGGCGCGTTCTGTAGCGATGAAGAAGTACACCGCGTCGTCGCGGACTGGAAGAAACGCGGAAAGCCGCTATATATCGATGGTCTGCTGGACGAAGGTAGCAGTACGGCAGTCACGCCCGGGGAACTCCAGGCCGAAAATTCTGACGAAGACAATGAGAGTGATGCCCTCTACGACGAGGCGGTGCATTATGTCACCCAGAGCCGTCGCGCCTCTATCTCTTCCGTGCAGCGCAAATTGCGCATTGGCTACAACCGTGCCGCGCGGCTTATCGAGGCCATGGAAAGCGCCGGGGTTGTGACGGAGATGGGCAGCAATGGCCAGCGCGAGGTGATTGCGCCACCCCCGCCCGAGGCCTGATGACAGCCGGGAGTTCCATGCGAATATTCTTGTTCATACTGTGCCTGGTATTTGCCAGTGCAACCCCTGCGCGGACTGAAGAGGAGGCAGTGGCCGCTTTCCTGGACGCCGTCAGCACGATTAAGGCGCTGCAAGGGCGCTTTGTGCAGCAACAGTTCGACCAGGCGGACGTGTCCATGGGCGAGTCCCGCGGCGCCTTCAAGCTGTTGCGGCCATCCTATTTTCTGTGGGACATAGAATCACCGGATCGACAGCAGGTCATTGCCGGCCCGGAGTACGTCTGGCACTACGATCGCGATCTCCAGACCGCCACACGCCGGCCCGTTAACGACAGCAGCGACATGGCGCCACTGCAAATTCTCGGTGGCGACGAAGCGCTGCTGCGAGAGCGCTTTTTAATAGAGCAGGCTGGCGATGATCGCTTCTTACTGCGGCCGCAGCAGCCCGGCAGCGGGTTTGAGCAGGTGGTGGTTTCGCTGGTGGATGGCAAACTGGCTTCAATGGAAATTCTTGATCAATTGCAGCAGCGATTACTGGTGACGTTTTCAGACGTCAACGCTGATGTAGAACTCGCCCCGGTAGACTTCAGCTTCTCGCCGCCCGGGGGAGCAGACACCTTTTACTATGACGAGTGACCTGTTCGAGCAGGCAGACACGTCATTGGAACAGGGTTACCAGCCGCTCGCCGCAAAGCAGCGCCCGCGCTCATTGCAGCACTACGTCGGACAAGCGCATTTACTGGCGCCGGGTAAGCCGCTACGCGCCGCAATAGACGGTGGGCAATTGCACTCCATGATTTTCTGGGGCCCACCCGGTACCGGCAAGACCACCCTGGCAAGAATCGCAGCCGAGGGTGCCAACGCGGTTTTCCTGCAACTGTCCGCGGTGCTCAGCGGCGTGAAAGAAATCCGCGCCGCGGTGGAGCAGGCGCGGGAATATCGACGCCAGAACCGGGCGACCGTGCTGTTTGTGGACGAGGTGCACCGATTCAACAAGTCCCAGCAGGACGCCTTTCTCCCATACGTGGAAGATGGCACCGTCATCTTAATCGGGGCTACCACCGAAAATCCCTCGTTTGAGCTGAATAACGCGCTGTTATCCCGCGCGCGGGTCTACAAGTTGCGTCCACTCGACGAGGCCGCGCTGCTGTCGATGCTGCAACGGGCGCTGCCGGATGTCGATGACGGGCTGGAGGCGCCCCATGACAGCCTGCTGCGGATCGCTGCCGCGTCCGACGGAGACGGCCGCCGGGCGCTCAACTTGTTGGAAATCGCCGCCGACCTCGCGCCTGACAAGCATCTCGACAGCACAGTCCTCGACGAAGTGCTGCAGGGTTCCCTGCGCCGTTTCGACAAGGGCGGCGATGATTTTTACGACCAGATCAGCGCACTGCACAAAGCCGTGCGAGGCAGCGCGCCGGATGCTGCCCTGTACTGGTTCTGCCGCATGCTGGACGGTGGCTGCGATGCCCTGTATATCGCCAGACGTGTCGTGCGTATGGCGAGCGAGGATATCGGCAATGCGGATCCGCGGGCATTGACTCTTTCCCTGGAAGCCTGGCAGGTACAGGAGCGGCTGGGCAGTCCCGAGGGCGAATTGGCGATTGCCCAGGCCATCGTCTACCTGGCCTGTGCCGCCAAGAGTAACGCGGTATACAACGCCTACAATGCCGCACGCGAGGCCGTCGCTGGCGGGGCGAGCGAAGAAGTACCGCTACATCTGCGCAATGCACCCACTACGCTGATGAAAGAAATGGATCACGGCGCGGACTATCGCTACGCGCACGACGAGGAGGAGGCCTACGCCGCGGGGGAGAGCTATTTCCCGGAACGGCTGCGTGATCAACGCTTTTACTTCCCGGTTGAGCGCGGTCTGGAAGCCAGAATCAGGGAAAAGCTGGACTACCTGCGCCAGCGCGACAAACAAAGTACAATACGCCGCTACGATTGAGCCGCCGCGCCAACCAGTATGAAATACCTGATTTTTGTCGCACTCGGAGGCGCCTCGGGCGCCCTCGCCAGGCACGCGCTTGCGAACTGGGTACACCAGTTGTGGGAGAAGCCATTCCCACTGGGTACATTGCTGGTAAACGTACTCGGCTCTTTCGCAATCGGCGTTGTCTACGTGATGGTGATAGAGAAACAGCTTGTGCACGCTGATTGGCGCGGCGTGCTTATGGTCGGATTCCTCGGCGCGTTCACCACGTTCTCTACCTTTTCGCTGGAGACAATCACCCTGCTCGAATCGGGCCAGCTGGGTACAGCGCTTGGCTATATGTTCGGCAGCGCATTCGTATGCGTCGCCATGGCTGGCGTGGCGATCTACCTGACCAGGCTATTTTTCGCCTGATCACCGGCATAACGCCACAGCCCGGCAAGCACAACAAACAAGTACAGGAACAGAAGCAATGTTGGATATAAAGGCAATCAGGCGAGACCCGGCTGCGGTTGCGCAAACGCTGGCGCGACGTGGTATGACCTTCGATGTCGAGCAATTTACAGCGCTGGACGCGCGCCGCAAGCAGGCCGACGTGGACAGCCAGAACCTGCAGGCAGAACACAAGAAGGCCTCCAAACAAATCGGGGTCCTGGTCGGGCAGGGCACCAGCGTGGAAGACGCCAAGGCTCAGGTAAAGGAAACCCTGGACAAGATTGCCGCTGAGTTGGATGACCTCACTGCGCAGGCAAAAACCATTCAGGCGGAGATGGAAGCGCTGTTGTTGGGCACCCCCAATCTACCCGACCCTGATGTGCCCGATGGCAACGATGAGAGTGCCAATGTTGAAATCAGCCGCTGGGGCGAACCGGCGGAATTTGCGTTCGAGGCGCGCGACCACGTGGCACTGGGAGAAGCGCTCGGGCAGTTGGACAGCGAAACCGCCGCCAAGCTGACCGGCTCACGCTTTACCGTGATGTACCGTGACCTGGCGCGCCTGCACCGCGCGTTGATCCAGTTTATGCTCAACCTGCATATCGGCGAGCACGGCTACACCGAGATTTATGTGCCCTATATCGTCAACAGTGACTCACTGCGCGGCACCGGGCAACTGCCGAAATTTGAAGAAGACTTGTTCAAGCTGCACGCAGAACATGATCTCTACCTGATTCCCACCGCTGAAGTCCCGGTGACTAACATCGCGCGTGAACGTATCTTCGAGGCGGAAGAGTTCCCGGAACAGGGACTGCGCTTCGCCTGCCATTCTCCGTGCTTTCGTAGCGAGGCTGGCAGCTACGGCAAGGATACGCGGGGCATGATTCGCCAGCACCAGTTTGAGAAGGTAGAACTGGTGCAGTTTGTGCGTCCTGCACAGTCGGACGATGCGCTGGAGGAACTGAGCGGCCACGCTGAAAAGGTGTTACAGCGGCTGGAGCTACCCTATCGCAAGGTGGTGCTGTGTGTCGGGGATCTCAGCGCCTCAGCGGCAAAAACCTACGATCTGGAAGTCTGGCTACCTGGCCAGCAGGCCTACCGGGAAATCTCCTCCTGCAGCAACTTTCGGGACTACCAGGCGCGGCGCATGCAGGCGCGCTGGCGCAACCCCGAGACCGGCAAGCCGGAACTGCTGCATACGCTCAACGGCTCCGGACTGGCCATTGGCCGCACGCTGGTCGCCATTCTGGAAAATTTCCAGCAGGCCGACGGCAGCATTGTCGTTCCCGCCGCGCTGGCCCCCTACATGGGTGGCACAGAGCGCATTGGCGGTCAGTAGCTGTCCGTGATGAGCAACGGCGAGAATGCCCATGGATTACCTGCCCCTTAACCTCAAGCTGATCGACGAGCCGGTTACCCTGATCGGTGGTGGCAAAATCGCGGCACGCAAAGCTCGACTGCTGCTTCGTGCGGGTGCGAAGCTCACGGTTGTAGCGCCTGACATCTGCATGGAGCTAAGGCAGGCCAGCGACGCGAACAGCATCACCTGGATAAACGGCACTTACGCCGCTGCGCAACTGGACGACTGTCTCCTGGTTGTTGCCGCGACATCCGATCGAGAGCTCAACGAATGCATTCACCGTGATGCCAGAGCGCGATCACTACCCGTCAACGTGGTTGACGCCCCCGATCTGTGCACCGTTATCTTCCCGTCGATTATCGACCGCAACCCGCTGTTGATTGCGGTCAGCAGCAGCGGTACAAGCCCTGTGCTGGCGCGTATTTTAAGGCGCAGGATCGAGTCCATGGTGCCAGCCGCCTACGGCCGCCTGGCTGAGTTTGCCGGCCGGCTGCGGCAGCGCGTGAAGACGGCGATACCGGAAGAGACACCGCGACGGCTGTTCTGGGAGCAGGTACTGGAGGGCGCGGTTGCGGAAAAAGTCATGGCCGGACGGGAGGCGGAAGCACAGAGCCTGCTGGAGAAGCGCCTGGCGTCTACGGGGGATCTTTACACCGGCGAGGTTTATCTCGTTGGCGCGGGCCCGGGAGACCCTGATCTGCTGACGTTTAAAGCCGCCAGATTACTGCAAAGCGCGGACGTCGTTCTCTACGACCGCCTCGTTGCACCTGCCATCGTCGATATGGCGCGGCGGGATGCGGAGTGCATTTACGTAGGCAAGCGCCGCGCCGATCACGCCGTGCCACAGGAGGACATTAACCAACTGCTGCTGAAATTTGCCCAGCAAGGGAAGCGCGTTATCCGCCTTAAGGGCGGCGATCCATTTATCTTCGGCCGCGGCGGCGAGGAAATCGACTTACTGGCACAGCATGGCGTGCCTTTCCAGATTGTCCCCGGTATTACTGCGGCCAGCGGCGTTGCCTGCTATGCGGGCATACCGCTGACACATCGTGATCACGCCCACTCCGTGCGCTTTGTCACTGGCCACCTCAAGGACGGCAGTCTTGCTCACGACTGGAGCCAGTTTTTGTCGCCCACCGAAACACTGGTGTTTTACATGGGTCTTGTTGGTTTGCCGGAGATATGTCGGCAACTGTTGGCGGTGGGGCGGGCGGCCGACACCCCGGCGGCATTGGTAGAACGCGGTACAACGCTGCAGCAGCGCGTGCTGACGGGAACGCTGAGCAACCTGCCCGAGCTTGTGGCGCGCGAGAAGCCGGCTGCGCCGACCCTGTTAATTATTGGCGATGTTGTGCGCCTGCATGCAGACCTGGCCTGGTACGGCACCGAAGACGCGCAGTAACGCAGGCAGGGTTTTGACACTCATGCCCGGGCTATTCCACGGCCTCTTCGGAATGCTCCGCCAGTCCGGCGTCACGATTGTGGATAGCGTACCGCTGGCGCTTCAGCAGTATCGTGTCGACCAGCACGTGGCCGGCTTCCATCAACAGGACATCGTCTTCAACCGGCTCGTCTTCATCGGATTCCAGGTGAGCATCGTCGAGTGAAGTCTCTTCCTCCTCCTCGTCTTCGAGGACGCTGAGCAGGGTTTCACCCTTTGCCTTGCGGCGTTTGTTCTCAATTTGCAGCGCTTTCTCTTCACGGCCATCGCGGAACGCCTTGCGTGCCGTTTCATTCAGGGGCAGCTCTTTCAACTCGCGGGTTTCCCTGGCCAGGGCAACCTGGTCCTCGAGGTAAACGAAATCGGGATTGAGCCCGCTACGCTGCTCGAACTGTTCGCGAATCACCGGCAGTACAGTCGTCAGGTCGTTGTAGTTGCGGTGGCGTACCGGTGTGATTTTGTCCCAGTTCAACGCGCGGTCCAGGGCGCTCTCGCCCACTTCTTCAGTATTAAACAGCGACGGGAATTCAATATCCGGCACCACACCGCGGTGCTGTGTGCTGTCTCCGGAGATTCGGTAGAACTTACTCTCGGTGACTTTGAGTTGCCCTTCGGTCAGGGGAATCAGTGTTTGCACTGTGCCCTTGCCGAAGGACCGGTCGCCGACGATGATGCCGCGCTGGTAATCCTGAATCGCACCGGCAAAAATTTCTGAGGCGGACGCACTGAGGCGGTTCAACAATACGACAAGTGGCCCGTCGTAATAATCACCCTTGAGGCGTTTGCCGTCCCGCCACACGTTTTTACCGTCCCGCCAGATTTTCCGGGAAGCATGGCGTATCTGTACCGTGGGGCCGTATTCAATAAACAGCCCCGTGAGCTCGTTCGCCTCCTGCAGGGAGCCACCGCCATTGTTGCGTAGATCGATCACAATCCCGGCTACGCCCTCGTCCTGCAGCTCCTCCAGGAGCTTTTTCACATCGCGCGTGGTGCTCTTGTAGCTTTCATCGCCGCGCCGCATGGCCTCGAAATCAATGTAAAAGGCAGGGATGTCGATTACGCCGACGCGGATGGTGTCTTCGCCCGCCGGTATCTCGAGGATTTTCTTCTGGGCGGACTGCTCTTCCAGTTTGACCTTGTTGCGCACGATACGAACGACTTTGCGCTCATCGGGAAACTTTGCCTTGGCGGGTATGACTTTCAGGCGAACGATGGAGTCTTTGGGGCCGCGGATCAGTTCCACCACTTCGTCGAGGCGCCATCCGATCACGTCTTCCAGTTCACCTTCCTCGCCCTGGCCCACGGCGATAATACGGTCAGATGGGCGCAACTCGCCCTGTTTGTCCGCCGGGCCGGCGGGCACCAGGCGGGCGACCTTGGTGTACTCGTCTTCAGTCTGTAACACCGCCCCAATACCTTCCAGGGACAGGCGCATATTGATGTTGAAGTTCTCGGAACGGCGCGGGGAAAGATAGTTGCTGTGCGGATCGTACAACTCCGCAAGGCTGTTGGCATAGGTCTGGAAGACATCCTGGCTGTTGTACTGCTTCACCCGGTTCAATTGATTGGTGTAGCGCTTTTCCAGCGTCGGCGCGATTTCTTCAGCCGCTTTGTCCGTTAACTTGAGGCTGAGCACCTGATTCTTGATTTGCTTGCGCCAGCGCTCGTCCAGTTCTTTCTGGCTTTGCGCCCACTCGCGTGTCGCCACATCAAGCAGGATGACTTCCTCGCGGTTGAAATCCAGCGACTCTACAGTGGCGGGCAGGGTGGCAAGCACTTTGTCCAGCCGGGCCTCAAGACGCGCCTGGAAGCGGTTGAAGATGTTAAAGCCCGCATCCAGCCGGCCCTTGGCCAGGTCGTCATCCATTACACGGCGATACTTTTCGAAGTCCTCGATATCCGCCGCGGTAAAGAACATTTTGCCGGGATCCAGCCTGTCGATGTACACATCCAGGTGCTGGGATGACATGGCATCGTTATACGGCTTGCCGGAGTAGTGGCGCTTTTCCAGGTGTTCGATCAGTTCGATGATGGTTTCGCGCTGTTCCTGGGTGTATTGGATCGCCGCCTGAGCCGGTAGCGTGACTGCGGCTGTGAAATACAGCGCCAGCAGGCACGCCACAAAGCGCCCCTTGATCGTTGAAAGTGTCAAAAAATGTCGCCCCGCCAGTGATAAAAACTGTTTCAAGTGTAACTCCCGCCCGTTCCCGGTTAAACAGGGGTATAGAGCACATTCCCGTGACGAAGTTCTCAAGACAAGCCAGTGTCGAACCGTCTTCGTGCGAGCTCTTCAAGCACGGGAACCCGTTAATCCTTAATATTCATATAGATAGAGAGTATACATAAGAGTGATTCTCAAGAATAGGGCGGGTCGGCATGCTCATGCCCTGCGTAGGGAAGCCTGCGCGGGGCCAGGCACTGCGAGTAGCAGCGCTGACATCAGGGCCAGGCACAGGGCAGAAAACAACAGGCATGCCGCCAGACTCTCTGTCTGGTAAAGCCATCCGGACAACACGGTTCCGCCTATCCGACCCAGCGCTGCTGGCAGGAAGAGCCCGGTATTCGATGCCGCGTCTTGCCGCCTGGAGGGGTAGTGCTCTGCCAGCCTGTCCTGCACAACGACGTTGATGGCATACAACGCGGCAAACAAGAGCAGGCCTCCGGCGAGGCTGAGCTCCGGGAGCGGCAGTCCTCCCAGCATTTCGTAGCCTGGAAAGGACACCGCACCGGGCGAGATGGCAATCAGCAGCGGTACTGCCGCGAGCAGAGCAGCCCAGCGGGCAGCGGCGTAGCCTGTCGCTGCGATAAGCCAGGGTGTCAGTAGTTGTGTGGCGCTTACGACAAACAGCCAGAGCGCCACATAGCTGCCGACCGCCGCGTGTGACCAGCCATAGGCGGTTGAAAGGTGAACCGGTACCGCGATTGCAAGGCATACATCACGTGCGCCGAGAAGGAGGCGCGCTGCCGACAGTACCCCGGGTCGCAACGCCCCCGTCGGCGCACCTTGTCGCGCAGAGGCGACGGAAGCGCCGGCCGCGTGCCGAGGCCCGCGCAAAACCAACGCACCCAGTGCCGCCATAACCATGCCGAGCGTGGCCTGCAATCCGACCAACGACAGCAGGGTGCCACCCAGAAAAAATCCCATGCCCTGCAGTGCGTACCCCGAGTGTGAAAGCCGGGCAAACCAATCGGACAGCGTTGCTGGCACAGCGCCTCCGGACGACGCTGCGAACACAGCCCGTGCCTCACGCTGGCCGAGGCCACCGGCACTTCCCGAAATCGCCTGTGCCGCCAGCGCCCAGGATAAGGTCAGCAAATCTCCGGGCAAGATCAACATCGCCAGGGCGATGATTTGCAGTAGCAGGGGAAGTTGCGTGCGGTCACCAAAATGGGCGACGGCAGGAAATCGGTCACGCGCCGTTCCAGTGATTGCACTGAAGACCTGGGGGCAGACAAGGAGCAGCGCCAGTGGCAGAGGGCCGTAGCCCAGTTCATGAAAATACAGCAAAAGCGCGATGCGCAGCACACCATCGACCACAACCCATGGCCGGTTGATCGCTGCGGTGTCTGTGCCGCCAGTCAAGACTTTACGCACTGTTTGTGTTCCCAGCCGGTATTGCGCGCTCGATTGGAACAGGCCGCCCAGACGCATGCAAGCACTTCGCGGCCGGATTGCCAATCTGTGCAGCCGGTGGCACAGTGCGCTGGCGCGCTTTTCGCCATCCATCAAGCGCAAAACCACCCGGGCAGCATTGCAGTCAGACGCTAGCAACACGCCCACCCGACTCGCCAGCACAAAGGAGACAGTACATGACAGCGCTCACAGACAGGGTTGACTACACGATCACTGACGGTGTCGCGGTGCTGACACTGAACAACCCACCCGTCAACGCACTCAGCCAGGGTGTGCGACAGGGCATCAAGGAGGGTGTTGAAATGGCGCTCACTGATCCACAGGTGGGCGCCATCGTGCTTATCTGCGAAGGCAGGACCTTTATTGCCGGCGCCGATATCACTGAGTTTTCGCAGGGCCTGCAGGAGCCGGATTTCCATGGCGTACTGCAGAGCATGGACGCGGCGAGTAAGCCGATTGTCGCCGCTATTCACGGTACAGCGCTAGGCGGCGGGCTTGAAACAGCGCTGTGCTGCCACTACCGCGTTGCCGTGGCAGACGCCAGATTCGGACTACCTGAGGTCAACCTCGGTCTGCTCCCCGGCGGCGGAGGCACGCAGCGACTGCCCCGGGCTGTGGGGGCAGAGAAGGCCACTGAAATGGTGACTTCGGGCAATCCGATCGGCGCAACCGAGGCGCTGCAACTGGGCTTGATCGATATTGTCGTTGAAGGCGATCTACGCGCGGCGGCACTGGCGTTTGCCGCGGACAAGATTGGCACAACGTCGTTGCCACGCTTGCGCGACAGGGATGAGAAGCTGCAGAGCGCTCGCGATAACCCGGGCTTCTTCGATGAGGTGCGCAAGGCAATCAGCAGGAAAACGCGAGGCTTCCTCGCGCCGGAATATAATATTCGCTGCATTGAAGCGGCGGTCAATCAACCGTTCGATGAGGGCTTGGCGACAGAAGCAAAGCTCTTCATGGAGCTTCTCAGCGGCCCGCAGTCCGCGGCCCAGCAGTACTTTTTCTTTGCGGAGCGCCAGGCAGCCAAGGTGGTGGATTTGCCCGCAGACACAGCCGAGCGTCCCATCAACAAAGTGGGGGTGATTGGTGCCGGGACAATGGGCGGAGGCATTGCCATGAACATGGCCAATGTAGGCTTGCCGGTGACACTGGTGGAAGTAAAGCAGGAGGCGCTGGACAGGGGCCTTGCAGTAGTAAGAAGGAACTATGAGAACACGGCACGCAAGGGTCGCTTGAGCGCCGAAGAGGTAGAGGCGCGTTGCAAACTCATCGAAGGCAGCCTCGAGATGCAGGACCTGCACGATTGTGACCTGATAATCGAAGCGGTGTTTGAAAACATGGCGGTAAAACAGGATATCTTTACCCGCTTGGACAGTATCGCCAGGGACGATGCAATACTGGCCAGCAACACCTCCGCCCTGGACCTGAACGAGATCGCCGGCGTAACCGGGCGGCCCGAATCGGTCATCGGCCTGCACTTCTTTTCACCGGCAAACGTGATGAAACTGCTGGAAGTGGTGCGCGGTGAAAAAACCGGCGATGACGTCATAAAAACCTGCATGTCCTTTGCCAGGCGCATCCGCAAGGTGCCCGTGCTGGTAGGTGTTTGCCATGGCTTTGTTGGCAATCGCATTCTGTTCCAGCGCCAGTTCCAGGCCGATCGACTGGCACACGAAGGCGCGGCGCCGCACGTGATCGATAAAGTGCTGTATGACTTTGGCTTTCCCATGGGCCCTTTCCAAATGTCTGATCTGGCAGGCCTGGACATCGGCTGGAGCAAAGAGACATCAAAGGGTGCTTCGGTCAAGGATAGACTGTGTGAACTGGGCCGCTTCGGGCAGAAATCCAGCGCGGGTTATTACGACTACGATGACAACCGCGTTCCCACTCCCGCGCCTGTCGCCACGGAGCTCTTTGCGGAATTCGCCGCCCGGGAGGGGATTGCACAACGCGAGATTTCCGAACAGGAGATACTGGATCGCTGCCTGCTGCCCATGATCAATGAAGGCGCCAAGATCCTGCAGGAGGGGATCGCGCAGCGTGCCAGTGACATCGATGTCGTCTACGTCTACGGCTACGGTTGGCCGGTGTATCGTGGCGGCCCGATGCATTATGCAAACACGCTCGGCCTGGAAACCGTTGTAGAAAAACTGCGCAAGTATGGCGAACAGACCGGCTCGGATTTTTGGCAGCCTGCCGAGCTATTACTGAAACTCGCCGGGGAAGGCGGAAGATTCGGTTAGTGATGTTTTCAAGGCAACAGGTGCCATCATTGATCATTGCACGCTGCAGTTAAACCGCTGGACAGCTATCCAATATTGGCATAGATTGTGTCACAATTTGTCGCGGCATTCTGCTACCTCCTTCCTTATTTATGGCTGGCTGCAGTTTGCCGCGTACAGCACATTTACAAGGCGTGCATCCGCCTGAACATTATCTGGAGACGTACCGATGAAGACACGATTGACCGAACTACTGGGCATTGAATCGCCAATTATCTGCGGCGGTATGATGCGCGTAGGTACGGCGGAACTGGCTGCTGCCGCTTCTAATGCCGGCGCGCTTGGCGTGATGACGGCCTTAACGCAGCCGACCCCGGAGTTGCTGGCAGCTGAAATCGAGAAGTGCCAATCCCTGACCAGCAAACCGTTCGCAGTCAATCTCACCGTGGGCGTTGTGTCTACGGAAATCAATTACGATGATTACGTGGACGTTATTGTCAACAGTGGCGTAAAGATTGTAGAAACCGCCGGACGCAGCCCGGAACCCTTCATGGAGGTCTTCAACGCGCACGACGTAAAGGTCATTCATAAATGTGTTGCCGTACGGCATGCCCTCAAGGCAGAGCGCCTTGGCGTCGCCGCGGTGAGCATTGACGGATTCGAGTGTGCCGGTCACCCCGGCGAAGAAGACGTACCCGGGCTGGTATTGTTCCCGGCTGCCGCGCAGCGGTTGTCGATTCCCGTCGTTGCCTCTGGCGGGCTGGCGGACGGGCGCGGCCTTGTCGCGGCGCTCGCGCTCGGAGCGGAAGGTATCAATATGGGTACACGGTTTATGGTGACGCAGGAAGCCCCCATCCATGAGGGCATCAAGCAGAAGATCGTCGAGATGGATGAAACCCAGACCCGCCTTATTTTCCGCAGCTTTCGCAACACGGCACGTGTGTACGATAACGATATCGCCAAAAAAGTCGCGGAGGTGGAAGCACAGGGTGGCGACTTCTCACAGGTGCATGAGTATGTATCCGGCAAAAATCAGGACAAGGCCTGGTCCACCGGCGATATCGACGCAGGCATGGTCACGGTGGGCATGTGTGGCGGCCTGATCAATGATATTCCCACCTGTGAAGAACTGGTGAACAACATCATGCGGGATGCCGAGCAGATCATCAGGGATCGGCTTGGCGGGATGTGCTCTGCCTGATCAGCCGGCCGCGGCAAGCGCCTTGTCAAACTCGACCTGCATTTCCTGCAACGTCTTGTCGCGCATGAACAGCTTGTTCTCGGCGTAGAACTCCTGCGGCAACTGCGCCAGTACTTGAGCAGCGTCCAGTGCGGTAGCCGCGAGCTTCTCGGGTTCTTCTACCTCATCGAGAAACCCCGCTTCTACTGCTTTATCCGGGCCAAAGATCTCCGATTGCACGACGGCACGGGTCAGATAGCCAGGTGACAGACGCTGCTGGCACAGCGGCTGTACAACCCGCGGTATGGCCATGCTGATACGGGTTTCGGGCAGGGTAAAGCGAAAGTCGCCGCGCGCACCGATGCGGGTATCGCAGGCAAGCAGTAAAAATGCCCCCATGGCGATTGCGTGCCCGGTGCAGGCCGCTACAACCGGCAATGGGTAGCCGTATAGTCGCTGCGCCAGGGCCATACCGCCTGAGACCATGGCAATGCCCTGTTCCATGCCTTTCTCAAACTCCTTCAGATCAAACCCGGCGGAAAAAATACCCTCGCGGCCGGTGATCAGCACGGCACCCGCCGAATCGGCCTGAGCCCGGTCGAGACTGTCATTTACAAACTGAATGAATTTTGGGCTGACAACGTTGGCTTTGCCGTCGTCCAGGTTGATCCTCGCGACACTGTCTTCGAGCAGGTACTCCATGGCACACCTCTCTTGAAATAATTTGACACATATGCTGTCATTTAAATCGCCGTCCGGCAAGCCAGTCGTATGACCTGAATGCCTGCCGGACATCTAATAAAGTCTGCAGGAATCAGCTTTTTACATAAAGCATAATCTGCGACATCGTCAATGGAGAACCTATCGTGCTGCCAAAGATCATCAAGGTACTTGCCTATCTCACCAGTCTTTTGCTGTTGGGGATGGGCCTGCGGTGGCTAATTGATCCCGCTGGCGCAGCGGCGGAATTGGGTATGCCCCTGCTGGAGGGTCTCGGACGCAGTACGCAGATTGGTGATCTCACCGCATTCTTCGTCGGCGGAAGCTGCCTGGCACTGGCGGGACTGATTCGCAATGACGCAAAGCTGCTCTATGCCCCGATCTTGCTTGTTGGCCTGGCGGCGGTTTTCCGCACGCTGGCCTGGCTGCTGCACGACGCGGCCCTCGCGCCGCAGATCATCCCGGAGATCATCATGTGCGCTATCTTCATCCTCGCGGCGCGCCAGATGAGTAATCGCGCGGGATAGCGGTCAACCTGGGAGCGCCCAGGATGACCAGCGCCGCGTAAACCAACAGGACGCCCAGATGCCGCAAGAATTCAAAGACATGGGTGGTGCCGCCACCATGAACCCAGGTGCGCTGCAACGCTGGCTTACCTCCCGGTTTATGTCACGCCTCGTTGCCCCGCAGCGACGAGAGAGACTGCGTGCGCGCGCCGAAAAGTCGCGGGTAAAGGAGGGCAGGGCGCACGTCATCGAGTACTTTCACCAGGTGGGCGATGGTTACAGCCACCTCACTGCGCAACTGCTTGGCTCAATGCAGCAGCGCTATGACATAGAGCTGCGCTGTCATCTCGTCAGCGGGCCATCGGGGAACAATCTGCCGGAGCCGGAACTGTTACCTCGCCTGGCGCACCGTGATGCCGCACTGATCGCGCCGGAATACGGCCTGACGTTTCCCGTTGCGGATACGTTGCCCTCCGAAAGTGCGGTTCGCCAGGCCAATGCGCTGCTCGCGGCGCAGGATAGCGATGGCTTTACCGAAATTGCGGCAAACATCGATAGCGCAGCCTGGCTGGCCGATCAGGCCGCACTGGCGACGCTGGGCAAAGAACACGGCCAAGCCACCGATCAACAAACCGCTGAGTCACTTCAGGCCGGTGATACACGCCTGCGCTCGCTCGGCCATTATTCCGGCGCGATGTTGTTTTACGAAGGTGAATGGTACTGGGGCGTTGACCGCCTGTATCACCTGGAAAAACGGCTGGGTGAACTGGGCGCAGACAGGGAGCCAGGCGCGGCACCTATCGCTGCGCGCCCGCCGATCGAAACAGGGCCGCTGCAGGATAACGGTAGCCTCACCCTTGAAGTGTTCCCGTCACTGCGCAGCCCCTACACGGCAATCAGCTTTGATCGCACCGTCGAGCTTGCTCGCCGCACCGGCGTAAATCTTTCGGTGCGTCCTGTGCTACCCATGGTGATGCGCGGTGCACCAGTGACCCGTATCAAAGGGGTATATATCTTTACCGATACTGCGCGGGAGGCCTGGGAGGCTGACGTGTCCTTCGGCAAATTCTACGACCCCATTGGTGAACCGGTGCGCAGCGCGTACTCTCTGTATCCCTGGGCCTGCGCAAATGGCCGCGGCAACGAATTTCTCAGCGCCTTCCTGCGCGCTGCCTTCGCCGAGGGGGTGAACACCAACTCCCGGCGCGGCATGGCACACGTGGTGAAGGCTGCGGGCCTTGACTGGAAAGCGGCCCAGGCGGAGCTTGGCGACCCGGCGTGGCAGGATCTGGAGGAAGGCAATCGCAACACCATGTACGGTTCGGGGCTGTGGGGCGTACCCAGCTTTCGCCTGCTCGGCAGAGACAACGAGGAGTTGCTGGCAGTGTGGGGCCAGGATCGATTGTGGCTGGTCTCCAGGGAAATCCAGCGTCAACTCAAGCGCGTATCCGCTTGAGTGATTGCGCAGTGTTGCCGTTGTAAACATTGCCACTTATAGTGTTGCGTCGCCCGGGCGCGCTGTTGCCCAGCGCAGAAGTGCCGCCTCAGCCCGCGCAGGGCTTGACGCTCTTCCCCGAATGCGCCGGGACGAAGGGCCACAGCCTGCACCGTCAAATGGGTAACGCGACGCGCGTTCGAAGCATCAAGTTTGGAGATAGACCATGCATACTAGACTGAGTGAAGATGATCTCGCCTTTCAACAAGAGGTTCGTGAATTCCTCGCTACCGCCTGGGTAGCCGATACGGAACTCCAGGAGAGGATCAGGAATCACGACACAATGAAAGCGGGCATGATCGAGTGGCAGCACCGCTTGAACGAGAAGGGCTGGATGGCCCAACACTGGCCTGTAGAACATGGCGGCACCGGCTGGAGCGTGACCCAGGGGTTCATCTTCAACTCCGAACGCGCCGCAGTGGGAGCGCCGGAGCCAATCGCCTTCGGGGTGACCATGGTCGCATCGGTCATTCTCGCCTACGGCAGCGATGAGCAGAAAGCACGCTTCCTGCCACGTATTCTCAATAGTGAAGACTGGTGGTGCCAGGGCTACTCGGAGCCCGGCGCCGGTTCAGATCTGGCATCATTAAAAACCAAAGCCGAGCTGGAGGGCGACGAATACGTCATCAACGGCAGTAAGATCTGGACCACGTATGCCCAGTACGCCGACTGGATTTTCTGCCTGGTGCGTTCCGACAACTCCGGTCGCAAGCAGGAGGGCATAACGTTTCTCCTGATCGACATGTCTACGCCCGGCATCACTGTACGCCCCATTGACACCATTGACGGTTTCCACCACCTGAACGAAGTTTTCTTCGACAACGTCCGGGTGCCAGTGGAAAATCGTATTGGTGAAGAGGGCAAGGGCTGGACCTACGCCAAATCACTGCTGGTGCACGAGCGGCTGTCCATCGCCGAGGTAGCGGACTCCAAGCGGGCCCTGCACGAAGTGCGAGAGCTCGCACGCCGGGAGATCAATGGCGGTGACTGCCTGTTGGAGGACGCCCTGTTTGCCAAGCGCCTGACCGATACGGAAATCGAACTCATGGCACTGGAGTACACCGAGTTGCGTGCGCTGGCAGATATCGCCGAGGGCAAGCCACCGGGGCCGGAATCTTCATTGCTGAAGCTGCAGGGTACCGAAATCCAGCAAGCGATTCAGGAACTGCGTATGGATGTCGTGGGCTATTACAGCCAGGCACTCCAGGGAGATTTGAACACTGAACAGTTTGGCCACGATGTTGCTGACCTGGCGCAAAAATTGTATTTCCGAGGCCGCGCATCATCTATTTACGGTGGCTCCAACGAAGTGCAAAAGAACATCACCGCCAAGTACGTACTGGGCCTGTAGGAGGTAGCAACGTGAATTTCAATCTCAGTGAAGAACAGGGCCTGATTCGCGACAGTATCGAGCGCTTCGTGGCCGACAATTATGCGTTCGACAAGCGCAATGCCACCGTGGCGATGGAGCATGGTTTCGATCCCGCTCACTGGCAACAGTTTGCCGAGTTGGGCTGGTTGTCGATTCCTTTTGCAGAAGAGCACGGCGGCTTTGGCGGCGGACCGGTGGATAGCATGGTCATTATGCAGGAGTTTGGTAAAGGCCTTGTCGCCGAACCTTACCTGCCCACCGTGTTGCTGTTTGGTGGCCTGTTGCAGGCGGGTGCCGCTGACAGCGTCCAGGGCGAGCTAATTCCGCAGATCATCGCCGGTGAACTGCAGGGCGCATTCGCCCACGTCGAGCGCCAGAGTCGCTACGCGCTGGCTGACATCGCCACACGCGCCACCAACCAGGGCAGCACCTGGACTATCAACGGCGAGAAGACGGTCGTTCTGAACGGCGGTGCCGCGCAGAAATTAATCGTCGCCGCCCGCGTGTCCGGTGAGCAGGCCGACGAGGCGGGTATTACGCTGTTCCTGGTTGATGCATCGGACGGCGGGATAGAGCGCACAACCTATCGCATGACGGATGGCCAGGAGGCCGCCAACATCCGGTTTACGGATGTCGCGGCCGAGGCGGTGATAGGTGGCGTCGGTGAGGGTTTTGCGCTGATGCGTGAGGTCGTGGATAACGCCATGCTGGCGCTGTCTGCGCATGCGCTGGGCGCGATGGACTATTTGCATGCACAAACACTGGAGTACTGTAAAACGCGCGAGCAGTTCGGTGTACCCATCGGCTCATTCCAGGCGCTGCAGCACCGGCTGGTGGATATGTTCTCCGCCTGCGAGAATCAGCGTTCCTTGCTGTACAGGGCGGTCTGCGCGGTAGATGCCGGTAGTGAGGATGCCGAGCGCAGTCTGCTGGCGCTGAAAGTAATGACGGGCAAAGCGGGGCGCCATATTGGCGGCGAAGCCATTCAGCTGCACGGCGGCATGGGCATGACAAACGAATTGCCCATCGGCTTTTACGTCAAGCGGCTGATGTTGATCAATACCCTGTTCGGCGATGCCGACCACCACCAGCGTCGTTTCGCGGCCCTGGTCAATGCGCCCGCCGCAGGCGGTGCTACCGCTCGCTCACAGGCGGCCTGACGGATTAAGGGGCGTGAACCGTCAGGTTCCGCCCTTACTGGTTAGAATGATTTCATCCGAATTTGCAGGCAGCGAGAACGCCGTGCCATCGCGGCCGACCGTGTAATCCGTAAACACCTCATCCACGCCCTCCAGCCAGACCGCCTCCAGGCCTGGCACCACCAGCGGCGGAACAATGTGGTAGTAAAGCAAGTGACCAACGTCCGCATCGCGGGCGGTCTGCGCCGCTTCTACCGGGCTGGCGTGGTAATCCAGTATATCCATGGTGACCTTGGCCACGGACGCGTTGCCCAGGCGGTCCGCTACCTCGCTCATCACCGTAACGATATTCGGCGCCAGTGCCTCGTGCACCAGCAGGTCGACGCCGCGGGCGAAGGTCTCGATATTGGCAGATTTGGCGGTATCGCCACTGATCAGAATGGAACGTTCCTTATAGGTGAATAGGTAACCTACCGCCGGTGACACCGGTGCGTGATCGACAGCCAGCGCATGAATTTGCAGGCCGTCCCGCTCGTAAACCTGGGTGAGTTCACCCGCGGGCGGGAGGGCGAAGGGGTGGGCTCCCATACCCTGCCCAGAAAGCGGGGCGACAGCGTCGCCATGGTGTGCATTGCGATACACGGCGTCCTGGCTGTAAGCGACGTTAAAGCCCGCAACGATCTTTTCGACGCCTTCCGGGCCAATAACCGGCAGGGGCTTGCTGTGGTTGCCGTTGACCCAGCGCATGGTGGCCATTTCACCCAGCCCGTCGATGTGGTCTGAGTGAAAATGCGTCAGCAGTACGCCCTCGATGCGACCCACCGGGTAGCGGATCGCCATCAGGTTGCGTACACCATTGGTGCCGGCGTCGACAATGAACACACGCTCGCCTACCTGGACAGCGATGCACGGCCCAGAGCGCTGCGGATCGGGCAAGGGGCCTCCGGCGCCGCAGAGCAGCAAATGCATGCCATCGGGAAGACCCGCAGTGGGATCCTGGCTCATGGCCGTTTCCACCGCGCGCGGCATGATACGTGCAACCAGATTGCCGCGCTGACTATAAACCAACGCGCCGAGGACACAGATAATCACCAGAATTGTCAGTAGCTTCTTCAACTTTTCTCTCTCCAAAGTCAGACCATCTTATCGGTACAGGAAAACGGTAAGGTCACACCCTCATTGACACCGCTGTTCAATGTCTCGATGCGCCATAGCGGTTCCCAGCAGTCGTGGCGTTGCAGAATATTCTGCACTTCTGCCCGTGGCGCCTCGGGCAAGGCCAGGTATTGCCTGCGCAGTTCCTCCAGGCACCACACGCGATAAGGCGACACCCGGGCGCCGGCATACGTCACCCCATCGACTGTGGGAGAAAAGCGTTTATTGCCAGCCTGAACTGCAAGGGCGTTTGCAGAAAGGTAGGGCAGGTAGACGGTGCCAATCTCCCGCAGCCATGGGCTCCAGTCCGCGGGAATACCCAGCAACCAGTCCCCCTGCACGTGGCCATGGCAGTTCCACATGCGCGCCACCCATTCCCATACCGCAGGAGCACGCTGTTTCATGATTTCAGCCGGTACCGGGTCCTGAGAAAAGTGACGGAAGAAGGGACCGGTAAATGCAATGTCCACCAGACTGGGGCTATTGCCCAAAAAGAACGGTCGGTCAGAGAACACAGCCTGCATCCAGTCGAGGTTGCGCAGGTAAGTGTCTTCAACCTGTTCCCGGTTCTGCTCACTCACACCGTCGCCGAAGGAGTAGCCGCGTTGACGACGGCGCAACACGAAGCGTTTCAAGAAACGCGGCGCCGGTACACCCACCGTAATTTCATCCACGAGGTGACGGCTCTGTAACAACGCGCCTTCTGCGCTGTACCAGCGGTGGTGCATGGCAGGTCGCCACAGCCACTCGTCGGCGTAGTCCTCAAGCAGGAGCGAGAGAAAACGCTGCACGGGATCTATCGGGACGATGGGTGGCTCGGGGTAATGGTGCTCCAGCCACGCGATGATGGGCGTGGTATCGGTTATCCAGCGGCCGTCAGCGAGTGTTGCTGCTGGCATCTGCGAGGTGCCGGTCTCTCGCGTCACCAAGGGCATAATACGACGCGTGTTCATCGGCTCGAACTGGTAGGCGATACCCTTGGCTCGCAGGTACATCTCCAGTTTGCCGGTAAAGTAGGAAAGGTTCGAGCCGTATACCGTCAGGAGCTCAATGCCGGTAATGTCTGGTTGCTGCTGCATGGCAGTGCCCGCCTGTTAATCCTGCGCGCCCAGGCTCTGGTGCAAACGATTCATGCCACCTATCCAGCGGTCGTAGTCAGAGGCCTTGCGCTGCATATAGGTTTTCACCTCATCGTGAGTGAGAATGAGAAAGGCATCGCGTTCGAGGTGTTGCACCACAATCCCAGCCAGCTCGTCTGGCTCCATCATGCCGTCCACCGCCGCCGCCTGTACGCCCATGTCCTCCGCACTTTCGGTCATGGCGGTACGCACCGCCTGTGGGCATAGAACAGAGACCCGAATGCCCTGGTGAGCGTAGGTCATGGCGATCCATTCGGCAAAGCCTACCGCGGCGTGTTTAGTGACACCATAGGCGGCGCCACCAATCTGGTTCAACAGCCCTGCGGCGGAAGCAGTATTGAGCAGGTTACCGCCGCCGCGCGCGATCATACGGGGGATCATGTGACGCGCGGCGTACACATGCGACATCACGTTGATATTCCAGGATAGCTGCCACTCTTCATTGGCAGACTGTTCGCTCTCACCGTACAGCACGCCAGCGTTGGAACAGAACAGGCTGATGGGCCCGATACTGTCTTCGGTAACGTCGATAACCCGCTTGATATCCTCTTCCCTGGACACGTCGGCCTGCATCGCAATGCAGCCGAGTTCATCGGCCGTTGCCTGGGCCGTATCCTCGTTCAGATCAACCGCAATCACAGATGCCGCCCCTTCGGCGATGAAACGCGACGCCAGGGTACGACCGATACCGCTGCCTGCGCCAGTGACCACGATTACCCCGCCCTTGATCTGCATAAAGGCATGCCTCCCTGTGCTTTGAAAAACGCCTGGTCTTCGCTGTGATGATCGGCCCGCAAACTGTTGACACAATACATGTCGTTTCCTATAAAGTCATCACCGAACAGGTAGGTGGGAGCGTGAAGTCCATGCAGGTTTTCAACGGTTTAGTACCCAACAAGGAACAACTCGCCGGATTTTTCGAGGGTGACGAAGAAGCGATCTACATGGTTAATCTGCTGAAATACCGCGAGCATGCAGAGTATGCCGATGGCAGGAAAACCGAACTCACTGGTCGCGAAGCCTATGCGCTTTATGGCGTGGGCGTGCAGCGCTGTCTTGCAAAAGTGGGCGGAAGCATCACGTTTGCGGGCAAAGTGAGCCGCCTGGTGCTGGGAGAGGTCGAGGAACTGTGGGACGACGTTGTGATCGCCATGTATCCCAGCCGTGCAGCTATGCTGGAAATGATGCAACTGCCCGAGATGACAGAGATCGGCGAACACCGCATGGCAGGTTTGGCAGGTCAGTTGAATATCGAAACGGCTATTGCTGAAGCGCACGGGTAAACTGCGTCGCAAGCGCAACCTTGCGCATCAGGGCGGTAGCGGCCGGTGGAACCAGGCGCCCAGGAATGTCGTGGCCGTTGTCTTGGTATAAGACTGATTGGTGGCGGCGAAATCAATGAACAGGGGCGTATCGCCGTCACGCATCCAGCCGACCCCGCCGTGACCGAACAAGCCGCCCTCGTCGCGAATCCAGCCCTGTATCTCCCGGTAGGGATTGGCGCCTCCCACATTCACTATCTCGCGCCAGCTATCGCTGAAAAACGCCGGCGCCCAGGTAGAACCGTTTTGAGCGCGGCCATCCGGGAAAGGATTCAGCGGTGGTGTGACGCCATAGGTGTTGAACACATTGCTGATCATCACAACGTCGGCCCACGTCCAGCCTGTCATGTCCCAGCCGTTCAAAATGCCATCGCATTCATGATTATTCCAGGGTGGGCAGACCGCGCGAATTTCGTTCCAGCTCAGTTCGATGAACAGGTCCGGTTGGGCGAACTCGGCAATACCCGCCATCTGCACAGTGTCAGTGATCGGGCGCTCCAACTCCTCAAAAATAGGGGTCAGGTAGTAGCTCCGGGTGGAGTCGATAATGGCTTCCGCGCCAGGGTTGCCAGCCAGCGGCACGTTGGTGACCACGCAGACCGGGTTGGTGTCTCCGGGGCAGAGAAAGTCGTCGCCGTTACTCCAGCGGAGAAATACCCAGCCGATGTCCGGCACGGCGGTGAATGTTTCGCTAAACGTGGCGTCATCGATTTCGTGCACGCAGGTAAGCTGGCTCGGGCAGATACCCGAACCCACTGATTGCACCTCACCGCCATCCGGTACCATGACCTGTAACCGGCATCCTTGCAGGATAGTCAGCGCTGCAACCAGTACCAGCGGGGCAATCCCTCGTTGTCTCATTAGCTGTTCCTCCTGCCCGCGTTTACTTTCGCCACCGGTTGCTGACGTTCCTGCAAGTCTGCGACGATGCACATGGGAGTGCTGCGATGGCTCACGGTAAAGCCCGGTAAAACCAGGCCCCAACGTAAAAGGGCGCAGATGCCTTGTTCAGACCCGCGTTAGTTCTCACCAAATCCGAAACACCGGGGTCGGTCGCATCGCTCATCTCCCCGATTAATCCGATGGCGCCCGAACCCGGGGAGGAATCTCGCAACCAGCCGTGGGTAGCGCGGCCCGGTGGCAGGGTGGGCAGTAAGGTGGGCCGCCAACCTGCATTAAAAAACGCCGGGGCCCACGTGGAGTTCACCTCGGTGTGTGTATCAATATTGGTAGACGACAGGGGAGGGCTGACGCCATAGGTATTGAACATCGCATTCATGGTCAGTGCGTCCGCCCAGGTCCAGCCATCCATACGCCAGCCATTGATAATTTCGTCGTCACAGACGCCGCCGTTGCCGACACGGCACACATCAGTGATCTGAAACCAGGAGAGGCCGATAAACAGGTCTGGCTGTGCAATCTCCACACCGAGCGAGGGAAACGCCATCGTGTCAGTGATTTCCCGGTCTAGTTGTTCAAACACAGGGGACAGAAAAAAGCTGCGCGTGGAATCGATGATGGCTTCTGCGGCGGGATTGCCGGCGAGCGGCACATTGGTCACGTTGCAAACAGGATTGGCGCTGCCGGCGCATAGAAAGTCGTCACCTGTGCTCCAACGCAGAAATACCCAGCCGGGCAGCGGCTCGGCAATATAGGAATCGTTGAACGTCGCATCCACGATCTCCTGTACACACGAGGTCTGGGGAGGGCAGGTTGAACTGCTGATCAGCGATCTGACCTGCCCGCCGGCCGGCACCAGGATCTGAAATTTACAGCCCTGAGCGAGCAGGAGGCAAAGCAGTAGCAGAAGCAGGGGTGTGCGGTTCACGTAACAGCTCCCGGTTGCGGCAAAGGGCAGTGTTCGAGCCAGCACACTGGCTCGACTCTGTATATATAGAGCCTGGCGAAGATTCTCGCAATTCCGGGGCGCGACCTCTGTCGCCAAATTACATTAGATATGCATCATAAGCTATTGTATTAAAATGATTAAGCTGGCCATATTACCCGTAGCTCAAGGTTCAGGATACTCGTCGCGCCGCTTCACCCACGCCATGGGCCAGGGTAAATCGTGCTCGGCGCGTCCCAGGGGTGCGACATCCATGTGCTGATAAGCGCCGTTAAGCATATCCAGCCCGCGGGCGTAGCAGGAATACGTGTGGTAGATGTCATCGCCCTGACGGCAGAACGCACTCAATCCGGGAGCCTCTTCACCGTTGGCACTCTGCGTGCCAAAGTTGTAGTTCTTCGTTTGCTGTAAACCCGCAGCACCATCGGCACTGTCTTCTGACGGACGATCAAATGACACGCCGTAATCAAAATTAAAGTCCGAGCCCTGCGAAGACACCCAGTCGAACTGCCACCCCATGCGCTGTCGATAAGACTGCAGCGCCTGCAGTGGCCCACGTGATATCACCACCAGCTTGATGTTGCGCGCGCGCAAATGGGGGGTCGTGCCGTCGTAGTTGTCAGCCCAGAACGAACAGCTGGGGCAGCCTTCCTGCCAGTCGGGCCCAAACATGAAATGATAAACCAGCAACTGGTCGCAGCCGTCGAACAGCTCGGCGAGCGACCGTTCTCCTTCCGTTGTAAAGAAGCGGTAGTTCTTATCCACTCGCACCCATGGCAGCGAGCGACGCGCCTGGGCCAGTTCCTCCCGTTGCCGCGTGAAGGCCTTCTCCCGGTCGAGCAGTTTGCGCCGTTCGGTGAGCCATTCCTCGCGCGTTACAACCTCATGTAGCGACATCGGACTTCCCTCCTGTTGCTATTCACAAAGCATAGTCCAGTGCGAGCGTGACAGGCACCGAGCTGCAAGAACGCCTGCGCACCCGGGTGACCCGTTCGACGCTCGAAGCGAGTGGCGCCGCAACGGCCAATGACTTGTTGGCAGTAACTGTGTCAATATAGCGCTCCCTTAATCAGTGAAGCGGCACGAAGCAATCCCATGAGCGTAAACGAGCGAGCGATCAACAATCGCGTAACGGCCATGACTGGCACAGCCTACCCCATCATACAGGCCCCGATGGGCTGGATTGCCCGCGCGCAACTCGCCAGCGCTGTGAGCAACGCCGGTGGTCTCGGTATTATCGAGACGTCTTCCGGTGAACTGGACAACATCAAGGCCGAAGTCGCGAAGATGCGCGAACTCACGGACAAGCCCTTTGGCATGAACGTGGCCCTCTCCTACGTGAAGGGCAGCAGCATTATCGATTTCGTGATCGAGCAGGGCATCAAGTTTGTTACCACGTCGTCCGGCAGCCCCAGCGTGTGCACCGAGGCGTTTCAGCAGGCGGGCATCAAGGTGTTTCACGTGGTCCCCACGCTGGAGATGGCACAAAAAGCACTGGATGCAGGCGTAGACGGCCTGGTGGTCGAGGGTGGGGAGGGCGGTGGCTTCAAGAATCCCTCGCCAGTTTCCACCATGGTGCTGTTGCCATTGATTCGGGCCAGGACCGACGTGCCGATCATCGCAGCTGGCGGCATCTGCGACGGCGCCTCCATGGCCGGGGCGTTCGCCATGGGCGCCGAAGGGGTGCAGATGGGAACGCGTATGTTGTCCTGCGCTGAGTCACCGGTGCATGACAACTGGAAACAGGCTATCGTCGCTGCAAGGGCAACAGATACCGTGTTTCTCAATCAGCAGTCGCGACCGGCTTTCCGGGCATTGCGCACGGCGCGCACCACCGAACTGGAACCGCTGGGTAAGTTCGAAACCATGGAGCACATGGCCAACCTGATGGATCTGTATTTCGGTGGTGACATGGAAGCGGCCATTCCACTCTCAGGGCAGGTGGTGGGTCGTATCGACGCGATCAAAAGCGCGGCGGACATCATTGCCGAGACAGTCAGCGGTTTTCACAGCATCGTGGCCGACCTGAGTGCGCGCTACGTAAACCAGCCCACCTGAGGAGAAGATCACTGTGTCCAAAGAACTCATCGGCAAGACGCTGGAAGTACGCAAGGACAACTGGAGTGCGACGCGCGTTGTTGACGACGTCCTGTCCACGGATTTGCCGGACAACGCGGTGATCCTGCGCATAGACCGTCAGGCGCTCACGGCCAACAATATCTCCTACGCGGGCGCCGGTGATCTGCTGGGCTACTGGCGGTTTTTCCCGGCTGAAGATAACTGGGGCCGCATACCGGCGATGGGCTGGGCGGATGTGGTGCACAGCGCCCATCCCGATGTCGCCGTGGGTGAACGCGTGTGGGGGTTTTTCCCGCTGGCGACCCATTTGCAAATACTTGCGGGTAATGTCTCTGGCGATCATTTCTCGGACGTATCGCCGCACCGCGCAGATCTGGCACCCGTGTACGCACGTTTTGATCGTGCTGACGCCAACCCAGTGTACGAACCACAACGCGAGGATCACGATAGCCTGCTCCGCGGCCTGTTCATGACGTCCTGGCTGGTCGAGGATTTTCTCAATGAGGCGGGAGGCTTTGGCGCAACGACGTGTCTGGTGACCAGTGCTTCCAGCAAAACTTCCATCTCGCTTGCCCATTGCCTGCATCGGCGCGGCGCACTGCGCGCAGTGGGGCTGACCTCGCCGCGCAATGTCGCCTTTTGCGAGAGCCTGGGCCTGTACGATGCAATCGTCACCTACGACGATCTGGAAAGCCTGGATGCTGCGCAAGCTGCGGTTAGCGTTGATATGGCAGGCAGTGCTGACGTACTGACGCGCCTGCATCAACATTACGCGGCCAACCTGAAGCACTCGTGCCAGGTGGGTGCGACGCACTACGAGGAAGCAGGAGCGCTGGGTGACCTGCCGGGAGCAACGCCCGAGTTTTTCTTCGCGCCCTCACATATTCAGACCCGCAGTGCCTCACTGGGAGCGGCCGAGTTGATGGCGCAACTCGGAACCGATTACGTCGAGTTTCGCAGAGACAGCGATCGCTGGCTGCAGATCGAGCGCCACGTCGGCCCCGCAGCGGTAGAGGCGGCCTACCAGTCTGTACTGGCGGGCGGCGCTGAGCCCAGTAGTGGCCAGATCGTCTCTATGTCCGGGTAGTGACCATCGTTGCTGCGCTCGCCGCCAGCGGCGGTTAAAGCAATTCTTCGGCCATTAGCTCCAGCGCTTCCGGCTGTTCGGTGGTCAGCAGCATCATGTCCAGCGAACCGCGTTGTTCGGCGGCTTTCCATGCGGCGAGGCGTTCCCGAATTCTATCGGGAGGGCCAATCAGGTTGGTTGAATCAATCAGCGCAGCCGGCACCACCTTCGCCGCCTCCACTTTCTCCCCGGAGAGGTAGAGGCGCTGGATCTGCTCCACCTCATCGTCGTAACCCATACGCCGGGCGAACTCGGCATAGAAGTTCTTACTCTTCGAACCCATGCCACCGAGTTGTCTTGCCAGGGTGGGCTTCATTGCATCGATAACGCCATCAACGTCCGCAGATACGATGGCATTGACGAACGTGCTGACGGTGAATTGATCCCGCACACATCGGGCACCGTCGGCTGCAAAGCCGTCTTCAAGATGCCTGTCGACAATTTCGTGCGTGTCTTCAGGGTCGAGAAAAGACAGCAACACACCGTCAGCTATTTCCGCGGCGCAGCGCAATCCACCGGGGCTTATCGAGGCCAGAAAAATGGGCTGCTGCGCATTGGTGTGCGCAACGCTCTTGAGTGGTTTGCCCTGTCCCGTGGCCCCGGGCCCCTGCAGCGGCAACTGGTAGTGATAGCCCTCAAAAGTCAGAGGCGCTTCCCTGGCGAGAATCCTGCGCACGATCTCCACATATTCGCGAGTTCGCGTTAGCGGTCGATCGTAGGCAATGCCATGCCAGCCCTCGGCCACCTGCGGTCCTGAACTGCCCAGGCCCAAGATGAAGCGACCTCCGGAAAGGGCATCCAGACCGATTGCGGCCATGGCCGCTGCGGCGGGCGTTCTGGCGGGCATCTGCATAATGGCCGTGCCTACCTGCATTTTCCGGGTATGTGCTGCCAACCAGGCGGCGCTGCTCACCGCATCACAGCCATAGGCTTCTGCAGCCCAGACAGAGTGAAAACCCAGCGCCTCGGCACGTTGCACCACCTCCAGGTCAATGTGTGGATTGGCACTGAAGGCCGTGCTGATGAGTCCCAGACCCAGTTTCATCTCTTTTCCCTATGGCTTGTCTTGCGGCTTATCTTGCGCTTGTGCATCCGACGCGACGAACGCTGATTCAATCCGCCTGCTCGCGATCTCGCAACACTTCCTCGGCGATCAGGTAGCGTGGCCGGTCGCGCACCTCGTCGTGAATTTTGGACAGGTAGGCACCGATCACTCCCAGTGACAACGTGATCAGGCTACCGAAAATCAGCAGCAGCAGGATGACGGTAGTAAAACCCTCCACCGCCACGCCGCTTATCTTGTTATACAGCGTGTGTACGCCCATCACGATGGCGAAGAGGAAGGAGATCAAGCCGACGACCGTCATCAGATGCAAGGGTAAGGCGGTAAAGGACGTGATGGCGGTAATGCCCAGACGCAGGCGCGACATGGGCGTCCACTTGCTTTGCCCGCCACGGCGATTGCCCAGCTCAAAGTAGATGTTGCGGTGCCGGAATCCCAACCACAATGTCGTGCCGCGAAAAAACAGGTTGTAGTCCTGCAACTCGTTGAGAACGTCGATGACCCGTCGATCCAGCAGTTTGTAATCCGTAGCGCCGCGAATTTCGTAGCCTGTCATGCGCCGAAACAGGCGGCCAAACCAGTGCGAGGTGACCCTGTCCATGGTCGGTGCGTTGTGGTCGTCAGATTTCACAGCGTGAATGATGTCCACGTCACCCTGCAGCCACTGCTCCGTCATCTCAACCAGCATGCGAGGGGGATGTTGCAAATCGGCGTCCAGGACAATCGCAGCGTCACCTGTGCACTCGCGCAGGCCGGCCATAATGGCCGCCTCCTTGCCAAAATTGCGCGACAGGCGCAGCAATGAGATGTCAGAGCGCCTGTGTGCGGCATCACACAGCAATTTCCAGGTGCCATCGGAAGAGCCGTCATCGACAACAATAATCTCATGCTCGATGTCGACGTCCTGCAGTGCCTGCACCAGCTGAGGCAACAGGGCAGGAATTACATCCTCCTCGTTATAAACCGGGATAACGAGGGAGAGCAGCTGTTGTTTATTGTGGGTGGTCATGGGGGAGGGCCAGGCGATTTCCTTTGTCGGGGCTGCGCCAAGGGCAACGTCAGTGAAGTGCATCCTAGCGGGTACGGCCAAGAGTGGTCAATGCAGAGAGAGCACGTGAGCGCAGGGGCAGGAACGCCAAAACGTATGCAGGCGGGGAACAAATGCGCCAGCTTCCGAATTTGACGCTGAATTTCTGCCTGACGCGGCGCTATAATCCAGTGCGGCAAATGGCCCCACGAAGGAATGCCAGCATGACAACAAGCTGTTTACGACGCATTGCCACAGTGGCGGCGTGTTGCGTGTTTACCGTGGGCATACTGCAAAGCCCGGCGCTGGCAGTAGACGAGGGCGCCCCCGTCGCCCGGGACGCTACCGAAGCGGTTGGCGCCAGGGACAATGCTGTCCGTATTTACCTGGCCCGCGAGATCATCACGATGAATCCGGATCAACCGTCTGCGGAGGCAGTGGCGGTGTCCGGTGAGAGCATAGTGGGCGTGGGCAGCAAGCAGGAAATGCTCGCGCTCGCTGGCGACGACAGGCACACACTGGAGCACCGCTACGCCGATAACGTCATACTGCCAGGATTTATCGAGCAACATATCCACCCGATTCTCTCTGCCATCACCTTGAGCAGCGAAATCATCTCAATCGAACAGTGGGATTTGCCGGATGGCCGCGTCTACCCGGCGGTGCGCGATCGAAATAGCTATCTCAAACGGCTGGCGCAGGTGGAGGAGGGCATGGCTGACGCGAATAAGCTGCTATTGTCCTGGGGCTTTCATCACTACTTCCACGGGCGATTGACACGCCGTGACCTGGATGCAATCTCGCGGACGCGGCCCATCATCATCTGGCATCGCTCTGCGCACGAATTTGTATTGAACTCTGCCGCATTGCTCAAAGTCGGAATGAACACCGCAACGTCCTCCAGCGCACTGCAGGGGGCGAGTGACCTCGCTCGCAGCCAGATAGACCTGAAAGCCGGGCACTTCTGGGAGGCCGGTGCGTTTGATTTTCTACTGCCCAAATTGCTCCCACTCATCATCGGCGAACTAAAAAAGGGATTGGAACTGACCGAGCAGTACCTGCATCGCGCCGGGGTCACGACGGCGGCGGAGCCCGGGGGGCTCAGCGCCTTTTATGCCGCACAGATTGCCGTGCTTGGAGACGCGGCAACCCCGCTGCGCTTTTATTTTATTCCCGACGGGCGCGCGCTGGCGGCAACGCACGAAGGCCAGGCACTTCTGTCGGCCACGCAGAATCTTGCACCTGCCAATCCCGGCGGGACCACCTTCCTGCCGAAACAGGTAAAACTGTTCGCCGACGGTGCCATCTTCAGTCAACTTATGCAGATGCGCGAAGGTTACCTGGATGGACACCACGGCGAGTGGATGATGGAGGAAAGTATTTTTTACCGCGCTTTCCGCACCTACTGGGACGCGGGTTACCAGATTCATGTGCACCAGAATGGCGACCTCGGGCTCGACAGGGTGATCAGGGCGCTGCGGGAAAATATGCAGCGTAAGCCGCGCAAGGATCACCGCACGACCATTGTCCATTTCGGCTTTGCCACGCCCGAGCAGGTAGAACAACTCGCCGCATTGGGCGCTATCGTCAGCGCCAACCCGTATTACGTAACTGCGCTCGCTGACAAATACAGCGAGATCGGTATTGGTCCGAAACGGGCACATGAGATGGTGAGACTGGCTGATGTGGTGGAGCAGGGCATGTCCCTCTCCCTGCACTCGGATATGCCAATGGCACCGGCAAAGCCGCTCTACCTCATGTGGGCGGCCGTTAACCGAACCACCTTCTCCGGACGGGCCGCCGCGCCTGAGCTCGCTCTGAGCGTCGAGCAGGCGTTGCGCGCTGTAACACAATCGGCGGCCTATTCGCTGCGCCTGGAAAACGAAACCGGCAGTATTGAACCCGGGAAACGCGCGGATTTCACGGTGCTAGAGCAAAGCCCGTTCCGGGTACCCAGATCCGACATCAGGGACATCACTGTTGTCGCAACCGTGTCGGGTGGACGTGATTTCCCGGTGACAGAACGGTAAGCGTCGGGCATCAGTGGGAGAGGGCAGAGTGGCCCCGTAGCGCGAGCGAAGCCATAAGGCCGCGTTTAGGTCATCCAGCACCGCCGTCGCGCAGATCGGCATGCTCGTAAGCGCTTCAGCAGGGCGCGCTACGAAATAATCCTTTGAACTTTTGCCCCATTTGGGTACTCTCTCGTCTTCAGTCTGCCAACGCTGAAACACCACAAAAAAACAAAGACGACGGGTGACATGACGTATACCTACAAAGACTCCATGGATTCAGGAGTCGAAAAGGAAGTTGACAGCGACAACATAGTCGCTGCGATTCTCTCTATCAAGGGGCGTGAACCCACCTTCGAAGATCTCGCGGATCAATTGCGTGTAGAGAAGGTAGCCTTGCTGGAGCACATCACCAGTTTCGATCACCTTGCCACGCTGGCAGGTGACGCGATTCTGAACGCACTGAATCTGCCAGATAAACAGCGGCATAGTCACTGGGCGCAGTGGTCGTTTCATTATGCGATGACCATCCGCGACCTGATCTGTGAATACCCGATTTTCCTGCGACAACTGCGCCCACGCGCTGCACAGGTGAGGCATGTGGAGCGCGTGCTGGACCACCTGGTAGATCTGGGCCTTAGCGACAGCGAGGCCATGTACACCCAGTTCACGATGTTCAGCATGGGTATCGGTGCGGCCAATTCGAAGCCGTTCGGTGCGCTGCTAAGGGATAACCAGCAGTCGCTGTCCGACTTCCTGATCGCCGTGCAGGAAAATCTCGAAAGCGCCCCCAGGCTGGCGGCGCTGCTGCACGGCGAACAGAATCTCGCCAACATGGACGACGACGTCCTCGTGTCCTCGTTGATTCAATTTGCGCTGGAGGGTATTGCCAGGCGCCGCAACGAAGCGTTGCCCAGCGGTTTGGACTTTAACTATCAGCGACAACCCCTGGTCGAGTTCTAACGGGCTGGCTAACCCAATAGTCGGGATACTCATCATTCGGAGTGTTAGTGCCGGACTGCGAGCTGGCGATACAGGACGCTATTTGAAGTGTGATTTGAAGTAGTTGAAAGAGTTACGCAGGGCCTTCCAAGCGTGCTCAGCGTCATCCTTTATTTCTTCCCACTGCTCTTCGCCGGCGTCACGCGCTTCTTCCATTCGTTGCTGCGCTTTCCTTCTAGCTTGCCGAAGTTCTGTGAGACGCTCGTCATACTCTGCCCGAGCATCACTTTCGAGTTTTTCAGACTTTTGACCGAGTGCTTCCATTTTTCCATCTATCTCGTCAATCTGATCTTTCAAAGAAGCAACGATTTTCTCTCGTGTATTTTGGGACATAGAGATTAATCTCCAATAATTGAATTTTCTTGCATTGAGCTACGCTCTCTGCCTGCAGGGCGGTTGCCTCTGTCAAACCGATAATTAGCTGCCTCGTTAGACAACACACATGACCGAAGTTCCCGCGTACCGCAATGCATAAGTAATGGAAGGATAGGGTGATCGGTAATTCAGGGGGTATTAATGAACTTTCCGACAAATGTTACCGTTGCCGACATATAATAGAGGGTTTACTCGTTTATGCACGAGCCATACTGAACGTAAGCCGTCTTATGTGCATAAAATCTCGGTGTATTGTCCAAGACTCGAAATTGACCGCGACCACCTAGTGCTAAACAACCGTACTGCACACTATCAGACCAAATCTGGAGCTTCTCTGATGAAAACTTGCACCATTGTGCCTATCAGCATCGCTTTTCTATTGTTTTGCAATATCAACCTCGCTGCTGGCAATCCAGAAGCGCTCCTTCAGGAGAGAAACGCGGAGTTTAAGCAGGACATTATCGAAGTGGCGCCTAACGTATATACCGCGGTGGGATATGCCGTGTCACCAACTTCTATGATTATTGGAGAGAGCGGCATCATAATTATTGACACCCAGATTGATTCATCGGCCGCACAAGCCGTGCTCACCGAGTTTCGGAAAATTACTGAGAAGCCAGTAGCCGGCATCGTATTGACGCATGGGCACGGTGATCATACAGGTGGCCTACACGTATTTGCAGCGGCAGGAAAGGATGTTCAAATATGGGCGCGGAAAAATTTCAATCAAGAATCTCGTAAATTCTCTAATGCTGGATTGACGATTCAAGGAACGCGTGGAGCGCGGCAAGGTGGATTTCTACTTCCACCGGGGAGCCGAATCAATAACGGGGTTGCAAAGCAATACTTTCCCGAGCGGGGCGGGGAAGTATTTGCAGCAGCGGGTGCTAAACCCACTCATTATCTGAGTGAAGATAGACAAAGGGTCAGAACAGGGGGCATCGAGATTGATTTAGTCGCCGCAACTGGCGAAGCCTACGATGAGCTTTATGTTTGGTATCCAAAAGAGCGAGTGGTTTTTGCAGGAGACAACTTCTATAAGTCTTGGCCAAATTTGTATGCGATTCGAGGCACACCCTATAGGGATGTCCTGGCTTGGATTAACAGTCTCTCGCTGATGATCAACGAAAAACCCAAGCATTTGGTAGGCGGCCATACTCGACCAATCTTAGGCGAAGAACAGACAACTATTACCCTCACGAATTATCGAGATGCAATACGGTCCATTTTTGACCAAACAATAGCCGGGATGAATCGCGGGCTAACCCCGGACGAGCTAGTGGAAATCGTCAAACTCCCAGAAAAATATTCGCAGTTGGATTACCTGCGTGAGTACTACGGCAATATCGAGTGGGGTGTGCGCGCTATCTTCTCCGGCTATTTGGGTTGGTTCGATGGAAACCCCAGCAGTCTTTTTCCGCTTTCGCCCGAAGAAGAAGCCAAGGAAATAGTGAAGCTAGCCGGCGGCACTGACGTGCTTCTCAGCAAGGCGCGTTCTTCACTATTAAAAAACCCCCAATGGACGGCGCAACTTTGTGACTACCTGCTTGCGTTGGGCTACGCGGACGACGATGTTAGACATCTCAAGGCAGATGCTTTGGAGCTGATTGGCGGTGAACTACTGACAGCGACAGGCCGGAATTATTACTTTTCAGTTGCTAAACAACTGCGTGAGTCAACTGACAGCGTAGGGCCGATTGCACAGTAAGATGACTATTTAACATAATATATATTATGCGCACTCATGGATGGCGATAACAGGGCTATCCTTGCGATGATCCTGCACAAAAGCACCCCGAGTGCCTCTGTGCGTTCTTTCAATCGACCTTAGCTTGCCAGCGCTGGTCTTCACCGTAGCGTGGATGGATTAAACGAGTTTCGTGCCAGGCACTGAGTTCACAATGCGTTTTCAGGATCTGCCACCACGCCAAGCACTTTTAGCAGCCTGTGCCGACTCAACATGCGAGGCAGTAACAACATGAGACGATTAATCCGGCCGGTTACAACGATGGACTTCTTGCGCTTTTCCAGAGCTGCCAGTGCCTCGACGACGACAGCATCCGCTGTCTGAATCAGCGCCGCGGGCATCCCCTGTTCGTCGGACTCGCCGCCGGTGGCATTGCTCACGAACTCGGTTGCGGTCAGGCCCGGACAAAGGCCCATAACGTAAACACCACGGTCGCGGTGCTCGTGCCAGAGGCATTCAGACAGCGCAGCGATAAAGGATTTACTGGCGCTGTACATGGGCTGGGAAGGCGTCGGCAGGTAGGCCACCACCGAGGCTACATTGATCAATGCATCGCCGCGCTCGGACTGTCGCAGAAACGCGTGGGCAAGCGTGGTCAGTGCAGCGCAGTTGACGGCCAGAATATTCTGCTGCGTCTCCTGTTCTGATTCATAGAACGGTGCCAGCACGCTGTAGCCTGCGTTATTGATCAACAGGTGATATCGCGTGCCCGACACCTCGTCCGCCACCGACTGAACGTCCTCGGCCCTGGCTAGATCTGCTACCAGGTAACGATGTTCATCGCCGGGCAACTCGTCTACCAGAGCCTGCAATCGGTCTTCGCGACGGGCAACGCCGGTTACGTTATACCCGAGTGCCGCGAGTTGCTTGCAAAAAGCATGACCGATACCGGAACTAGCGCCTGTGACCAGTACACGTTTCACGTCCACTACCCTGCCCGCTTTTCTGTTGGGTAACGTGGCTGAACGACTGCAGTAAAGGCCGCACTGTTGTACATCGGTTAGCGGCCCGCTTCGCCGGCGCACTCTGCCGCGGTTTCAGCGCGCACCCTTTGCACCAGTAACCAGATGGCCCCAATCGCTGCGAACGGACTGACAGTTGACCACTGCATGTTCAAACCCACCCATTTCAGCCAGAAACCCCAGGCGCCCTGCTCTATATTGCGGTAATCGACCAGTATTTCTCCGAGATAGATCACAGACGTGTTGCCGTAAAACGCCCCCCAGTTGGCGAGCGCCGCAATGGTCAGGGCTTTCTTGTAATGGATTCCCCGGGACAACCAGTAAGCGGCGAGGAGTTGCAGGAACCCGGAATGGCCCAGCATTGCCTCGTGCGCCAGTTGAGCTTCATGCGGCCTCATGTAACGCGTGTCAGCGACGGCGTATAACCACCAGGGCCAGAACACCAGCTGATCTGGCTGCAACTCACTCCCCAGTTGGTAGAGATAGGAGACCTTCATATACACGGCCGGTAATTCCCAGCCCACCTGCGCACAACCGCTGGTGACCAGCCAGACGACAAGGAATTCGTGCCACTTCGCCACTGAGCTGCGACGTTCGCCCGGATTGTCCAGGAAGGCGAACAACGCCGCCCAGTAACCAATGAAGAGACTGATAGAGACGTACTTATCGGCAGGTGTCGGTTCAATCAGCCCCGTCAGGATTAGTGACCAGGCCACGACAAACGCGCCTGGAATCATGATTCCCGACGCGATGTACGCGCTGCGTCTGATGTTGAAACCCTGATGAACAGACGGGCTCCATTCCAGTAGCGATGGCATTGCACCCGGGGCAAGGGTCTGTGTATTCATGCGCTGTGCCTCCTGTTCTTCGCGGCGGTTTGGTCGTTTACCTGCACTACCCCCGATCCGCCAACAGCGGAGAACGGGGACCTGCTCGGGTTTAATCGAACAGCGGTGTGCGATAAACTATCATACAGGCTTGTATGATTAAAGCCGGAATTGCATTGACCGATCAATGCCTGACACGCCACAGTTTGGGCCACGGCGCCAACCGGGATCAACAAGACTACCGGCACGTACAGCACAGGACGCAGAGAGAAATGGCAAACGCAGCAGTAGTGAGGGATGGCCGCGCTAAAAAACGCCCCGGGCTTGAGGAACAGCGCAGAATTATCCTGGAAGCGGCCGTAGAACTGTTCAGCGCGCGGGGCTCCCGAGCGGTATCCATCTCCGATATCTGCGCGCAAGCCAACGTTTCGCGCCATACCTACTACCGCTGTTTCACCGATAAGGATGAGTTGATCCGGCTGCTCTACCAGACCTCAGTCAATGATCACATGGAAGCCATCAGCGGCGCGGCGGACGTGGACTACAGCGACCCGCTCTGGTTGCACCGGGCGTTCGAATACACAATCGATGCCATACTCGAGCAGCACCAGGTGGCACAATTTCTGTTTGTCGAATCCAGTGATCCCAATTCACACGCGCACACCGTGATTAATGAAGCGCTGGACAAGGTAGTCCTGAGAATGCAGCGCTGGTGCGTGAGCCACTATGGCCAGCGGCCATCCAAGGTATTTCTCAAATCGCTGCTAATGGCGTCCCAGTGGCTGGTGCAGAACGCGATCGAGTCCGGCATGGACAGAAAAGTCATTGCGGAATCCAAACAGGCCGCAGAGCAGTTGTACTACGCAGCGTTCTCGACACTGGAAAAGTAGTGGAGCAAAGTGATACGTCTATACTTGTCGTAGACTCCCTGCCCCGTTTTGAGGACCTGCCCCAATGTTCAAATTCCCGACCATAAGGCTGTTCAGCGTTTCCGCACTTTTTCTGGCCATCTGGGCTTGCAGTGACAGCCAACCGCCGGCCGACGGCGCCCATGAGACAACACAGGGAGATGACAGTAAGGTTGCGCAGCGTTCCAGCAGCGCACTGGTAATGCGAGAGCACCATCTGCGCGACCCGGGAATGAACAACACCATCGCAAGTACCGTCCTGGTACCGGATGGCTGGACCCTCGAGGGTGGCCTCACCAGGCCATCGAACCAGCTCTACAACATGCCGGTTGTCAGTGACGTCAAGATCAGTAGCCCGGATGGCCGAGCAGTGCATTTTTTCCCCAGTTTCTCCTTTGAGTTTAACCACGCCTCCCCTGGTCAGCCCATGCAGCCCACCCTGGGCGGCAATCTCTACCTTGCGCTGCCCGAATCGGCGGGCCAGTGGCTGATGAGTATGGTGCGCAATAACCCCGATCCGACGACTAAAAATGTGCAACTTATCGCCGAAGAAGACGTTCCCGAGCTGACGCAACAACTGCGCGAACAAAACGCCCAGATGTATCAGATCATTCAACAGGGCAATATGACCTCGCGCTCAATGGGATTTGGGCAGGAATTCGATACGCAGGCAACGCGGCTCGTGCTTACCTACGAGCAGAATGGCAAATCGCTGGAGGAGACCATTCTCATTACCTGGCAATACCTCACCTTTATCCAGCAGGGGCAGATCAGCTCGGGCACGTGGTCGATCAACCTGATGCGCAGCTTCCGCGGCCCTGCCGGTTCCGATTATCTGAACGACCCGGTGTTGGCTGCCATCGTGCAATCCGTGCGCATCAACCCCACCTGGCAGGCTGAAATGCAGCGTTACTGGCAGCAACTGGCCGCGATAAAACAGAAGGGCTCGAATGATCGAATGGCGAGCTGGCGTGCGCACAATCAAAAAATGCAGCAAATCAACAGCGACATTAACGACATCATCGTAGGCGGTTATAGGGAGCGCTCAGCCATCAGCGACCGTATGCAGGAGCAGTACGTGGATACCTTGCGAGAGGAGACACCCTACACGACTCCCTCTGGTGAGACTGTGAAGTTACCGAGTTTCTACGACAACGTTTATACGGACGGCAACGGCACTTACCTGCTCAACAACGATGCGCTCTACAATCCCAATACGGATCCAACGATCAATAACGTCAACTGGGATCGGATCGAAGCACGACAGTGAGATCAAACATGCCGTCACTCAATCATCTGCCAAATGACGCAACAGCCGAACAACTCATCGACGAGCTTGACACCTTTGGTGCCGTTATCATCGATGAGTTCCTGTCGGCAGAGGTCGTCGACGCCTTCAATGCCGAAATCGATCCTCTGCTCGCAGCCAGGTCAAACAACCACGCTCACCCCAACGAGGCCATTGAGTTTTTTCATGGCCCACACACGAAGCACCTGACGGGCGTGGCTGGCGTGTCCGCCACCTTCGTCAACAACGTTCTGCTGCACCCGATATTCAAGACCATTGGCGACCATTTCCTGTTACCCAATTGTGCCGAGTACGTTTTGAACATCGCCCACGTGCTGGATCGGGGCCCTGGCTCGTCGGACCAGTTGATTCACCGCGATCATGACGTGTGGCCCAGGAAGATGACGTCTACCCTGGGCGGTCACGTTCAGTTCGCGTCTCTGTTGGCGCTGGGAGAATACACGGCTGAGATGGGCGCAACGCGAATTGTGCCGGGCAGCCATCGCTGGCCTGCAGACCGTGAGCCTGAGCCATCAGAAATTGCGGTGGCGCAGATGGCGCCCGGTTCCGCGGCCATCTACCTGGGTTCTACACTGCACGGCGCCGGCGCCAATACAACCAACAAGTTGCGACGCGGCATGCACACGAGTTTTTGCCTGGGCTGGTTGCGTACCGAGGAGAACAGCTACCTGTCTGTGCCGCTGGAGCGTGTCGCCAGCATGCCACGCAGAGCGCAGGAGTTGCTGGGGTTTGGCGTGCACGATGGCATCGCCAACGGCGAGGGCTTTCTCGGTGCCCTGGACAACCAGGTTCCGGCTGATGTGATTTCGCGCACCCATGCAGGATCGGCCGCTTCTCGGTAACAGCAGTCTCGGGCTGCAATTCGTCAGGGCCGGTACGTGCCGGAACGTTCTACGACTACCTGGCTTGCCCGGCTGCCTGTTGCTGCTCGTACAGCCGGTTTGCTTCCAGTAAAACGTACTGACGAATGGCTTCAGCCTCGCCTTCATCGATGAAGCGTTCAAAGCCGACCATGCCAACAGGGCTGAGCACGCCACCGCGTACAATCTCCTGCCAGATGTCATGTACCGCAGTGGCTGAATAGCGCAGATCGGGTGTCAGGCCGCCCGTGCGCATACCGTCACCGTGGCAGTAACTGCAGTGACGCTGGTACATCACCTTACCGAGCGCTATCGCGTCTTCCCGGCCCGTGACCGGCGGTGGTTTCTTCAGCACGCGCTCACGGGGAGGCACCGGCGGCAGCTTTGCCTTGCCGTCCAGTTTGTAGACCAGCACTCGCGACAGGTTGGGAACGTTCCAGCCGTGCACGATAGCCCCGGCCTCGGAGGCCGCTCCGCCGCCGAACCCGACGGCAGCTGCAAGGTACTGCACGCCATCGATCGCGTAGGTAATCGGTGCCGCCATGGCGGCAGTCTGCACGTCGGTGGACCATAACACTTCGCCCGTAGCGGCGTTGAAGGCACGCAACTCAGTTTCTGCGCTGCCCTGGAACACCAGATTACCGGCAGTACTCAGTACGCCACCGCCACTGGGGCGCCCCGTTTCGCTTTCCCACTTCGCTTCCTGTTGCAGCGGATCCCAGGCCAGCAACTTGCCGGTGTAGACCTGATCCATGAGCGCATTGATATTCGGCACATCCGGCAGTGCATTGCCCATCCGATCAAACCCCACGTTCCAGTATCCCTGGCCGGGCTTGCGGTCGAGATCGCGCGTCGGTTCCAGGAACGTGATGGGTATGTGCATTGTCGGGATATAAACCAGCCCGGTGCCGGGGTGATAAGACATGGGTTGCCAGTTGTGCGCGCCGGCGTTACTGGGCAGGCTGACGTTCTTGCCGTCAAATACCCGCGCATTGGGGGTCTCAATCGGGCGACCGGTTTTCAAGTCGACGGCCGTCGCCCAGGTAGTAACCGCAAACGGTTCAGCGGAAAGCAACTCGCCACTGGTGCGGTCCAGCACGTAGAAAAAACCGTTCTTCGGCGCCTGCATAATGACCTTGCGCAACTGGCCACCGATTTCGAGGTCGGCCAGTATCATGTGCTGCGTGGCGGTGAAGTCCCAGGTCTCGCCGGGTGTTGTCTGGTAGTGCCAGACGTATTCGCCCGTTTTGCCGCGCAGCGCCACGATGGAAGTGAGAAACAGGTTGTCGCCACCCTCGGGGCTACGCATCTTCTGATTCCATGGTGAGCCATTGCCCACGCCGATGTACAGCAGGTCGAGTTGCGGGTCGTAGACCATTGAATCCCAGACCGTGCCACCGCCGCCCCACTCCCACCACTGCCCGCTCCAGGTCTCGGCTGCGGTTTTCATGAGGTCAGATTCAAAACCATCTTTGGGGTTGCCCGGAACCGTGTAAAAACGCCAGGCTTGCTTGCCGGTAGCGATAGCGTAGGCGGTGACGTAGCCGCGCACACCCAACTCTGCACCGCCATTGCCAATCACTACCTTGTCAGCGACGATTCGCGGCGCGCCGGTGATGGTATAGGATTGATTGCGATCGGTTGTTTGCACCTCCCAAACCACTTTGCCGTCACTGGCTTGCAGCGCGACGAGACGGCCGTCGTAGGTGCCCACGATAACCTTGCCATCCGCATAGGCAACGCCGCGATTAACCGCGTCGCAGCAGCCCTTGGCGAGGAAAGCGCGATCCACTTCCGGGTTGTAGAACCAGCGCAATTCGCCGGTTCTGGCATCCAGTGCATACACCATCGACCAACTGCCAGTGACATACAGCGTGCCATCGACCATCAGCGGGGTTGCCTCAACGCCTCGCCGTGTGTACAGGTCGAAATACCACGCCAGTCCGAGCTTCCTCACATTGTCGCTGTTAATCTGGCGCAGTTTGGAGTGGCGTTGTTCGCCGACGTCGAGGCCATGCAGGCGCCACTCGCTATCCGGCGCAGGAGGTGATGCTGTCGACTCGTCGGCAACAGCGGTTTGATTAGTCGTCAGCAGAAGCAGCAGGCCAAACAAACTGGCCAGCATCGTGCATAAACGCATTCGCTGCTGCCTGCGGTTGCACCTGTCGGTCATTGCGCAATCTCCGCGTGAAAGGTCCGGGTGGCAGGTTCGCATACCCGCTGCCAGGCTATTGTGGGAACATAAACTGAACTTGCGCTCGAAGGCTCCAATCGCCTAACGCGCGCGGCGCCTCCGCATAATAGAACGCCTGCACATTCACGTTCAGCGGCACGCTGCCCAGGCGCACTATCTTGCCCGCACCACCGCCGACGGGCACAGTGTACCTGTCGTCACTGTCTGCCTCCCAGTTAGCCGTCATGATCGGCGCAGAAGTCAGATACCAACCATCGTCAAAGTTGTAGTTAACAAAGTACTGCCAGGTAAACAGGTTGATGTCCGTATCGCCGCCAAAATCCCAGACATTGCTGAACAAACTCCCCACCACCCAGCGGCCTGGCATGGCCAGCGCCACCACGGAAGCACCACCGCCCCACTCTCCCGCGCCCAGTCGATCGTCGGTCGAGGTGGGTATCAAAAGTACCGGCCCCGCCCCCCAGGTGATCGATCCGCTGTCTGCAGGCGAGATGAAGGCACTGAAGGACGTATCGCCGAGGCCATTTTTCCTGTCCTGTCCGGGCACCGTACCCGGCTGGGACACGATGGGCAGGATGGTACGCGTTATCAGGTTGTAGTCGTCATTCAGATTCACCGGGACAACCGGCTGCACATTGGTGATGCTGCGGTAATCGTCGTCGGGTCCGAACTGCAGGTCTGCATTGTGCTGGATAGGGAGGCTGACAAGGTCTGCAACGGGGTTTTGTGAGGCCTTGGCCAACGAACTGTCATCGGCAGCGAGAGCCGGCGTTGCAAGGGCGAGCAGGCAGGCTACTACAATGGCGGTGAGGCCGCGGCGTTTGTTCATGGTCATCCCTCGTTATGGCGACAGCGGCAAATGCTTGTTCGCATCACCCTTCCGGCGGTTGCCCGACGCGTTGTCTGCCTGAAACTGCATGCCTGCGATTACACGCCCGAGTCTACGGCAATGCCTGCCGCAAATTCCAGCGTCGGGAGGGGATTATTCGTGGGGTTATGCGGCGCGCTAACCCAGCGCGCCAATCTCCTCACCCAGAACCTTCAGGAACTGGGCGCCAACCGCGCCATCAATGACACGGTGGTCACAGGAGAGTGTTGCGCTGACCATGGTGGCCACAGTCTGCTCTCCGTCCCGCACCACCACACGCGGCTCACCCTTTCCCAGTGCGAGAATGGCGCCCATGGGCGGATTGACAATGGCCGTGAAATTGCTGACCCCGAACATGCCGAGGTTGGACACCGTGAACGAGCCGCCAGTGATATCTTCTTTCGCAAGCTTGCCCGCCCTGGTTTTCTCAGCGAACGCTGCTATCGCGACAGCGATTTCAGCGGGTGACAGCGTTTGTGCCTTGCGCAAAGTGGCCGGGTACAAACCGTCATCCGTTGCAATGGCCACCGAAATGTTGGCATCACGAAACTGGTGCACATCGTCTCCCACCAGATTGACGTTGACGCGCGGCTCCTTGATCAGCGCCTGGGCAACACACCACACGATCAGGTCATTCACTGACACCCTGGTGTCACCGGCTGCGTTCAGTGCCTCGCGATGGGCGAGCAGCCCGTCCAGTTCAAAATCCACAGTCAGGTAGAAGTGTGGGATCTGTTGCTTCGCTTCAGTGAGGCGTTTGGCGATTGTCTTGCGTGTGGGGCTGAGCGGAATGATCTCAACATCGTCTGCGGTGGCCGTAATGTCGCTGCCGGCCGCGCGCACGTCGTCTTCGGTGATGCGTCCGCGACGTCCGGTTCCAGTGACGGCATTCAGGTCTACGCCCAGTTCCTGGGCCAGTTTGCGCACTGACGGACTGGAGCGCTTGTTGGCATCGGTGGCACCGGCAGTCGTCGCGGTTGGCGCCTCAGCTGCTTCGGGCTGCTGCTCGGCCGGTGTGCCGGCGAAGCTCGCAATAAACTCATCGATCGCGGTGTCGTCCACTTCCGCGGCGGCAATCACGCCCAACAGGGCACCCACCGGGTGAGCATCGCCCTCCTCGGCCAGAATGCGCCGCAGCACTCCGTCCACGGGAGAATCCCAGACGTTGACGATTTTGTCTGATTCCATTTCGAACACTTCGTCGCCCTTGGCAACGCTGTCACCGGGCGCCTTGTTCCAGGCGGTAATGGTGCCTTCCACCATTTCGATGCCCCACTTGGGCACTGCAATCGGGTAAATATCGCTCATCGTTAACAGGCGCTAGGCCATGACCTCCTGGATGCTTGCCTTGACCTTGTTGACGTCAGGAATGTAGGCCGCTTCCAGTTCCGGCGAGAACGGCGTGGGACTGTGCGGTGCGCTGACCATCTGCACGGGCGCCTTCAGGGCGCTGAACGCCTTGCTCGCCACCAGTGCGGCGATATCAGCGGTCAGCCCGCAGCGTGGCGGTGATTCATCCACGACCACCAGGCGGCCGGTGGCCTCTACGCTCTCCAGTATCGCAGCCTCATCCAGGGGCGAACTGGTGCGCGGGTCAATCAGGTCGCAGCTGATGCCGTCGCTTTCCAGCGCGTCGATGGCAGCGGCGGCGCGGTTCACCATCTGGCCGAAGGCGACTACCGTTACATCGTCGCCCTCGCGCACGAACGCGGCCTCGCCGAAAGGGATGGTGTACGCTTCGTCCGGAACCTCGCAGGCCTCCTGGTAGAGCGCCTTGGGCTCAAAGAACAGTACGGGATCATCATCCTGGATGGCCTGCAACAGCAGCCCCTTGGCATCGTAGGCATTGGAGGGAATGACCACTTTGAGACCAGGGAAGGAGGTCATTACCTGGTACATGGACTGACTGTGCTGGCCGGCCGCGGAAAAGCCGCCACCCGAGGCAAAGCGGATCACCGCCGGACATTTGCTCTTGCCGCCGAACATATAGCGGAATTTGCCCATCTGGTTGACGATTTGATCCATGCACACGCCGACGAAGTCAGCGAACATGATCTCGGCCACCGGCCGCATGCCAACCAGCGCTGCGCCGGAAGCGGCGCCCACGATAGCGGACTCAGAAATGGGTGTGTCGATACAGCGGTCGGGGCCGAATTTCTTATACAGACCGCTGGTGACCCCAAACACTCCCCCTACCTCTCCGACCTTGCCGCTGGGACTGCCGTTACAGCCGGCCACGTCTTCACCGATGACGAACACTGAATCATCGGCCTCCATCGCCTGGTGAAGGGCTTCGTTAATCGCATCGCGCATGGTTTTCTCTGGCATAACGGTTTCTCCTATGCGCTGCCGGCGGAATAGTTAATGTAGACGTCGCTGGTGACCTGATCCGGCGTGGGCCGCGGCGCCGCTTTCGCCTCCGTGACTGACTGCTCAATCAACGCCATGACTTCTGCGTCGATGGCGTCCAGTTCCTCCTGGGAAACGTCGCCGGATTCTGCCATGGAGGCGCGGAAATTCTTGAGACAGCAGGAGTTCTCCCGCAGATCGTCCAGTTCGCCATCCGCGCGGTAGTACTGCGGATCGCCGACAAAGTGCCCGTGAAAGCGACCGGTCTCGGCGAATACGCCGGCCGGTCCATTGCCGCCCCGCGCATGTTCAATCGCCTTGGCAGCCGCTTCATAGACAGAGAAAAAATCGGCGCCATCGGCCACGAATACCGGAAATCCGAAGCTCTCTGTGCGCGCCTTCAGGTCGTCGCAACCCACCGCATAGCTGATATTGGTGTGTTCGGAGTAGTAGTTGTTCTCGATCACGAATACAGCCGGCACCTTGAGCACAACGGCGAGGTTCATCGCTTCGAAACAGGTGCCCTGGTTCACTGAGCCATCACCGGAAAAAGAAACCGCGACGCGGCCATTTTTGCGAATCTTCGCAGCCAGCGCTGCGCCCACCGAAATGGGTGGGCCGCCGGCGACAATACCGTTGGCACCGAGAATGCCCTTCTCCATATCGGCCACGTGCATGGAACCGCCCTTGCCCTTGCACAGCCCTTCCGACGAACCGAACAGCTCTTTCATCATGCCGATCACGTCGGCGCCCTTGGCGATGCAGTGCCCGTGGCCGCGATGGGTCGATATGATGGTGTCTTCGTCGCCCAGGTTTTCACAGACGCCGACGGCGTTTGCTTCCTGCCCGGTATAAAGGTGGGTGAAGCCGGCTATCTGGCCGTTCATGATCTCCGCGTGGGCGCGCTCCTCGAACTCGCGGATGGTCTTCATCTGGCGGTAGGCCCGCAACAGTTTTTCCTTGGGTAAACTCACGGTTCGACTCCTTATTCGGCGGCGATTGCGACAGCGGCTGCGGCAGTGTGTGGGCAGACCTTGCTAAACGCAATCGAAAGACAGCCACTGTGCCAATCCGAGTGAATATAGGGGAATTTTCAGCCAAAAACAATCAGGATTGCTTGTTTTTTCGAAAAGCGAAACGCGTGGTACGCAGGTGCAGCGGGCCAACGGATTGTACCGCCCCTGCCCGACAAAATTGTCTCCCCAATTTGCACCGTTGCTGCATAGTCAATCTCAGGAAAGACGGTTCATAATGACGGAATAATAAGTATTCGAGGAATTGCCATGTATCGCCTACCGCTGCCGCTCGCTATCGCCACCCTGGGACTCTTATCCGGGCCTGCACTTTCTGCACCCACGCTGGAAGAAGTGATCGTCACGGCGGAACGACGGGAACAGTCGCTACAGGATGTTCCCATCTCTATTGCCGCTTTCAGTGAAAACACGCTGGAGAAGATGGGGGTGTATGACATCAAGGGGCTCGCTTCCAAGGTGCCCAACGTGGTGGTGAATGAATTTACCGGCTCATCGACCACCGTGCGCCTGTTCATCCGCGGCGTGGGCCAGAACGACGTGCAGGTTACCCAGGATCCCTCCGTGGCTCTGTACATGGACGGTGTGTATATAGGTTCCTCCGTGGGCACCGCCTTTGAGAGCGCCGATATTAAGCGGGTGGAGATACTGCGCGGTCCACAGGGCACGCTGTATGGTCGCAATGCCACCGGCGGTGCCATCAACCTGATTACCAACCGGGCGAGCACCGAGGAACTCACGTTCCGACAACGATTGACCTACGGCGATTTCGGTGAATTCCGCTCGCGTTCCATTCTTAACCTGCCACTCACCGACACCGTCGCGGTAAAACTGGCCTATTCCTACTCTGAACGGGATGCGCTGGTGGAAAACCTCGGTGCCGGAGAAGACTGGGGAATCGAGGAACGGGACAATATCACCGCCGACATTCACTGGGACCTGGCGGACAACATCACACTGGACTACAAGTATGATCGATCCTCAATAGAGGATTCCTCGCGCCTGTCCCAGGTGCTGGGCTTCGACTTTTCCGCGCCCGCAGCCGGTGTCATCCAGTTTGAGAATCCCGCGCTAAGGCCTGACGGCCAACCGGTGGATTCCTCCGCCGGCCGTCTCGACAAGGCCACCAGCTTTGATGCAATTGCCATCGGCGACGTGGAAATAGATGCCCATACGCTAAACATTGAGTGGGCGTTGAGTGATGCGCTGACCCTGCGCTCGATCACCGGCTATCGTGATGTTGCCGCTTTTACACAAAATTCACAGACGCCGGTCACCTCCCTGTTCGGCAATTTCTCGGTAACCGACGGTCAGCCCGACACACGCTTCGAGCAGCTTTCACAGGAGTTTCAGTTGCTCGGCAGCAGCGAGACGCTGAACTGGGTAGCGGGACTGTACTATTACGAGGACGAGTCGAGGGAAGACAACCTCGGTTCGAGCAACGGTTCAGAAGCGCTGCCGGAGGGCGTGCTGGTGGATTTTACCTCGACAGAGAACACCTCTATCGCACTGTTCGGCCAGGCAACGTGGTCTCCCGCGAGCCTGGAACGCTGGCACTTTACGCTGGGCGCCCGCTACTCCGACGACAACCGCAAGGCCTTTCGCGACAATAACCGCGTCAGTTTTGGCCTGGGCGGCGCCCCGACGCCCGTACCGCCCTTCCGCGCGAATTACGACCGTGACTTTGACGAGTTCAATCCCTCGTTCACCGTGGAGTACGATTTGAACGCCGACGCCAACGTCTATGCAAAGTTAGTGACGGCCTACAAATCCGGCGGCACCAGCCAGCGTTCTACCACGGAAGACAATTTTCTGACCGGGTTTGAACCGGAAGATCTCGTTTCCTACGAACTGGGTTACAAGGGTGACATCGCCAACGGTCGGGTGCGCTTTAACGCCGCGTTGTTTTACATGGAGTACGAGGGCTATCAGCAGAGCGTTCAAACCGGGCGCAACGCGGGCGAGAGGGACTTTATCAACATCGACGACGCCGACATCGCAGGCCTGGAGTTTGACCTGACCGCAGCCCTCACCGACTCACTGACCGGCACGTTGAGCTACGGCTACCTCGACGCGAAGTTTGGGACTGACACCGTTTCTTATGAACAGATCGACGACAACGCCGCGAGTGGGGTTTCGACGGTCACAGAGGAACTGACAGAAAACCTGGCCCTGGCGCCGGAGCACAGCATCACGGCCTCACTGGATTACACGCGCCCACTTTCGTTTGGCGTGCTGCAGGCGAACGTGAATGTGCAGTACCAGGATGAGGCAAATGGCGGCGTACAAATTCCTACAGGTGTATTGAATGATCGAACACTGCTCGCAGCCACGCTTGGCATTGCAGAGATTGCGCTGGGGGATGCCGGCCGACTTCGCATTTCACTGTGGGGAGAAAACCTGCTCGACGAGGAGTACCACATCGGCAACATCCGCCAGGCCACCTTTGACACACTGGGTTTTACCAGCGGTCTGGCGACCTTTGGTGATCCGCGGACCTACGGCATCACGCTCGAATACGAGTTCAACTAGGCCAGCGGGTACCGGCGGCCAGGCGACGCTGCTACCAGCCGCCGCCACCGCCGCCGCCACCACCACCGCCGGAAAAGCCCCCACCGCCACCGCCAGAACTGCTGCCAGGGGCCGTCGATGCCGATGAAACGGCCGAGTTGAAACCACTGCCCACTGCCGTGGAAAAACTACCGAGTCGCGCGGCGTTGAAATTCCCGTTGTACCAGGCCGGGTGATACGGCTGGCCGGTTTGAGGATCACGGACCTTGGCAAGCACATCGCTGAACTGCTCCGCCCAGGCCTGCTCAACGTCCAGCGCAATGGCAAAGGGCAGGTAGGCTTCGAACAACTGCGGGGTTTTCTTCGGCGGATTGCGCAGGTTCAGATCATCCTTTTCCGCGACTTTCAGGTAGAGCCGGAACCCGGCAGATTTGTCCATCAGGCGCCTACCGCGTTGGGACGGCGCTTTCAGCAACCAGGCAAACAGAACATGCAAGGCGATGACCGCAGCGAAGAGGGCCAGCGCCAGCGGCGCGAAGGTGCCCGTCAGTAGTGTGATAACGAACAGGATAAGACTGGCGATGAAACTGGGTGCCATCAGCAATCCGTTGGTCTTGAAGTACAGCCCGCGATACTCTTTTTCCAGAGCGGCGCGGTGCGCACGTCGGGCAGCGGAAACGACGGCGTGATTCACCTTGTCCAGTACCAGCCTGCTGCCACCGGTGAATAGCTTCGCCAGCAGCCTGCGTTCCGCGGTGGATATGTCGGCAGGCTCGGCACCGGCGCCAATGGCTTTACGGTGCAGGGAATAGTCACCCTCGTCGCAGTGGATATCCAGGTAGCCTTTCACGGCCAGGTTAATGATCGCGGCAGAGAAAGCATGATTGTCATAGCCCATGCGATTGACATAGCGCAGAGAGGCAGGTGAGTAGCCAGCCGGTGGCTCGTAGTGAGGGAAGATCACGCCTTCCTCCGGGTCACGCCCATAGCGACGCCACATCAGCAGCAGGTAAACAGCGCTACCGCCGAAAGCCAGCAACGCCAGTGCCACGCTGAGGTTGGCTACCAGCAGGTGCAGCAGCCTGCGCAGGTACCCCGGCGCTTCTATCACGCCATTGGGCCAACCCATTACCAGTGTCAGGCCCTCTCCAGGCCCCAGCGCGACGGTCGTCTCGATACGCGCTTCGCCGAGTGCGATTGCTGTCGCTACGTCGCTGCTTTTGCTGCCAAACGCGCCGGTATACCCGTCGATTGACAGGTCCTGCACAGGAACCGGCTGCGGCAGCGTAACGCGGGCGCTGGCGTGGTCGATCGCAAATCCCCAGCCATTACCGGTTACATTCCAGTAAAGCTCGTCCCTGTTGTCAAAAAAGCCGACCTGCCAATCAGTGCGGTACAGAATGCGGTAGGTGTACTCGCCGGGCTGCAGTATTACGTCGCTGTGGCCAGCGTAAATGCGAACCCCGTTGGACAGATTGCGTGTGTGCCACGGTTCCTCGTTGCCATCGCGACTTAACGAAAGCACATCGAAATCCACCCGATACACATTGCCATAGCGATCGCGATACCTGGTGGGAAATTCCCGGTAAATGCCGCGACGAATTTGCTTGCCCTGTGACACCACCCTGATGGTTTCCTCGACGACCATGGAACCGTCACGGGCTATCGAGATATCACTGTGGAAAGAGAGTATGCGCTCCTGGGCCGCGAGGTTGCCTGACGCCAGTGCCAGCAACAGGCAGCAGACGATGCGGGCCAGCGCGGGCATCAGCTTACCTCTACCGCGGGCGCCTGCCGTTCTGCCGCCTCATCCACAGCAAAGAACTGCGCTTGCCTGAACCCCAGCGGCGCTGCCAACAACAGATCGGGAAACGACTGCACGCGGGTATTGAGGTCGCGCACTGCCCCGTTGTAAAAACGTCTGGCGTACTGAAGCGTCTCCTCGGTTTGCACGAGCTCGGCCTGCAACTGGCGGAAATTTTCATCCGCCCGCAGTTCCGGGTAGTCCTCCACGGTAACGATGACCTTGTGCAAGCCTGCCTCCACCGCCTGTTCGATCATCGCTTTTTCGGGCAGGTCATCGGTGCGCTCACTGCGAGCGCGAAGCTCTGTGACGGCCTCCAGGGTTGCACGTTCGTAATCAGCGTAGGCGCGTACGCAATTCACCAGGCGCGGAATCAATTCATGCCGGCGCTTCAACTGCACATCGATGTCGCTCCAGGCGGCCTCAACAAGATTACGTGCGCGCACCAGCCGGTTGTAGATCCAGATAACACCGGCTACCAGCAATCCCACGATAAGGAGAAATTCAAGCATAGGTCAGTATAGGCCGCGCCCGGAAGGTGCCACAACGGCTTTTGCACGGGCGCGGGGGCAGCGCATGGCGCCTCGCCCTGGCCTGCTAGTCAGAGATTGGCCAGCGCGGATCACCTGTATAGAAGGCAAAGCGATCGGCAATCAGCTCCCTGGTCAGCCCATATTCGGCAAGGTCGTACTCGTGCTTGCCGTGTTTACCCTTGGGGTTGGCGTCGATGTGTGCTTGCATCGCATCGCGCGAGGCATCGTCCAGTGTCAGGTCAAAAGCGGCGTACACGCGCTGAACCACGCCCAGCGGGTCGGCCACAAACTCTGCCTGAGAGCAATCCACAAACAGTGACGCGGGCAGCTTCTCGCGCATGGCAAGCCCCTGCTCCAGCGACAGTGCATACCACTCCATCACCGCGCGGCCAATCTCGCCTGCATCGAAGTGACTGCAGTCCCCGGCATACATATTCATGACCACCTTGTTCATGCTGTTGATCGACGGCACAACTTTCTGCGGATCGCGATGACACCAGACGAAACGTGCATCCGGGAATACTTCGAGAATGGCATCGATACCCCACATGTGCGCTGGCGCTTTCAGCATCCACTGCTTGCCGGGATTGCGCCAGTTGAGGAGCTGCATCTGCTTTTTCTGGTACGCATACATGGGCACCAGGTCCTGCTTGAGCAACCAGCTGCGGTAGGGCTCAAGCATAATTTCAAAGCCCAGTTGAACGCCGGTAAACGCGAAGGCGTGGAGCAGCACGCATTCTTCTGGCGTATCTGCGTCGATAAAGTGAATCTTGGCGAAATCTGAATTGCGCGTTTCTTCCAGTGCTTTCACCAGGTAGGGATAGCGCGGGTCTTCCGCGCCGGGTTCGCTACCAGGCCAGGGATCCGGGAACTGCACTTCCCACTGCAGCAGGCCGCGGTTTGCCGGCGCGGCAACCAGCAGGTTTAGCAGTGCCGAAGTACCCGAGCGCGGCAGGCCGGTAACAAAAATGGGCGCCTCGATACGTTGCTCGGCGTATTCGGGAATCGTGCTAAAGGCGTTTTCGCACTTCAGGCGAGTGGCCAGTTGCATGGACACGCGCTGTCGGCAACGCGCCCTGCCCTCCTCATCGCGAATATTGCGGTCGTAGGTCTGAAGAAGCACCTCCAGGCCCTCGCGGTAGGGCAACTCACCAAAATCATCGAAACCCGTTTGCTCGATGGCTTCCGCTATCAGTTCATCAGCGTCAAAACTGACGGCACTGTCACTGACTGCACTCGCACTCATTTCAACTCCGACAGTTTCGCTACCCGCGTATTCAAGGTGGGGTGCTTGTCCGCCCCTATCCAGCGCCAACACATGGTCCCCATGTTGTGACCCGCTGTCTCGATCCAGTTCGGCACGCCGGGATCAGTGTGTGAGACCACCACGCGTACGCTGCCATCCGGTTCGTAGTGCGCGGTGTGTTTGTTGACGTGTATTGTGTGGTGGCGGTAATCCAGGGACTCCATCCACCAATTGTCCAGCTGGAAGTTCCAGGTCTGGCACTCGGGAATTTCTGGCGCCTCGATAATGAATACCTCGTCATCCTCGAGCTGCCAGGCGCTGTGAAAGTAAAATATGTTGGGGTCGCCGCCAATGGACTGGCAGTACGCCTGGTCCGCCGGGGGCAGTTCATTCAACGTGGGCAGAAAACTCTCTGACCAATCCTCAAACATCTTTGCCGAGCCGTGGACAAACATCACCGCTCCCATTAATCCACGTTCGAGCTTCTCTGCTGTCAGCGGTTCCGGGCGGTCATCTGCCGCACCAATGCGCTCGATGGTCATCTCGGCGCGTTTTTCGTTAATGCGGTCCTGGAAGGTCTGGCGAACCGTGATCGAGTTGGTGCCCTCCTTCATCGGCAACCAGTTACCCGGCTTTTCATCACGGCTGATGATGATCTCAATTTCTCCGTTGGGGCCAATGTCCATCTGGCGATGATCAATGTGACCGGTCACCTCCATGGTGCCGTCAACTGCGTACTTGTTGATGATGGAGCTGATACCCAGGTAATCCACCGTGCCGCGGGTGCCGGTAATCTTGTAATCGTACCTGGGATTGATCGGTGCGCTCTCGTAGCGATTATCGGGGTTATCCGCGCCGAGCTTGATCGTCTCGTGGGCGCCACAGCGGAGCTGGGGGAACATCGGATCGCGAAATTCAAGAAAGCTCTCAAGGCCACCGCGCAGCAGGCGCGCCAGGTAACGATAGCCCTCCGCCTGATTGAAGGCATCCCTGGGTGCTTTCTCTGACTGGATGATTTTGCCGGCTTCCTTGAGAGTGTCGCAGAACTGCTCCCAGGTGGTGCCGTCCACTACGCGCTTTTCCGCATCTGACATCGACATGCTGTTACCCGCTTGGCTGACTTCGAGCCTGCCAGTGTGTTCAATGCACGGCGATGAATCAATGCGTAGACAGCGCTGCCGAGGCGGGGGTCTACCCCTTTGAACCGACGCCGCCGGACCTGCCGCGGTTCGGGGGACAGGGGCGTCAGGCGGGGCGTTTAGCGCGCGAAATTGACGTAGATGGGCGATGTCCAGGCGCGAGGCTGCGCGGGGGCGGTACAGTCCTCGCCGGGGCCGGCGTTCTCATCGATACAGTAATTGCGCTGCACACAGGCGCCACTGGCATCGTACACACAACCGAACGGGTCACCGCTGATTAGCGGTTCAGCCTCCTGTAGCACCCGTGCGTAGTAGAGCGACGGTCGTGCGGAAGCGACAAATTCCGGATCAGTGAACTCCACCGTGCAACCCTCCTCACTTGGCTCGCACTGGAATTCCCGCCAGCGATGCTCGATCAACGGCGCGATCGCCTCCTGCGGATTCTGCTGTGGGCGAATACGGGTGATTTCTATTCGCTCAATGCGCTTGCGTTTGTCGCCTGGCCGGTAGCACTCACCACCACACAACGACGCGACACGCTCACGGCCCAACGCGGTGACGGCCTCCTCGGGGCAACCGGGCTGTTGTTCGAAGGCGCCCAGCGCCCTTACCCTGAACCGGGGCGACGTTGCCATATGCACCTCGCTGCCCATCGGTTGTTCACCAGAGGGCGCATTGACAAGGTCAAACCATACCAGCATGCGATCACCGGAGGTCGCATAAACGTTGCGGGTATCTAGCGCTTTCCAGACTGCGTCGCGGTCGCGCCCGTTGGTATGCGCCGCCACCAGGCCGCCAGTGTAATAGAAACTGCCGGATTCCCTGTCTGCGGAGTAAGACCACGTGGGCTCGCCGGTAACACTCTTGTTGTCGGTCATAATCGGGCGATTCAGTTCCTTGTAAGTGTTCCCCGGCCGGGCCACGTGGTTATCGGAAGAACCGATCAGGCCAAAACGAACCCGTTTAGGTGCGCCATTCTCGTCAAAACCGAGCGCGAGGTTGTACTGCGTGGACTGGCGCGGCACGTACATGGACGCGGGTTGAAAGCTGTTCTGCAGATGGCCACAGCCGGCCCAGTCGTCCACCGTAGCCTCGGGCAGCAGCTTGCGCCCCGCGCGCGGCCCTGCCTCAACATAGGCTGTCATGATGCTCTGTGCCTGTTGTTCACACTCGCCGGAACCTGATTCACAGGCTGCGCGCGCGAGCTCGGCAGCCCGTCGACAGCACGGCGTAAAGTTCGCAGTGGGTTGCGGGCAATACAGTGTGCCATCGTCTGCCACACCCACGCGCTGAAAATCCTCGAAGCGTTCGGAATTGCCGTGCCCGGAGAACGTCTCCAGCAACTTCTGGTAGCGTGCTTCATATTCATCGAGTTGCCTGCGGAAGTCCGCCGTCAACGGATTGGTCGTACCCCAGGCAAGCCCGTGCGGAATCACCAGGCTGTCAAAACCCCACTCATCGAGTTTGCGGTACAGCTCGCTCGGTGTCAGTGCTACCTCTCGACAATCCGCGGGCAATTCATCAGCGGAGATGCCTTCGGGGCAAATCGGTACGGTGCTTGACTCGTTGTTATACCAGCCAAAATCACTGGTCTCCTTGCGGTCTTCTACCAGACTGATCAGGCCGAGCAGCGCTGACGGTACCTGCGCAGTAGGGTAGCGCTCCGCGGAGGCAATTGGCCGCGTGGGCGCCCGGCCGGGTTCCCAGGTACGGAAGATGACGTTTTTGTGGCCGAAGTGGCTGGGCACATCGTCGCTATTGCTGTTTGACCACTCCCAACCCACCAGTGACACCATATCCGGATTGTCCGGGTCACCGCTCTGGGCGTTGCAGGCGCGAATCGCCTCCACCGTATCGGACCAGACCCGTGGCGTCAGACTCTCGGCGTGGTCGTTAATGCTCCAGAAATCCAGCGCCGAACAATAGCGCGCAAAATCACAGGCATCAGCCGGCGTGACAACACCGCCACCTTTTATCAACTGGGTATTGAACAGGTAGGCGTCGAGAGAATAGTTGGTATGCGTGTGCAGATCGCCGAACAGTATCTGAGGCGTATCATCCGCGACTGTACGTTGCTCCCGAGGCCCGTCCGCGACGGGTGCTGATTCCCAGGGGCCACCACCAATCCAGCCTTTACCCACGGCGTGGAACCACAGCAGGACCGCGGCCACGGCAAGCAGGACGGCACACAGGACAATCAGGACAATTTTTTTCATCACACCTACCCGCCTCCCAGAACCGGCAAGGCCACAATTACAGTAGTTTCAACAGCCACTCGAAGACCCGTATGACGGGGCCGTGATACCACGGCACCTCCGGGTCTTCCTCGGGAACGGCATAGTGTTTTCGCAGATTCGCCAGGTCGTCTTTCAGACGGCGCACCAGCTGTTGATGGCGGTCGCTGCCATACAGGTTAACTTGTTCGCCGGGATCGCTCTCAATATCAAACAGCTCCCATTCATCGTAACGGTAGTAGTGAACGAGCTTGTATCGACCCGCATGGATACCGTAGTGCCGGGGCACACCGTGAAACCCGGGATTCTCGTAAAAATGGTAGTACAGGTGACGACTCCAGTCACTGACTTCACCTGTCAACAAGGGCATCAAGCTGATGCCGTGCATGGGTTCTGGCGGCTGAATGCCGGCGGCGTCCAGCAGCGTGGGCGCAAAGTCAATGTTCTGCACGAGCGCACTGTTCACGCTGCCCGCCTCGACACGGGCGGGCCAGCGCAGCAGTAGCGGCACCCGGGAGGACACTTCATCCATCCAGCGCTTGTCAAACCAGCCGTTCTCGCCGAGAAAGAAGCCCTGGTCAGACGTGTAAACGACGAGGGTGTTGTCCATCAGTCCGCGGGCTTCCAGGTAGTCGAGTAAGCGCCCGATTTCCCGATCCATGCTGCGCACCGATGCGATATAGGTCTTGATGTAGCGCTGGTACTTCCAGCGAACTGTCTCATCCGCGCTGAGGTCCGCCTGCTCGTATTGACGGTTCCCCTCGGCAAAGGCCTGCTCCCAGATAGCGGCCTGCTGCGGTGTGAGATTGCGCGCCATACTGAGCTTTACATCGCCGTTGGTCATGTAATCCGCGATGCGCATTCGGGCATCCTGTCGCGCCTCGGTGGCGCCCGCCAGATCGCGCAGCAAGGTGGGCGGCTCCTGCACACGTGCAGCCTCGTCCCAGCCGCGAAGTTCCTGCGGCCCCGGTAACCAGTCGCGGTGTGGCGTTTTGTGGTTGTATAACAGGAAGAAGGGCTGCTCGCCGTCCGCGACGCTGTTCAGCCAGCTGAGTGCTTTATCGGTTACCAGCTCCGCAACGTAACCGTTTACCTGCTCCACTCCGGCCGGGCTTCGGAACTCCGGGTTGTAATAGGTGCCCTGTTCAAAGGCGTTGTTAATAACCTCCCAGTGGTCAAAACCCACAGGATCACTGTACAGGTGCCACTTGCCAATAACGGCAGTGCGATAACCCGCTCCCTGCAACAGCGTGGACAGCGTTTGCTGTGTGCCATCAAAGGGCCCGGACCATTCGTTGCTGTAGAAGCCGTTGGCGTGGCTGTGATTCCCGGTCAGCATGGTGGCACGACTGGGCCCGCAGATCGCATTGCCGACATAAGCGCGATCAAACCGCATGCCGCCTGCGGCGATGCGATCGATATTGGGTGTCTGCATCAGGCTGTCATCGTAGGCACTGACTGCACGCACAGCATGGTCGTCCGACATGATAAAGACGATGTTGGGGCGTTCTGCGGCCTGTGCCACTGGATACACCGACAATGCCGCAAAGACGCACAGAACCCAACCAGATAGCTTCATCGATCCTCCCTTAAATCTATGCCAGCGGCGAATCTGCACCACCCTTCATCTCGGTAGCTCAATACTGACAAGATCACTCTCCTCCCAGCCGTAGCGTACCGCCCTGGCCTGTACACTGTTAGCGCCGCGCAGGGGAACGGGATCGGTATAAACGTGCCAGGTATCCCCGTCCAGGCGATAACCCATCGACGCGCCCTCGACTGCACTGACCAGTTCCATCACCCCTGCCTTCACGCTGATCCTGGGCGGAGGTGTTTTTTCAATCTCGCCACCGGGCATGAACTGCGCCACCATGTCCGCTTCGCTCTGTTCGCTCCAGTCGCCCACATCACGCTGCCAGCGCGCAACTTCATCGCGTAGCCGGCCCAGCACAGCGGCATGGGCCGGGTCCTGCGATAGATCTTTTAACTCGTAGGGGTCGGCGAGAATATCAAACAGCCGCTCAGTTCCGGGCGGCTCGAACCAGCGCTTCTGCTCAGTATTCAGCTTGCCCTGCTCATACAACGCGCGCATTTCGCGCATCATGGGAATATTGTCGCGAAACGCCAGCGCGTGACCGCCTGGCAACTGCGGATGCCAACTGCGAATGTACTTGTAGCGCTGATCCCGCACCGCTCTCTGTCGGTCTGGCACTTCGTCAATGCGATCGCGCGCGGCATACACATACTCTCTTGGCTCGACCTTGACGATGTCGCGCCCGTGAAGATAGGACGGCACCTCAACGCCGGCAACGCGCAGTAAAGTTGGCGCCAGATCCACCAGGCTGATCAGGCGCTCATCCAGGCTGCCTGGCGCCACGTCGTGCGGCCGCAAGGCCGCGGGCCAGCGGATAATCATCGGCACGCGAATTCCGGAATCGTACAGTTCGCGCTTTGCCCGCGGCAGTCCATCGCCGTGATCTGTGGTCCAGACCACAATTGTGTTATCGGCCAGCCCATCGGCTTCAAGCTGGGCGAGCAACGCACCCACCTGGGCGTCCATGACCGTGATATTGGTGTAGTGCCGTGCGATGTCGTTACGTACGGTGTCGGTATCGGGGTAGTAAGGCGGCAGGGGCACCTCCGAAGCCTGCACGGTGCGCGACACCTCAACGTCAGGGGATTGCGCCCAACGCAACCACTGCATAACAAAGTGTGTAACGCTGTGCGGCCATGCGCCCAGCGGCGGAAACACACCGCTTTCATGCGTAACGGGGAAATTCACCAGGCCGAAAAAAGGCTGGCCGACGGCCCGGTTACGCCAGTGGGTACCACTGCCCTCCTCGCTCCAGATCGTGAAGGGGCCGGATCCGCGCAGTGTGCCACTGAACTGGTAATCGAGTTTATGGTCGGTATACGTGTAATAGCCGGCCGCACGCAACAATTCAGGATACGCCTTGACCTTCGGCGGCGGCACGGACTTGTAACCACCCGCAGGCCGACTGCTGCTGCGCATGTGTTGCGTGCCGGTAGACATCTGGTGCATACCCAGAATGTGCGCAGCGCGACTGGGCGCGCAGACACCTGCGGTGGTAAAGGTGTTCGGGTAACGCACACCCTGCTTTGCCAGCGCATCAAGATGCGGTGTCACCGCTACGGGGTCGCCAAAGGCACCGACACGCGCACTCATGTCCTCCGCCATCAGCAGCAGGATATTGGGTCGGTCTTCGGCGAGCGCATGGGCAGCTTGCAAGAAAGCCAGCAACAGCAGCCCGTTGCAAACCAGCAGCCTTTTCACTGCAGCCTGCGCAAAAGCGCTGGCGGCGAGGCGGGCGAGTTCGCTCACATTCATCACGATTACGCTACAGCTGCCCGGCGGCAAGTTGTGTGGCGGCGTAATCACAGGCACGCGCGGTAAACGCCATATAAGTCAGGGACGGGTTGACGCAGGAGGCGGACGTCATGAAAGAGCCATCCGTGACAAACAGGTTGGGCACATCGTGCGCCTGGTTCCATTTATTCAACACCGCCTGCGCTGGATCGTTGCCCATACGCGCCGTTCCCATCTCGTGAATCCCTTCCCCGGGCAACGACATGGTTTCGGGCGAGATGTTCTCTTCGCCCATGGTGAAGACAGCACCCGCCGCACGGAGGATGCGCGTGGCCTGTTGCGCAGCGTCCTGGCGCAGTTTTACCTCGTTGTCGCTCCAGCGCATATCGAATGCAACCTGCGGCAAACCGAAGCGATCGAGCTTTTTACTGAGATACATGCGGTTGGATTCTCGTGGCAGGCACTCGGTAAATCCTGCCAGTGCGAACAGCCACGGGCCTGGTTTGCGCAGGCTGTTTTTCAGGTCGGCGCCAAACCCCTTGGTGTTAAAGCTGGTTTGCCAATCCATGCGCAGGGTCGCTGTCTGGTAGTTGTAACCGCGCAGAAAATCGAGATTCTCGTCCTCGCCTTCCAGGTTGCGAAAGCGCGGCACGTACAAACCCGTGGGACGGTTGCCATAGTAATAGCTGTCCATGTCGTCGTAGAACAGACCCATTCCGCTCATACCCAGCGTGTGGTCCATCAGGTAGTGGCCCAGCGCGCCGCTGCGATTGGCGAGACCCTGCGGGAACTGCTCGCTGGTGGACTGCATCAGAATCTGCGTACTGGCCACCGTCGATGCACAAAGAAAAAACATGCGCGCAGAAAAGGACTGGCGCTCGCGCGTCTCGGTGTCCACCACATGAATGGACGCGATCCGACCCGTCTCCGCGTCATACTGTAGCCGCTCGACCAGGGTGTTTGACTTCAATGTCATATTCCCCGTGGCACGGGCTGCCGGCAGTGTCGAGGCCTGCGAACTAAAGTAACTGCCGGTTGAACAACCGCGATGACAAGGCCCGCAATAATGGCAGGCCGAGCGGCCGGGAAGATCCTCGGTCAGCACGGCGACGCGGGCGTTGGTCAACGTAATGTCCGGCGCTTTCTTTTGCAGCCTGCGCTGGATGGTTCTTTCCAGTGCCATCCAGGGCATGGGTTTCTGGAACTCACCGTCCGGCAGTTGCGGCAGACCCTCGGCTTTACCGTTAACGCCGATAAACTTTTCCACATGACTGTACCAGGGCGCGATATCGTCATAGCCCACCGGCCACGGTATGCCATGACCATCGCGTTCGTTGGCGCGAAAATCCATCTCACTCCAGCGATAAACCTGCCTTCCCCAGAGCAGGGAGCGCCCGCCTACGGTATTGCCGCGAATCCACATGAAGGGATCCTGCTTATCAACCACATACGGGTTTTGCTTTTCATTCAGCCAATACTGGCGCGTTGCTTCACTGAAGGCGTACACCCGATTTGCCATCGGATACTCTTCCTCGTAGAACTCCCTGGGCTTCTTGCCATGGTAGGGTACCTTCCAGTCCGGCGCGTGTTCGCCCCGATAACCTTTACCATGCTGCAAGTCTCTGCCGCGCTCCAGCACGAGTACCTTCAAACCCTTTTCGGTCAGCTCCTTGGCTGCCCAGCCGCCCGTAATACCCGAACCGACAACAACGGCATCAAAATCGTACTGTATTGCTTCTCTCATTAGCGTATCCGCGTAAAGATTGGGGCCTTGTGAGCTTGGTCACACCGCTAAAAGGATGGGCCTGCCCACGTGCTTTCGTCAGGCCCGAGTGGAATGTCCCCGTCGAACCGCATGGGCATCGGTTCGTAGCGGAGCACTTCCCTGGCACCCACTTCCGAGGTGAAAAAGCCCCATATCGTCAGCTCTTTGACCTGGCAGATAAACGGTGCGTCGCTTATAAACTGACGCTGCACATTGGCAAAGTCGTACCAGGCAGAATCTTTCGCCTGTGCTTCAAGATCCTGCATGATTTCCAGCTGCAAGCTGGCCTCAAGCAAGTGGAACGGCTTGCCATAATCAACAGGGATGCGGGTCTCTATATCCGCCAGGCCCGCCACGAAAATCGCACGCTCCTGGTCGTTAAACCAGTCTCCGGCCATCAGCTCGATGAAACGCGGCACCCCGGCATCGATGGCACCCGGTGTTTCAGTACGCGGGATCACAACCTCTGCCATTGCCGCAACAAGATTGCGCTGTGCCGGCGTGAGGAAATTCAGCTCACCGGCGATGTAATCCGGCGCTGTCGCAAGATAAGTCTCCTGTTCAGGCGAAAGCGCAAATCCCAACTGCGCAGCGCTCGCCCCACTGATCATGATGACGGCACACTGCATGAATTCTCGTCGATTCATTAACTACCTCAGACTATTGGCAAATCTTCAAACGGCATTCCTGCGAACGCCTCGATCGACACTGTGTCAGGACAATCCGCGTACGGGCACCAGCGCGCCGTGAATGGCACGCGCAGCGTCGGACCCCAGAAAGCAGATGACACTGGCCAGGTCCTCAGGGGAAACCCACTGTGCCGGGTCTGCATCCGGCATAGCCGCGCGATTGGCCGGTGTGTCGATAACCGTTGGCAGTACAGCGTTGACATTGATGCCTTTTTCTCTCACCTCTGCTGAGAGGCTCTCGGTAATGCGCATCACAGTACTTTTCGCTGCCGTATACGCTGACATACCGCCTTGCCCCTCGCGCGCGCCATAGGCGCCGATGTTTATGATCGCACCCGCACCCCTGTCAAGCAGGCGAGGGACTGCCTCCGACAGGACACCGCGCAGTGTTTCCACATTAATCTTGAACATGCTGTCCCAATCGTTTTCATCCGCCCACGAATCGGCACCCATAGCAAAACCGCCCGCAATGTTGCACACCACATCGAAATCGCCTATGGAATCAAAAGTCGAGGTCAGTGCTACCCGGTTAGTGAGATCAACCTCAAAACAGTTGTCGTTTTTGCTGGAGAAAGCTATATCCAGGCGCGCAGTGCGCGCACCTAGCGCTTCAGCCTTGTCACATACAGCTCGGCCGAGGGCGCCGGCGGCACCGGTGACAACCAGGGTTTTGTCTTCAAGCATCCATGTATTCCTGTCAAGTTAAGGGCTGGCAGCCATTGTACTGCGCCCTACAGCGCCGCTTGTTCGAGGCTGCAGGCAGTCGTCAAATTGCTCCAGCCGCCAACTGTTTTACTGCATAGTCGCAGGCCCGCGCCGTAAACGCCATATAAGTCAGTGAAGGGTTAACACACGAGGCGGACGTCATAAAGGAGCCGTCTGTGACAAACAGGTTGGGGACGTCATGCGCCTGGTTCCACCGGTTCAACACCGCCTGCCCTGGATCATCACCCATGCGCGCTGTACCCATTTCGTGAATCCCCTCTCCTGGCAATGACATTTCTGCGTTGCCGGGCATCACCAGCGCAGCGCCTGCTGCTTTTAGTATGCGCTCAGCGTGGACCATGGCGTCGCGCCGCATAGCCCTCTCGTTGTCAGACCATTCAAACTCAAACGCTACTTGCGGGACACCGTATTGATCTACCTTGTTGCGGCTAAGGTACATGCGGTTGGACTGCTGCGGCAGACACTCGGTAAAGCCTGAAAGCGTAAAAATCCAGGGGCCGGGTTTGCGTAAAGACTGTTTTAGTTTTGTGCCGAAGCCCTTCTTGTTAAATCCCGTTTGCCAGTCGGTACGCAACGTCATAGTTTGGAAGCCATAACCGCGGATAAAATCTGCATCTTCATCCTGACCGTTAAGGTTGCGAAAACGGGGTATATACAGGCCCGTGGGACGATTCCCGTGGTAATAGCTGTCCATATTGTCGAGAAACACGCCCATACCGCTGAATCCCAGCGTGTGGTCCATCATGTAGTGGCCCAGGACACCGCTGGAGTTGGCCAGACCCGCGGGAAACGTCTCGCTCGCAGAATTCATCAACAACTGGGTACTGGCAATGGTAGATGCACAAAGGAAGAAAATACGCGCAGAGTAACTGCTGCGCTCTCCGCTTTGGGTATCGATGACATGCACACGTGAAATACGCTCACTTCCCGGGTCATACTCCAACCTTTCAACTAGCGAATTTGCTTTCAGCGTCAGGTTGCCGGTTGCCCGCGCGGCGGGCAGCGTGGAAGCCTGGGAACTAAAATAGCTGCCGGTTGAGCAGCCGCGTGGGCAGGGGCCACAGTAGTGGCATGCGCTTCGCCCCGGTAGATCCTCGGTGAGAATAGCCGTGCGTGCACTCGTCAGCGTGACATCGGGAGCCTTTTTCTGCAGCCGCTGCTCAATCGTTTTTTCCAGGGCAAACCATCCCATTGGTTTCTGGAATTCACCATCAGGTAATTGCGGCAGGCCCTCTGCCCGCCCGTTCACGCCGATGAACTTTTCGACGTGGCTATACCAGGGAGCAATTTCCTTGTAGTCCACTGGCCATGGAATACCGTGGCCATCCAGTTCGTTGGCTTTAAAGTCCTGCTCACTCCAGCGATAGGTTTGACGCCCCCAGAGTATGGAACGGCCGCCAACGATATCAGAGCGAATCCACATGAAAGGGTTCTTTTCATCGACGACGTAAGGATTATCCTTTTCATTCATCCAAAAGGCTCGGTTGGCCTCGCTGAAAGAATGAAACACCCGTTTTGCCATCGGGTATTCCTCGTCGTATAACTGGCGGGGAATTTTCCCCTGATGCGGCAACTTCCAGCTTGGTGCATGCTCGCCGTAGTAGCCGGAGCCGTGTTGTAAATCCTTGCCACGCTCCAAAACAAGCACTTTGAGGCCTTTTTCCGTCAATTCCTTGGCCGCCCAACCGCCGGAGATTCCGGAGCCGACTACGATGGCGTCAAAGTCCAGTGATTTCGATTCGATCATGGTGTACCTCAGGCGGTTAATCCGCCAGACCAGGTGCTGTCATCGGGCGAGAGTGGGTAGTCGCCGTCGAATTCCATGGGCATCGGGTCATGCCGTAACACCTGTGTTGCGCCGACTTCCGAGGTAAAAAACCCCCACACAGTTAATTCCTTTATCTGACAGATGAAGGGCGCATCGCTGATAAAGGCGCGCAGCACATTACCAAACTCGTACCACGATGAATCACCTGCCGCCGATTCCAGCTTCTCCAGAATCTGCTCTTGCTGATCTTTCTCCAACTCGACAAATGGCCTGCCAAGCTCAAGGGGAACTCTGGTCTGCAAATCCTTCAGGCCAGCATCGAAAATCGCCCGCTCGTCGTCACTGAACCAATCGGACACCATCAGTTCGATGTAGCGCGGCACACCGGCATCGACAGCACCGGGTGTTTCGTCGCGGGGGATAATGACGTCGGCGATGGCAGTCACAATAGCGCGTTGCTCAGCGTTGAAATAGCTCACCGCTGTGTGAATGTAATTTGGCGCCGATGCAAGGTACTGGCTCTGTTCTTCACTGAGCGCGAAACCGAGCTGGCTCGCGCTGGCGCCGGTAACAATCAGCGTTGCGCACTGCATAAATTCTCTACGATTCACGACCACTCCTCACTATGCCTGACGGGTAACTGTGCCTGTGTATTGCTCACTTTGCGCCACGCATCCGGCGCACCAGCGGCGGCAGGAAAATAATCAGTGCGGCCACTGCGGTGCACGCGTAGAGCTTGTAGGGCCACGCACCAAAGTAATACCCGGCCGCTTTGAATGCCCCATAGCCATAATAAATTGGTTCAATGTGCGTCAGATGATACAACTCGTAGAAACCAGTAGCCGTGGCCGGCAACAGAAAATAGAGATACAGCGCCACGGCAATTGCGATTATCCAGCGGCGTTTCGAAAAAAACATGGGCTCCTCCTAAACCGTTGCGTGACTATGCAGTCGCTTGCGAACGAGATTCAGCGTGGTGAATGTGATCGCGAATAAACGCGATGCCGCTCTCGTACAGCTCCTCTGGCGAATGAAAGGTGTTGCGCCAGACATTGGCCGCCGCGGCGAGATCGCTGTCTGCGGTGCCGAAAGCCTCGATTACCAGCCAGCCACGGTAGTTGATGTCCTGCAACGCCGAAAAGCTGGCCCCCCAGTCAACCTGCCCGGTGCCCAGCGTTCCCCGATGGCTTTCACTCAGGTGAACATGATTCAACACGTCCCGGCAGGCCATTAACGCCTCCCGCGGATCCGGCTCCTCGATATTGGCGTGATGAGTATCGTAGTGCACGCCCACGTTGGGCAGGCCCACTTGCTCTACCATGCGCTTGCACTCCTGCGAGGTATTGATAAGAAACACTTCGAAGCGATTGAGAAACTCCAGGCCGAGACGAACCCCGACACTCTGCGCATACTCACCGCAAGTTCGCAGGTATTCGGCTGACCAGTTCCACTCCTGCTCTGTAGGGCCCTGGCCAGTAAAGTACTTGTGCGCCTGGTAGATGCCGCCCACCAGGGTATCTGCACCGATCAACCGCGCATCGTCGATACCTTTTTTCAGATTTTCGATCGCGGCACCGCGTACCTTCGGGTCAGGCGAAATGGGGTTGACCTCCTCCCCAACAAAGGCAGATGCCGTGCGCGCCAGACCTAGATCGTCACAGGCTGCAGCCATTGTCGCCAGTTCTCCGCGCGATTGGCCGACCACAGGGATTTCCACGCCGTCATAGCCGGCTCGAGCCAAACCCTCAAAGACGGGTATGTGTTCAGGTGTAATCTGGATGCCCCAGAGGAGCATGTTCATGCCTATTTTTACGTCCATCCGCTACGCTGCACCCTCGCCGATGCTCTGGGCCCGATGACCACCGCGACGTCGATCTGCCAGCCAGATAACACCAAAAACCGGCAGCAGGAGTAACGGCACAATCGCGACCGACTGAAAGGATTCAACCGACGCATAGCGCGTGACCTCGATCAGGGCCTCTGGCGAGAGGGAATCGAGCATCGCGACGCCACCTGCTGCCTCCGCCTTGGCGCGATCAAAGATCGCACCCATTTCAGGCAGGACGAACTGTATGGACATGCCGCCTGCAAAACCCATCAGGCCCATCGCCATGGCGCCGCCGCGGGGAAACCGCTCCGACACGATGGCCAGCATGGTCGGCCACATCCAGCATACGCCCAGCCCCCAGACTGTGGCCGCCCCGAACGCCAATAGCGGGGTATCGGCAAGGCTGAGCAGGTAGAGCCCAATGCCCGCCGCCAGACAGCTGACAAACATCAGCCCTATGGGTGAAATCCTGTTGACGATGGGACCGGCAAAGTGTCGCCCGACGAACATCAACGCACTCACATACACCAGCAGCAGGATGCCCTGCATGCCAACAATATTGGACAGCGCAATGTTTACCCACTGCCCCGGCGCCAGTTCCGCCGCTGCAGTCAGAAACATACAAACCCAGAACACCCAGAACATGGGCCTGCGGACCAGCTCTGCGAACATGTCGCGGTAGCTGACACCGGCTGCCACGCGTTCCGTCACGGGAAATGCCGAGGTAGCCACCAACCACGCCAGCACCAGCGCTGGCGCCAGCAGCACAAACATATTGAGCTTCCAGTCCAGTCCGAACCGGGTAAGGGCAAAGCCCAGCAAACCGCCAACCACAATGCCCGCGGGCCACCAGGCGTGAAGAATGTTCAAGCGATGCGTTTTTTCTTCCGGGTAAAGGGCCGCCACCATTGGATTCGAGGCCGCTTCCACCGCTCCCCATCCCAGTCCGGTCAACAGCAAGCTCACCAAAACGACCATTTCCACGCCACCGCTGGCATCCAGCGTGGTCGCCCAGAGCAGCCCCACGGCGCCGGCGATATAGCCCAGCGCCGAGAGCAGCAGCATGCGCTTCATGCCGATCAGATCAACCAGCGCGCTGCCAAACAGCAGCGTCAGCGCAAAACCGGTAAAGGTTGCTCCCAACGCCTCGCCCACCATCGTGGCGGAATTGACCAGATCAATCTTGTCGTAGATATCTTCTTTCAGATTGGGGGCAATATTGGCACGCACAGCAAAGCCAAGACCGATCATGAAGATCGACAGGTTGCCCACGTAGTAGAGACGTTTGCGGTCCACCGCTTGATCAATCATGCTTCGAACTCCGATGTAACATTATTATCATTCTAGTCCAGCCCGAGTATACGCCGATTCGATGCCTCGTCGGCACTGCCGCCGGCAAAATCATCGAAGGCCTTGTCCGTGGTTCGAATAATGTGTCGGTTGATAAAGTCCACGCCCTCGCGCGCTCCATCTTCGGGGTGTTTCAGGCAACACTCCCATTCCAGCACCGCCCAGCCCTCAAAGCCGTACTTTGCAAACTGACTGAAGATGGCGCTGAAATCCACCTGGCCATCGCCCAGTGAGCGGAATCTACCGGGTCGATCCACCCAGCCCTGGTAGCCGCCATAGACGCCGCTACGGCCGTTGGGATTGAACTCCGCATCTTTGACGTGAAACATGCGAATGCGCTCGTGGTAAATGTCGATGAACTGGATGTAATCCAGCTGCTGCAGCACAAAGTGGCTGGGATCGTACAAAATATTGCAGCGCGCGTGATTACCGGTCGCCTCCAGGAAGCGCTCGAAGGTCACCCCGTCATGCAGGTCTTCACCCGGGTGAATCTCGTAGCACAGATCGACACCCGCCTCATCGAACGCGTTAAGAATAGGCAACCAGCGTTTGGCCAGTTCGCTAAAGCCGGTTTCAACGAGACCTTCGGGACGCTGCGGCCAGGGATACATAGTGTGCCAGAGCAGCGCGCCGGAAAAAGTGACGTGCGCGCTGAGACCCATGTTGGCGCTGGCCTTGGCGGCCAGTAACAGCTGATTCACAGCCCACTCCTGTCGTGCCCGGGGATTGCCGTGTACTTCCGGCGGCGCAAACCCGTCAAACATCTGGTCGTAAGCCGGGTGCACGGCTACTAGCTGCCCCTGCAGATGCGTGGACAGCTCTGAAATCTCTACATCGTTCTCAGCGCAGATGCCCAGCAGTTCATCACAGTAATCCTTGCTCTGTGCCGCTTGTTCCAGGTCGATCAGGCGCGGATCCCAGGTCGGCACCTGCACGCCCTTGTACCCGAGATCTCCCGCCCATCGGGTAATCCCCGGCAGTGAATCGAACGGGGCTTCAGCGCCGGCAAATTGGGCCAGGAAGATGGCCGGTCCTTTCATTTTCGACATGGGTATGTCCTCTACTGGTTAAATGCTGCGCGGGTAAAAGGAGCGACGGCGTCTGGCACTACTTTCACGGTCGCTTCGGTGGCGCGTCGTCACTGCTGCACGAACGGATGCCATTTTTCGTCGCTGGCGCTCGCCGCGACAGCCAACTCGATAAACTGCATGCCGCGAATCGCCTCTTCAATGCCGGGGCAATCCTGCCCGCGCGCGTCACAGGGCGCATTCGCTTCGCGCGCGCGAATCTGCGCGGCGAAACCCATGTACAGGTTGGCGAATGCTTCCAGGTAACCCTCGGGGTGACCCATGGGTGTACGCGTATTGGCCGCGGCGAGCGCGCCCAGGTAGTCGCCGCCTGTGCGTAGCATTTCAGTGGGCCTGTCGTTCCACTTCAGCCACAGGGTGTTGGGTTCCTGCTGTTTCCACTCGAGGCCACCCTTTTCACCATAGACGCGAATGCTCAGCGCGTTTTCCTCGCCGGCGCTGACCTGGCTGGCGTGCAGAACACCCTTGGCCCCAGTATTGAAACGCAGCAGCACGGCACCGTCGTCGTCCAGTTCTCTGCCGGGCACGAATGCCGTCAAATCGGCGCAGATTGCAGATAATTGCAAACCACTCACATACTCGGCGAGATTGGCGGCGTGCACACCGATATCTCCCATGCAGGAGCTGACACCCGCCTGCTTCGGATCCAGACGCCAGGCGGCCTGCTTGTTGTCCTGGTCTTCCTGACGATCTGCCAACCAGCCCTGCGGATACTCCACCACCACCCTGCGAACTTCGCCCAACTCTCCGGCAGCCACGCGTTCGCGCGCCTCCTTGACCAGTGGGTAGCCGGTATACGTATGCGTCAGACCGTAAAGACGCCCGGTTTCGTTAATGATATCGCGCAGCTGCAATGCTTCATTCAGGTTGAACGTTGCAGGCTTGTCGGACATGACATGGAACCCGGCATGCAGTGCCGCCTCCGCCACCGGAAAGTGCAGATGGTTGGGCGTCACCACGGCAACGAACTGCATGCGCTGTGCTTCCGGCAGCGCGGCCTCGGCGTCGAACATTTCAGAATAGCTGTCATAGACACGATCCGGCGGTAAATACAGCGCCGCGCCCGAGCGCCTGCTGGTCTGCGCATCGCTGCTGAACGCACCACACACCAGTTCAATCTCACCGTCCAGGGCCGCCGCCATACGGTGAACTGCACCGATGAACGCGCCCTCGCCGCCGCCGACCATTCCCATTCGAACTTTCGCCATCCAGTTGTCCTCCTCGCTGGCACTATTGCGTTTACAGGGCCAGGGCGTGGTGCACGGCAAGTCACACCACCACGGCCCATTCTGCATACAACGTCGCAATTGCGACGCCCTTGTGCACTTCTATCCCGCTATAAGCCTCACTAGAACCCTGTTGCGTTCGGGTTGTCCCGACGTCACCGGCGGTGCTGACTCATAAGTATTGATTGATGACGTTCTCGTACCATTCCTGCTTTCCGCTAAGCGTTTCCGGTTCGCCACTGTCCAGCGCAAGATCGCGCAGTGCCGAAAGGTCCAGTTCACCGCGCGCGAAACGCGCCCCGTCACCACTGTCGAAACTGGCGTAGCGCGCCTGTTTGCGCTCCACAATACCGGAGCGTTCGCGCAGCGCATGCGCCACTTCCAGTGCGCGGGCGAAGGTATCCATAGCGCCGATATGGCCTATAAAAATATCCTCCAGATCAACCGACTCGCGACGGACCTTGGCGTCGAAATTGAGACCGCCACTACCAAAACCGCCGTCGGCCAGAAGCACCAGCATGGCCTGAATGGCGTCATATAGATCGGTGGCAAACTGATCGGTGTCCCAGCCATTCTGTGGATCGCCGCGGTTGGCGTCGATGCTGCCCAGCAGCCCGGCGTCAGTGCACATCTGGAGTTCGTGGGCAAAGCTATGGCCGGCGAGCGTGGCGTGATTGGCCTCTACGTTGACCTTGAAGTCATCTGCAAGGTCGTAGTGGCGCAAAAAGCCGATGACGGTTTGGGCGTCGAAATCGTACTGGTGTTTGCTGGGCTCCATCGGTTTCGGCTCAATCAGAAATGTCCCCTGAAACCCGATGCTGCGACCGTAATCCCGTGCTGCGTGCAAGAATCGGGCAAGGTGATCCATCTCGCGCCGCGTGTCGGTATTGATGAGCGCGGCGTAGCCCTCGCGGCCACCCCAGAAGACATAGTTCTCTCCGCCCAACTCGACCGTTGCCTCCAGCGCAGCCTTCACCTGGGCCGCGGCATGGGTCACCACCGCGAAGTCGGGATTGGTTGCCGCACCGTTCATGTAACGCGGATGGCCAAAAAGGTTCGCCGTTCCCCAGAGCAACTTCATACCTGTGGCGTCCTGGCGCTCCCTGGCCAGCGCCACCATCGCCGCCAGGTTGCGCTCTGATTCAGCAACGTTTTCGCCTTCAGGTGCCATATCGCGATCATGAAAGCAGTAGTACGGCGCTCCGAGCTTGGTAAAGAACTCGAAGGCGGCATCCATTCTAGAGCGCGCTGCGCGCATTTCCTCAACAGGTTCATCCCAGGGAAACATCTGCGTATCGACGCCGAACGGGTCCGCGCCCTTCGCACAGAAGGTGTGCCAGTAGCAGACGGCAAAGCGCAGGTGTTCAGCCATGGTCTTACCGGCTACCACTTTGCCCGCGTCGTAGAATTTGAATGCCAGCGGATTGTCCGACTCGCGCCCCTCGAAAGCGATCTTGCCTATGCCGGGAAAATACTCGCGGTCACCGGTAAAGTAGCTGTGTGTCATGTCACTCTCCTTTGCCTGTATTCATGGATAGAGCGTGCCGATCACCGCAACGTGTCGCAGATAGTTGGCATAATATTCCTCGTAAAGAGCAGCCACATCGGCGCGGGGCTCACAGGATCGCGCTTCGTCTACGGCAAGGTGCGCATCCAGCAGTGCGGGCAGCGACCCAGCGCAATCGCCGGCGTGCATCCACAGCGCCTGCAGGGCCGCACCCAGTGCCGCACCCTCGTCCACCGCCTGCACGGTGACCGGCAACTGGAAGACATCGGCAACCATCTGGCGCCAGGCGGCGCTTTGTGCCCCACCGCCTGTCAGCCTTACGCTGCTCACCGGCAGACCGAGGTCGGCAAGCCCGTCCAGCCCTGCACGCAGACCGTAAACGGCAGACTCCATCGCGGACCGCAGCAGGTTGTCGCGATGATAGTTGCCTTCATCAAGCCCCAGGATGCAGGCCTTGGCATTGGGCAGGTTGGGCGTTCGCTCGCCGTTGAAGAACGGTAGTGTGAGCACGCCACCAGCGCCAGGAGGAACTGACTCCGTCGCCGCCTGTAGCGCATCCAGGCTAAGCCCAAACAGCTGTCGGGACACTTCCGTTGCCACGGTGCAATTCATCGTGCACAGCAGGGGCAGCCAACCTCCCGTGGAGGAACAGAAGGCAGCGATGTTGCCCGCCGGATCGATTAAAGGCTCACTGGAAAAGGCAAACAGCGTTCCCGACGTGCCAAGGCTGACGGTGAGCCTGCCGGGACTGACATTCCCCGTGCCAATCGCCGCCATCATGTTGTCGCCGCCCCCGGTCGCGACAGGAATACCCGGCGGCAGGCCCAGCGTCGCGGCACTGGCGGGACGCAGGCAGCCCATCTGTTCACCCGCGTCGAGTAGCACCGGCAAGGCGTCACCAAGATCGCGCTGATCATCGATTGCACGGAGGGCGGCGTCGTGCCAACGGCGCTCACGGACGTTCATCAACCCGGTGCCCGAGGCATCGCCATACTCCATGGCGAGCTCCCCGGTCAGAGAGTAATTGATGTAATCGTGCGGCAGCAAAATCGTGGTGAGTTTTGCGTAAGACTCAGGGTGGTGCTTCTTCAACCAGAGAATTTTTGCTGCTGTATAGCCGGGTAATACGGGATTGCCCATCTGCGCGATACAGGCTTCCTCGCCGCCGAGGGCAGCAGTGATCTCCGCGCACTCCACCGTTGTTGCGGTATCACACCACAGCTTCACTGGCGCCAGCACCTCGCCGTCGGCGCCCAGCGGAACAAAGCCATGCTGTTGCGCCGACACACCCACCGCCTGTACCTGCGCGCGCAAGCCAGGATCAAACTCCTGCAAGCACGCGCCCAGCGCGTCAAGCCACCACTGCGCCTCTTGTTCACGGGTGCCATCCGCTTCACTGATCAGCCGCAGTGGTGCGCTCGCAACGGCCGCGACCTCGCGCGACTGGGCGTCATAGATGAGCGCTTTTACGCTCTGGGTGCCGACATCAATACCAAGGTACATCGTCAGCGCAAATGCTCGTGCGCAGTCATGAATCAAAGTTCCTGCTTTTTATTCTGGGCCGCCAGCCGTAACCCGTGCAGTAAGCCACAATCTGACAAGGCGGCATTCGGCGATACAAGGCGGAGCCCGAAAATCATGCGCCCTGCGGCAACGCATTTCTTGTACAGAATCACTTATAATTAGAACAAATTCGGCGTGAGCGCCACGAAATGACAAAACTGATCTTCAACCATCTCCAGGATGCAGAACACAATTTCGCCATGCTGGACCTGATCCCGGACACCCACGCGTGGATCAAGGACACCGCTGGCCAGTTCGTGTTCGGCAACCGCCTGTTCTTCGAACGCTTCGGCTTTGCGTCCATGCAGGGACTATTGGGCAAGAGCGACTACGATATCGCACCGTCAACGCTGGCTGAGAAATACACCACCGACGATGCCTTTGTGCTGGGAGGCGGCGTGGTGACCGATCGTCTGGAGCTCATACTGAACGAAGCCGGTAGCGGCGACTGGTTCCTGACCTCCAAGTGGCCGATCCATGACCTGCACGACAACGTCCTCGGCAGCTTCGGCATCAGTCGCCACCTCAACCGCACCGAGGGCACGACCATTCCCTATCAGGAACTGCGCGCACCGGTAGACTACATCTGCAGCAACTTCGACACCGATATCTCTGTTGAATCGCTCGCCAGCGCCTGCAACATCTCAGTCAGCGCGCTGGAGCGACGCTTCCGCAAACACCTGGACAAAACACCCCGGCAGTACATCAATGAAGTGCGTTTGAATCATGCCCGACAGGTGTTGCTGGAAACCGACAAACCCATTGGGACAATCGCCGTAGAAACCGGCTTCGCAGATCACAGCCATTTCGCACGCGCGTTCAGACGCCATTTTGGCCTGACCCCAAGCGCAGCCCGCCACGGAAGCAATACGGATAAAAAGACCGGACTCCCCGCTAAATAGCAGGATAACCGTTAAAAAAAGACCCTGACGCCCCACTGGAAAAACAGTCACCACCCACCGCAACCATGCCCGACCCCGAACAAGCAGGCAACCCCACAACAGGAAGCGGCAACAAATGGCCTGACGGTGCCAGGGTTACGAGGTGAGTATCTTAGCCTTCCGAGCCGCGTAACCCTGGCACCGTCAGGCCTATCAACAACCCGGCAACATCAGGGCCACCAAAAATCGACACCTAACCCGCAAAGGATTCCCGGTTATATAAAAGCAAACTTACCCAGGATAAGCCCCCTGAAAAGCCTCAACAAACGCCTGCAAACTGTCCGCCGGCAAATCGTTAATGCCCGCCGCACCAGCGCGACCACCACCAGTAGGGAACTGCCCACACAGATCCGCCGCACCCTGCTTGTTAGTCATCGGCGCACGCACGCTGACAAGATAGTTGCCATTGTCCTTCACCGTGAGCACCGCATGAGCCCGCGCCGGGTTATCGGTCGCAAGATCGTTGCTGTATACGCCACTCACACGACGCGCCCATGCCTCGTTGGGCAGGATGAACAAGGCAGTAGCGCCATTGTCTTCCTGCGGCTGCAGCGCCGCCGCTTTGCCCATGTCTTCCTTGTATCCTTCACTGAGGGTGCGAAAGTCCGCTGAACTGGCAATAAAGTCCAGCGGTCCGTCCGAAGCGTAGAGCTTGAGGTAGAGATCCTTTGGATCAAAGTGCAGGTCCTCGATCGCAGGACCGTAGCCGTTGTAGTTGATATAGGTACCCAGCGCTTCCAGCGCATCGAGATCTGCAGCAGAAATATCCAGGCCCTTTGCCAGCGTACGCGCGGTATCTTTCAGGTTGTCGCCAAACGCGCCCGTCACCGCCCAGTCCAGGTGAGCACCCTGAAGATGCCCATTGACCAGTGCCGCCGTACAGACATCCGGCGCTTCATTGATGATGGATGCCAGGTTCGCGTGTTCGGGAATATCGCCAGGCTTGTGGTGGTCTACATAGAACACCTCAGCCCCCGCCTCCAGGGCTGCGTTCAGGGCATCCTTGTTCTTGTCCATGGAGACATCGAGTACGGTGATGTGATCGCCGGAGGCGGCCTGCACCTTACCCAGCAGGTTGATATCGCGTTTTACGCCGGTAACCAGCTGCGCGTCGCGAGGCTCGGCCTTACGCAACTGCAACAACGCGCAGATGCCATCGGCATCGCCGTTAAACAGGTCATAGTTCATGATAAATAGTACCTTGTGTTCAGGCGGGAACCGCAAAGCCGCTCCCGCACGGGAGAGCGGCTGATGCGGCCGTGATCAGGAAGCTTTGGCGTCCAGAGCCTGGTAATAGTCTGACAGGATTTTCGCCACTTCCGGGCGGGAGAACTCCGGGGGCGGAGCGATACCCTTGCCCAGCATCTCACGCACTGCGGTACCGGAAAGCAGCACGAAATCATCCTTGTCGTGATCCGGTGCGTCTTTCATCATGACTACCTTGTTCAGCTTCTTGCTGTAGGCGGTGTGGTCGGCTTTAAAGATTTCCAGCTCCAGCGCGCCCTCAGGCACCTCTTCGTCGAAAATCGTCTGCGCATCGAAGCCGCCGTAATAGTCACCCACGCCGGCGTGATCACGACCGACGATCAGGTGCGTGCAGCCGCAGTTCTGGCGGAACACCGCATGCAAAACCGCTTCGCGAGGGCCCGCATAAAGCATATCGAAGCCGTAACCGGTGACCATCACCGTGTTCGGTGGGAAGTAAACCTCGACCATTTTGCGGATGGAAGCATCGCGCACGTCCGCCGGAATATCACCGGGCTTCAGTTTGCCAAGCAGCATGTGGATCAGGATGCCGTCGGCATCCAGTTGCTCCATCGCCATACGGCATAGCTCTTCGTGGGCACGGTGCATGGGGTTGCGAGTCTGGAACGCAACGACCTTCTCCCAGCCGTGCTCGGCGATCTCCTCGCGAATCTCCACGGCGGTGCGGAACGTGTCGGGGAAGTCCGCCTGAAAGTAGGAGAAATTCAACACCTGGATGGGGCCCGACAACAAGGTGCGGCCAAGGCCGGTAAACGTGGCGACGCCCGGGTGCTTTTCATCGAGCGTGCGGAATATTTTTTCCGCCATGAACGTCATCTGCTCATCGGAAACCTGTTCCACCGCCTCTACATCCATGATGGCGAGCACCGGGTTGCCATCGACATTCGGATCGCGCAGAGCGATGCGGCTACCCGCCTCGATGCCGGTTTCGTCGGTGAGATTGACAACGGGCACGGGGAAAAACAGGCCGTCCACGGTCTGCATTTTCTCCGACGTGCTGAGCGCGTCGGCCAGGTTCATGTAACCGGTTAATGGATTGAAGTAACCACCGCCGAGCATGACGGCGTTCGCGGCGGCGGCGGAATTCAGCAGTATGGAGGGTAGATTTTCTGCCTCTGCTTGTAGCGCGCTGCGCTGCTGTGCATCGTCGACGTAAAGCGGGTTAAGGCTGTCGGAACCGTGTGGTTTGATCATTGCTGTCTCCTACTTGTTGATGATGCCGCGGTCGCGCAACACCGCAAGAATTTCGTTAACCTCTTCTTCCAGAGTCTGCTTGTCGGAATGCAGATGAATCTCCGGCTTCAGTGGCTCCTCGTAGGGGTCATCAATACCGGTGAAGTTTTTGATCTCTCCCGCGCGTGCCTTCTTGTACAGACCCTTGGGATCACGCTCCTCGGCTGCTTCCAGTGAGCAATCCACAAATACTTCGATGAAATCCATGCCCGCCTCGTCGTGCAGGGCGCGCACCTGGTCGCGGTCCTCGCGGTAAGGGCTGACAAAGCTGCTCAGCGCAATCTGGCCACTGTCCACAAACAGCTTGGCCACCTCGCCAATACGACGGATGTTCTCCGCCCGGTCTTCAGCGGAAAAGCCCAGGTTCTTGTTGATACCCATGCGCACGTTGTCGCCGTCCAGCCGGTAACAGATGACGCCCTGCTCGTGAAGAATGCCCTCCAGTTCCACGGCTACGGTGCTCTTCCCCGAGCCCGAAAGCCCCGTAAACCAGATGGTGGCACCCTTGTGGCCAAGCAGCTTTTCGCGGTGCTCGCGCGTGATATCGCCCTCGTGCCAGTGGACGTTGGTCGCCTTCTGTTCTGCCATTGTCATTCTCTCCTGCTCGATTAATGCGTCGATTGAGTGCGAGGTCCGGCGTTGCGGTACCTCGCGTAAAAAGGTGGGGATGGTAAGCGGATTCTATCTACATGTAAAACAGGATATTATGGATGCCCTTACCGGCTTTTCCGGTAGTAAGACAAATCGGCGTGGGAGGCGGCATGCGATTCACTCTGCGGCAATTGCAGATATTCCTGGCGGTGGCGAAATACCAGAATATTTCACGCGCTGCGCAGTCTCTGCACATGTCACAGTCGGCTGCCAGCGAAGCCCTGCTTAACCTCGAGCACACCTACGATGTCACCTTGTTCGAGCGCGCCAGTAACCGCCTGTCGCTGAGCCCCATCGGACATACCCTGCGCAAGGAAGCGCAGAGCCTGCTGGCCCATTGCGAGAGTTTCGAAGAGGGCCTGCGCGACCACGTTGACGTGGGCCACATCAAGGTGGGCGCCAGCTTCACTATCGGCAACCACCTGGCGACGAGATACCTGGCGGGGTATCTGGCGCGCTATCCCGAGGCCAATGTGCAGTTGGATATCGCCAACACACCAGACGTCGTCGCCCGCGTACTGAACTTCGAGGTCGATATTGGCATGATCGAGGGTGAAATCCAGCACCGCGAATTGGAACTGATTCCATGGCGCGAGGACGAACTCGTTGTTTTCTGCGCCGCGGACCACCCGTTAGCGCGCAAGCGCTCGCTGTCCACCCGGGATATCAAGGCCGCCATGTGGATATTGCGTGAGCCCGACTCAGGCGCTCGTCAAACCTTCGAACGCGCCATGGCGGGGCTGCTGACGGACATCAATGTGTACTTGGAGCTAAAACACAACGAGGCGATCAAGAATGCCGTGGAGTCTGGCCTGGGTATCGGCTGTTTGTCGGAAATCGTGCTGAAGAAGAACTTCGCCAACGGCGACCTGGTGCCACTGCGCCTGCCCCGTCGCGATATGCGCCGCACCTTTTACTTTGCACTGCCGAAACAGCGCTATCACCTGGATACTGTCGAAGCGTGGATGCAGACCTGCCGGGAGACGGATACCTGAGGCAGACAGCCGCTACGCTTTGTGCAAATATCAGTTCACGCTAATCGGTCGAGCAACGCCATGGACAAGTCGGGTTTGATAAAGGCTGCGGTTTTTTTCTTTGCCATTGGCCTGGTTGTGCTGCTGTACCGCCTGACGCTCGATGATTCGGTGCAGGATCCCTGCGCACAACCACAGTCAGACATTAGTGGTGCGGTGCTCTCCGATGAGCAGGATCAGGATGCGATGGTGAATCGCGCAATCATCATGAAGGGGCGCTGCAGGGAAAAGGACGAACAAGATTAGCGGCAACGGACGTGCGCCCGCGTCGGGTCACGCGGTATCAGCATTCAAGGTGCTGTAATGCTGCGCGGCGTGGTACTACCCCGCAGCCTCATAAGCGACGCCGTCAACTCGCCGCGACAGAAATGCTGACAACGCCTGTCCCGGGCTGCAGGATGCAGCTGACAGAGAACACACTCTCCGACACTGTCCGCTCGATCTCGTACCAGGTCATCAATCCGGTAGAATCACTTTCCAGGTACACGGACGTTGAGTAACTGCGCACCTGTTTGCCCGACATAATATCCACTTCGACCAACCTGCACTCCACGGGCCCTTCCAGGCTGGACTTGCGCGAGAACACCACGGCGTTGAGCGTATAGGCGCCGGACTCCGGGATGGTCACGGGGCAATTCGCGACGGCAAATTCGTCGGACGACCGGTTGACCGCGCCGCGTGGAAGGTAGCCCAGTGGCTGCCCCCACTCCGTGTAAAGTGCACCGCTCTGACACGCCAGGCCGGACACATACTGGGTCTCGTAATAATAGGGTGTAGAGACGGTGGCCGCGGAAAATACGCCCGCGGTAACCAGTGATGCGCAAAGCAGAAGTCGTTTCAGGTATGTTGCCATGGGCCAGTCCCGGATAAACTTATAAACTCGTTCTTCATTTTAGAAGCGCCCGGCGACTTTCGCAATGCCGTACCGATCACAATCACACAGGACGCAGGTGCCCACTGCCGCGGTGGCACTTTACCTGGTGATGTCCGCAACCGACGTGCCGACGGGATTCGCGCATGGCGCCCTGTTGTTCGCCTGCCTGTACGCCACACTATTTCCAGCCTGGCGCCAGCATTCAGACGTCAGCCCGCCCTCGCCTCCGCTGTTGCTTTCGCTCGCCCTTTTCCTCACCTCATTTGCACTATCGACCTGGTTTTCCTATTACCGGCCGTTGAGCCTCGATACGAGCGCCAATCTGATCCCGGGTCTGCTTGTCCTGTATGTCCTGTTCCGCACCGGCGCGACGGTTGCGAGGTGCACAGACCTCTGCGCACTGTTCGCCGGAGCAGTGGGAGTCACCTATCTCTTAACAGGCTTTCGCAGCGGCTGGATGAACGCCGAGACGGCGATGGATGATTTTCGAATCGCCGCGCTGGTTGTACCCAACGATGTCATCGCAACCGTCATACTGCTACCGGCTCTGCTCACGGTGCTCGTACAGCAGCACAATCAACTCGCACGCTATGGCGCGCTGTTGTTGCTCCTCGCGTTGCTCCCGGTTTGGTGGTGGGTGGGAAGTCGCTTGAGCGTGCTCTTGTTGCTGCTGACCGCTGCGGTCTACAGCTTATACAGCGGTCGGGTGATGTGGGCGACCGCGATCAAGGGGATCGCCCTCAGCCTCATCGTACTCTGCTGTATCGGACTGGCCCTGTTGGCAGGGCAGGTAGATGTGGCGCAACTCCCTGCGCTGGACAATACCCGACTGAGCGTTTGGGCAGCGGGAATCAGTCGCTGGGATGACCATCCATGGCTCGGATTTGGGCCCGGTCACTTCGAGGTGCCGTATCGCCTCGGCATCGCCGAACTACACTTGCCCGACTGGATCATGATCGAGGAGCGGATGGTTCCCTGGGCGCACAACATTTACCTGGAGAGCTACCTGGAACGCGGTGTCCTGGGGCTCGCCACACAAGGGCTGCTGTTTGCCGTGCTATTCAGCATGCTACACCGGAAGTGGCAAAACACATCTGGAACAGACAGGGGTCGCTACCTGGCGGTGCTGCTGGCCTACTGTGCCTTTTTGTTCGCGGGGTTTTTTGAGCTGACCTTTCAGCGGCTGTGGGTCTCCAATCTGTTTTTTCTGATCGTGGCAGTGGCGATCGGACCATCGCAAGCCTTCAGGAATAAGGCGCAGCCTCCTCAGTAATGCGGCCCCTGCCCCCGCTGCCAGATTTTCAGAAAGGCGCGCTCCAGCGCGCCCTCTGCCGCCATCCCCAGCTTCTCCTGCCAGTTCTTTCGATGTACAAACCTGACTTCGAAAACATCCCAATCCTGCAGACGCTTCTGGATAAAGGCATCACTGGTCTGTAATTCATCCACCAGGCCCTGCTCCACCGCCTGCTGACCGTACCAGACCTCGCCGGTGGCAACTTTGGCTATATCGAGCTGCGGGCGGTTGCTGCTGACGAAGGTTTTGAACAGCTGGTGTGTTTCCTCCAGTTCCTGCAGGAACTTCTCTCTGCCCTTGTCGGTGTTCTCACCGAAGATTGTGAGCGTACGTTTGTACTCGCCCGCCGTTAACAGCTCAAAGTCTATATCCATCTTTTTCAGCAGACGATGGAAGTTCGGCAATTGCGCCAACACACCGATGGAACCAATGACGGCAAAAGGCGCAGCGATGATGTGATTGGCGACACAGGCCATCATGTAGCCACCGCTGGCGGCAACCTTGTCCACGGCGATGGTCAGTGGCACGTCGGCATCGCGGATGCGCTGTAACTGGCTGGCGGCGAGGCCGTAACCGTGCACTACCCCGCCAGGGCTTTCAACGCGGATCAGTATTTCATCGCCCGCGCTTGCCTGCGACAAAACGACGGAAATTTCTTCGCGCAGGTTGTCCGTTGCACTGGCGCGAATATCGCCATCAAAATTGAACACGTACAATCGCTTGCGCCGGGCGTCAGACTCATCCACCACGCCCTTCTTGCGCGCCTTCTTGGCTTCTTTTGCTTCCTGCTTATCAGCCTTCTTTTGCGCCTTATGGTTTGCTTTCACGGTTTCCGGGTCATCCGCTATCGAGCGCAGGGCATCGGCCATGTTTTTGTAGCGCTCGTTGACCTTGCGCACTTCGATGTGCCCCTCGTGCTGTGCCGCGCGTTGCCTGGAACCGATGGCAACAATGCCGGCCACGAGAATGAGAACCGCGGCAACAATCGTCACCGCGCGGGCGAGGAACATGCCATATTCGTAGAGGTATTCCAAAAGTGCTCTCCAAGTAGAAATCGGCGCTTAACAGGGCGCTTCGACAGATTCGCGGCTCGCTATGTTAGCGCAGGGATTCGATGTAGTGCTGAATAAGCTGGCCCGAAATGGAAGCCACTGGCGGTATCATAGGCAGATTCGAGTAGTGGAACCACTGCGCGTCGGCAATTTCGACCTCGTCGCAGACAATTTCCCCACCGGCGTACTCTGCGAAAAAGCCCAGCATCAGCTGATTGGGGAAAGGCCAGGACTGGGACTGGTAGTAGCGCAGGTTCTTCACATCTACTCCCACCTCCTCCTTGACTTCCCGCGCGAGCGTCTCCTCGGCGCTTTCACCCGCCTCGATGAACCCGGCGAGGGTGCTGTACATCGGTTGCGGGAAATTTGCATTGCGCGCCAGCAACAACTCTTCGCCGCGCGTGATCAGTACGATAACGCAGGGCGCAATGCGCGGGTAGTTAATCACCCTGCAGGGATCGCAGCGCATGGCGCGCTCCTGGTGATCGACGCGCATAGCGCCGCCACAGCGGCCGCAGTACTGGTGATCGCGCTCCCAGTCCAGTAGCTGCTGAGCGCGTCCAGCCAGCGCGAACAGGCGTTCATCGACGCGGCCGAGAATATGGTAGAGATTGCCCTTCTGGAACTGCATGGGATCGGGCTCGTCTACCGGGTCGATCTCCAGGGCGTAGCAGGGCTGCTCCTGCCAATAGCCAAGGAACAGTCGACGCACCTCGCGCCAGCCACATCCGGCTACCAGCTCGGTACCCAGCAAACAGCCCTCGCGCGAACGCATATCGCTGAGCAACTGGCCCCGGTGGAACACGATCAACAGGTCGTCGCTGCTGCCGTCTGGCGGTGTGTTATCCGGTCGAAACATCCACTCTTCCCGTGAGACTACAAAGAGCCGGCTATAGTATTCTCGCCGACGGGTCAGGGGCAAGGGCAGCATGGTAGCCCGGGCGCGCTGTACGCCACTCCGCGGCGTATTCAGGGGCGTAAAAGTGCATGTAAAAAGACCCGGGAGCAGCCTACGAAACGCGCCCGGATTCACGTAGAATGCGCGCCAACTTTATCAGCACCCGGCCCAGCATGAGCGATAGTACCGTTAGCGCCCTTTGGAAAAACTTTCTCGGCGCCTCCCCCCTCTGGTACAAGCGCACGATAGTAGCGTTTCTCGTCCTCAACCCGCTGTTCCTGCTCCTGCTTGGCCCCTTCGTGACCGGGTGGTTACTGATTGGCGAGTTTATTTTTACACTGGCATTGGCGCTGCGTTGCTACCCGTTGCAACCGGGGGGATTGCTGGCAATACAGGCTGTACTCCTGGGTATGACCACGCCCGAGATGGTATTTGCCGAGACCGCTGCCAATTTCGAGGTCATTCTGCTCCTGATGTTCATGGTGGCGGGCATCTACTTTATGAAGGAGCTGCTGCTCTTCGTCTTTACGCGCATTCTTCTGAACGTGCGTTCGAAGGTGCTGCTTTCGCTGCTTTTTTCCCTGGTAGCCGCCTTTCTTTCGGCGTTTCTCGACGCGCTGACCGTTACCGCCGTGCTGATCAGTGTCGGCGTCGGCTTCTACAGCGTCTATCATGAAGTGGCCTCCGATAAAGGCACCGGCCAGGGAAACCACGACCACTCGGACGACACCTCGGTCACTGAACAGCACCGGGAAGATCTGGAGCAATTTCGCAGCTTTCTGCGTAGCCTGCTGATGCACGGCGCCGTGGGTACCGCGCTGGGTGGCGTCTGCACACTGGTCGGTGAGCCTCAGAACCTGCTCATCGCCACGATCGCAGGCTGGGATTTCCTCGAATTTCTGACCATCATGGCACCCGTGACCGTGCCGGTCCTGGTGGCCGGCCTCGCTACTTGCGCCGCGCTCGAACTCAGCGGCCGCTTTGGCTACGGCGCAAAATTGCCCGACAACGTGCGCGCTGTGCTGGAGGAATTCCAACGGCGCGAGGAACGCCAGCGCACGCCGCGTTCAGACATGCGCCTGGTCATCCAGGCGGCAGTCGCCGCGCTGCTGGTGATGGGCCTTGCCATGCACTGGGCCGCAGTAGGATTGATCGGTTTGATGGTGATTGTCCTGCTCACAGCGTTCAACGGCGTCATCGAGGAGCACCGCATTGGTCACGCCTTTGAAGAGGCACTGCCGTTTACCGCGCTGCTGGTGGTTTTTTTCGCAATCGTAGCGGTTATCCACGATCAACACCTGTTCACGCCGGTGATCGATGCGGTACTGGCGATGGATTCGGATATCCGCCCGCCCATGTTCTTTCTGGCAAACGGGCTGCTTTCGATGATCAGTGACAACGTCTTCGTGGCAACGGTTTACATCAACGAAGTCAAAGTGGCGCTGAATGCGGGCACGATTACGCGGCAGGAGTTTAATCAGCTGGCAGTCGCCATTAACACCGGCACCAACCTGCCCAGTGTCGCCACGCCGAATGGCCAGGCGGCTTTCCTGTTTCTGCTCACGTCTGCGCTGGCGCCACTGATCCGGCTGTCCTACGGGCGCATGGTGATCATGGCATTGCCGTACACCTTGATGATGGGCAGTGTCGGTCTGGCCTGCGTGTCTCTGTTTATCTAGTGAGCTCTCCGGGGTGACTGCCCCGCCCCGCTTCCGAATGCGTGACGCCAGTCAGCGCCAGGCGTCACACCGGGTCCTGAACACCCTGTGCCACCGTGCGCCACAATACCTCACCGCCACTTTTACGGGCGATTGCCTGCAATTGCTCCTCGTGGGCCCGAACCTCTTCTGCACTGGCAGTCACGACAGGCAGCGGCCTGCGGTCGGGCGGCAACCGTCTCAGCGGCTCCCCGCCGCTACGGGTACCGCTGTCGTCAGACGTTTCCGTTAACTGCAGCGTGGTTTGCCCACCCGTCATGGCAAGGTAGACATCGGCAAGAATCTCGGCGTCCAGCAGCGCGCCGTGCAGATCGCGCTGGGAGTTGTCCACCATGTAACGCTGACAGAGCGCATCCAGGTTGTTGCGCTGTCCGGGATGCTTGGAGCGTGCCATCACCAGCGTATCAACGACCGTGCACACGCTCTCCAGGCCCTGGTCACAATCCTCAAGCCGTGCCAGTTCGCTGTCCAGAAAGCCGATGTCAAAGGGCGCATTGTGGATTACCAGCTGCGCTCCACTGACGAACGCCAGGAATTCTGCGGCCACCTGTTCGAAGGCAGGTTTGTCCGCCAGAAAGTCCTGCGTGATGCCGTGAACTTCAATCGCGCCCTGATCGATCTCGCGCTGGGGGTTGATGTACTGGTGGTAGTGGTTGCCCGTCAGTTTGCGGTTGACCAGCTCTACGCAGCCTATCTCGATAATCCTGTGGCCCTGGGACACTTCAAGGCCGGTTGTCTCAGTATCCAGTACGATCTGTCTCACCCGGGCTTTCCCTCCCCGTACTCAGTCATGCAGTTCATCAATGCCGCGGTTTGCCAGCTGGTCTGCAATTTCGTTCTCGCGGTGACCGCTGTGACCCTTCACCCAGTGCCACTGTACCTCGTGGCGTTGATTCTCCGCGTCCAGCGCCTGCCAGAGGTCGACATTTTTCACCGGCTTTTTCGCGGAGGTCTTCCAACCCTTCTTCTTCCAGCCGTCCAGCCAGTTGGTGATACCCTGCCTGACATATTGCGAATCCGTCGTCAGCCGCACGCGACAGGGCTCCGACAACGCGCGCAGGCCCTCGATGGCGGCCTGCAGTTCCATACGATTATTGGTGGTAGCCGGTGCGCCGCCATAGAGGGTTTTCTCCACTCCGCCATAGCGCATCAGCACGCCCCATCCACCGGGACCCGGATTGCCCCGACAGGCCCCGTCGGTAAAGATCTCCACGTCTTTCAAGCCTGCTCGTCTCCCCGCTCAAGCTGCACCACGCGCGGCGGTGAGGGTGCTATGGGGCTCGGCGCCGCCGCGGGCTTGGGCACCAGGCCAATCAATGGCCTGCCACGGGAAAGATTCAGGCGACGCGGCCTGTGCAGGCCGGCAACCTTTTTCGTCGCATGAAGAATGTAAAGCCCGCCTATCAGAAGGTTATGTTGACTGCTCCAGGCATCGAGCCGCGTAAGCCCGCGGCGCAGCCTGCCCCCGCCCACAGGTGGCACACTGTGAATGCGCACGGTTTCCTGCACTTCGCAACCCAGCAGGTGTAACCAGTCGGTCATGCGTCGTTCGCCCACCGGCCGGTGGTGGCGCCACAGTGAATGGCCGGCCAGCCTGCGCAGGTAGCTAGCACAGCCAGACAGGCTGTAGGGGTTAAAGCCAATCACCAGCAACTGACCCTGCGGTGTCAGTACGCGCTGAATCTCGCGCAGCACCTGGTGCGGATTGCAGGCAAATTCGAGGCTGTGGTGGGCAATAACTGCATCCACGCTGTCACTTTCCAGGGGCAGTTCGTCGGGATGGGCAACCAGTTGCACACCCGCTTCAGCCCTGGCGGCGCAAACGATCCGGTGATTGATAGGGCTGTTTGCGCAGAGCGCATCATCACTGCAGTGTCCCAGTTGCAGAATGTGGTAGCCAAACGCCCTGTCCAACATGTCCTGCACGGCGCGCTCGGTGGCCTGGTACAGATACTGGCCACCCTCCCGGGCATACCAGGATTCCAGTCGTTGAAAAATGTCGCTACACTCTGCCTGCATTGCGCTGTGCCCGAACGTCCGTGGCGGCTTGTCTTGCCTTCATCGGCCCGACTAACAGGCCCTACACACCCGCCATAGTAAAGGGGAGACTCGCGGCAAGTCCACTGGAGGGAAACTCCCCCGGTTTCGGGTGTACACTCCCGGGCAATGAGCAATCCAGTTTTCTCCAAACGTGTATCGACCATTTGATCGAAGCGACAACCAGGGAGCCCGTTACCCATGCTCGACATCCAGCCCATCGAGGCCTTCAGCGACAACTACATCTGGTTGATTCGTGAGCCTGGCTCCAATCGCGCCGCCGTGGTTGACCCTGGCGACGCGGCGCCGGTGCGCGCAGTGCTGGCTGAACAGGAACTGGTGCTGCACGCAGTCTTGATCACTCACCACCACTTCGACCACGTCGGCGGCCTCCAGGAACTGCGCGATGCGTTCTCGCCCAGGGTTTACGGCCCCGACAATGCCGCGATCGAGGGCATCGATGAGCGCCTGGGCGATGGTGACAGCATCGAACTTTTTGGCGCTCAATTCGAAGTCTTCGAGGTTCCCGGTCATACACTTGACCACATCGCCTACTTTCACGACGGCGATCAGCCGGTGCTGTTTTGTGGCGACACCCTGTTCGCAGGAGGCTGCGGCCGGCTGTTTGAGGGCACCGCCCCGATGATGCTGCACTCGCTGGACAAACTCGCCGCACTGCCAGCGGCCACGCAGGTCTATTGCGCCCATGAATACACCCTGGCGAATCTGGCCTTTGCCAGGGCAGTGGAGCCCGACAACGAGGCGCTGCTGAAGCGCAGCAGCGAGGCAGAGCAATACCGGAAGCGGGGCGAGCCCACCGTGCCATCACAACTCAGGCTGGAACTGGATACCAACCCGTTTCTGCGCTGCCGTGAAGGAGCGCTGGTGGCCAGCCTCGATGCCCAGGGGCGACTTCAGGAGCGCACGCCCGAGGCGGTATTTGCCAGTGTGCGGGGCTGGAAGGACAGTTTTTGAAAGAAATCTGAAGAAAACACTCGCGCCCGAACGTCTGGCCAATAATAATAACCCCTTGGGGATAGAAGAATAATCTTGAATAGTATATTATTCAGTATGTTACGATCATTACTTAGCGTAATTTGTTTGATGTGGTTTCTAACTGCGTGTCAGTCCCTGCCTGACACCGAACTTTCCGAGACTGCCTCTCCCGACATTCTCCTTGAATTGCCTGCCACACCTCCGGCGCCCGCCTTAGCGGCTTCTGGCGGGGAGACAGCGGCCAACGACGCCTCGGGATCAACGCCGCCGGTCGCCACCCCTGAGCAGGCAGCGCGGGCCGTCGAAACAGACCTGTGGCAGCGCGTACGTGGTGGATTAACGTGGCAGTCGCAGGAGAACCAGCAGATCGCTCGCGAGCGGCAGTGGTATCTGTCGCAGTCGGGCTTCTTACCGCTCATCAGCCATCGCGCACAGTACTACCTGCACTACATCGTGGAGGAGGTTGAGAAACGCGACCTGCCCATGGAGTTGGCCCTGCTGCCAGTAGTGGAAAGCAACCTGAACCCCTTTGCCGACTCCCCTTCCCACGCATCGGGGCTGTGGCAGATCATGCCGGCGACCGGCAGGCACCTGGGCTTGCGCCAGGATTACTGGTACGACGGGCGCCGCGACCTGCGCGATTCAACGCGCGCGGGGCTGGACTACCTGGAAGAACTCTATGCGAAGTGCGAGCAGGACTGGCTGTTAACCCTCGCCGCCTACAACGCCGGCAAAGCCCGCGTGATACGCGCTCAGCGACACAACGCCCGTCGTGGCGAACCCACCGACTACTGGTCACTGCGCCTGCCGCGCGAAACACGCCGCTACGTGCCCCGGCTGATTGCGCTCGCACAGATCATTGCCGCCCCCGAGAAGCATCATGCCAAGCTGCCCCCGCTGGCCAACAGCGCGCCCTTCGAGATTGCAACCGCGGGAGGGCAATTGGAAATTGTGCGCGCTGCCGAACTGGCGGAAGTGGATATAGCGACTTTCCGTGCACTGAACCCCGGACAGTTGCGCTGGGCAACTTCGCCCGATAAGGGCGACACCCTGTTGGTTCCGCTGGGCAAGCGCGCAGCGTTTGAACAGGGCATCGCCAAGCTGGACTCGCAGGACAGGGTGCGCTGGCAGCACTACCGCATTGTCCGGGGCGACTCACTGATTCGCATCGCCAAAAAATTCAACACTGAGGTGGCGCTGCTGCGCGAGGTAAACGGCATTCGCGGTAGTCGTATCCGTGCCGGCGATACCCTGCTGATACCGCAGGGGGAAGCCTGGGAGTCCAGTCTCGCCTACGCGCGACCAGAGGCGGTAAAACCACAGGGGTACCGCGTCCGCCGCGGTGATTCGCTGTACCGCATCGCCGGGAAATTCAATGTCTCTATCAACGACATCATCGCCTGGAACGCTCTTGATCCACGCAAGTATCTACAACCCGGCCAGAAACTCACGCTGTACGTTGGCGGCGGTTAGCGCGCCGGTGGCGACCCTTTGGCTGCGCATCAAACGGCCATTCGGCGCATTGAGAGTCGCTACATGACTGTACTGCAGCATCGACCGCCCGGCAGTGCCAACTCCCCTCCCCCCGTTCCCGCCCGTACGCCATAATGCAGGGTGCCCAATGCACCACGCCCTTCGGTGAGTTTATCCTGGCGCGTTATCCCGCGCGCCGCAGAGAGCCCCTGCTAGCGTGGTGCGCAGCAGACCTTCTGCTACTCGAAGCAGCTGCCGCACAAGGCACACCGTGCAATGATGCGCTGGTGGTCAATGACGCTCATGGCCTGCTCAGCCTGGCTTTGCGCGCTGCCCATCTGTGGACAGACTCCGCCCTGAGCGTCACGGCGATGCGCCGTAACGCAGAGGCAAACGGCCTGGCTGCAACGCCGGTCATCTGGAGCACGGAGCCACCACCTCCGAGCAGGCTGGTGGTGATGCGCGTACCCAAGCAGATGAGCTACTTCGCCGAGCAGCTACGCTTGTTATCGAGCCAACTGCCAGCCGGGGCGCTCGTGCTGGCGGCGGGCATGGACAAACACCTTTCCCCGAATACCGCGACGCTGCTCGAGGCACATATTGGCCCGACAGAAAGGCACGCGGGGCAGAAGAAGGCGCGGCTGTTCAGTGCGGTGCGCGATCCCGGCTGCGCGCCGCAGGCCCCGGGGGAAATCGCGCGCGTGCTCTGCCCACAAGCCGGGGGCGAACTGATCGCCCTGCCCAACGTGTTTAGCGGTGACAAACTGGACGGGGGTGCGCGCCTGCTGTTGCGACACATGAAGACGGCAAGTGCTGCACAGCGGGTAATTGACCTGGCCTGCGGCAATGGCGTGCTGGGGCTGGCCGCTTTCCAGCACGGTTTGGCCAGGCAGGTGTTATTCTGCGACGAGTCGGCACAGGCCATCGCCAGTGCACGCATTAACGCTGCAGCGCTCTTTCCCGCGAGCCCGGATGCGTTCAGTTTCCATCACGGGGACGGGTTGGAACAGGTCAGCGGGGATCAGGCCCAACTCATCCTGTGCAACCCGCCATTTCACCTGGAACACACCGTGGACGAATTTGCCGGCAAGCGCCTGCTGCAACAATGCGCTCAGTCTCTCGGTGCAGGCGGTCAGCTCTTGCTAGTCGCCAACCGGCACCTTGATTATCGGCCGACGCTGAAAAAGGGCTTTGACCGCGTGAGTTTGATCGCGGAGGATCGTCGTTTCAGACTGTGGCTGGCTGAAAAGGCTGCATAGCAGCGTCAACCTGCCAGCAATTCATCCACCAAAAGCGACACCTGTTCGGTTGCGGGCCCCTGGCGCTGCTGATGAAAGAAGCCGGTAACCTCGCTCAGCTGTTTGTTCACCTCAACCGTTACCGCGCCCGATGCCAGCGCCTGTTGCACAAACCCCGCCGCGGGGTACACCACGCCCGAGGTGCCGACCGCGATAAACAGATCGCACCCATCCAGGCGCATAGCGATCTCATCCATGTGATAGGGAATTTCACCGAACCAAACGATATCGGGTCGTAATCCACCGGGCTGGCCACAACACGGACAGCCGCTGGCGGCATCGAAATCACCCGTGGCCGGCATACACTCGCTGCAGCGGCGGCAGAGCATGCTGTTCAATTCACCGTGCATATGACACACTTGGGCACTTCCAGCCTGCTCGTGCAAGTCATCCACATTCTGCGTAACCAGAAACACGTCCCCCTCGAATTCACGCTGCAGCCGGGCCAGTGCGAGATGCGCCGCGTTTGGCGCTACTTCTGACAACTGGCTTCGGCGCGCATTGTAAAACCGGTAGACCAGGTCCGGATTACGTGCGAACGCCTCCGGCGTGGCAATGTCCATTGGGTCATGGCCTTCCCACAGTCCGCCACTGTCGCGAAAGGTTTTCAGGCCCGACTCTGCCGACACACCCGCTCCAGTCAGAATAACAATTTGATGAAATCGATGGGATGCCAGCTCTGCCATTGTTATTCCCCGTGACTCGCCAGTTGCAGTTCCTCGAGAGGGTGCAACACGCCCAACGCTGTGAAAAACAGCGCGCAATGTATCGTTTCGCTACCCCAGTGCCTGAGTGCTTCGCGATAAATCAGCAGCTGTTCGCGGTAATGCGCGCCTTCACGCAGCAAAAAAGCCTCCAACGCCTCGCCCGGTGCTGGCTGGCTGGTCTTGTAATCCACTATCCAGCGCACATCGTCGGCACTATCAATGAAACTGCGATCAATTACGATATCCCGGGTGCCATGGGTGTCGCGCATCGTCAATGACCACTCGCTTCTTGGTTCTCGGTGGGCATTGCTCAACACCCAGCGGCCCTGTGCTGACGCGAGCGTCCGCTCAACCGATGCCAGCACGGCAGCCAAACCCACCTCGAGGCGCTGACCTGCCAGCCCTTCTTGTCGCAGGCGCATTTCCCATGTGTCTTTTTGCAGGACGCTCACCGTATCCGGCAACTCCGGTTGCAGGGACAATTCCTCCAAAGCCGCGTGGACTACGGTACCGATGGCCCGTTCGTCAAAATTTTCCGGCCGATCGGGGACGTTATCGCGCTCGATTTTCGGGGCGAGAAGCTGTGCAACGTCAGGCAGAGCCTGCGGCGTCAGTCGCAGCAGTGCAGGTGCCGCCTCGTCCTCAGCGGTGATTGCTATCCCCGACGCTTTCACGTCGTGCAACTGCATGGATTCGGCGAAGGCGGGCCAGATACTGCTTAGCAGCGAGTTGGCCCCCGGCGCCTTTGGGCAATCTTTCTTCTCGTCCCAGCCAATTCCGGCTGACAGGTGCAAATGCTCGATGGCGCGGGTTGCCCCGACATACAGTAAGCGCGTAGCCTCGAGGCCGCGCTTGCGGGCTTTCTGCGCACGCAGGTAGTTGTAAAGCGTGGGCGCAGTGGCAGGACTGCGATCGTTCGCCGCCAACAGGAAAATGGGACCGGATGCCACGTTCTGCTGATCCCACATTAGCAACTCGCCCTTGTCCGGGGCCGTCAGGCCATTCAGGCGCGGAATGTAAACGCGCCTGAACTCAAGCCCCTTCGCTTTGTGCAGTGTCAACAGGTGCACGGGGCACTCCGGGTCTCCTCCGCCGGTGAACTGACTCTCAACCTTGCGCGCCAACCAGTCCAGATCGAGACCGCGGCCCTCTCCTTCAGCCTGCTCGAGCAGCACGAAAAAATCCTGTGCGTCCTGCAAAGCCAGCGCGCTGGGCTGGGCCTGGGGGCCACCCAGCTGCAGCCACGCCTGCTCTACCCAAACGCGCAGGCCAAGGCGGTCGCGTTGCATGCGAGCCGCACGCAGCGTGGCGCTCACATGCGCCAGGCGCCGTCGGCCTTCCTCGCTCAGGCGAGACAGTACGTCTGGCTGCTGAATCAACAGGCGCAATGACTTGCCTGCTTCGTCCTCGTCCTGCTGTGAGGCCTGCGCCAGTACCAGCAGATCAGCCAGGCGCAGGCCGCACCAGGGCGCGCGCAACAGTGCATACCACGCCACAAGATCGATATCGTCGGCCAACGTTCGGCACAGTGTCATCAAATCGCCGACCACTGCGGAGTGCGCGAGACTTTCCAGATCCTGGGCGAAGAATTCCACACCGAGTTCACGCAGACGACGACTGATGGGGCGCAGATGGTTGCGCTGCCTGCCGAGAATGGCGATGCCGGTTTCGCCGTCGGCAACCCGCTGTGCAATCTCCTGACAAATAAACTCAACTTCCGCGGCAGCAGCATCGGCGCTGTCACCGAGAAAGCCGTTCAGGCTGACCTGCGGGCCTTCTCTCCCAGCACGAACTGCCACGGCGGGCGTATATTTCACCTGCGCCGCAGCGATGTTGTCTTCGCTGGGGAACGCCTGAGAAAAAACTTCATTCACCCAGTGGATAACGCCGGCATCGGAGCGGAAGTTACAAGCCAACTCCAGTGGTTGCAGTTGAACGCCATTGAAGCCCTCGTCACGAGCAAGCAGAAACAACCCGACGTTGGCGTCGCGAAAGCCGTAGATTGACTGCATCGCGTCACCGACAATCATCAGCGTTCGCGGTGCATCAGGATGTTCGGCATTGTGCTCCCCCCAGCCACGCGTCAGCTTGTGCAGCAGCGTAAACTGGTTGATAGAGGTGTCCTGGAACTCGTCAACAAGGAGGTGCTCAATGGCATAGTCCAGGCGCAGCGCCAGCTCGGTGGGTGCGTCTTCTTCGCCCAGAGCTTGCAACGCCAGCAAGGCGACTTCGCTGTGATCGACTACCCCGTGCGCGCTGAAAACCAGGCGCAGCTGTGCCGCCAGATACGGCAGCAGTCGCGACAGGTGCAACACCAGCTGCCACGCCAGGCTGCCCTCCTCTGTTTCCGGCAGTAGCGAAACGGCCGCCAGGCGCTGTTCCAGCTCTTCTATCCCGCCGAGGTCGTGCAGCAACGACAATAGTTGATTTTTACGCTCATTCGCCAGGCCGCTCTTCGCCGCGGGAAAACCGTTGCGCACGTTGGGTTGCTTCAGCCAGGTACCCGCCTTTGTCATCAACATCGCACGCAATGTGCGCCACTGCGCCAGGTTATCCACCGAGGGTGCGGGAAAGGCGATCGGGACAGGGTTGCCCAGGTTTTCAGCGCTGTACTGCATGAGCTCCAACAGTTCAGTGCTATACGGTGCCAGTTGCTGCGTCAGTGCCTGCAGTTTTTCATGCACCAGCTCCGCCACTGCTTGACGCAGGTAGGCCTCCGCCTCTGCGGGAAGCTCTCTACCACCGATATAGCTGCGCCACTGATCGCGCCGCTGTAGCATGCTCACAAGGAGAGCCTGCAACCCATCCCAGTTATTGTCGAAATGCGTCAGTAGCGCGCGCAAATCCTGCTCCAACGGTTTGCCACTATCGAGCAGTTCAAAGAGCTGACCAACCGCTTCAAGATAGAGTTCGCTGCAGTCGTCCTGCGGACTGGCCTGCCCACCGAAACCGCTCAGGATGGGCATCTGTCGCGTCAGCGCCAGGCAGAAGCTGTCTATAGTTTTAATATTGAGACGGGAGACGTTGCGCAACAATTGCCACTGCCCTTGTGCATCTGCCTGCAGGGCAGCTTTGGCCAACGCACGGGTGGTTTCCTCATGGGCGCCGTTACAGGGCGTGTCATCCCTGGCGCCTTGCAACGCCTGCACCACGCGCTCGCGCATTTCTGCGGCGGCCTTTCGGGTGAACGTGATTGCGACAATCTGTTCGGGCCGCGCAACGCGGGGTAACAGGCCAAGGTAGCGCTGTATTAACAGTTCGGTCTTACCGGAGCCAGCGGGTGCGCTGACGCAATAACTACCCAGCGGGTTAATGGCCTGTTCCCGTTGCGACTGATCCACCACGACAGTCACGTCGCCTGCTCCTCCAATATGTCGCCCGTGTCCTGACTATTGATTCGGCATAGCGGCTGCAAACCGCAGTAAGTGCAGCTGTTACGCAGTGGAAGCACCGCGGCGTCGCCTTCAATAAATGCCTGGGCCAGCTGCTGTAACGTCTGCCGCCAACTTGCATTGAGTGACTCCCAGTCCGCGACATTCATACGGTCTTTCACCACGCCCTGAATGTCGCTGCGAACACCGGGGATGGCTTCCGTGCGGCCCAGTCCGACATAGGCGCAGTCCCCTGGACGCACGCGGGCGAAACTGATGGCCGCTGGCAGCTCATCCTCCGCCAACCCGTACAGGAGAAGCTGTGGTTTGGGCGGACGATCGCCCAGCCAGTCTGTGGTACTGGCGGCGCCTGTCTTGTAATCGATGATGACTTTGCCGCCGTCGGGCAGTTCATCCATGCGATCCACGCGCAACCGAAGCTTGAGTTGTGAGAGGGTGATCTCCACTTTTTGCTCCAGCGCGAGCACACGAAACTCGCCCCGTGCACGCTCCACGGTTAACCATTCGAGCAGCAGCAAGCGTAATCGTTGCGCCTCCAGCTCCAGGCAGGCATGCCCGACGGCGATACGGCGAAAAGCTGGCAGCCTGAGCAACCCCTCATGCACCGCCTTATCAATCAGGCTATCCAGCGCGGTTTGCTGCAGCGCCAGCAACGCAGCGTGATCGGTAATCTGCTGCCACAAGTAATGCAGGGCTTCGTGCACCAGCGTGCCCCGCTCCGGCGCCGACAGGCCGGCGCCGAACTCGCCCAACGGGGAGACAGCAAGACGGTACCGTGCGAAGGCTTGAAAGGCGCACTGGGATTGTGCCTCCAACAGGGCGGAGCCACCGCCGGTGTGCTGCAGGGCGTCACCGTTCAACGCTGGCGCTACATGATCCTGCAGCCGCTCCAGGCCACCGCCGGACTGACGCTCAGCCCAGTCTGGAGGCACCGCGCAGACCTCGACCGGAGTGCTTTGCGGTATGCCTTCCAGCAACGCGCTGACTCCCTCACTGACGCCGTCCACCTGGGTGCTGTAACTGGCGTGCAATACCGCACTGCCA
>JAUHYL010000081.1 GCA_030426545.1 Gammaproteobacteria bacterium
AATTGGTACTGGAAACCCCTCCGGTATTCGCCAGAGCGATATTCCTCTAACCTGATGGCCATAAAAACCTTGCGCTGCTGAATGAAAGTGAAACACAAGAGCTATTATTTCACTTTATGAGCTAAAAGTGAAACTAAGGGCGCCTTATTTCGCTTACAGCCGGAAAAAAGGACAGACAAAGTTGCCAAGGCACCACTGGTATCTGCGCGAGATTTGCGGGACTTGTGGCGAAAAATTGTGCTCTGTCGTGCAAATTTCGCTGTGGGTGTTCGGATTTAAGTTAATAAAATCAATAAGTTAAAATTATCCAGCAAATTCATAATGCTGGGGTCGGTGGTCCAAGTCCACCCGTAGCTACCACTTTTTCCCTCACTGATTAGTGATGGTCGGAACTCGACTATCAGTCTCTGTATAGCCAAACTCCAGCATACTGCAGGGTTTCAGAGACTCCTGGCCCTTCAATTGATGACGTTCCTATGCCGTCTGGGGTGATAAAAGGAACGTCGGACTGGAATACCTCGGCGAGATAGCCTTTCAATGTCGTCCAGCCCAAAACACCTCTGCCCAGACCAAGATCCACGGAGGCTTGCCATCCATCGTTTAGAAACGCTTGAGCCCAGCCTGAATTCGCTTCCTGAAAAACGCCCACACCCGGCCCTAACTCATTGGTACCGATGTAAAAGTTGAACAGCGCATTTACGTCAGCGAGTGTTGCCCACTGCCACCCGCTTATATCGTAGCCATTCAACGTCCCTGAACAGGCACCGCCAGGACAAAGGTTATCCACATGTTGCCAGTTGGCCGGTTCAAAAAGTCGTGGCTGCGCCCACTCTCTTCCTTGTACCGTGACGGTCTGGGTGATCGGCGCGGCTGTGATCTTTTCGAACACGGGCATAATGTAGAACGTACGATCGCTGGCGACGATAGACTCTACGAGTTCATCCCCATCGGATTCATCATTCGTCAAAGTGCAGGTGGGGAGATCTTCTTCACCGCAAAAGAAACTATCCGCACTGTGCCAGCGTACGAATACCCAACCGTCATCCGCAACCGCTGTGAAACTCTCGCGAAAATTGGTGTCTGTGATCTCGTGCAAACAAACGCTTCCAACAAGACAAGTGCCTGAGCCTGTAGACTGCACTTCGCCGCCCTCGACTACGATAACGGCAAGTTTGCAACCAGTGATCACCACAATAATTGTAAACAAACCTAACATTCGGGAAACGGCTTTAATCATGTGCATAAACTCCGCGTGATCGTTTCAAGGTACGACATTTTACTCGCGCATTGATGCACGATGCCAGGTGACTCTTGCGTCGGTTCGCTCTCGCATCACGCCTAATCAGAAAACTCAGCCACCAACTCCACATACTCCGACCGCGGCAGGCAGATGGCTTCTTCAGACTGCACCTCGATATGCCGGACAATAGATTCTCTGGAACTGCCACCCTCCCTGGCATAGTACATAAGAATGTTTTCATCCTCGCGGTACACTCGGAGTGAGCCGAACTTATGTTCGATGGCTGGGCGTTCGGGGTGTGATACTCCCGGCGTGAACAGGGTAAGGCTGGCCGCCTGCGCTCCTCCCACCGTGATGGACTGATCGAGCCTGAGCATTTCGCCGATCATTATCGGGTCCAGCGGTAGCCCCGCCAATTCATCGCCCGGTGCTGCGGCAAAAACTTCCTCGGCAAACGACTCCACCTGTTCAAGCAGGTTGACTGCAACGCAAGCCAGCAGATCGGGCGCCTGGCCGCTGCGTTCGGCCACAATCGCGCCAAACACCAGCGGCACCGTGCCCATGCGGAAGGTCCGCTCACCCAGTAAGGACGCCAGCGTTCTCGCGCCCTGTTCCATTGCGCCGTGGTCGACGTAACGTCGCCAGAAATAAGCGTTTTCCAGGGCGTCAACACTGGGAGTGCTCTCGCCGCGGGCGTAGGCGTCGGCGACTATCCCCGCCTCTGCAGAGCCTGTATCAAGGGCCGCAGCATTGAACGGGTAGCTGAAGAACACCGTGCCCCGCGGCAGCCAGCTCAAGCCGTTCTCCAGCAGCTGGGGAAACATCGCCTCGGCAGAAGGTGCCAGCGGATCGTGCAGATAGATCGACTGCACCAACCTTGCTTCGATATCCTCGTGCAAGTCTTCGAGTAACGCCAGTGTTTGACTTTTCACCGCGGCGACCTCAGTGCTGCCTGAGTCATCCAGTTCAGGTGCGGGCTGTTCTTTGCGCAGGTAGTGCATCAGGTCCCAGGCACCGTATCGGCCCCAGATGGTATCGTCCTGGGCAGCGAGTGCGGACTGAAAAATGAACAGGGTCGCCCGTTGGAAACGATTGTCCAGCAGGGGCTCATCGATAAGATACGCCCTGAGCCAACTGGTTGCGGTGTCATTGAACAAAGACACACCCTCGAGCAGTTCCGCATTGGAGCTGGCGCGCACTTCCAGAAGCGCCGCCTCTGCAGCCTGTGCGTCCGCCTCGGCATCAAGCACGACCTGCGATTTAGGCGCGTCCGGCGGAGTAGTCGTATTGCCGGACGAGCTACCACCGCCACCGGAACAGGCCGATAACAACACCACCGTGGAGCAGAGCAGGATCATTTCCTTTCGCAACACAACCTCCGCGCGGAATTCAATTGCAGGCATTGGGTTCAATAATAAGTGGCCCAACCTGAACAATGCCTGAATCGTGCATAGCGGACCGGTGAAAGGCCTGCGCGGATTGTATTCCGTTCAATTCTTCACTTGAAAGAGCGGTCAAGAAGCAGGCAGCGCCATTACTTCCGCCCATGACTCCGGCTTTCAGCGTTTTCATGAGCGTGGGCAACGCAGGCCGTCGGCCACATATGCATAGCGGAATCAACAGACACGTCAGTGGGCTTCAGTCTGATTTTAGCTGCTCCAGGGAAAACACCAGATTTCCCTCTGCCCCCGATTCCAGGCGCAAGGTAGCCTCCACAACGCCCAGTGGGGGCCGCCCTGAGAAGGAATGTTCGAAATCCCGATACAGCCTGACCCTGCCCAGATTCAGCGAGCGGTTATCGAAGCTGAAAAACGCATTATTCCGCGAACCAATTTGCAACCCTGAACGGGCACCCGCAAAGTACGCTTGCTGCAGTTGGTCAAATTGCTGCAGGCTCATCATCTCAGGTCTGGTACCGCAGTTCTGCGCCACCGGACAGCCGAAATCCCTGATCACGCCCTCGACATTGCCATTGTTTACCACTAACCCCTGTGTACCAAAAACAACAGTGTAGTCGCCAGACTGATTGAGTTTGAGTGCGAGAACGTAGCGTGCGCCCACGGGCAGTCCGCTGATGTCAATCGTGCACCACGGCAGTTGTTCATGGATCAGGGGCACGCTATCCCCTTCTATGGCACCCTGATATATCTTGTTGATGCTCACAGCGGTCGCGCTTCTCGCGTAGGTAACGGTCGGTATTTCCGGGTCCGCCACTTCAATCTCAAGCTGCTCTACAATGGTGATGTCAGCGATGGTGCTTTCCAGAACTATCGGAGACAGTAGTGGAGTGACGGGCGCGCAATTGAACGCGTGAACCGATACGGTCAAAGTGAGCCCCAGCACCAGGCTCAACAGGTGCGGTAATCGCAGTGTCATTTCACTCGCCTTCCATTCAGGGTTCGGTTGAACCAAGTATATTCGAGGAAAATAAACCGGCAAAGCGGAGTGTCGCGGCCAAAGCTGCCATACACTCATGATCGCAGTGCCAACTCTTCCGCCGCCTGGCCGGAATAGTAACTCGGTGCTGTACTCCAATTGGACTATCCCCGGCTCATGGAGAATTCTAGCCTATTCTGATTACATCTTGCCGCCATAGTCCGGCCTGTCCGCCGCCAGCAAGATCATCTGCGGGTGCGTGATAAACGTGGCGCGCTGGATGCCGCGCTGCCACATCAGCCGTCGTGACGGCGTCCAGCTGATTTCCAGTTGCGATGCGGTGTCGAACTTCGGCTCGCCATATAGCGCCAGCACGCGCTGCATAACAGTCGGGACATCTCCCGCGTAGAACAGCGCGATGCTGCGCAGGGGGCTGTTTTCGGTGGGCGCTTCGAAATCCAGTGTGAGTATCGGCTGGCCGGCAATTTCGAACGTTGCCGCCTTGAGTTTTCCCGACGCACAGGTTTCGCTGTCCTCTTCAAGATCGCAGGCGGGAAAGGAACACTGGGATTTTAGCCCGCCCACAGATTTGCGGGCGCGGACTGCTACACAGGTCGCGCCGAGCGCCTCGACATGGGCCAGCGCCTCGCGCAGCGTGAGGTTTGTGTGCAACCCCTGCAACTCAAAGGGCTCATCTGCGGCTGGCGCCGGGATGGGATACACCAGGGGCACAATAAGAAACAGTTGGAGAAGTATTTTCGACATCATCTGCGTCAGAATAGGAAACATGGACGTGTATGGCCTCGCGTCATCAGGCCAGCTTAGCCCAGTAGATACCGGGCTCAAACCCGGATTAGGTTAACATGAGTCCCGATAGCCCAGGCCGCCCCGATGGGTGATCCCGGTCACACTCCGGCAGCGCAGAGCGTCCACTCTTTTTACACTTGTGGCGATGGGTAGAGTGCCCAACGGCGCTGAGCGCTTTGAATGCGGGGTTTTTAACCCGTTTGGCACAAAATGTGCGTCTATCTAATAGTGAAGATCTGAGATTTCAGAGGAATGCACGATGCCGGTCGTGACGTACCAGATTGCGGCTGCAGAATAACCAGTAGCGTGATGAGCAGGGGTTTGCGTACTATATAATTGCGATTCGGGGCCTACCCTGCACACACCCGCGATTCGTAAGTACGCAAAAAAACCCTGGACCCGCTGTCATATGGTCTGCCTGCTCGAGGCACTCTATTCACGAGTGCGGTGACTTTTCGACCCCCGGGGTGTAATGCCATCTGCCAGGGATTGCACGGACCCGATAAAAATAAGGTAAGGATCAGCCATGTACAGACAATACTTGCTATCAATGACATTGAATTCCCTGCGCCGACTGACGGCCAGTTTCGGCCTGTGCGCGGCCCTTGCGGCCACGCTGGCTATGGCTGTGATGCCTGCCTCGGCCCAGCCCTCATTCATCGCCTTCGAGAGCGGCCATGTGCGGCCTGTGGCGATGACGCCAGACGGCGCGCAGCTCATCGCTGTAAACACCCCCGACAACAGCGTGGAAGTCTATACCGTTGCCTTCGGAGGTTACCTGGTACACCTGCGTTCCATTCCAGTGGGTATGGAGCCGGTCGCCGTCGCCGCGCGCTCCAATTCGGAAGTCTGGGTCGTTAACCACCTGTCTGACAGCGTGAGCATTGTTGACATCAATGCAGGCAAAGTAACCCGTACATTGATCGTGGGCGATGAGCCCCGCGATATCGTGTTTGCCGGAACGGGCGGCAATCGCGCATTCATAACCACCGCTCACCGCGGTCAGCACCGGGAGGATTCTTCCATCGCTGCCGTACCGGGCGCGGGCGATCCACAATTGACGACAGAGGGCATCGGGCGCGCTGATGTGTGGGTGTTTGATGCCACCGCGATCGGCACCACCCTGGGCGGTACACCCGTGGAGATTCTAAGCTTCTTCGCCGATACGCCGCGCGCTCTGGCAGTCTCCGCTGACGGCAACACTGTGTACGCCGCCGCGTTCAAGTCGGGCAACCAGACAACAGCAATCAGGGAAGCACTGGTGCCAAATGGTTTCGGTCCGAATGGCGTTCCCGGGCCCACTAACAATTGTTGGCAGAACGATACTGACCCCGCTTGTGAGGAGCAGGTAGCTGCGCCGGAAGTAGGCGTCATCGTGAAGTTTGATGGCACCAATTGGCTCACTTCAAAGGGGGCAATAGCAGATTCGTTGGTGCGCTTGAGCCTACCGGATCACGATGTTTTCTCTATCAACGCCAACACATTGGCAGCAGGCTCGGTTGTCGAGTACGACCACGTGGGCACCATTCTGTTTAACATGGCGGTTAACCCGGTAAGCGGAAGAGTCTACGTCACCAACACTGAGCTACCGAACCACATTGACTTCGAAGGGCCAGGAATTCACGGGGGCAGCACGGTACAGGGCCACCTCTCCGAGTCGCGCATTACCGTTTTGAATCCGGCCAATGGCGACGTTGACCCGCAACACATCAACCAGCACATAGACTACAACCAACTGCATACAGACGCAGGCGCAGACCATGCTGCCATTGATGCGCAGGCAGCTCACAGTTTGGCCACACCTTTACAACCCGTGGTATCCAGTGATGGCAATACGTTGTATGTCGCCGCATTTGGCTCGGGCAAGATTGGTGTTTTTGACACCGCCGATATCGAGGCCGCCAGCTTTGAGGCTAATTTCGATCCCACCGCGGAGAGCGCGAACTATATCGACGTAGGGGGCGGGCCCAGCGGCATGGTGCTCGACGAGGTCAACAATCGCCTCTACGTGATGACGCGCTTCAATAACCAGTTGGAGGTGATCGATCTATCCACCAATAACACGGTGGAGACACATTCACTGCCAAACCCCGAGCCCCAGTCCATTATCGACGGCCGCCCGTTCCTGTACGCCGCGGACCTCACGTCGGGAAATGGTGAAGCCTCCTGCTCCAGCTGTCACATCTTCGGCGCCATGGACCAGCTGGCCTGGAATCTTGGGAACCCGGACGATCATGTAACAACCAATACGCAGCCAATCATCAATGGCGTTGCCCAGAACTTTCACCCGATGAAAGGCCCCATGACCACGCAAACCCTGAAGGGCATGGCTACTCACGGCGCGATGCACTGGCGTGGTGACCGCGTCGATGGCATTGGCGGTCTTGATACCTGCACGGAGCCCACGGGGGCACTGTGTTCAGAAGATCATTCGTTCAACAACTTTATCGTCGCCTTCGAGGGCCTGGTGGGTAAAAACGGCACCATTTCCACGCCGGAAATGCAGCTCTTCACAGACTTCATACTTCAGGTAGTGCTGCCCCCCAATCCGATACGCGGCCTGGACAATGTCGGTAGTGCCGCTGCGGAGGCAGGTGAGACGCGTTTCTTTGGCGCTCCTACCGATGGGGTCAACAACTGTGACGGCTGCCACACACTCGACCCTGCCAACGGATTCTTCGGTACGGGTGGTGAGCAGAGCAATGAGGGTGGAACCCAACAGATGAAGGTTCCCCACATGCGCAACACCTATGACAAAGTCGGCATGTTTGGAATACCCCCGCTTCCACACCAGGGTGATCAGATACGCGGCTTTGGCTTCCTCCACGATGGCTCGGTTGACACGCTCTTCAACTTCTTCGCCGCTTCCGTTTTTGCGCTGAATAATACGGAGCAATTCAACCTGCAAATGTTTTCGCATGAGTTCCCCAGTGATATCGCGCCCATCGTCGGACAGCAGGCTTCACTCGCGCCCGCGGTGGCGACAGCGGTGAATCCGCGTATCGATCTATTCGTCAATCGCTCAAACGCGAACTTTGACTCGTTGATACTCGGCGGCACAGTGAAGGAATGCGAGCTGATCGCAAAAGGTACCGTCGGTGGCGCGCAACGCGGCTGGGTGCGCGAACTACCGAGCGGCTTGTTCCGCTCAGACATCAACACAACCATCAGCAATCTTGATTTGCGTGCGCTCGCGAATACAGAAGGCCCCATCACCTATACCTGTGTTCCCCCGGGTTCCGGTACTCGCATGGGCATCGATCGCGACGAGGATTCGGTACTCGATGGGCTCGACAATTGTCCGACCGTTGCCAATATCGGCCAGGGTGATAGTGATGGTGATGGCATCGGCGACGCCTGCGACAATGTGGTTGGTCTCGACACCGACAACGATGGCATTGGTGACGCTGTTGACAACTGTCTGGTAACCCCGAACCCGGGTCAGGAAGACTCTAACAATGACGGCGTGGGTGACGCCTGTATCGTTATCGGGTGCTAGTGCCTGAACTGCCGTCCGCGCACGTAGGGTGCGCGGACGGCCCTCTACGGTTTACTTCCAATTCAACCGGCGAAATGCCACTCAGCGAAAGTATCTACTTTTTACAGGGTCTACCTGGTGCCTGTACCTGTACCAGTGGCTTTGTTTCACACTCCACGAGTAACTGACGCTCAAGACCGGCTTCCCGGTGAACATGAATCTTCTGGTATTCTTCTCTTCCGGGTTGGAACAGCGCCAAACGTCAAGCGGAGATTCAACGGGTTGAAAACCAGCATGCTGATCGGTTGTGCGGCCATCCTTTTTCTTGGCGGGCAGACCCCGACGCGGTCTGAGGACGGCGGCATCGCTGAAGACCTGGTCGAACGGTGGAGTGACACAGATTTTGTCTTTCCACGGGCGAAAACCAATGCACCGATGTTCCCACTGTTGAGTATCGGCGCTACAGCCTACAGAAACTCCGAAGTCAAGAATCCGCAGGGGGCCGCGCTGGAGTACGACATTGATCGAATGACACAGAGCGCGTTGTTGCCCATACAGATGAGCAGGCGCGATGCGCTGATTGTTGGCAATTACCTGAGCTATAGTGACTTTACGATCAAGGATGACACCGGGAGAAGTTTCAATGTGACCTCTGTCGGCTTGCCGGCAGGCTGGTTCAGGCAGGCCAATGCACAATGGCAGGTCGCCGGTTTCGTGATGCCACTGGCCCACAAGAGTTCCGAGCGGGGCAGCGACTGGAACTGGCAGTACCTCGGTGGCGTCTTCAGCCGGTACGAGCAGGATGAGAATCTGTGGTGGGCGTTCGGTTTCTATTTCGATATTTCCCCGGAAGAAGACTTCTATATCCCCTATATCGGCGCCTCGTGGACAATCGATGAACGCTGGACCATCAGTGCGATTATGCCCTGGCCCGGCGTTGTATACTCACCGTCGAAAGACTGGACGATGCGCCTGGGCGCCTCACCCTCCGGGGCGTCCTGGTCTTTCGTACCGGAGCAGGATGAAATTGCGATGAATATCAGTACCTGGGACTTTGGGTTGAGTCTGGACAGACGCGTCTACAAAAGTCTGTGGTTTGCCGTTGAAGCCGGTTACGGCGGGCTGGGTACGTTGCGGGTTTCGGACTCGCACATAGAAGAACCCGAATTCGACCTGGGCAGCAGTCAATTTGTCAGCCTCTCCCTGACGTTTCGGCCGGAGTTGGATTAATGCGGGGGCAATCAGCAGAGCACGGCCTCGACCTCGACGGCGGGCGAGCACCGCAACGCGGCTCGTCTGAACGCGACAATGCATCGCCCTTGGGCGCTGACGCGAATCGCGGCCGCAGCCGGATTCCCTGTGTGGCGCTTGTTCTGCTATTGGGCGCCTGCAGCACAACACCGCCAATCACCACGATCGACCTGATGCCCGCACCCGCTGCCTATACGGAGGGCAGTGTTGACGCGGCAATTCCGGAGCAGGATCCGTTTGTCAGTGTTCCCTACCAGGGCGTGCTGTACGCCACTGACCGCGCCACCTCCGGGTCCTCGTCCGGAGATCCCGGTTCCAAGCCCTACCTCGATGAGCGCGGCTACGTACTGCGACTGGGGGTTGCCGAGGTGACGGTAAAGGATGGCCAGGCCACCTGGGAAGAGGCAAGGCGGGTATCGCTGCTCAAGGAGCGTGGTGAGAAGTACCCCATTTCAGTTTCGAACGTACAGGAGTACGGCGTACTGGCGTCGACGGTCACGCCCTTGATCGACGATAGACTGGCACCGGCGGACGGAGGCGTCGGACAACAGCGCTTTGCCACGGCCATCAATCAGCAACTTACAAGCTCGAACTCATCGGACGTGTATGTCTATATCCACGGCTACAAGGTGAATTTTGACAACCCCGTGCTTGTTGCGACGGAACTGTGGCATTTCCTCGGCTATTCCGGGGCGTTTGTTGCCTATTCCTGGCCGTCCACACCGAAAACGACTGCCTACGTGCGGGACATTGATACCGCGGCCGGTTTTGCCCGCAACTTCCGTTTGTTTCTGGAATTCCTCGCGCAACAGACAATGGCCGAAAGAATTCACGTGATCGGATACAGCGCGGGTACCCGCCTGGTGGCGCGAACGTTCGAACAGTTGGCCATGGCTTCGCAGCACCTGACCGACGAGGAGGTTCGAGACAAATACCGTATCGGTAACCTGATTCTGGTCGGCAGTGACGTCGACCGGGCGGTGTTTGGCGAGTACCTGGCCGACGGTTTACTGCGAGTCCCGGAGCACACCTCGGTGTACATGTCGGGCCAGGACAAAGCACTGGGAATGTCACGCTTTCTGACCAATCGACCGCGCCTTGGCCAGCACTGGGAGCCAAACCAGATATCTGCTGATGCAAGGGCGTATCTCGCCGAGCAGCCCAAGTTGAGCCTGATCAACGTCTCATCTGCCGAGGGCGCTGACACCGGCAACGGCCACAGCTATTTTCGCAGCAGCCCCTGGGTCAGCAGCGATATCCTCGTGCAACTCGGCTATAAGTTATTACCCGCCGAGCGCGGACTTGCGCCGCAGGAGTCCAGCCCGATCTGGCATTTCCCACCGGATTACATTGAGCGACTCAGGGTCGCACTGGAGGCCTATCGGGCTCGCCGCGAGTAGCAGGACGCGCGCGGGAATGTCCAGTTTACCGGCGCGCCAGCGATGGCCGCGCCCTGCAACCTCAGTCGATATCAAAGGAGTAATACAGGTCGACGGAGTTCTCCAGTCGACTCACCACTTCCAGCCACAGGCGCGTTTGCAGGAACAGGCGCGCGGTGAGCACGTTGATCGGCTCGTACAAGCCGATGCCGTAGGACAGGTACAGGCGTTCGCCCACGTAGCCGCTCACCGTGGCGGCGGCGTCTTCCTCGTCGCCCTCGGCGCCAAAGGCGACGTTATCAATGCCCGGTACGCGGTTGATTGCCGACACCAGGCTTGAGCGGTTGACCACACCGCCGGCCAGCGACAGGGCGAGTACAGCGCCATCGCCTCCGGTGCCGCTATTGAGCCCGCGACCCCAGACCAGCCAGGACATGGCCTCACTGCGGGGCATCGGTGGGTCCGAGTAGATATCCAGGGACAGGTCGCTCGCCAGCGCGCCGCGCACGCGCACGCCGGCGGTGACATCGCTGCCGCTGATGTATCGTTCGGCGCTCAGATCAAGCAGCGGATTGTCCGGCGCGCCGCTGAAGCTGACCACCCCGCGTTTAATCTGCAGTGTGCGCTCGAACACGGTGGCGTGGCCGCCGGCGGTGTTCAGGCTGCCGTAAATTTCCAGGGGCTGGCGCGGTCGGCGGCGCAGTTGCAGATCGCCGGACAGGCCGGCCTCCAGCTGCGGGCCGCGCAGCAGGAAACCGTCTTCCACCCGCACACGCACGTCCGTGCTGATCGCGATGGGCTGTTCCGCTGCCAGCGGCTCCCCCGCGCTGTCCACCAGCACGACATCGTCGGATAGCGCCACGCCGTTGTCCGGTAGTTGCTCGTATTCGAACACGCCGCCGTGCACGGTCACCTCGCCGTTCAGGGCAACTTCGCCGGCCTGCGCGCTGAGCGTGAGGTCGCTGGAGGTGTGCAGTTGCGTAGCGGGCGGGTAGAGAAGCGTATTGCCCTGCCCGCGCAACGTCAGGGTCAGCCGCGGCTGCGGCGTGGTCAGCAGCTCGCCGGACACCGCCAGCTCACCGCCGCCCAGCCTACCCTGACCCGACAGTGTCGCGCTGTCGCCGCGCGCCAATAGACGCAGCTCCAGGCTTTCAAGTTCGGTGGGGTTGCCGGCGAGCAGCATGCGTCCATCCTGCAGGCGGATTTCGCCGTTCAGCCGTGGCTGCGCGACCGAGCCTCCCAGGCTGAGTTCGCCATCGAGTCGACCGTCGAGGCCGCCCAGCGCGGTCGACAAACCGGTCAGTGCCGCCAGTTGCAGCGCTTCGATGCGCAGCGACCCGGATAGTGGCTGTTCCCGGTCTGCGGGCAGCCTCAGGTCCAGCGCGAGTTGCTCCCGCTCGCCGTTTGCCACCGAGGCTGCCAGGTCCAGTACGCCGGCATTGAAGTGCGCATCAAGGACGGCGCTGCGCCACTGTAACTGGCGCTGTTCGCCCTCCGGGAGTACCACCGTCAGCACAATGGGCCCGGCCTCGGCGCCGAGCTGCACGGTGGTCTCCCGGTTCGGACCCCATGCGGCGGACAATTGCGCCTGCAACGGACCCTGTATGTCTGTATCGGCGGGCAGCCAGCGCTGCAGCAGCCGGACATCGGCGTTCAGGGTGGCCGTGTTTACTTCCTTGGGTGGCAGCGCCCAGTCCTGCGTGCACAGGCTCGCGTGCGTCTGCCGCCAGCAGTGTCCCGTGATCGCAACGCTGTTGTCGCTGCTTAATGTGAACGTCACGGGCGATTCGAGCTGCCAGGTCATCCCGCCCACATCCAGCGCAGTCGGTGCCAGCTCGGCGGACCAGCCTGCCGACTGCCGCACGGCGACGACGGCGAGTTCTCCCGCGACCGCGCCTTCGCCAGTGAGCTGTGCCCGCAGTTGTTGACGATCACCGTCACCGGTCAGTAGCAGGGAGTCAGATCGACCGGCGGGGGTCTGCACCGCATCGAGTGCAAGGCGCAGGTCGAAGCCCCCGTCGCGCGCATCGTAACTGGCGGACAGGGAGCCCGTCTGCGCCTGCAGCCCGTTCCAGCTCAGCCCGGCGAGGTCGCCGCGCAGGCTTGAACGTCCCGCGCTGTCGATGCGGCCATTCACGTTGATCTCCCCCGCCAGGCCCGGGAGCCACTGCCCGAAGTCGCGCACCTGCAGTGAGACCGCGGTGGTACCGGGCGCGTCCGCCGCCGGCCGCAGCGAGAGTTGCGCACCGGGCAGTCGGGCGCGCAGTGCACTGTCGGGCGTCAACTCACCGCCGTCCACTGCGAAAGCGCCCTCGATCCGCGCCGGGGCGCCTCCCACCTCGCCCGCCAGGGCGATGCTGTCGAAGGCTATGTGCTGCGCGCCGTCGCGCAGGGAGCCGCTGCTGCTGAGGCTGCCCGCGAGATGACCCGCAAGCGGCGTCGCATCTGTTGTGGGCAGTGCGAGGCCCGGCGTTTTTGCGCTGATGTCCCACGAAAAACCATCGGCCCAGTCGAGCTGCCCTTTGATCAGCAGCGAGTCGTCACCGTCCCTGCGGCGCAGCGAGAGTGCATCGATCGCCAGGCGATCACCCGTGAGGTGGGCGCTGGCATCGACGGCGACAGCGCCGGCGTGGACAACGTTGAAGCTGCCCGCGACAGTCAGCTCCTGCTGCGCGGTCGAGCCGCCGATGGTCAGCGTGGCCGGTGGCAGCAACTCCATGCCCGCCACTGACGCGGGCAGCTCAAGGTAGTCCGCCAGTGCGATCGGCGCGCCAGCGTCGACCACGAATTGCCCCGCGAACACGGGTTGTGCGGCGAGCAGGTTGACGCTACCGCCACCGAGCAGCGCCGGTTCGCCGGCCATGTCGATATCCATCTCCAGCGCGGCGAGATCCCCCGCGATCGAGACGCTGGCCTTGCGGCCCGCCAATGCCGGCCACTCCAGGTCGCCCGGAGCCGTCAGTTCAATGGCGGCCTGTAGCGGCCAGTTGTCACGCAGCTGCAGCGCGCTGTCGCGCAGCACCAGGCGGCCCAGCTCCGCGCTGTCGACCCTCAGGGAATCGAGGCGCAGTTGGTCGCCCTGCCATTCGCCCGCCAGCGACAGTTGGCGCAACGCATAGGTCTTGCCCGACATTGACAGCTGCGGCGCTGCCAGCGTCAGGTGTGCGAGGCGCAGCCGCAGCGGCAGCGCGATGGCGGGCGGAACGTTGCCGGTGGTTCCCGCCTGTTGCTGCGCCGCGCCGTCCAGCGCCAGCACTGCGCCCGCGATGGTCGCGGCCTCCACGCTGACCTCGCTACCGGCAAGCCGCAACCCCAGTTGTGCCGCGCCCTGCGACCAGGCGCCGCCGGGCCACTCGACACGCGCGCTGCCGATGCGCAGCGAGCGCACGGTCACCGGGATGGGAAACGCAAACGGCGCGTCTGCAACGGGCGCATCCGGTGCCTGCGCTGTGCTGTCGTGCAGGGACAGCGTTACGGCACCGATGCCAAGTTCGCGCAGGCAGAGCGCGCCCTGCCACAGGCAGCGCAGGTCCGCTTGCAATGCTATCTGCCTGACATCGAGCGTCAGCCCCTCCCCCTGCAGGCTCAATCGCTCGAGTTGCAGGGTGCCGGCCAGGCTACCCCCGGCGTACTGTATTTCGATGCCCGCCAGTCGCGCCGCCAGCGGCAGCAGCGCGCGGGCGCCGGCGCCTGTGTAGACCGCCAGCAGCGGCAGACCCAGCAGTACCGCGAGAAACAGGGCCAGGGCGACGCGCCGCTTCAAAACTCGGCCCCTATGTTCAGGTGCAGTCGCCAGTCGGCATCGTTCTCAATGACGTCGCGGGCGATCTCGATGCGGATCGCGCCGACCGGCGACAGGTAGTGCACACCAAACCCGGCACCGACGTGCCAGTCGAGGTCGCCCGCATCAAACGCGTCACCGCCGTCGGTGAAGATCGCACCGCGCCAGTTGTCGTTCAGGTAGTACTGGTACTCAAGGCTGAGTACCGCCAGGCGTGTGCCGCCCACCACCAGGCGCTTGTTGCTGCCGTCTTCACGCTGCACTTCAATCTCATCGCCGATGGACTGGTAGGCGAAGCCTCGGATGCTCTGGTTGCCGCCGGCGAAAAAGCTCAGCGAGGGAGCGAGGTCATCGCGGTCACCACGCTGCACGTCCGCGGCGCCGAACTCGGCCCGCGCCACCAGCCGGTGACGCGGCAGTGGCGTGGCCACGTAGCGAAGCAGTGCGGTAAAGCGCAACAGGTCGACGTCGCTGCCGGCATCCTGGTTGCCGTATTCCATCGTGTACAGCTGGCTAAGGCCGCCGGAGGGGTCGAGCAGCGAACCGCGTATATCGCGATTCGACAGCGACGCCCCGAACAACAGGTACTCGTTGCGGTTGTCGTTGTTCAGCAGGTTCCATGACTCGTCCAGCCCGCGCAGGGAGTAGCCCCAGACCAGGTTGTCCGTGCGCAATTCGCGGCGCGTGCCCAGTTCGCGCTGTTGGCTGTCCAGGTCCCCGAATTCGTTCTCCTCCACCCGGGCCCACAGGTACAGCAGGTCGTCCAGCGGGTGCCCCAGTGGAATCTTGTAGTTGAACCGACCGCTGGGGTTGACCTGCGAGAACACCAGCCGTGTCTGCTGGCTGTGGCCGGCGCGATTGATACGCGGGGTGCGCCAGGTGAGCGACACCCTCCCCTCGGTGTCGGTACTGTAGCCGATGCCGAGATCGATGCTGTGGCGCTTCGCCGGGTGCAGGCTGACCGCCACGGGCACCCTGCCGGATTGCGCCTGGTCACGCAGTGGCTCCACCACCACCGCGGCGAAAAACCCGGTGCGTTGCAGGCGCGCCTGGAACGCCTGCAGTTCGGCCTGATCGTAGGGGTCGCCATTACTGAAGGTACTCAGCGCGTCCAGCATGTCGGCGCTGACACGGGTATCGTCGAAGCGCAGTTCGCCGAACTGGTAACGCACCCCGCTGTCCAGGTGCAAGGTGATGTCGGCGCTGCCACCGGCGGCGTCCACCGCAACCTGGCTGTGGGTGAACCCGGCGTCGAAGTAGCCGCGCTGTTGCGCCAGTGTCAGCAGGCGCGAGCGCAGCGCCTCGTAGGCGCCGTGATGCAGTGCATCGCCGCGCTTGAAACCTGGCTCGCGCAGCAATGCGTCGAAGGCGGGATCGGACGACGCCGCGCCCGCTACGCCCAGGTCGATGTTGCGCAGGCGCACCGGCTCGCCCGGTCGCACCGCGATGCGCAGCGTCCACCGCGGTTCGGTTCGCTCCACTTCGATGTCGATCTGCGGTTCGTAGTAGCCCAGCGCGCGCAGTGAGTCGGCCACCCGCTTGCGCGCCGAGGCGACGAAATTCTGCCGCTCGCGAACGCTATCCGGCGCTCCGCCCAGCCAGGCTCGCGCGTTTTCCAGCAGCGCGCCGTCCAGCCCGCTCAGCTCGTAGCGCAGGGTCGCTGCCCCGGCTGCGGCGGGCAGAAGTAACAGTAGCAGTGTCAGGATGTGGCGGAGCAATCGGGATACCGCGACGGTGGGTGAAAGGGCGGGCCGCGACGCGGCTCGAACCCGGCTCAATTGTAACCGACGTGCCCGCGGGAAACAGCCTGTCCGGGAGTGTACCTTTATCGCCTACCCCTGTAAGTTATCCGCTTTGCAACTCGCCTCTACCTTTGTGTCTGGAATGCCCCGCTCAGAACCCGAACTCGTCGTTACCGAAAATGACAGCCCGCACGTACACGCGGCGTTTCGCGGTGACTGGGTGCAGGGGCAAGCATGCGAGTCGTTCGATACATTCCGGCAGCGACTGCAGGGCCGTCAGCTTACACAGCTGACCATTGACGGCGCGCAGTTGGGCCAGTGGGATTCCATTCTGATGGCGTTCCTGTTGCAGTGCTTTAACTACTGTCGGGAGGCCGGCATAGAGTTTCAGGCGCAGGGTCTGCCCCCGGGCGCGCAGCGACTGCTGGACGTCGCCACGGCGGTGCCGCCACACACAACGGACGAGAGTGCCGGCAAGTCCCGATGGTCCGCCCTTGACCCGGGTGAGTTGTGGCGCAGTATTACCGGCTCCCTGTCGGAGAGCCTGGGCTTCATCGGTGAGATGGCGCTTGCGCTGGGGCGCCTCGCGCTGGGCAGGGCGAACACGCGCATGGTGGATTTCCGGCATTTCTGCTACCAGGCGGGCCCGGATGCCTTCGCCATCATCAGTCTGACCAGTGTCCTCGTGGGCATGATCCTCGGTTATCTGGGGGCGGCACAGTTGCGCCAGTTCGGCGCGGAAATCTACGTCGCGGACCTGGTGGTCATCGGTATGCTGCGCGAGATGGGCGTGCTGATGACGGCGGTGGTCATGGCGGGCCGGACGGGTGCCGCCTACGCCGCCCAGTTGGGCACCATGCAGACCAATGAGGAAATTGACGCGATCACCACGATGGGCGTCTCGCCGATGGAGTTTCTGGTGCTGCCGCGTCTGCTGGCGCTCGTGGTTATCATGCCGCTACTGACGGTATACGCCAACCTGCTCGGCATGATCGGCGGTGGCCTGGTCGCCGCCGGTATGGGCGTGGCACCGGCACAGTACATCGAACAGGGACAGGGAGCGTTGTCGCTGACGCATCTGTGGGTAGGCGTGTTCAAGAGTGTGGTTTTCGCCCTGTTGATCGCGGTGGCGGGATGCCGCGCCGGGATCAATTCGGGCAGGAGTTCCGCCGCGGTCGGGGAAGCGGCCACGGCAGCGGTGGTCACTGCAATCGTCTACCTGATCATCTCGGATGCGGCGATTAACATTCTTTTTCAGCAGTTGGGTATATGAGCGTGGCTGAAACACAGGCATGTATCCGTGTGCGCGACCTGACCATGGCCTACGGTTCTTTTGTGCTGCAAAGTGAACTCACCTTCGATGTTAACCGCGGTGATATTTTCGTCATCATGGGCGGCAGTGGCTGCGGCAAAAGCACGCTGTTAAAACACATGCTCGGCCTGGTGACGCCACGCGAGGGCGACATACTGTACGGTCAGGAAAGTTTTTTTCGCGCCAGCGACGCGCGGCGTGAGAGCATGCGCCGTGGCTGGGGTATCACCTACCAATCCGGCGGCCTGTTCAGCGCCATGACACTGCAGGAGAACGTGGCGCTGCCGTTGCAGTTGTACACGGCGTTCCGTCCCGGCGAGGTCGCCGATATTGTCGCCTACAAGCTGTCGCTGGTGGGCCTTGGCGGTTACCAGGATTTCTATCCCTCACAGATTAGCGGCGGCATGCGCAAGCGTGCGGCGATGGCGCGCGCCATCGCGCTGGACCCGGAAGTCCTGTTCTTCGATGAGCCGTCGGCAGGTCTGGATCCGATCAGCTCACGCCTGATGGACGACCTGATCGTGGAACTGAAGGAATCTATCGGCGCGACCGTGGTGATGGTCACACACGAGTTGCCCAGTATCTTCGCCATTGCGAACAACTCGGTCTATCTGGACAATCGTACGCGCACTATGATCGCCTACGGCAATCCCCGCGAACTGCGTGAGCACAGCGAGCAACCGGTGGTGCGCCAGTTCCTGTCGCGCAGCGCGGCATTGGACATTGATGAGGAGAGCGCATGAGTGCAAGGAACCAGACTGTCGCGATCGGCGCCTTCGTGGTGGGCGCCCTGGTTATTCTCGGCGTGGTGCTTATCTACCTGCTGGGCACCGGCCTGGGTGACCGCGAAAAGGTCATCATGGTATTTGACGGTTCCGTCAAGGGCCTGAAGGTTGGGGCACCACTGGCGCTGCGCGGTGTGCAGGTGGGACAGGTGACGGATATCCAGGTGATTCTGGATTCCAACAACCTCGAACTCATCATGCTGGTGGAGGCAGATCTGGACACACGCTCCGTGCAAGTGCGCGGTGGTATGAACGACCGCCTGACGGAGGAATTGATCGAGCAGGGCCTGCGCGCGCAATTGAACGTGCAGAGTCTGCTCACCGGCCTGCTGTATATCCAGCTCGATTTCTTTCCGGACACCGAGATCAAGCTGGCGCAGATCGACTCTCCGCACTTCCAGTTTCCCACCGTGCCCACCGACCTGGAGAAAATTACGCGCAAGCTGCAGGAAGTTGACATCACCCGTATTGTCGACGATGTGAACGCGCTGGCCGATTCCCTGCACAACATGGTGAAGGACGAGCAGTTCGTGCAGATTCCGGCAAACCTGAATAGCACGCTGACCTCCCTCGAGGCATTGAGCGGACAGTTACAGACGCAGCTCGCCAGCACGGGACCGAAACTCGATTCAATGTTGGACGAATCCACCACTGCCGTGGCCAGTGTCAACGCCGAACTGCCGCAGATCGCGGAACTGATTTCGGGCAACCTGAAATTGCTGGACGACGCGATCCTGGCCTTCGAGCAGACACTGAAGGAGGTTGATGGCCTGGTGTCCGGTGACTCGGCAACGGTAGTGGAGATCAATCGCGCGCTGCAGGAGGTATCGCGTGCCGGTCGGTCGTTGCAGACGCTGGCGAACACGCTGGAGCGACAACCCGAAGCCCTGCTCAGAGGCAAAAGCGGAGAATGACTATGAAGACAACGCCCTGCAGCATGTTGCCGATTGCGGTGCTGACCCTGTTCCTGGCCGCCTGCGCCAGCAGCCCCGGCTACCAGTACTACCTGCTGACAGCGCAGTCGACTCCGGCAACGGAATCAGATGATATTGCCGTCGGTATCGGCCCGGTTTCGATACCGGAGTACCTGGCGCGCAACGAGATCATCTACCGCCGCGACGGCAACCGCGTGCGCCTGGCTGGCACCGCGCGCTGGGCGGAGCCGCTGGTCGATGGCATGCAGCGCGTTCTGGCGCTAAACCTCGCGGCACAGTTGGGTACCCAGAACGTCGGTTATCTGCCCGGTTTAAACAGCGCGCCACCCGGGTATGCGGTGAAGGTGAATGTACTGGCGCTGGATGTGACCGCGTCACAGGCGCAACTGACGGCGGAATGGATAATCACGCAGCCGGCGGAGGAAGCGCCGGTCGCCCGATCCACCGCCCATGAGCGCTACAGCATGCCTGAGGGTGAGCCGACACCGGCGACGGTCGCGGGCGCCTACAGCGAACTGCTCGGCCAGTTGTCCGCCGGCATCGCCGCGCAAATCGCGGCACACGCCGGCGCGCAGGACGGCGCGGCGCCGCACTAGCGCGCTGGCCCGCGCGCACTTAAAGCTGCCGCGCGCTCCCGGCGTAGTCACGCCAGTTTTTCGCTAGCTCAGTTGCTACGGCTGCACCCTCGTTCAGTATTGAAGGTGACTCAACTGAAGGGGATCGCTAAGTAACCAGAAATCTCATAGAGTTCATTGCGCCAGTATCTGGGGTAAGGTCAACCGCCTAAGGCGCGAAACTGATCGGCAGTCGCAGCGTGGCCTCATCCGTCTGCGACCCGCCATCATTGACCACGATCACGCAGTCGTCGGTCGTCGCATCGCAGCGTCCGGAGCCAACGTCGCCGACGATAATCTCCAGCTGCAGCGAGCCCTCGCCGGTCGGGTTGGGCTGCAGGATCAGGCCATTGCTGAAATCACACACGTCGTTGCCACCGAGGCCGCCGGCGGAACACTGCAGAACGTTGATGGTGTTGCCCGCAATGTAGTTGCGCCAGGTCACCGTGACGAACTGGCCATCGACCAGGTTCGTGCTCGGCTCTACGCCGGCGACCCGGTCGGTAACCGGTGGCGGCAGCGGCAGCGTGACATCCGTGCCGCCGGACGCCGAGTAGGTCAGCTCCACCGCCGTGTCGTAGACAATGCCCGCAATCAATCGCGCCTCGGCTTCGCTGTCGCCTTTGAGGTGTGTGCGGAAGAAGTCGATGATGCTGTTGGCAGAACTCTCAA